>NZ_LOKV01000013.1:0-77588 GCF_002211395.1 Rhizobium sp. R339
GGTCTGACGGTTGACTATCAGATCGTCGACAACTTCTACGCCAAGGCTTCGGTTCAGTACCTCGATCCGGATGATGGCGACGACTCCACCTCGGGCTACTTCCGCCTGCAGCGTTCGTTCTAATCTGCCTACTGATGCTCCCGGTTCTCGCCGGGAGCATTTCAAATCAGTTTCTGATGCGAGTGACCTCCGATCAGCTACGGGGGCGGGTCCGGTCTTCCCTGCCGGACCGTCCTTGTAGCGTCTTTGTTCTACAGTCTTCAAAACATGCTTCAACAGAGCCTTTGCGGATGAGCCGAACCGGCATGTGGCGTATCGCACGTCGGCACAACGCCTGCCCTCAAGACCTGCCTCTTTTTAATTTCGAAGCGATAGATCACGATGCCGAACGAGGCTGCCAAGCTGCGTGCCAATCGCTGTCGGTTGGCCTTGCCGCAACAGATCGCCAAAAAAATCAATAAAAATCAACGCCGACAATGTGATCACAGCTTTCCCGGGGATAAGGCGCGGCGCATCCTCGTCGCAAGTCCCTCGCTGATCGAGCGCGTCGGCGGCATAACTGACGTGGAAGAGCTCGCCGATCTGCCGACGCTGGCGATGACGTCATGGGTGTCGTTCCATACCTGGGAACTGATTGGCCCGAATGGCGCCAAACAGGTGATTCGGCATCAGCCGCGACTCACCTGCCGCAGCATGACCGCCATCCTCGACGCGGCCCGCGCCGGCCTCGGATTCGGGCTTCTGCTCGAAAGCGCCTGCGAGAACGACCTTCAGGCCGGCAAGCTGGTGCGGGTGCTGCCCGAGTGGCAGTCGGAGGAGAGCGAGTTCTACATCGTTTTCACCACGGCCAAGGGCATGCCGCCGGCCGTGCGTGTGCTGATCGATTTCCTCGTGGAAAAATCCAGGCCTCATTGAAGAAGAGGTGGAGGGCCTCAGTATTGGCCGGCGTTCACCCTCAAGCACGTCACGATCTCTCGGATACACTCCCCGTGCTTTTTGCGTGACTTGCTTTATCTCAACCGCGCCAGCAGCTTTTCGCCGCCGAGTTCCCTGACGGCATCCTGGCCGATCCAGCGGGCGGTTTTATCGGGGCTTTCCGCCAGAACCTTTGCGAGCGCCAGTGCCGGCGCGTGGCAGGCGAGATTGCGCTTGCCGATGCTCCGCAACGCCCAGTTGACGGCCTTGCGCACGAAGTTGCGGGCGTCGTCGGAATGTGCCTCGATCAGCGGCTTAAAGCCGAGGATGGCCGCATCGGGCTCCTTCTTCCGGTGGACGGCGGCGCCGGCGATCATCGCGAAGGCGGTGCGGCGCACGAATTGGCGCTCGTCGGCGGCGAATAGCCAGATGAGCTCGTCCAGCCGGGCCTCGATGAAGAGATCGGCGGCGCAATCGACGATCTCCCAGGAATTGAAATCATCGGCCCACTTTCGGGCTTCGTCCTTCGTCAGCCGCTTCGGCTCGGCGGTGTAGAGAGCGAGCAGGCGGGCTTCGCGAATGTCGCTGCGCCAGAGCTCCATCGCCCTGAGGTGATCCTTCTTTGCCTGCCTGGCGACGGCCCGAAGATCGGGATTGGAAATGCCGAGGGCGCGGTCGGTCACGATACCGAAGCGCGCCATGGCGGCGACATTCTCCTCCGAGCGCAGCGTTTCGAGATGCGCGATCAATTCGGCTGCGCTGGAGGAGGGGCCGATCATTTTTCCAGACGGGCAAGCAGCGAAGACGTGTCCCAGCGACTGCCGCCCATCGCCTGAACATCGCCGTAGAACTGGTCGACGAGGGCGGTGACCGGCAGCTTGGCGCCGTTGCTGCGAGCCTCGGTCAGCACGATGCCTAGATCCTTGCGCATCCAGTCGACTGCGAAGCCGAAATCATATTTGCCCGCATTCATGGTCTTGTGGCGGTTTTCCATCTGCCAGGAGCCGGCCGCGCCCTTGGAGATCACCTCGACGACCTTTTCGATATCGAGGCCGGCGCGCTTGCCGAAATGCAGCGCTTCGGAAAGTCCCTGGACGAGGCCGGCGATGCAGATCTGGTTGACCATCTTGGTCAGCTGGCCTGAACCGGCCGGACCCATGAGGCCGACCATGCGGGCATAGGCGTCGATCACCGGCCGGGCGCGTTCGAAGACGGCTTCGTCGCCGCCGCACATGACGGTCAAGACGCCGTTTTCGGCGCCGGCCTGGCCGCCGGAAACCGGAGCGTCAATGAAATCGACGCCTTTTTCCTTGGCGGCGGCGTAAAGTTCGCGGGCGACCTCGGCGCTGGCGGTGGTGTTGTCGATCAGCACCGAACCGGGCTTCATGCCGTGCAGGGCGCCATTTTCGCCCGATGTCACCGAGCGGAGATCGTCGTCGTTGCCGACGCAGACGAAGACGAAATCGGCGCCGGCGGCGGCCTCGGCCGGGGTGGGGGCCGATTTGCCGGAGAATTTTTCGGCCCAGGCGGCGGCTTTCTCGGGCGTGCGGTTATAGACGGTGACATCGTGGCCGCCCTTCGTCTTCAGATGCCCCGCCATGGGGAAGCCCATGACGCCGAGACCGATGAACGCGACTTTTGCCATATGTCCTATCCTTATCCAGAGTGTGAGGACCTGAGGATTAACCGAAACGGCGGAAGCAGAAAAGGAGGGAGCACGGACTTCCTTCCGATTGATGCGTGTGAGGCTGGTCAGTATTCGACCGAGCCCTAGATGGGTCGAGAGCATGGTTGGTCCCGAGGGTGACATGAGCGAAATTCCGACGATCAAGCCGCGGCGCAAAGGCCGCAGCGGAATGCAATCGATGCTCATTCCATCCGAGCAGATGGTCGCAGAGCAGATCCGATCAGCACCCGAAGGTGTCTTTACCGAAGCCAGTCTTGTCCGCCGTCGACTGGCGGCCAAATATGGAGCGGACGCCTGTTGCCCGGTGACGGTGCAGCGGCATTTGCGGGCGATCGCGGAGTTCTCCTTCAGCGCTCTGGAGAAGGGCGAACCGGCTTCGACGGTGACGCCCTATTGGCGCATGGTCGATCCGGCGAGCCTGCTGGCGAAACGGCTCGCGGGCGGTCCCGACTTCATTCGCCAGCAGTTGGCGGCCGAGCGCCGGGAGCCGTAGCAGGCGCGTCGAGAGTGCCGTGGTGGTGAGTCCAAGGAAAATTGAGCCGGCAGGGATGGGGAGGTCCCTCATGAGATAAAACGCGGAAAATTATTCCGCGAAGCGCACAAGAATGGCAAATTGATATTATCGATATAATCTGTAGTCTATGTCAGTATTTCGGCGATTGGAGGCAGACTCTAAACGAGCCTCGCCGCCGCCATCGACCGACAGGACATTTTTAGATGCTCACGCGCAGACAGGGATCCGACATGCTCCACGCCGCAACCGCGGCGGCGGTGTGCGCGCATCTCCTGCCGCATTTCTCTCGCCGAGAGCCGGCTCATCGCGCGCGCTGATCTTCGAACTTCGCAGCAAAGGACGTTTTCCATGACCGCCACCACCGATCCCATCAATTTCCTCTGGTTCATCCCGACATCGGGTGACGGCACTTATCTCGGCTCCTCGGAACTCAACCGGGCGCCCGAGATCGGCTATCTCACCCAGATCGCCCAGGCCGTCGACCGGCTCGGCTATTCCGGCGTGCTGCTGCCGACCGGGGTTGCGTGCGAGGAATCCTTCGTGACGGCCGCCGCCCTTGCCGCCAAGACCGAAAAGCTGCAGTTCCTGGTGGCGATCCGTCCGGGCACCGCATCGCCCGCCTATTACGCACGCCTGGCTACGACGCTCGACCGCATTTCCAACGGCCGCCTGCTGCTCAACATCGTCGTCGGCGGCAGCCCGGCCGAGCTTGCCGGCGACGGCATTCATCTCGAACATGACGAGCGTTATGCCCATGCCGAGGAATTCTTCACGGTGTTCGAGGAACTGCTGGACAAGGGAACGGCGAGCTTCGACGGCAAATATATCAAGGCGACCAATGCGCGCCTCGGCTTTCCCTCGGTGCAGAACCCGCGCCCGCCGCTCTATTTCGGCGGCTCGTCGGATGCCGGCATCGATTTCTCGGTTGGCCGGGTCGACAAGTACCTGACCGAATGAAGCGGCCCATCGAGCTTTTCCTGCCAGAACTTCAGGAAGCCGCGCATCTCGGGAAAATCGGGGGCGAGGTCGTAATCCTGCCAGACGTAGGTCTGCAGAATCGCCGGGTGGTCCGGCAGGTGGTAGAGGATCTGGGCGGTCGTCAGACCATAGCCCTGCAGTTGCTTTTCCATGTCCTTGTGCATCGTATTCAGCTTCTCGTTCCCACTTGCGCTTTATTAGCGCTACGTGAAATGGAAACATGCGAATAGTTAACGCAAGCTTAACAGATACGATCTGATGGAGATATTCTTTTTTAGTTTCAGTAGCTTAGCAGCATCGCTGGCTGAGTGCTGCCAGCCCTTTCAGCGTTTTAGATGCCGCGTCAGCCGGCGCTCGATCCACGCCCATAGATGGCGCAGCGCTTCGACGATGGTGAGGTAGAAGATCGCCGCCCAGAGGTAGGTCTGGTAGTCGAAAGTGCGGGAGAAGGCGTAGCGGGTCTCGCCCATCAAATCGAGCACGGTGATGATGGCGACGACCGCCGAGCCCTTGATCAGCAGGATGATCTCGTTGCCGTAGGGGCGCAGTGCGACGATGAACGCCTGCGGCAGGATGATCTTGCGAAAGGCGATAGCCTTATGGATGCCGAGGGCTGCGGCTGCCTCGCGCTGGCCGTGCGGTACGCTTTCGATCGCGCCGCGCAGGATCTCCGCCTGATAGGCCGCGGTGTTGATCGTCATGGCGAGGAGGCCGCAATACCAGGCGTCGCGGAAGAACCACCAGAGGCCGACGGCTTCCAACTGCGGCCGGAACACGCCAAGGCCGTAATAGACCAGGAAGAGCTGGGCAAGCAGCGGCGTGCCGCGGAAGAAATAAATATAGCCGTAGGAGAGCCAGTTCAGCGCCTTGTTCTTCGACAGGCGCGCCATGGCAAGCGGCAGCGACAGCACGGCGCCGCAGACGACCGAAATGCCAACGAGGCTCAGCGTCACCCAGAGGCCGTGCAGATAACGCGGCCCGTAGCGGGTGAACTTCTCCAGATCCCAGCCATTGATGACGGTGAAGATCAGCAGCGCTGCAAATAATGCCCAGATCGCAACGAGGATGTAGCCGGCGAAGCGCGTCGCCGTCATCGGTTTTGCCGCTTGGCGGGGCGCGGGCTGGGGCGGGATCAATGTTTCGGCGTAACTCATCGGCGGACCTCCGAACGCTTGGCCCAGCGGTCTACATAGGCGAGCAGGAAGGAGGAGAGGATGGCAAGCACCAGATAGAGACAGCAGGCGATGCCATAGAAGAAGAAGGGTTCCTTGGTCACGCGCACGGCGACATTCGTCTGGCGCAGGATATCCGCCAAGCTGATGATCGAGACGTAGGATGTGTCCTTTAAAAGCACCATCCAGAGATTCGTCAGGCCGGGAAGCGCAATGCGGATGAGCTGCGGGAGAACGACGAGCCGCAGCGTGCGGCCGCGATGCAGGCCGAGGGCGTCTCCGGCCTCATATTGGCCCTTGGGAATGGCGCGGAAGGCCGACAGCAGCACTTCCGAGCAATAGGCGGAAAAGACGACCGACAGCGCGATCACGCCGGCAAGGAATGCATTGATCTCGATCGGCGGCCCGTCATAGCCGGCCAGCTCCAGAAGAGACTGGATGAGCATCTGCATGCCGTAATAGATGATGAAGAGCGTCAGAAGCTCGGGCAGGCCGCGGAAGATCGTCGTGTAGATGCCGGTGGCCAGCCGCAGCGACTTTTCTTCGGACTGCTGGCCGAGCGCCACGAGGAAGCCGATGACGAGACCGATCGGCAGGGTGACGATCGCCACCGATACGGTGACCTGGAGACCAAGCGCGATCTCGTCGCCCCAGCCGGTGTCGCCACAGGCAAGGACCGTCGATTGACCCAACCAGGTGAAGATGCCGACGGGTCCGCATAGCGGATCGAAAATGTGCACAAGTGCGCTCCAGAAGGAGCCAAGCGCGGAAAACAATCCGCCCATGCCGGAATTCCCCTCACGGCTTTTGCCGTTTTGATCTTGCCACCTTTGTCAAACAAAAATGGCGGAAGAGCAAGCCTTCCGCCATTCGCTTGATCGGCCAGATACCGAATTTCTCAGTCGCCGTAAACGTCGAAATCGAAGTACTTGTCCTGGATCTTCTTGTACTCGCCGCTGGCGCGGATCGCAGCGATCGCCGTGTTGAGCTTTTCCTTCAGCGGATCGCCCTTGCGGATGGCGATGCCGGCGCCTTCGCCGTTGATTTCCTTGTCGACCGGCAGGGTCGACAGGATCTTGCAGCAGGAACCGGCGTCGGACTTGACCCATTCGGAGAGCACGACGACGTCGTCGATGACGGCGTCGACACGGCCGCTGGAAACGTCGAGCTTATATTCGTCAGCCGTCGGATAGAGCTTCAGTTCGGTGTCGGCGAGGTGCTTCTCGGCGTAGTTGGCATGCGTCGTGGAGGTCTGCGCGCCGATCACCTTGCCCTTGAGGCCGGCGACATCCGTGATCGTCGAATCCTTCGGCACGGCGATCGCCGGCGGGGTGTTGTAGTACTTGTTGGAGAAGTCGACGAGCTTGAGGCGCTCCGGGGTGATCGACATGGACGAGACGATCATGTCGAACTTCTTGGCGTTGAGAGCCGGAATGATGCCGTCCCAATCGGTGCTGACGAAGCTGCATTCGGCCTTCATCTCGGCGCAGAGCGCCTTGGTGATATCGATGTCGAAGCCCTGAATGGTGCCGCTGGCATCAACGAATTCGAAGGGCGGGTAGGTCGAATCGGTGCCGATCACATATTTCTCGCCGTCGGCCATGGCCGAGCCGGCAAAGAGGGACATCGCCGCGATCGATGCTGCCGCGATGATACGAGTGGAGATTTGCATGAGGATCCTCTCTGTTGGTAGCCGTCGCGCTTTTTTCTCGTGGCTGACGGCTGCTGTTCAACGGTGCCGGGGCACCGCCTTGCCGGCGATAATCAGACTTTTTTTCATGGAAATGCAACAGAAATTCCCCGGCAATTTTCGATGCGGACAGCGCGCGAGATGAACGGCGGCAGACCGCAACATTCACGTGAGGTTAATCCCCGGCTTCCTAGAACCGGAACAAATCGGCGGATTGGCGCTTAGCCATTTCGCCGTTTCGCCTCAATGCGACGCTAGGGGCGGAACCAGGGCCTGTCGGCCTTCAGGAAGCTCAAACAGGATCGAGGAAACCCGATGGGCAAGAAATCAAATCTATTCGCGAGCGCAGCTTTCCCGCTGCTTTCCCTCACGCTGGCCTTCCAGCCGGCCACCGCCATGGCTGCCGCGCGCAGCGTCGCGACTGAGCCCGCGGCGGTGCGGCAGATCGAACAGGGCAGCTTCGAAGTGGCGCAGGATGCGCCTTCCGAGGAAGAACTCTTGAAGAAGAAGCGCAAGCAGAAGGAGGAAGCTCCGGCTGAACAGGCGCCGGCCGCGGAACAGCCGAAGGAGGCGCCCGCCGAGAAGCCCAAGGCCGAGCGCAAGGAAGCGCCGGAACCCAAGGCAGAGCCGGAGCCGCCGAAGGCCGAAGCCGCGCCGAAGGAAGAGCCGGCACCGCAGGCCGAAAGCAAGCCCGAGCGTAAAGCCAAGAAGGAAGCCCAGCCGGAGGCGAAGCCGGAAGCCGAGCCCCAGCAGGAGCAGCAGCCGGTAACGCAGGAAAAACCGAGGAAGCCGAAGAAACAGGCCGAGCCGGAGGCCCAGCCGGAGCCCGAGCAGCAGCCCGCCGCCAAGGAAGCCCAGCCGGAGACGGAACAGGCGCAGCCCGAGGCGAAACCCGAAGGCGGCAAGAAGGGCCGAGATAAGGCCAAGGCGAAGACCGAAACTGCCGCTCCCGAGGCGGTAACGCCGGCCGAGCAACAGGCTACGCCTGAAACCAAGCCGGAAGCCAAGCCGGAGGTAAAACCCACGGCGGAAGCACCTGCCGCGAAGAAGCCTAAGAAGGGCGAGGCTGCCGCACCCGCGGAGAAGGCAACCGAAGACAAGGCGGCGGCCCCTGAAGCTGCGCCGGCCGAAAAGCCCGCCGACGGCACGGCTGCAAAGCCTGCCGCTGAGCAGCCTAGTGCCGAGCAGCCTGTTGGCGAAAAGCCGGCTGCACCCGCCACCGACACCGCCCAGCCGGCACCGGATGCCAGCGGCGGACAGCAGGTGGAGCAGGCGATTCCGGCACCGGAAAAAGTTTCTCCCGAGGAACTCGAACGCCGCAAGAAGATCGCCGAAGATCCGGCCAAGAGCAGCGAAACCGTCGTGCTGCCGGTCGAGAACGGTGCGGCCGTGCTCGACAGCGACAAGGATGCCGACCGCAGCAAGGGGCGGGAGGGCCGCCGCGACCGCGACAAGCTGCGCGCCGAAAGCCAGGAGGTGAAGCTGCCGACCTCGGATGCCGATGCGCAGGCCGCTGCCGCTGCTGCAGCGCCGACCGTCAAGCTCGAGGCTGTAACCAGCGAGAGGGGCACGAGGCTCGATACGCGGCCGCAATTTGCCCGTCCCGAAGGTGCACGGATCGACGACCGCACCGACGACAACCGCGTGATCATCCAGTACAACAATCAGGTGATCGTGCGCAGCGACGACGACAGACGGTTCCTGCGCGACGGCGAGCGGCCGATCTACGAGGAGCTGTCCCGCGATCGCTACCGCGAGACCATCACGCGGCCGGAGGGCTATCGCATCGTCACGATCCGCAACCGCTATGGCGACATCATCCAGCGGTCTCGCGTCGATGCCCGCGGGCGTGAATATGTGCTCTACTACTCGCCCGATCTCTACGAGGATCCGGATCGCGACTACTTCGAGGATCCGGGCGCCGATCTGCCGCCGATGCGGCTTCGCGTGCCGCTCAACGACTATATCATCGACACAAGCAGCGAGCCGGACAGGGATTATTACGAGTTCCTGAGCGAGCCGCCCGTCGAGCAGGTGGAGCGTGTCTATTCGCTTGACGAGGTGAAGTATTCCGCTCGTATTCGCGACAAGGTGCGCCGCATCGATCTCGATACGATCACCTTCGCCACCGGCAGCGCCGACATCCCGATGACCCAGGCGCGCACGCTGCGCAAGGTAGCCGACGCGATCAACCAGGTGCTGGAGAAGGATCCGAGCGAGACCTTCCTGATCGAAGGCCATACGGATGCGGTCGGCTCCGACCAGAGCAACCTGATCCTCTCCGACCAGCGGGCGGAATCGGTCGCCAACGTACTCTCCGACGTCTACGGCATCGCGCCGGAAAACCTGGCGACGCAGGGTTATGGCGAGCGCTACCTGAAGGTCACTACTTCAGGCCCGGAACAGGAAAACCGCCGCGTCACCATCCGCCGCGTCACGCCGCTGGTCCGCCCGGTCGCGGCGAAGCAGTAAAATGAGGTTGCCCCTCTCCATTCGTGGAGAGGGGTGATTGGACTGGTTGTCTCGCCCTCCATGCGGACGAAGCTTGGATGGGGACGGCATGCGGGCTTCGAGATCTGCCGCCCCATCCTGCCGGTTCTACTCACCGGCTTTTCTGGCCGCCTTTTCGATGACGTCGGCGACTTTTTCCGGTTGGGATGCGAAGACGGCGTGGCTGGACTTGATCTCGGTCACTTCGCTGCCGGCGCGTTTCGCCATGTCGCGTTCGAGCTCGGGGTTGATGGAGCGATCCTCGGTGGCGACGATCGACCAGCTTGGTTTCGTGCGCCATGCCGGCTCCGCGATCTTGTCCGCGAATGCCTGTTTCGAGGCGAAGACCTGCGATTTTGCCAGGAAGTCGGTCTCGGCTTTGGGGAGGTCGGCGGCGAAAGCCGCCGCGAAGGCGGCGGGGTCGAGATAGAGATATTTGCCGTCCTTGGTTTCCTTGATGTCCATGCCGCTGGCCGGCTTCGAGCTGGCGAGGCTCAGCAGGCTTTCGCCCTTATCGGGCTGAAAGGCGGCGACATAGACGAGGCCCGCGACATGGGGATCGTTGCCGGCCTGAGTGATCACCATGCCGCCATAGCTGTGGCCGACGAGCAGCGTCGGTCCTTCCTGGAGGTCCAGAACCCGTTTCGTCGCCGCCACGTCGTCTTCGAGCGAGGTGAGGGGTTCCTGGACGATGGTGACGTTGAAGCCGCGCTTTTCGAGGATCTCGGTTGCCTTGCGCCAGCCCGAGCCATCTGCCAGTGCGCCGTGGACGATCACGATGTTCTTGACCGCGGCAGCCTCGGCTGCGAACGCGATTCCGGCGGTGGCAAAGGCGAGAGCTGCGATGAAAGTCAGATGCTTGTTCATGGGGTCACTTCTTATGGTCGATGTTGAAGGTCTGGATGGAGAACGGGCTCAGCCGAAGGTGAAGGCGTAGGCCTGGACGCCGGGATCGAGGAAGCGGATCTCGAAGTTGCGGGCAGTGACGGTGCCGGACTGGCGCACGAGCTGGTAAAGGCGCGTCGCCGTGACCGTGCCGTTGCCATCGGCATCGATGTCGGAGCCGTGGTCTGCACCCGGAGCCTTGCCGTCGATCTTTACCTGGAAGCGGACCGGTTTAGCTTCATCGCCGGGCCCGAGAACGAGATGCAGGTCACGCGCGCTGAAGCGATAAGTGATGCCGCCGCCCGCCTGATCGAGCGTTGCCTGATCCTTGCCAACGGTCCAGGTTCCCGACAGGCCCCAGCCATTGAGGCCCGGCTTGCTGATTGAGTAGGTCTGCGGAGCATTCGCCTGCAGCCTCTCGGGTGAGCTGAAGTTCGTCGCCTGCTCATAGCCGAGATAGGTCTCGCCGGAGCGGATGTTGCCGAGATCGGGCCCGGCTTCCGCGCCCTTGGCATCAGGCGTGACGGGCGCGCTTGCCTTCATTTCGCTGCCCGCTTCGCGGAGCAGGTCCTGAATGGCCTTCTCGGTCGTGCCGTAATTGCCTTCGCCGAAGTGGTGGTAGCGGATCTGGCCCTTGGCATCGATCAGGTAGGCGGCAGGCCAGTAGCTGTTCTCGAAGGCGCGCCAGATCTTGTAGTCATTGTCGACCGCAACAGGATAGCCGATCTTGAAGTCGCTGATCGCGCTTTTGACGTTGTCGATCTTCTTTTCGAAGGCGAATTCCGGAGCGTGGACGCCGATCACCACGAGACCTTGATCGGCATATTTTTCCGCCCAGGCCTTGGTGTAGGGGATCGTGCGAATGCAGTTGATGCAGGAATAGGTCCAGAAGTCGACGAGGACGACCTTGCCGCGCAGCTCTTCAGTGGTCAGCGGCTTGGAGTTCAGCCATTCGACCGCGCCGTCGAGCGAAGGCGCAGAACCCTCGACGGGGAGATCGCTGCGGAAAGGCTTCTTCGCGTCGGCCGCTACGATCGTCGCGTCGTTGCTCGCGACCTCGGAGGGTGCAGCGGCGAGCTCCTTTGCATGCAGCCGGTCGAGCACTGCCTGTTCCAGAGACGCTGTGCTGGCGTAGGAGAGGCGGGACAGCAGGCTGGTGTCGAGGCCGAGTGCGATGATGGCGACACCTGCGAGCACGGCAGCGCCGAGCACCTGGCGAATGCGATCACCGAGACCGAGCGAGCGCTTCATGGCGGCAAATATCTTTCCGCCGACCGACAAGGCGACGGCAAGGGAGGTCGCCGCACCGGCTGCGTAGGCAGCAAGCAGGAAGCTGGTCTCGAGGTTGGCGCCCTGCAAGGCAGCGCCCGTCAGCACGAGGCCGAGGATCGGGCCGGCGCAAGGCGCCCAGAGCAAGCCGGTGGCGACGCCAAGAATAAGGGCGCTCCGGACCGTCGGCGCCGTGCGTCCGCCGCCGCTGGCGTTTACGAGGTTGTTTCCCAAATCGACGATCGGACGGGCGAGAGTGCTGGCAAAGCGCGGCGAAAGCAGGCTCACGCCGAAGAGGGCGAGCAGAACAATCGCGGCAAGACGGCCATATTCATTGGCGCGGATGGCCCAGCTGCCGCCGACCGCGGCAAGGGTGGCAACGAGCGCGAAAGTGGCGGCCATGCCTGCCAGCATCGGCAGCGTGCTTTTGACGAAGGGCTGGCCGGCGCGGGCGAAGACGAAGGGGAGGATGGGGAGGATGCAGGGGCTGAGGATGGTCAGCACGCCTCCGAGATAGGCAATGATCAGAAGTGTCATCATCGTTTCCTTTGAAACCGATTGATCGGGCTCTGGACGGCGATGGGCCTGAACCAGCAACGGCGCGATGTAGCCGGGCGGAGGTATCTCCGATGTGTCTGGTTTGGCGGGAAAATGTACCGAACTACTGCGCCGGAGCGCCTGCGATACAAAAGAATACAAATGGGCTTGTCCGCTCTGGCGGCGGCGCACAGCAATGCTCGACCTGAGGGAGTGCATTTGTATCAGAATGTATCTCGGTGGGCTGAGCTTACATTTACATTCAAAAACCGCGGCTTATGACATACGGGCGATACAAGCCGAACGTCTTCTGAGCGCCGTGATCCATTCGACAGGAGAGACCGATGTCAGAGCAAATCAACCATGAACGCCGCCGCTTTTTCGGCATGACAGCCATCGCCCTTGCGGCGGTCGAATTCGGCGTGGCCGGCGCGGCCGCTGCCCAGACCGCGCCGGCTTCGCCCGCGGCCTTGCCTGATGTAAAGAGGGGAACCCATACGTCCTTCGAAGCGCTGAAGCAGATCAAGACCGATGTACTCGATATCGGCTATGCCGAGGCGGGAAAGGCGGACGGTCCCGTGGTGCTGCTGCTGCACGGCTGGCCCTATGACATCTATAGTTTCGTCGATGTCGCCCCGCTGCTTGCCTCGGCCGGCTACCGGGTGATCATCCCTTATCTGCGCGGCTACGGCACGACACGCTTCCTGCATGACAAGACCGCGCGCAACGGCCAGCCCTCGGCGCTTGCCGCCGATATGATCGCCCTGCTCGATGCGCTAAAGATCGAGAAGGCGGTGATCGCCGGCTACGACTGGGGCGGGCGCACCGCCAACATCATGGCTGCACTCTGGCCGGAGCGCTGCAAGGCCATGGTATCGGTCAGCGGCTACCTGATCGGCAGCCAAGCGGCCAACGAGAAGCCTCTTCCGCCGAAGGCCGAACTTGCCTGGTGGTACCAGTTCTACTTCGCCACCGAGCGCGGCCGACTGGGCTATGCGAGCAACACCCATGATTTCGCAAAGCTTATCTGGCAGACGGCTTCGCCGAAGTGGAATTTCGACGATGCGACCTTCGACAGATCCGCCGCCGCCTTCGATAATCCCGATCATGTCGACATCGTCATTCACAATTATCGCTGGCGCCTGGGGCTGGCCGAAGGCGAAGCCAAGTACGACGCCTATGAGAAGAAGCTTGCCGCCTTGCCGATGATTTCGGTGCCGACGATCACCATGGAGGGCGATGCCAACGGCGCGCCGCATCCGGAGCCCTCCGCCTATGCCGGAAAGTTCTCCGGCAGATACGAGCATCGCACGATCGGCGGCGGCATCGGCCACAACCTGCCGCAGGAGGCGCCGCAGGCCTTCGCCCAGGCGGTCATCGACGTCGATCGCTTCTGATCGATGGCAAAGCCTCGTTGCCCGGACCAATGGAATATGCGTAGGTCGCGTCTGGCGCTTCGGTATCGTGAACGAGGCGGTGGGCGCGGCCATAGCGTTGAGGGATAAGCAAATATGGATCATGTCGATCACATCCTGATCGTCGACGACGATCGTGAAATCCGCGAGCTGGTGTCGGGCTACCTGCAGAAGAATGGCCTGAGGACCAGCGTTGCGGCGGACGGGCGCCAGATGCGCAGTTTTCTGGACGCCAATGCCGTCGACCTGATCGTGCTCGACGTGATGATGCCCGGCGACGACGGGCTGGTGCTGTGCCGCGAACTGCGCGCCGGCCGGCACAAGGCGATCCCGATCCTGATGCTGACGGCCCGCACCGACGAAATGGACAGGATCCTCGGGCTGGAGATGGGCGCCGACGACTATCTTGCCAAGCCCTTCGCCGCGCGCGAACTGCTTGCCCGCATCAAGGCGGTGCTGCGGCGCACGCGCATGCTGCCGCCCAACCTGCAGATCAGCGAGGCGGGACAATTGCTGACCTTCGGTGACTGGCGGCTCGATACGGTCGCTCGCCACCTTCTCGACAAGGAAGGGACGGCGATTGCGCTGAGCGGCGCCGAATACCGCCTGCTGCGCGTCTTCATCGACCATCCGCAGCGGGTGCTCAACCGCGACCAGCTTCTGAGCCTGACGCAGGGGCGCGACGCCGAGCTCTTCGATCGGTCGATCGATCTATTGGTCAGCCGTCTGCGGCAGCGCCTGGGAGACGATGCGCGCGAGCCGACTTACATCAAGACGGTGCGCAGCGAAGGTTATGTCTTCTCGGTTCCCGTCGAAATTTCGGAGCCGCGCCAATGAAGGCGGCGATCGCCAAGCTTCCGGGCCTGGTGTGGCCGAGAACACTGCGATCGAGGATCTTTCTCATCCTGCTGATCGGCCTGGCGCTGGCTTATGGGCTCTCCTTCAGCGTTCTCTACATGGAGCGCTACATGTCGGCCAAGGCGGTGATGCTCGGCACACTGGAGAACGACGTCGCAACGTCGGTTGCCGTTCTCGACCGGCTGCCGCCGGAAGAGCGCGGCGACCTCGTGGATTGGCTGAGCCGCGGCAACTACCGTTTCGAGCTTGGGCCCGGCCTCGCCGGCGTGCCGGACACCTCCAGCAAGGGCAGGGAGATCGCGGGAAAGATAGAGGCGGCCGTCAGGCACCGCTTCCCGATCCGCATCGAACGGATTCCGGGCGAGGTGAGCCGGCTGCAAGCGCATATGACGCTGAGCGACGGCAGCCCGCTCACCATCGATGTGACGCCGAGAGGCATCATGCCGATCGCGGAATGGCTACCCTATGTCTTCGCCGTCCAGATGGCGCTGCTCATCCTCTGCGCCTGGTTTGCTGTGCGTCTGGCGATCCGGCCGCTCGGGGAGCTTGCGGCCGCCGCGGACGCGCTCGATCCCGATAGGAACGGTCCTGGTTTGAGTGAGACGGGACCGAGCGAAGTCGCGTATGCGGCGAGGGCGTTCAATGCGATGCGGGAGAGGATCGCCCATTATCTCGAAGAGCGCGTCCAGATACTGGCGGCAATCTCGCACGACCTGCAGACGCCGATCACCCGCATGCGGCTGCGCGCCGACATGGCGGAGGATTCGCCCGAGAAGGACAAGCTGGTGAGTGATCTCGCTGAGATCCAGCGCCTCGTGCAGGACGGTATTGCCTATGCGCGCAGCGCCCACGGCAGCGGAGAAAAGAACGCCCGGATCGATCTCTCCTCGTTCATCGACAGCATAGCCTACGACTATCAGGACACCGGGAAATCCGTCACGGTCGTTGGGCTGGTTGAGGGCGCCGCCTTCACCAGGCCGCATGCCCTGCGCCGCATCCTGTCGAACTTCATCGACAATGCCCTGAAGTTTGCAGGCTCGGCCGAGGTCAGCGTCGAGCACAACGCGGAAAAGGCGGTCGTCATATCGGTCATGGATCGCGGGCCGGGAATTCCCGATGACATGCTGGAAGCCGCCATGCAGCCGTTCTTCCGGCTGGAGCAATCCCGCAACCGCGAGACCGGCGGCACGGGCCTTGGCCTTGCGATCGCCCAGCAGTTGACGGCGAAGCTCGGCGGTTCGCTCAGGCTCTATAATCGGCCCGGCGGCGGGCTGGCGGCGGAAGTCACTCTTCGGTGATCTCGGGGCCGCCGGAGATTTTCCGGCGGTTTTTACGCAAATATGTCCCGGATGCGGGATGCTACGTTTTGTGACATTTCCGCCGATTTCGGAAACATGCAGGATATATCGGCCGGTCAAAACTCACTTCGTCAACCCGGCCGCAGCAGCGCTCTCCTCGCCTCAGCGGCCCAAATACGGAGTGTTCCATGACCAAGATCGAAAAGGTTCTCTATACCGGCAAGACCCGCACCACCGGCGGGCGCGACGGCTCTTCGCAAAGCGACGACGGCCAGCTCGACATCAAGCTCTCGCCTCCCGGCAGCGCGCGGCCCGGCACCAATCCCGAGCAGCTTTTCGCCGCCGGCTGGTCCGCCTGCTTCATCGGCGCGATGGGTATTGCCGCCGGCAAGCTGAAGATCAGGCTTCCGACGGAGGCCGCGGTGAATGCCGAAGTCGATCTCGGAACGACGGACGGCGATTATTTTCTGCAGGCCCGTCTCAAGGTCAGCCTGCCCGGCATCGAGCCGGATGTCGCCAAGGCGCTTGTCGACGAGGCGCACCGGACCTGCCCCTATTCGAAGGCAACGCGCGGAAATATCCATGTCGAGCTGAGCATTGCTTGACCGCGGCGGCGAAAAGGAAACAGGGCGAGGCCCGGTCGGGCTTCGCCGATGGAGGCCTCAATGAGATTGCTGATTATATCTGTTCTGGCAGCTGCGGTCTTCGCCGCCCCCTGTATTTACGACATCAGCTCGCACGAACCATCGCCGCTTGCGGGACTTGTAACGGCAGCTTCCGCGGTTACTTCGCATGAGCAACCGCTTTTCTGAATTCAGCCGGGAGAATGACAGTGAAACTCTACCAGAACGAAATTTCCTCTGCGACCTCAAGGGTCCGGATCGCGCTGGCGCTCAAGGGGCTGACGGCGGAAGCGCTGCCGATCAGCATCCTCGGTGAAGAAGCCGAGAGCCGGCAGTCCGGTTATCGCAGCGTCAACCCGCAGGGGCTGGTGCCGGCCTTGCTGACGGACAGCGGCCAGCTCATCACCCAGTCGCTGGCGATCGTCGAATATCTCGACGAGCTGCAGCCGGAGCCGCCGCTGCTGCCCGATACGGCTGAAGGCAGGGCGCAGGCCCGTTCGATCGCGCTGGCGATCGCAGCCGAGATCCACGCGCTGCTGCCACCGCGGATCGGCCTGCATCTGAAGGCTGCCTTCCAAGCCGATGCCGACGCCGTTGCCGCCTGGAGCCGCCATTGGGTCGGCGAGGGAATGGCCGCGGTCGAGACGATGATTGCCGGCCGCAGGCAAGGCGCCTTCGCCGTCGGCGACTGGCCTGGCATTGCCGATATCTTCCTCTTTCCGCAGGCGATCAGCGCAAGGCGCATGGGCTTCGATCTCGACCGATGGCCTGATATTGCGGAGATTGTCGGTAGGCTGGAGGCTATACCGGCTTTTCAGGAGAATGCGCCGGCGCCGAGGAAATGATGTTCTTGATGAGAAAGCGGCCGCAAATGTGCGGCCGCTTTCCTGTCACCGATTGACCCTTGCCTGCAGATGCGGAGGGTAACGATCGCCTTCGACCTTGATGGTGGCCAGCGCGCTTTCGATGCTGGCAAGGTCATCGGCGGTCAGTTCGACTTCGGCGGCTGCGATATTTTCCTCTAGGCGATGCAGCTTGGTGGTGCCGGGGATTGACACGATCCAAGGCTTTTGCGCCAGCAGCCACGCGAGCGCGACCTGGGCGGAGGTGGCTTTCTTGCGTGCGGCGATCTGCGCCAGAAGATCGACGAGCGCCTGGTTGGCTTTTCGTGCTTCCTGGGAAAACCGCGGCACGATGTTGCGGAAGTCCTTGCTGTCGAAGGTGGTCGTGTCGCTGATCGCGCCGGTGAGGAAGCCCTTGCCGAGCGGGCTGAACGGGACGAAGCCGATGCCGAGTTCTTCGAGCACCGGCAGGATCTCCTGCTCGGGCTCGCGCCACCAGAGCGAATATTCGCTTTGCAGTGCGGCGACCGGCTGGACCGCATGCGCACGGCGGATGGTCTGGGCGCCTGCTTCGGAGAGGCCGAAATGCCGGACCTTGCCTTCTGATATTAGCGCCTTGACGGTGCCGGCGACATCCTCGACCGGAACGTCAGGGTCGACACGGTGCTGGTAGAACAGGTCGATGACGTCGGTTTTCAGCCGCTTCAGCGCCTGATCGGCAACCACGCGGATCTGTTCCGGCCGGCTGTTCATACCGCTCTGGCCGCCATTGGCATCGAAGTTGAAGCCGAATTTTGTGGCGATCACCACGTCGCTGCGGAAGGGCGCCAGGGCCTCTCCCAGAAGCTCTTCGTTCTTATAGGGTCCGTAGGCCTCGGCGGTGTCGAAGAAGGTGACGCCGCGTTCAAAAGCCTGGCGGATCAGCGCAATCGCTTCCCGCTGTTCGGTCGCCGGGCCGTAACCGTAGCTCAGCCCCATGCAGCCGAGACCGATGGCCGAGACCTGAAGTCCGCTCTTTCCGAGTTGACGCTTCTGCATCGCCGTTTCCTTTCAGCCTTGATATTCCGGGTCGGTGACATGCTCCATCCAGTCGACGACCTTGCCGTCGAGTTGTTCCTGGATGGCGATGTGGGTCATTGCTGTCGTCGGCGCTGCACCGTGCCAATGCCGCTCGCCAGGCGCGAACGAGACGACGTCTCCCGGGCGAATTTCCTCGACGGGGCCGCCTTCGCGCTGGACGCGGCCGCAGCCCGAGATGACGATCAGCGTCTGGCCGAGCGGATGGGTGTGCCAGGCGGTGCGGGCTGCGGGCTCGAAGGTGACGCTGGCGCCGGCGGCGCGAGCCGGATCGGTGACGGAAAACAGTGGATCGATGCGCACCGTGCCGGTGAACCAATCCGCCGGCCCTTTGGCCGAGGGCTGCGAGCCGTTTCGTTTGATTTCCATGATCATGCTTCCTGTGTCTAAGGTTGCCGACGACATCGTGCGCCTTGGTTCAGGATAGTTAGTGCGTCGCTGTAGTTCGATTAGATGGTGTATGTGGCAAGGACTTATGAGAAAATTTCATGAATTCCGCGTCCTGCCATGATGACTTGATCGCCTTCCTCGCCGTTGCGCGCGCACAAAGCTTTACGAACCGCCGGGAAGGCTCGGCGTGCCGCAATCGGCGCTCAGCCACACCAGCCGAGGGCTGGAAGAGTGGCTCGGACTTCGACTGCTGACGTGGACGACCCGCAGCGTTTCGTCGACGGAAGCCTGGGAACGCAGTGCGAAATCATACTGTTTGGGTTATTTGACATTCGATCCTTCGCCACTAAATCAAGGTTAAAAACGAAGGAACCAATGGATGAATACTGCTCTGCCTGCTACGAAAGCTCGGACCGGCGTGTCCGGTTTGGACACAATCCTGGCAGGAGGCCTTTCCGCGGGCCACGTGTTTCTCCTGGAGGGAAACCCTGGAGCTGGCAAGACCACCATTGCACTGCAGTTTCTGATCGAAGGCGCGCGGCTTGGCGAGCGCGGGCTCTACATTACGCTCTCGGAAACCGAGAGCGAATTGCGGGCCGGAGCGGCCTCGCACGGCATGATCATCGACGGCAATATCGAGGTCTTCGAAGTCGTGCCTCCGGAAAGCCTGCTGGACTCCGATCAGCAGCAGAGCCTGCTTTATTCCTCGGACCTCGAGCTTGGAGAGACCACCAAGGAGATCTTCGCCGCGTTCGAACGGGTGAAGCCAAGCCGCGTGGTTCTCGACAGCCTGTCGGAAATCAGGCTGCTGGCCCAAAGTTCGCTGCGCTACCGCCGGCAGATCCTTGCGCTCAAACATTACTTCGCCCGGCAGGGGGCGACAGTGCTTCTGCTCGACGACCTGACCTCCGACGTGCTCGACAAGACGGTGCACAGCGTCGTGCACGGTGTCATCCATCTCGAGGAACTGGCGCCCGGCTACGGCTCCGAACGGCGACGTTTGAGGGTCATAAAATATCGCGGGCAGGCCTTCCGTGGCGGTTATCACGATTTCACGATCCAGACCGGCGGCGTCGTCGTATTCCCGCGCCTCGTTGCCTCCGAGCACAGGACGAGTTACGCCCGCGACGATGTTTCGAGCGATATTGCGGAACTGGACCTCCTGTTGGGCGGCGGGCTGGAGAGGGGCTCCAGTACGCTCATCCTCGGGCCCGCCGGCACTGGCAAGAGCACTTTTTCGTTTCAATTCCTGGCGGCAGCGATCGCGCGCGGAGAGAAGGCGGCGGCCTTCATTTTCGATGAAGAGATTGGGCTGCTTTTCGGGCGGCTCAATGCGCTTGGAATCGATCTGGAGGCGATGAGAGACTCTGGTCTCGTTCATATCGAGCAAGTGGATGCCGCCGAGTTGTCACCCGGGGAATTTGCGCATCGCGTGCGAGACTGCGTGGACAGATCCGGCGCCAAGACCGTCATCATCGACAGCATCAATGGATATCAGGCTTCGATGCCCGACGAGAATTCGTTGATCCTCCATATGCATGAGCTGCTGCAATATTTGAACAGACAAGGTGCGAACACCTTCCTGACCGTGGCCCAGCACGGTCTGGTCGGTGACATGAAGGCGCCGGTCGACGTCACCTATCTCGCCGATACCGTCATTCTGCTGCGTTATTTCGAAGCGGCGGGAAGAGTGCGCCGCGCCGTTTCGGTGATCAAGAAGAGGACCGGATTTCACGAGGATACAATAAGAGAGTATCGCATCGGCGCGGCGGGCCTGACATTCGGAGGGCCGCTTGTCGGGTTCCAGGGAGTGCTGCGCGGCGTTCCGGAGTTTGTTTCAGATACGACGTCCCTTATGTCGCGCGATGGCGGGGATAGCGGCAATTCCTAATTCCGGCAAACCAAAGGCGCTGATCTACACACCCACAGGCCGCGATGCTCTGGTGGCGGTATCCCTCGCCAACGAAGCCGGCGTGACGGCAGTTACTGCTCCCGACCTTCCGATGTTTGCGGCACTGCTCGATGAGGACGTCGCGTTCGGTGTCCTGACGGAGGAGGCCGTCCGTTCAAGCGATCTGAAGCCGGTCGCAGCCTGGATCTCGGCGCAGCCGAGCTGGTCGGATCTGCCGTTCATCGTGCTCACCACGCGGGGCGGCGGACCAGAGCGAAATCCGGCCGCTGCCAGGCTTTCCGAGGTTCTCGCCAACGTTACCTTCCTGGAAAGACCTTTTCACGCGACGTCCTTCATCAGCATCGCCAGGACCGCGTTAAGGGGACGGCTGCGACAATATCAGGCGCGCGCCCATCTGGGGGCTCTCGGCGAGGGAGAACGGCGGCTGCAGACCGCGCTTGCTGCCGGCCGCCTCGGTGCATGGGAACTCGAATTGTTTTCGATGAGGTTGTCGGCGTCCGACACCTGCAAGGCGATCTTTGGGCGAGGGCCGGACGAGGATTTTACCTATGAGGATTTGGTAAAGAGCATCTATCCGGACGACCGCGGTCTCGTGCAGTCAAGTCTGGACCGGACGATCGAGACAGGACGCGACTATTCCGTCGAACACAGGACGATCTGGCCGGATGGATCGCTGCATTGGGCGGCGGTGCATGCGCAGCTCTATGTCGACGGATATGGCTCGGCGAAGAAGCTCGTCGGCGTTTCCTCCGATGCCACGGCGCGCAAGATTACCGAGGAGAACCTCAGACGGCTGAATGAGAGCCTCGAAGAGCGGGTGAGGGAAAGGACCGGCGAGGTTCATGCCGCCCATCAGAGCTTGCTCGAGGAGGTGGCTCAACGAGAAAAGGCGGAGGAGCAGCTTCGCCATTCGCAGAAAATGGAAGCCATCGGCCAGCTGACCGGCGGCGTCGCGCATGATTTCAACAATCTGCTGATGGTCGTTCTCGGCAATCTCGAATTGCTTGGCAAGCATGTCGCGGGAGACCGGAAAGCGTCGCGCCTGATCGAGGGCGCCCTTCAGGGCGCGCGCCGCGGCGCGGCCCTGACGCAGCGTCTGTTGGCTTTCGCCAGACGGCAGGATCTGCAGGTGAAGCCGGTCGATCTGGCCGAGCTGGTATCGGGCATGAACGATCTGTTGCGCCGTTCGGTCGGATCGTCGGTCAGCATAGATACACAGCTTTCGCCGGCGCTGCGGCCGGCACTGGTCGATGCCAATCAGGTCGAACTGGCGCTGCTCAACCTTGCCGTCAACGCGCGCGATGCGATGCCGGATGGAGGAGCTCTGCGCATTTCGCTGCGCGAAGAGAGGATCGTGGGTGACGGCGGCGATCTCAACGAGGGGACTTACCTCGTCCTCGGCGTCACCGACAATGGCAGCGGGATGGACGCAGAGACGCTGAAGAAGGCCGTCGATCCCTTCTTCTCGACCAAGGAGCTCGGAAAGGGTACGGGCCTTGGGCTATCGATGATCCACGGCCTTGCGGTTCAGCTTAACGGCGCGCTGCGCCTGACGAGCACGCTTGGTGTGGGAACCACCGCCGAGTTATGGCTACCCGCGACCGAACAGTGCCCTGAACAGCCGGCGGAAACCGATCTGCCCCTCGCGCAAACAGCATCAAAGCTGAAGATCCTGCTCGTCGACGATGATACCTTGATCGCCATGAGTTCGGTCGAGATGCTCGAAGATCTCGGCCATGATGTCGTCGAAGCAAATTCCGGCTCGCAAGCGCTGGAACTGATCAGAAACGGCGGGCATTTCGACGTGATGATTACCGATTATTCGATGCCCGGAATGACCGGCGCCCAGCTTGCCCAGGCGGTGCGGACCATTCGACCGGCGCTGCCGATCGTACTGGCAACGGGTTATGCCGATCTTCCTGCCGGCGCAGAGGTCGATCTTCCAAGACTGGGAAAGCCGTACAACCAGGCCCAGCTTGCAAGGGAAATTCACAAGGCGATGGCAAGCGAAACGGACCTGCCTCTCAAATCGGCGAGTTAGGGTCGAGCCTCAAGGCCGACAATCTCGGCGATGAAATCGGCGATGGCGGCGGTGTCGTCGAGATCGAAAACGGGCAGGGCCGTGTCCGCGACGGGGTGATCGGCGGCGATGGCTGCGATATGCGGATCGTCGGGCGCGAGCGGCGTGCGATTTGCGGCTTCAAGGCGGCGAGCCTCGATCTTCGGGATCGGCTCGCGTTTATAGCCCTCGATCAAGACGAGATCGCAAGGGGCAAGCCGGGCAAGGATCTCCTTGAACTCTGGTTCTGGAGCGCCACGCAGCTCATGCATGATGGCATAGCGAGTGCCGGAGACGATGGTGACCTCGTGGGCGCCAGCCTGGCGGTGGCGGTAGCTGTCGGCGCCGACCTTGTCGATGTCGAAGTCATGATGGGCATGCTTGATCGTCGAGATCTTATAGCCGCGGCGGGTGAACTCGGTCACCAAACGCACGGCAAGCCCTGTCTTGCCAGAGTTCTTCCAGCCGGCGATGCCGAAGACTTTTGGTGCCGTCATGTGCGAAGAGCCTCCAGCCAGCGTTCCGCCTCGGCGAGGTCGTCGGGCGTGTTGATGTTGAAGAATGGGTCGAGCAGGCTGGCGCGGGTCGGATGCAGCGGAAAGGCTACTTCCGTAACGTCATGCCGCAACAGGAAGTCGCGCACGCGGCGCTTTTCGTCAGCGGCGATCCAGGCTTTGAGATCGGCCGCCAATGTCACCGGCCAGAGACCGAAGACCGGATGGCTGCGGCCTTCGGAGGCGGCGATCGCGATCTGCGACGGATGATCGACTGCTGCCGTCAGCCGGGTGACGAGATCGGCCGGGAAGAACGGGCAATCCACAGAGACGGTGACGACATGTGTGACCGAGGGGATGCCGGCGGCATGAACCATGGCCGCATGGATGCCGGCCATCGGCCCGGCCTTGCCGGCAATATGGTCGGGAACGACAGGCACGTCTTCGGCGGCGGCATCGGCATTGACGGCGATCGACGAGACCTGCGGCGACAGGCGGGCCAGCACATGGCGAAGCAGGGTCTCGGTCCCGAGCATTACGCCGGCCTTGTCGCGGCCCATGCGCTGCGAGCGGCCGCCGGCGAGCACCACGCCTGCTATCTCGGATTTGTCCAACGAGAATTCAGCCACTATCTGCCTCGCAATCCTGCGTCACACCGGCACGCGCGGTTCGGATTCCTGCGCGATGGGTGAAACGTGACGCTCGGCCTCACGATAGAACGTATAGAGGCCGGAAGCGATGACGATTGCAGCGCCTATCAGCGTCCAGTGGTCCGGCACTTCCGCGAAAAAGACAAAGCCGAGCAGCGAGGAAAAGATCAGGCTCGTATAGCGGAAGGGCGCGACGAAGGAGATTTCGCCGGTGCGCATGGCGAGGATGACCGACTGATAGCCGACGAGCACCAGCACCGAGGCGAGAAGGAGGTGGCCGAGCGAGGAGGCGCTGACCGGCTGCCAGCCGCCGAGCACGGGGATCAGAAGCGCGCCGAAGAAGGCGGCGGAGGAGGCGGTGATCACGGTGATCATCAGCGAGGGTATTTCCGGATCGATCGAGCGGGTGGCGAGATCGCGGCCGGCTGTCGTCAGCACCGCGCCGACGCAGAGAAGGGCGGCGGCGGTGAAGCCTTCGGGGCCGGGGCGGATGATGATCATCACGCCGACGAGGCCGACGAGGATCGCCGACCAGCGCCGCCAGCCAACCGGCTCGCGGAAGAACAGCGCGGCGCCGAAGGTGACGACCAGCGGCAGCGACTGCAAGATCGCCGAGGCATTGGCGATCGGCATCATGCCGAGCGCGGTGATATAGGTGACCGCGGAAAGTATCTCGCAGACGATGCGGAGAATGATCAACGGCTTCAGCACGACACGCCAGGAGCGCAGCGCGCCCATTTTCCAGGCGATCAGAAAGACCAGCACGCTGGTGAACAGGCCGCGCAGGAACATGATCTCGCCGGCATTCATATAGGCGATCACCGATTTCGAGAGTGCGTCGCTGGAGGAAAAGCCGGCCATCGCCATGCTCATATAGATGGCGCCCTCAGTATTGCGTGACCGCGGCATGAAGAGATTCCCTTTACCTGTGCATCCCTTCTTAGTCGGGAAGATACATGAAGGGAATCGGATGAATGTCACACCCGGGATAAATCGATGATGCAGCGCACAAGGGGCTGACGTAACGGCATGTGCGTCTGTGAAAGCCTCTGCAAATGACCGTTTTAGCTCGCTAATCTCCGCTTGCAGCTCAATAGGCTGCGAAAGCGAACGCTGACCAAGGCGATCTGCCATCGACGGCTTTTGCTTCCGCGCGCGGGAAACGGGTGGCTGCGCCGCCTGATGTCTGAGATTTGGGATGCCTCAATCACTGAGGAGAAACGGACATGACACTTCTGAAGGACAAGATTGCAATCGTCACCGGCGCAAGCTCCGGCATTGGCCGGGCAGCGGCGAAGGTCTTCGCGCGGGAAGGCGCGAAGCTGGTGATCAACGGAAGGCGACAGGGCGCGCTCGACGCCGTCGTCGCGGAAATCGAGGCGGAGGGTGGAAAGGCCGTCGCCGTTGCGGGCGATGTCAGGGACGAGGCGCTGCAGGCGAGGCTCGTCGACGCGGCTCTCTCGCGCCTCGGCAGGCTCGATATTGCCTTCAACAATGCCGGCAGCATTGGCGAGATGGGGCCGGTCTCCGGGCTGTCGCTGGAGGGCTGGCGCGAGACGATCGAGACCAATCTGACCGCCGGCTTCCTCGGCGCCAAACATCAGTCGGCGGCGATGGGCGAGGGCGGATCGCTGATCTTCACCTCCACCTTCGTCGGCTACACCGCCGGCATGCCCGGCATGGGCGCCTATGCGGCGAGCAAGGCCGGTCTGATCGGTCTCGTGCAGGTGCTTGCCGCCGAACTCGCATCACGCAAGATCCGCGTCAACGCTCTTCTGCCCGGCGGCACCGACACGCCGGCCAGCATCACCAATGCGCCTGATGCGACCGCGGAAGTGCTCGCCTTCGTGGAGGGGCTGCATGCGCTGAAACGCATGGCGCAGCCGGAGGAGATCGCCAATGCGGCGCTCTTCCTTGCGTCCGACCTGTCGAGTTTCGTGACGGGTACGGCGATGCTGGCGGATGGCGGGGTTTCGATCAATAGGACGTAGGTGGGGGCGTCGGTTGCCTTTCGCTTACCGCTCAAGGCGTTCGTCGCTAGTGCTCCTCACCCCCCTCATCTGCCCTGACGGGCATCTTCTCCCCGCTGGGGCGAAGAGGGAGCAAGACGCACCGCGTCGCCCCAAGCCAAAGCATAAAGGGAAGCGAGCGGCGGCTGCGATTCCGCTTCTCCCCGGCGGGGAGAAGATGCCGGCAGGCAGATGAGGGGGTGAGCGGCGAAGCCGCGAATGCTCTGAGCGCGAGCGAAGGCAAGGCAGCGTTTTATACAGTTTCAGTGGCGCTGCTTGCCGCGCTTACGACATAATCAACCCGCCATCGACATTGATCGTCTGGCCGGTGATGTAGGCGGCGTCGTCGCTGGCGAGGAAGGTGACCAGGCCGGCGACGTCCTCGCCGGAGCCGGCGCGCTTCATCGGGATGCCTTCGACCCATTCCTTCATCAGTTCGCCGGGGGCGTAATTGCCAAGCAGTTTGCCCCAGGCCTGGTCGTTATAGGCCCACATATCCGTCTCGATGATGCCGGGGCAGAAGGCGTTGACGGTGATGTTTTCGATCGCGACTTCCTTGGCGAGGCTCTGGGTGATGCCGACGACTCCCATTTTGGAGGCGGCATAGTGCGGGGTGTAGATGAAGCCGTCGCGGGCCTGGCCGGAAGCGGTGTTGATGATGCGGCCGCCGCGCTTGTGCTTGCGCATTCTTGCAATGGCCTCCTGGGCGCAGAGGAAGACGCCCTTGGTATTGACGGCCATGACCTTGTCCCACTCGTTTTCGGTCATGTCCTCGATGCGGGCGATGGTGATGACGCCGGCATTCTGGATCGAGACATCGACCGCGCCGAACTCACCCTCGGCGGCATCGTAGAGCGCCTTGACGCTCGACTTGTCGGTGACATCGCCGATGAAGGAGATCGCCTTGCCGCCTTCGGCCCGGATCGCTTCGGCAACGCCGTGGACCAGATCCTCATTGGCCGAGACGACGAGATTGGCGCCCTCGCGCGCGAAGCGCCTGGCGATGGCGGCGCCGATGCCGCGGCTGGCCCCGGTGATGACGACAGTCTTGTTTTCGAAGCGTTTCATCCTCTTTCCTTTCAGACATCCTAGGGAGACGGCAAATCCGGTGAACGAGTTCGCGCAGTCTCGAGCGCCAATGACGGCGCCGTGGCCTCAGCGTGTTCCATCGGCGGGAAGGGCGGGCGGACGACGATATCGCGCCGTCTTGCCCGTTGGTCCCTTCAGCGCCTCGATCTCAGCCAGGGAGGAAGCGAGATCGGTTCAGGTCCTAAAATCAGCGTTCCGATCGCATCACCAGCAGCAGAAGCCGCCGTCTACGAGAAGATCGACACCGGTCACGAAACTTGCTGCGTTCGAAAGCAGGAAGACCGCCGGACCGACCATTTCGTCGACATCAGCCATGCGCTGCATCGGTGTCTGCTCTTCGAAAAGCTTGGTCTGATGAACCATCTCCGGACGGGTGTTCATCGGCGTTGCCGTATAGCCGGGGGAGATGGTGTTGACGCGAATGCCGCGGCCGACCCATTCCATCGCCATCGATTTCGACATATGGATCACGCCCGCCTTGGAGGCGTTGTAATGCGCTTGGCTGAGGCCCCGGTTGACGATCACGCCCGACATGGAGGCGATGTTGACGATAGAGCCGCGTCCATTCTTCAGCATGGCGCGGGCCTCGGCCTGGCAGGAAAGGAATATGCCCTTCAGGTTGATGTCCATCAACGTCTGGTATTGGTCCTCTTCCATATCTTCCGCCGGGTTCGCGTTGGCGATGCCCGCAGCGTTGACAGCCAGCGTCAAGGCGCCAAGATCCGCTTCGGTTCGTGCGACGGCATCGGCAAGCGAGGATTTGCTCGTCACATCGGCAGCGATCTCGATCGAGCGGCGGCCGGCGGCGCGGATATGTTCGGCCGTCTTGGCCAGTCCGTCGTCGGTTCGACGGTCGAGCAGCGCCACATCAGCGCCGCATTGCGCAAGGCCGATGGCAATGCGCTGCCCGATGCCGCTGCCGGCACCGGTGACGATGGCAACCTGGCCGCTGAGGTCGAAAAGCTTCGGGGCGTTCAGAGTGATGTCAGACACCGCTCTTCCTTTCTCTGTCTGTTTAGATGGTCGCTAGTTCCATGACCGAGACGTCATTTGCCTGGTCACGATCGAGGATGCCTGCCTGCTTGCCCTGGGCAAGCACGAGAATGCGATTGGAAATGCCGAGAACTTCCTCGAGGTCGGAGCTTACGACAATGACCGCCACACCCTGTTTGGCAAGGTCGACGATGATGTCGTAGATGCCCGCGCGGGCGCCGACGTCGATGCCGCGCGTCGGTTCGTCGAGGACGACGACCTTGGGATCGCGCAAGAGCCACTTGGCGATCACGACCTTCTGCTGGTTGCCGCCGGAAAGATCGGAGGCGTATTGCTCGGCGCGGCCCTTCACGCCGAACTTGGCAACGGCCTTTTCCGCGAAGGAGCGCTTGAGGCGCGGCGTTATCCAGCCACCGCCAAGTTTATCCAAATTGGCGTAGATAATGTTTTCGCTGATCCGGTGGCCGACGATCAGGCCCTGCTCCTTGCGGTCTTCCGGAACCATCACGATGCCCTTGGCGATCGCGTCGGCCGGGTCGCGCAGCCTGAGTTCCTCGCCTTCCAGCTTGATCGAACCCGCGCTGATCGGATCCGCTCCCGAAATCGCACGCACCAGTTCGGTGCGGCCGGCGCCGACCAGTCCGGCGATGCCGAGAATTTCTCCAGCCCGCACCTCGAAGGTAACGTCACGGAAAGAGTCATCAAGCGAGCTCAGCCCTGATACCTCCAGGACCGGGCGGTCCGTCGGAACCGGCAGGGTAGGGAACAGGCGATCAAGCGGGCGTCCGACCATGCTCTCAACGATCGTTCGCACCGGGGTGGCGCTGTCTGAGAATTCCTGCACCCGCTCCCCATCGCGAAGAACGACGATCCGGTCGGTGATCTGCTTGATCTCTTCCATGCGGTGGGAAATGTAGACGATGCCCACACCTTCCGAGCGAAGCTTGCGAACCTGTTCGAACAGGGCTTCCGTCTCCGCGCCGCCGAGGGCGGCTGTCGGTTCATCGAGAATCAGCAGCTTGGCGTTGAGAGCCAGCGCCTTGGCGATCTCGATGAGCTGTTGATTTGCGGTGGAAAGGCCGGCGACCATCCGTGTTGCCGGTATATGAAGGTTCAAACGCGCGAGCTGGTCCTGGGCCCGGCGAACCATCTGAGCCCGGTCGACGACGCCGTTCTTCATCGGCCAGCGTCCGATGAAGACGTTTTCCGCAATCGACAGCTGCGGCAGAAGCTGCAGTTCCTGATGGATCAGGACGACGCCCTTGTCGATCGCTTCGCGTGGGGTGGCCGGGGCATAGGGCTGCCCCAGCCATGTCATCGATCCCTCGGAGGGTGTGCGTGAGCCGGCAATGATGCCCGACAGCGTCGATTTGCCCGCGCCGTTTTCACCGAGAAGTGCGACCACCTCACCGGGATAGACGTCCAGGCTGACATTCTTCAGCACCTGGAGCGGCCCATACCACTTGGATATGCCCCTCAGGGAAAGAACGGGATCAGTCACGGCACACCTCCTCAAGACCTCGGCTTCATTAGAGCGCCGTGCGTCCTTTCGGACGCACAAAGGACGCTAGGGATGGTTGGCGATGAAGCCTGCGACGTTTTCCTTGGTTGTCAGCGTGGCATCCAAGAGCTGTACCGGCGGCACTTTTTCACCGGCGACAAGCTTGGCGGCGTTTTCGACTGCATCGCGGCCCATTTTCTGGGTCTGCTGCGTGGCCGTCACATTGAAGACGCCCTTGCTGAGGGCTTCGAGAGCCGCGGTATCGCCGTCGAAGCCGCCGACCACGATCTTCTGCGAGGGATTTGCGACCTTGATCGCCTGGGCGGCGCCAAGCGCGAGACCATCGGCCTGTGCGAAGACGATCGAGATGTCGGGGTTTGCCTGCAGCATATTCTGCATGATCTGAAAGCCCTCGTCCTGGCTCCAGATGTTCGAATATTGTTCGGCGACGACCTTGACATCCGGATAGGCCTTGAGCGATTCACCGCATCCCTTCGAGCGATCGACTTCCGGCGTCGTGCCCTTCTGGCCGTGGATGATGACCATCTTCCCCTTGCCGCCGGCTTCCTTCAGGATGTAGTCGCACACCGCCTTGGCAGAGGCGACGGAATCGGTCGCGAGGAAAGTATCGCCGGGCGCGCCTTCGGCGTTGCGGTCGACGTTGACGACCGGAATGCCGGCGTTCTTCGCGAGCTTGACCGGAACGGTCGCCGCTGCCGCACCTGCCGGAATGTAGATCAGCGCGTCAATTTTCTGGGTCAGAAGATCCTGGATCTGATTGACCTGCGTCGGCCCGTCGCCCTTCGCGTCGACCGTGATGACTTCGATGCCACGCTTCTTGGCTTCGGCCTCGACCGATTGCTTGATCTGGTTGAAGAAGTTTGCCTGAAGGTTGGCAACAGCAAGGCCAAGCTTCTTCAGTTCCGCCGCGTGTACGGGACCGAGCATGAGACCGAGCAGTGCAGCGGACGCGAGCATGGTGCGCGCAATTTTCATTGTAGTTCCTCCGTTTTTTGATGGACCCTAGGGTATGTCCTCCCCCTGGGGTTATTGATCCGCCCCGAATTTCCGGGACGGAATTCCGTGTCCGCCAACGCGGCGGAGCATGCGCGTCAGGCGCGACGCCGACGAATGGTCTCTGCGCCGACCGCGAGCACGATGACGATCCCGATGATCACCTGCTGCAGGAAGGGCGAGACGTTGAGAAGGTTGAGACCGTTGCGGAGCACACCGATGATCAGGACGCCGATCAGCGTTCCCCCGATGCCGCCCGCGCCGCCGGAAAGCGATGTGCCGCCGATGACGACCGCGGCGATGGTGTCCAACTCATAGCCCAGGCCGCTGGACGGCTGGACAGAATCCAGGCGGGCGGCGAGCACGATGCCTGCGAGCCCCGCAAGGACGGCGCTCACGACATAGACTGCAATGGTCACCAGCGGAACGTTGATGCCGGCCAGGCGCGCGACTTCGGGATTGCCGCCCACCGCGTAGAGCATGCGGCCTTCGGACCGGAAGTGCAGGAAGAGCCACGCCGCAAGAACGACCGCGAGCATGAGGAAGACCGTGGCCGTCATGACGCCGAAATGGCGATCGATCGCCAGCATCATGAACCAGTCGGGGAAGCCGACGATCTGCTGACCGTCCGTGATCATGTTTGCAACGCCGCGCGCCGCCGACATCATCGCAAGCGTGGCGATAAAGGCTGGAACCCGGAACTGCGTCACCAGAAGTCCGACGATGAGGCCTGATACCGCCGATGCGATCAGCGCGAAGGCGATGCCGACGGGCAGCGGCAGGCCGGCGACGTTGGCGGTCCAGCCCATGACCATCATCGCCAGGGCGAGGGCCGAGCCGACGGAGAGATCGATGCCGCCGATCAGGATGACGAACGTCATTCCGACCGCCATGATGCCGAGGACCGTGATCTGGTCGAGGATATTGAGGCCGTTTCGAACCGAAAGAAACGTGTCTGTGCTGAAGCTCAGAAAGATGCACAGCGCGAGCAATCCCACGAGCGGACCGGTAGCTCCCTTGAGCTTACCGAGCCAAGCGCCGGACGAAAGCCTGTGTTCATTGATATCGAGCGCCACCATTGCTCCTCCCATGCCTAGGCTTGTATCCGATATTTGTGCAAGCTAGAATAATTATTCACCGTTGCTGGAAAATTCATTAACAACTTGCTTTTCGCCTGTCAACAGGATTTGTTCCAGCATGGCACTGCCGGCTTCCCGTTTAGAGGCTTGACTAATCGGCGTGTTGTGCAAAAATATTGAAGACTGAATATTTATGCATAAGAGGAACCCATGGATACGACAGAACTTGAGCGCATCGCCCGCCAGATCCGATTGCGCGATCTCCAGGCGGTCTTTGAAGCGGGCGCCGGCCATATTGGCGGGGAGATGTCGGTCATCGACGTTTTGACCGCGCTCTATTTTCGTGTGCTGAATGTCTGGCCGGACCAGCCGAAGCATCCCGACCGCGACAGGTTCGTTCTTTCAAAGGGACATACGGCTTGTGCTCTCTACGTGACGCTCGCAAAGCGCGGCTTCATCCCGGAGGAGGAGATTTCCACCTTCCTGCAGCCGCATTCGAGGCTGAACGGGCATCCGAACTGCAACAAGGTTCCTGGCGTCGAAACCAATACCGGTCCGCTCGGCCACGGCCTTCCGGTCGCGGTGGGAATGGCGAAAGCCGCCAAGCTCTCGGGTGCTGGATATCGCACCTATGTCGTCACCGGCGACGGCGAGATGCAGGAAGGGTCCAACTGGGAGGCGATCATGGCGGCAGCTCAGTTCAAGCTCGATAACTTGACGCTGGTCATCGATCACAACAGGTTCCAGCAGGGCGCAGCACTTGCCGAAACCAACGATCTCGCTCCGCTTCGTCCGAAGCTCGAAGCCTTCGGCTGGGAAGTCACCGAGATCGACGGCAACAATATGCGCGAGATCGTTCCGGCTCTCGAACACCGGGGGGCAGGACCGCACTGCATCGTCGCCCATACCAACAAGGGCCACGGAATCTCCTTCATGCAGGACCGGGTCGAATGGCACCATAAGGTGCCGAGCAGGGAACAATACGAAATCGCATTGGCAGAATTGTCGGAGGCACTGTAATGAACGCGCCAGTAAACCCACCCAAGCTCCACGATTGCCGCGACGCATTCGCCTCCACGCTCGAGCGGCTGGCAGCCGAAAACGAAACGATCGTCGCGGTCTGCAACGACTCGGTCGGTTCCTCCAAGCTCGGCGGCTTCAAGTCGAGATTTCCGGAACGCCTCGTCAATGTCGGCATCGCGGAGCAGAACATGGTCGGCGTCGGAGCAGGCCTCGCCAATGGCGGGCGGCTGCCCTTCGTGTGCGGCGCCGCGCCGTTTCTCACGGGACGGTCGCTGGAGCAGATCAAGGCCGACATTTCCTACTCGAACGCCAACGTCAAGCTGGTGGGGATCTCGTCCGGCATGGCATATGGCGAACTCGGTCCGACGCATCACTCGATCGAAGACTTCGCCTGGACGCGCGTATTGCCCAATCTTCCGGTCATCGCGCCCTGCGACCGGATCGAAACCGCTGCTGCCGTTGCCTGGGCGGCGACTTACAGCGGGCCGTGTTTCCTGCGTCTGTCACGGGTCGGAGTGCCCGACCTTCTTCCGGAGGGGCATAGGTTCGAACTCGGCAAGGCGAATCTCCTGCGCCAGGGTTCCGACGTCACCCTGATCGCCAACGGCACCTTGACCCATCGCATTGTGAAGGCTGCCGAGATTCTCGCCGAACGCGGCATCGATGCCAGGGTGCTCAATCTCGCAACGGTTCGCCCGATCGACGAGGAGGCCATCATCGCCGCGGCGAAGGAGACCGGAGCGATCGTTACGGCCGAAGAGCATTCGATCTTCGGCGGGCTCGGCTCCGCGGTCGCCGAAGTGGTGGTCGACCATGCTCCAGTGCCGATGAAACGTCTCGGCGTTCCCGGCGTCTACGCCCCGACCGGTTCGGCAGAGTTCCTGCTCGACGAATACGGGATGTCGCCATCCGCAATCGCCGACGCCGCACAGGCGCTGATCAAGCGCAAGTAACTGGGGATCGCGTGAAGCGGCCGGGGCTCATTTTGCCGTAGCCGCCGCCTGATCCGGGGAGGATAGAATGCGGGCAATTCTGGCAATCGACCAGGGCACGACCAATTCAAAGGCCGTTCTCGTTTCCGAGACGGGAGAAATTATCGGCAGAGGTTCATCTCCTGTCGGCATCTCCTATCCGAGGGAAGGCTGGGTCGAGCAAGATCCGCGCCGGCTTTACGCATCGGTCTGCGAAGCGATCGATGCCTGCCTGAAGGCTAGCCCCGACATGACTATCGAGGCGGTCGCTATTTCCAACCAGCGCGAGTCCGTCACCGCCTGGGACGCCGAAACAGGAGACGCGCTTGGACCGGTGGTCAGCTGGCAGTGCCGCCGAACGGCACGGGATTGCGAACGTCTCATTGCCGAAGGCCGCCTCGACCGTGTGCAGGCGCTGACCGGCCTGCCATTGGATCCGATGTTCCCGGGTTCGAAATTCCGATGGCTGCTCGACCGGATCCCGGCCGGGCGATCGGTGCGGCTGGGAACGGTCGACAGTTGGCTCATTCACTGCCTGACGGGCGGGCGCCGGCATGTCTGCGACGCTTCGAACGCCGCCAGGAGCCAGTTGTTCGATCTCAGGGAACAGAGATGGAGCGAGGAACTTGGCGAGATCTTCGGCGTCGATATCGCGCTCCTGCCGGAGGTGCTCGACAGCTCTGCCGATTTCGGCAGAACGCAAGGATTGCCAGGGGTGCCGGATGGCACTCCAATCATGGCCGCGATCGGAGACAGCCACGCAGCCTTGTTCGGCCATGGCGCATTCAAGCCGGGCGACGGCAAGGTGACCTTTGGCACCGGCTCTTCGGTCATGACGACGCTGCCGCAATTCATTGCGCCGCGCAACGGCATCACAACCACCGTCGCATGGCGCATCGGGGGAAAGCCGACCTTCGCTTTCGAGGGCAATATCCTCGTTTGCGCCGCCAGCCTTCCCTGGATGGCTGACATTCTCGGCCTGGCTGACGTCGCCGCGCTTGTGGAACTTGCGGCGAGCGCCGGGCCGGGCGCGCCTGGCTTCGTGCCGGCGTTCGTGGGGCTCGGTGCGCCTTACTGGAATTCCGACGCCCGTGCTCTGTTCTCCCAGATCAACTTCAATACGACACGCGCGCAGATGGCACGGTCGGTAACCGATTCCATCGCCTTCCAGGTGCATGACGTGATCGCGGCCATGCGGGCACAGAGCGGCGGCGAACTCGGGGCGCTCTATGTCGATGGGGGGCCGAGCCAGAACCGCTTCCTGATGCAGTGTGTCTCGAACCTCATCGAACATCCCGTAATCCAATGCGAAGCACCCGAGGCGTCGGCTCTGGGCGCTGCTTATCTGGCGGGGCTCTCTCTCGGCTTGTGGAGTGATCTCCATGTCGTCTCGGAGCTGCCGCGAACCACCCGAACCATTGAGCCGCAAGCCGTGGATCGAGCGGCCCTTCTGGCGACCTGGAATGATGCGCTTGCCCGCTCGACGTCCCGCGAAACACAGGCTAAAGGTGAATAAAAATTCACTCCGGGATCAGCGATGACTCGCCTCAACGAACTCCGCCTCATTTCAAGGGTCGCCCAGATGTACCACATCGAGGGGCGGCGGCAGGCGGAGATCGCACAACACCTTCGCCTGTCGCAGGCGACGGTATCGCGCATGCTCAAGCGCGCCGAGGCGGAAGATATCGTGCGAACCAGCGTGATCCCTCCCGTCGGCACCTATAGCGAGCTCGAGGGCGCGCTTCGCGAGAAATACGATCTGCCGGAGGCGATCGTCGTGGAGTGCACCGAAGATCGGGACGGCGCCATCATGGCCCGTATCGGCGAAGCGGCGGCGCATCTCCTGGAGGTGACGCTTGCGCCAGGGGAGATCATCGGCGTTTCGAGCTGGAGCCAGACCATTTTCAAGATGGTCGAGAACATTCATCCTCAGAAGAGCGCTCAGGCGAAATACGTCGTCCAGACCCTCGGAGGCATGGGCGATCCTTCCGTGCAGACGCATGCGACGCAGCTGACCACGCGGCTTGCGCGGCTGACCGGCGCCGAGCCGAAACTGCTCCCCGTGCAGGGCGTGACGACATCGAGAGAGGCAAAGCTTCTGATGCAGGCCGACCCCTTCGTCCGCGAGACGATGGACCTGTTCGGCAGCATCACGCTGGCGATCGTCGGAATCGGAGCCGTCGAACCCTCCGAACTTCTCGCCCGCTCCGGCAACATCTTTTCGTCTCGCGAACTCTCCGACCTCGCGGAAGCGGGCGCCGTCGGCGACATCTCGCTGCGTTTCTTCGATAAAACCGGCAAGCCGGTCAAGACGCCCCTGGACGACCGGGTCATTGGGCTGCCGCTTGAGGATCTCGAGCGGGTCGACCGGGTCATTGCCCTTGCCGGCGGAGCCAAGAAGACCGACGCTATTGCAGGGGCGCTGCGCGTCGGGGTGATCGACATGCTGGTTACGGACAAATTTACCGCGCAGCGATTGATCGACTGACGATACGGGCGCAAGACCAATCTTCTCTGTGTGATCCCTCTTGAAAATATCCCAGCCGTATGTTCTCGGTGGGTTAGGCACCGGTCGGGAAGCCACTCAAGAGGATGATATGAAGGACATGGATCCTCAAGGCTTGTACGAGGCTTTGGGTGTGCAGCCGTCGGCAACGGCTAAGGAAATTAAAAGCGCTTTCTGGCGACTTGCCCAGCAAACGCATCAAGATATGTCTGGCGCAAAATCGGCCTCAAAATTCCACGAGGTTTCCAAGGCGTACGACGTTTTAAACGATCCCGTTCGACGCGCTGAATACGACGGCTTGCAACATCAAAAGACTGTACCGGAGCTTCTGCCTCTGCCTCAGTATGAAGTGATCAATCCGATATCGTGTTCGCGCTGCGGATCGGTCACTCCTCAGCCGCGTTATGTCGCCTTCTCTCGGGTCTACAGTTTCCTTTTTTGGACAACCTGCTCTCCTTCGGAAGGGATATTCTGCGCGAGCTGTGCGCGCAGGGAAGGATTGAAGTCCTCATTCATAACGATGCTTGCTGGGTGGTGGGCTGCTCCATGGGGTATCCCATATTCTGTTGTTTCGATCGTGCGGAATGGGTTTGGTGGTAAACGAGATCGGAAATTGGATGAGGAAATGCTTTGGCACAACGCCGTGGCATTCCTGACGCGCGGAAATTTCCTATTGTCCTATGCTCTCGCGGTTCCTTCAAAGAGGGCGCGCGATAAAGGCATAGTCGAATGCGCGGCAATATTAATTGAGCGGTTGGAGGAGAAGGGCATCGGTCGTTATCGGCCACACCTGAAAGACCCTTGGCGCCTGTCCGTCGGCACGGTTTCGACGCATCTATTCATGGCTTTTTCAGTGCCCGGGATTATCGTGGCATTTTTCGTGGCGGATTCAATGAGCCGGCGCGCTTCGTTTGAATCATATTCTTTGCCTCAAACCGCGTTGCTAGAACGTGCCCCCTCAGTGGTAACTCCATATGTGCCGAACTGTACCATCCCAGTGCAGAATGGGAAGATTTTGGGAGGACGTCTCTGGACATCCGAGGTTGGTCACGAGTTGGAGATATACAATGGGAGCAAAGTGGATGCGATTATCAAGCTGAGAGACGCAGTTTCGGGTGTCTTGGTGAGTGCCTTCTTCGTCGCCCGCGGCCAGACGGCGCAATTGAGCGGTATTCCGGATGGCCAATACAAAGTGCAGTATGCTTTCGGTACCCAACTCGCCCTTGGTTGCCAAGGCTTCGCTGACACTATCGGCGCCGGCGAAATGCCTTCAGCGAAATTTTTGGTTACCGACATCAGCGGAACACAGCCGGCCACCACCAAGCTCGTCTATCGGATTGCGAAGACCCCTGCCACAGGGGACAGAGTGATTAGCCCGCTCACCATATCTCCTGAAGAATTTAGTCGCCCTTGAAGGGGAATTTTGCCTTATTGTGTCCAGGAAAATGCGGCTCTAAGTCTCCATTGAAACCCAGTTCAGCCGTCGCAAGCCGCCGGCGAACTACATGTCGCCAGAAATGATGATGCGGCATCAGAGCATGCCGCTCTCGCGCGCATTTCGGCAAGGAAATGCTAGCGGAAGCGGTCGTCAATCTCCTCAGCAAGGCGGGCTTTGTGGACATCGTGGTCGACCACAAGCTCGGCGATATTCAATGGGCGGCGGGCGCGCAAAATGCCGGTTCTGAGAGGGCTGGAGCGGATGGTGAAGGAGTGGTTTGCGATTTGTGCGCATAAGCCTGGGTGATGTGACGCATTCTATGGATGTCACGGAGGCGACGACCGGTCCTGTGGTGGCGTTCCATAAGCTGTACGCGGAATAATCAGCACCGGGCATTACCCACTCTCCCTGATTTCTGCGACGAGCACAGGAACGAGGGTGGGTAGTAGGCGTTCTCCTCAACTTGACGCCGGCATTCGCTCTCTAAGGCAGAAATCTACCGCAAACATCACCCACCAGTGACACTCATGTGCCGGGCCACCGCCGGGCGATTATGCGTGCGGTCGATGATGAAGTCGTGGCCTTTCGGCTTGCGGGTGATGGCTTCGTCGATGGCGGCGTGGAGGAGGGCGTCGTCTTCGCTAGCGCGCAGTGCGGCTCTGAGATCGGCGGCGTCGTTCTGGCCGAGGCACATATAGAGGGTGCCGGTGCAGGTGAGGCGGACGCGGTTGCAGCTTTCGCAGAAATTATGGGTCAGCGGCGTGATGAAGCCGAGGCGGCCGCCGGTCTCTTGGACCCTGACATACCGCGCCGGGCCGCCGGTCTGGTAATCGATCTCGGTTAGCGTGAACTGACGTTCGAAATCGGCGCGCAGCTGCGAGAGCGGCAGGTATTGGTCGGTGCGGTCCTCTTCGATCTCGCCCATCGGCATGGTTTCGATGACGGTCAGGTCCATGCCGCGGCCGTGGGCGAAGCGGACCATCTCCGGCATTTCCACGTCGTTGAAGCCTTTGAGCGCCACGGCATTAAGCTTGATCCTGATGCCGGCCTTCTGGGCGGCGTCGATGCCTTCCATGACCTTGGCAAAATCGCCCCAGCGGGTGACCTTGCGGAACTTGTGGGGATCGAGCGTATCGAGCGAGACGTTGATGCGGCGCACGCCGCACTCAAAAAGCTCCTCGGCATGGCGGGCGAGCTGCGAGCCGTTGGTCGTCAGTGTCAGCTCGTCGAGGCCGGAGCCGATCCGCTGGCCGAGTTGGCGCACCAGATACATGATGTTCTTGCGCACCAGCGGCTCGCCGCCGGTCAGCCTGATCTTCTTCACGCCCTTGGCGATGAAGGCGGAACAGAGACGGTCGAGCTCTTCCAGCGTCAGCAGATCCTTCTTCGGCAGGAAGGTCATATTCTCCGCCATGCAATAGGTGCAGCGGAAATCGCAGCGGTCGGTGACGGAGACGCGGAGATAGGTGACTGCCCGGCCGAAAGGGTCGATCATCGGGTGGGCATCCGCCGTGAGCGGCGATGCATTGCCTATGGTTTCGACTCTGGTGTTCACCTGTATCTCCGTACTCTTCCCAATGTGGGCATATGCTATTGTCGCGTCAAGGGAAACAGCCGATGCGAAGAGACCAATTTCAGCTTGCGCTGAAAAAGATCAACGCCTACTCCTCGCATGAGAAGAGGACGAAATGATGAGCGATATCTGGCCGAGCGAACTTCGCGTTTCGAAAGACCGGCAGCGGCTGGTGGTGACCTTCAACGACGGCCAGAGCTTCGATCTGTCGGCCGAGCTTCTGCGCGTGCTGTCGCCCTCGGCGGAGGTGCAGGGCCATGGGCCGGGGCAGAAGGTGACGGTGCCAGGCAAGCGCAATGTCGCGATCGTTTCTATGACGCCGACCGGCAATTACGCCGTCAGAATCGGCTTCGACGACATGCATGATACCGGCATCTACACCTGGACCTATCTGCGCGAACTCGGCGAGCGGGGAGCGGAGCTGTTTTCAGCCTATGAGGACGAGCTCAGGGAAAAGGGCATGAACCGCGACACGGCGGAAAAGCCGCGCTGAATTCACATAACCGGCCATCGGGGGACACATGGCGAAAGCGACTAGAAAGAACTGGCTGCGCGCCAAGGGCAGCGCGGCCGGCAGCAAGGTGACCTTCCTCGAACTGTTCTTCGATCTTGTCTTCGTCTTTTCGATCTCGCAGCTTTCGCACGCGCTTGCCGCCCACTACACGCCACTCGGCGCGGCCGAAGCGGCGCTGATGACGTTTGCCGTCTGGTGGGTGTGGATCTTCACCACCTGGGTGACGAACTGGCTCGATCCCGACAAGATGCCGGTGCGCGGCATGCTGGTCGTGCTGATGATGCTGGGGCTGGTGCTTTCCGCCTCCATCCCCGAGGCCTTCGGCGACAAGGGGCTGCTCTTTGCCGGGGCCTATGTGGCGATGCAGGTCGGACGCTCGCTGTTTGCGACCTATGCGATGACGCGTGTCGACCGCGCCAACACGCTGAATTTTGCCCGCATCACAAGCTGGCTCTCTGTGGCCGCGATCTTCTGGATTGCCGGCGGATTGCTGGAGCACGAAGCCCGGCTGATCGCCTGGATGATCGCGCTGGCGATCGAATATGCCGGGCCGGCCGCGGGCTTTGCGGTGCCGGGGCTCGGCCGCTCGATGCCGAGCGATTGGGACGTTTCCGGGGCGCATATGGCCGAGCGCTGCGCGCTCTTCGTCATCATCTGCCTCGGCGAAGCGATCCTCGTTTCCGGCCGCACCTTTGCCGAGCTGCCGATCTCAGGTCTGACGAGTCTTATCTTTGTGACCGCCTTCATCGGTACGGTCGCCATGTGGTGGCTCTATTTCCGCTTCGGCCATGAGCGCGCCGCCCATCGCATCGAGCACGAGGAAACGCCTGGGAGGCTGGCGCGGCTCGCCTTTACCTATGGCCATATTCCGATTCTGGCCGGTATCATCGTGCATGCGGTGGCGGTGGAGTTCATGTTCTCACACCCGCACGAGACCGGCGATGTCGGCGTCGCCGCGGCGGTGCTCGGCGGCTCCGGCCTGTTCCTGATCGGCAATCTCTGGTTCAAGGGTGCGACCAGCGGGCGGATGCCGCTGTCGCATCTCGGTGGTCTGGTGGCCGTCATCCTGCTTGCCTTCGTGGCGCCCTTCATCGAGCTCTATTTGCTGGGCATTCTGGCGACGCTGGTGTTGATCGCCGTCGCCGCCTGGGAATATCGCTCGCTGAGCGGCACATCGCCCACGCCGACGCTGCATTGACCGTCAATCTTCGTCGCTGAGGTCCTTGAGCAGCACGGTGATGATGCGCTCCATGGACGTGGCGGTCGCCATGCATTGCTCGATCGGCTCGTCGGAAAGCGTGCGTTCGATGAGGTCGGTCTGGATCGCCATGGCCGCCTCGGTCAGCCTGCGGCCTTCTCCGGTGAGATGGAGGCGGAGCACACGCTTGTCGCGCGCGTCGCCGCGCCGTTCGATCAGCCCGCGTTTTTCCATCTGCGGCAGGAGCATGCTCATATTGGAGCGGCCGACCAGCAGCTTGCGCGCCAGCTCCTGCTGGGAGATGCCTTCGAAGCGATAGAGATTGACCAGAATATCGAGATGCGGCGGCTTGATATCGAGATCGGCAAGCGAGCGCGCCAGGGACTGCTGCATGAGCTGACAGGCGCGAGCCACCGCGATCCAGCTGCGAAAACGCGGATGATCCCAGGGAAGGGATTGATTTTTGTTCATCGTTGTACTTTATTGTTCAGTGTTGAACATGTTTTGGATTCCCACTATGGCAAATTTCGCGCTCAAGGTCATCCGCCTGGGATTTTGGGGCCTGCAGGCGGTTTCTCCCAGGCTGGCGGGCAGGGCGGCGTTCCAGCTGTTCTGCCGCACGCCATCGCCGCGGCCGAAGGGTGGCAAGGCGAAGGCGGCGCATGCCGCGGGGGCGGCGCGGCTTCAAGGCGCGGAGCGCTTTGTGCTGAAGCTTTCCGGCGGCGCCAAGGCACATGCCTACCGGCTGAACGGCGGGGCGCTCGGCAAGCGCAGGCGCTATCTCGTCACGCATGGCTGGGGCTCCAGCGCCGTCTACATGGCCGATCTCGTTTCCATGCTGGCGGCAACGGGAGCCGAGGTCGTGGCGCTCGATTTTCCCGGTCACGGGCGCGCGGGCGGGCGTTTTCTGCATATGGGGCTTGCGGTCCAAGCGATCGCGGCGGCAGAGGAGCGGTTCGGCGCCTTCGACGCGGCGATCGGCCATTCCTTTGGCGGGGCAGCACTGATGGTCTCGGCAGCCGGCCTGCTTTCCGATGTCGCGCCTATCAACGGCGAGCGACTGGTGCTGATCGGCGCGCCGAGCGAGATGGCTTGGCTCTTCACCGATTTCGGCCGGATGATCGAGCTTCGTCCTTCAGCGCAGGCGGCGCTCGAAAACGAGGTTCACCGTGTCACCGGACGGCGACTCGAGGAATTCGACGCTAGCAATACGGCGGGCGCGATCACGCAGCCTGTGCTCGTCATTCACGCAGAGGACGACAAGGAAGTGTCGGCGGCCCATGCCAGGCGTTATGGCGCAGCCGCCAAGAACGTGCGGCTGTTCTGGGCGAACGGCTTCGGACATCGGCGCATCGTCGGCGCGGCCCCCGTCCTCGGCGCGGTTGCGGCTTTCCTGGACGGTAGCCCGCAAGAGGAGACCAGCGAAACCATCAAAAAAGATGCGGAGATCATTCCGTTTTTTGAGCTTCCGGTCAGGCGCGCGGCATTGTAGCGTCCGCGCGGATATCAAGCCGCGGCGGGACGCCTCATGAAAGTCATCAGCAGCATCGAAGAGCTCAATACGATCTACGGCGCAGGCCTATCGCAGGCCTCGGTCGACAAGGTGACCAAGCGGCTGACGCCGCACTATCGCGAGATGATCGAGATCTCGCCCTTCGCCGCGCTTGCGACCGTCGGGCCGGAAGGGCTCGATTGTTCACCGCGCGGCGATCTCGGCGGCGTGGTGCGCGTCATCGACGACGGGACGCTTCATCTGCCGGACTGGCGCGGCAACAACCGCGTCGATTCGCTCTCCAACATCGTGCGCGACCCCCGGCTTGCGCTGATGTTCCTGATTCCCGGCTCGAACACGACGATGCGCATCAACGGCCGCGGCGTCGTCTCCAATGACGAGGCGCTGCTTTCGAGTTTCGAGATGGACGGCAAACATCCGCGCACCGTCATCGTCATTGCGATCGACGAGGTCTATTTCCAGTGCGCCCGCGCCGTGATGCGGGCGGAACTCTGGAATGCCGCGCATTTCGCCGATCCGGCAGGCCTGCCGACGCCGGGGCAGATGCTGAAGGCCGCGGTCAGCGATTTCGATCAGGAAACCTACGACCGGGAATGGCCCGGCCGCGCTGCGAAGACGATGTGGTGAAACAGTCACCAAGCAGTGATGGGCGTCAGGCCTTATAAATCAGCCAGCTTTTGGTGAAATCCTTCTGCATGCCATCCTCATAAAGGATGGTGCAGTTGCGGCCGGCATTCTTGGCGCCGTAGAGAGCGATGTCGGTCTTGCTGTAGAGTTCGCCGGCATCCTCGGCATTGGAGGCCATGCAGACGCCGATCGAGACGGTGACCGGCCCGTAATTTACCCGCGTTCGGGAATTCTTGAAGGGGGTCGTTTCAAGCGTGCGGCGGATGCGCTCGGCAATCGCGATTACTTCCTCAGTCGTATTGCCCTCGATGATCAGCGCGAATTCCTCGCCGCCGGCGCGGGCGACGAAAACATCGCGCCGGACATTGCTGCGGATGACGGATGCGACGGTGGCCAGGATCTTGTCGCCGACCGGATGGCCGTAGGTGTCGTTGATCTTCTTGAAATTATCGATGTCGGCCAGCAACAGGGCAGTAACCGGCCGCATGCCGGGATTGTTGAAGACGGCGGCGAGGCGATCGTCGAAAGCGCGGCGATTGGAAAGGCGCGTCAGCGAGTCGGTATTGGCGATGCGCTTATATTCGTCGAGTTCCTTGCGGACCTGATCCATTTCCTGCGAACGCTGGACGACATCCTCGACGGTGCGTTCGCCATGCGCCATCGTGTCGCCGGTCGCCTGGCTCAGGAGTTCGATGGCGCTTTCGATCAGTTCGACGCTGGCATTGCTCTTGGAGGTGATGCGCTTATGGGTTTCGCCGAGCAGCCTCGTATAGCTTTCGAGCGAGCTTTGCTCCTGCCTCAGGATCCGCAGCAGGCCGTCAAGTTCGCCCGAGATGCGCGTATGGGCGTCATCATAGACGCGGGCAGGGCTGTTGGTGAAATATTGCGCGCCGAGCGCATCGAGTTCGGCCTGGGTCGCCTGGCTGCCGAGAGCTGCGAGCTCTCGGGTGAGTGCCGGATTGGAGCCGATATAGGCCTCATAGAAGAGTTCGTAATTGCGGGGTATCGGCGCGACGCCCATCGAGCGCATGGCATAGGTGATCTGACCCGCTACGTCGGGGACCTGCACCTTGGGCGCGACAGCCGTGTTCATCCGGCGAACTCCTCATGTATTCGAAGGCAATATTTTATTTCGTAGCTTAAATTTCTTGGGAAAAGATTAAAGCGACATATACCAAAGATTACATATGAGAACTTCGAAGTGAGGCGATATCTCAAGCAGGCCTATGATTTTGCATCGAAAAACGTATCTTCGGCGGAGCAATGCATACCCGCTTGGCGGGTAGGGTGTTTAAAAAACTTACAGTTATTCTCTGGCTCGCGGATCGTATTCATCTTGTCGACACCTGCAGACCCAAAGATGAGATCATGAAAAGGTCTCGTCCCATTGCTGTTACCATTCTCGGCTTAACTGTCATCACCGCCAGTGCCTTGCTGCTGGAGCATACCGGTATTTTCGCCGGAGTATTCCGTACTGAGATACTGGCCAGGGTGGATGACGCAGATGTAGCGCGACCTCGTCCTACAGCCGTGATGGCACAGGATATCGATACAGCGGACGAGGCGTCGACGCAGTAGACGCGGTGTGAGAGGCTGATAACCGCAAATGGCTCCGGTTGCTTCCGCCCCTCGCTTACGTTCAATGCATTTCTGGCTCTGCCGCTCGTCAACTGGCGCCGCAATCAACCCAAATTCAGTTCCTGGAAGAAATCATTGCCCTTGTCGTCGATGACGATGAAGGCGGGGAAGTTTTCGACTTCGATCTTCCACACGGCTTCCATGCCGAGTTCGGGATATTCGAAGACCTCGACCTTGCGGATGCAGTCCTGGGCGAGGCGGGCTGCGGGGCCGCCGATCGAACCCAGGTAGAAGCCGCCGTGCTTCTTGCAGGCTTCGCGCACGGCGCGCGAGCGGTTGCCCTTGGCGAGCATCACCATCGAGCCGCCGAAGGACTGGAACTGATCGACGTAGCTGTCCATGCGGCCGGCCGTCGTCGGGCCGAAGGAGCCGGAGGCATAGCCGGCCGGCGTCTTGGCGGGGCCGGCGTAATAGACCGGATGGTTTTTCAGGTAATCGGGCATGCCTTCGCCCTTTTCCAGCCGTTCGCGGATCTTGGCATGGGCGAGATCGCGCGCGACGATGATGGTGCCGGTCAGCGACAGGCGCGTCTTGACGGGATGCTTCGACAGTTCGGCGAGGATCGCGGCCATTGGCTGGTTGAGGTCGATGCGCACGACGGATTCGGAAAGCTTCGCCTCGTCGATCTCGGGCATATATTTCGACGGATCGGTTTCGAGCTGCTCGACGAAGATGCCGTCGCGGGTGATCTTGCCCTTGGCCTGGCGGTCGGCGGAACAGGAGACGCCGAGGCCGATCGGCAGCGAGGCGCCGTGGCGGGGCAGGCGGATGACACGCACGTCATGACAGAAATATTTGCCGCCGAACTGGGCGCCGACGCCCATCTGCTGCGTCAGCTTGTGGATTTCCTTTTCCATCTCGATGTCGCGGAAGGCGTGGCCGCTCTCGGAACCTTCGGTCGGCAATTCGTCGAGATAGCGGGTCGAGGCGAGCTTGACCGTCTTCAGGTTCATCTCGGCCGAGGTGCCGCCGATGACGATCGCCAGATGGTAGGGGGGACAGGCAGCCGTCCCTAGCGTGAGGATCTTCTCCCTAAGGAAGTCGATCATCCGGTCATGGGTCAAAAGCGAGGGCGTGCCCTGATAAAGAAAAGTTTTGTTGGCCGAGCCGCCGCCCTTGGCGACGAAGAGGAAATCGTAAGAGTCAGTGCCTTCCTCATAGATATCGATCTGCGCCGGCAGGTTGTTCTTGGTGTTCTTCTCCTCGAACATTTTTACCGGCGCGAGCTGCGAATAGCGCAGATTCTTCTTCTCATAGGCGTCGAGGACGCCTCGGGAAAGCGCTGCCGTATCCCCGCCCTCGGTCCAGACCCTGCGGCCCTTCTTGCCCATGATGATCGCCGTGCCGGTGTCCTGGCACATGGGCAGCACGCCGCCGGCGGCGATATTGGCGTTCTTCAGGAGATCGTAGGCGACGAAGCGGTCGTTGTCGGTGGCTTCAGGATCGTCGAGAATCGAAGCGAGCTGCTTCAGGTGGCCGGGGCGCAGCAGGTGGTTGATGTCGGCAAAGGCGGTTTCGGCAAGCAGGCGCATGCCTTCCGGCTCGACGCTCAGGATCTCCTGGCCCTTGAAAGTGTCGACAGAGACGTAGTCGCTGCTGATCTTGCGATAGAGGGTGGCATCCTTGCCGAGGGGGAAGAGATCGTCAGCCATCGAAGTGACCTTTCTGGTGGGCGTGCGTCGCTAGATTGGAACCGGTCTAAATCCGCCGCCGGGTAAAAGCAATCAGGATGCGGACGGACTCTGCGGTGGAACCATGTCGTGCCGTGTTCTACGGTCGGCACGCCACACGCGGCAGGCGAGTGAAAGAAAACGAAATCGACATTTGTCGCCAAGACGACGACTTCAGGTTGCCTTCGGTTCAGGGCCGGTTCATATTCCCGCCAGCGTTAACCTGCCGGGGCTTCCAATGACAAATGCAAAGCCAACTGCTGTCGACGACCTTCTCGTATTTTTCGAAAATGATTTGATCCGCGGAGATCTGCTGCGCCTCGCCAGCGATCCCGAGGGAGCGCAGATGTATGCCCGCTTCGTCAATGGTGTGCGTATCGACGCCAAACATGGGCCTGACCACGAAACGATCATTGAGGGCAAGTACGGAACCTTCAAGGTGAAACCTGACGGTCACTTCACGTACGAACTGGACTATACGCTCGACGTGGTGAAAAATTTGGGGAAATCCGATCAGCTCATCGAGACGCTAAGCTACAAAATGTCCGATGGCTCAGGGGGCACGGACCTCGGCGTGCTGACGCTCGCGATCGACGGCGTCAATGAAGGCGAAAAATACCACGAGATCCTGGATTTCGACGACATGGGCGTCACGTCGAGGGCGGATAATTTCTTCCTTCCCAACTATCGTGGTTTTGCGCTCTCCGTGAACGGCAGTCAGGAACTGACGCTTCTGAACGGTATCGTCTACGATACCATCCCGGGCGTCGACGCCATCACCGAGGACGGCTTCAGCGATACCGTGCTATCGCCGGGTTCGGCGCCCGTGACGTTGACAATGGTCGATGGCGGGGAGTTCACCTTTCAGGGCGTCTCGATCGCCGAATTGTCGGCATCACCGTTTCTGCTGACGCTCACCGCCTTGAACGACGGGCAGATCGTCTATCAGCAAGAGCTCGAGGTTACCGGTCCCAATTTCGAGGTCAGCATCGAAGACATCGACGAAATCCGCTTCGACTTCATGGGTAATGCGGTCGTGATGGACAATTTCTCGCTGTTGGTGTGATGTTTGGCGCCAACAAACTCTCCCTCATTCCTGTGCTCGTCACAGGAATCCAGTGCGCCCAAGTCGTTGGGCGCGAAAGACTCTTTCCCTTGAAGTGTTGATTCATTCACGGCGCGCACGCGCCGTGGCTGGATTCCTGTGACAGGCACAGGAATGAGGGAGCAAGTGGCTGGCCTGTCCTCTTCCTCTCGCTCCTGGCGGACGAGAGAGAGGAATGCGGCGTCACCACGGACCTCTTCTCCCCAGCGGGAGAAGAGGCTGAGCGCAAGCGAAGAGCAACAATGGACGGCGTGCGTGTAGCCGGCATCAACCGTCCTATCTCGGGCCGATCATCGTTTCCGGACGCACGATCGCGTCGTAATCCTCCGCGGAGACGAGGCCGCTGGCGAGTGCCTCTTCCTTCAGCGTCGTGCCGTTCTTGTGCGCGGTCTTGGCGATCTTGGCGGCGGCGTCGTAGCCGATCTTCGGCGCGAGCGCGGTGACCAGCATCAGCGAGCGTTCCAGGCCGGCCTTGATGTTGTCTTCGCGCGCTTCGATGCCGACAACGCAATTGTCGGTGAAGGAGACGGCGGCGTCGGCGAGCAGCTGTACCGACTGCAGGAAATTATAGGCCATCATCGGATTGTAGACGTTGAGCTCGAAATGGCCCTGGCTGTCGGCAAAGGTCAGCGCCGCGTGATTGCCGAAGATGTGAACGCAGACTTGCGTCAGCGCCTCGCATTGCGTCGGATTTACCTTGCCGGGCATGATCGACGAGCCGGGCTCGTTTTCCGGCAGCGCCAGTTCGCCGAGGCCGGCGCGGGGGCCGGAGCCGAGCAGGCGAATGTCGTTGGCGATCTTGAAGAGGGCGGCAGCGGCCGCGTTGATGGCGCCGTGGCTGAAAACCATGCTGTCATGCGAAGCGAGCGCCTCGAACTTGTTCGGCGCGGTGACGAAAGGCATGTCCGTGATGGCGGCGATCTCTTCGGCCACCTTCTCGGCAAAGCCCACCGGCGCATTGAGGCCGGTGCCGACGGCAGTGCCGCCCTGGGCGAGCTCGCAAAGGCCGGGCAGGGTCATCTCGATGCGCTTGATGGCGGAGCCGACCTGGGCGGCATAACCGGAGAATTCCTGGCCGAGGGTCAGCGGCGTTGCGTCCTGGGTGTGGGTGCGGCCGATCTTGATGATGTGGCTGAACTCCGTGACCTTCATGTCGAGGGCGGCATGCAGGTGCTTCAGGGCCGGCAGCAGGTGATGGGCGATCCGTTCGGCGCAGGCGATGTGCATGGCCGTCGGATAGGTATCGTTCGACGACTGGCTCATGTTAACGTGATCGTTGGGGTGCACGGGCTTCTTGGAACCCATGACGCCACCCAGCATTTCTATGGCACGATTGGAGATCACTTCGTTGGCATTCATGTTGGACTGCGTGCCGGATCCGGTCTGCCAGACGACCAGCGGAAAATGGTCGTCGAGCTTGCCGTCGATCACTTCCTGGGCGGCGTCGACGATGGCTTTGCCGAGGGCCGGATCGAGCTGGCCGAGCGACATGTTGGCGCGGGCGGCCGCCTGCTTGACGATGCCGAGTGCGCGCACGATCGACAGCGGCTGCTTTTCCCAGCCGATCTTGAAATTGCCGAGCGAGCGCTCCGCCTGGGCGCCCCAATATCGGTCGGCGGCGACGTCGATGGGGCCAAAAGTATCGGTTTCCGTGCGGGTTGCGGTCATGGGCCTTGCCTTCCCTTTACATGCTGTTTTCTGGCATATTCCAAAGATGTGGTCTTATAGGTTGGAAACCGTGACAAGAAAACCGGATACCGCACGAAATATTGAATATTGCACTCATGTTTGGTTTGGCCGGACGGCGTGCTTTTTCGGCCACTTTGGAAATTTTATGCGTCGGCACGTTTTTGTCGCACTGGTCCGGCGGCGAAAATTCGGTAAAAAATTAACTAATAATTTCATAATTTTGTGTGAACTGTTGCGCGGCGACGCGCAGGATTCCTCTCACATGAAATTGAGTCCGCCGGCGCTGGCGGCGGAGGCGAATTTCTGATGAAGGAACCGACGCTGCGTGAGTTTCGCGGGATTTGAGCTTGAGCTTTGCGCTCGTGACAAGAACAGCATGACACCGGGACTGGAAGATATATGACGTTCGTTTTGAAAGGCGCGGTATCCGCATTGGCAATTTCCTGCGGGCTGGCGGTAATGAGTGCCGCTCCCGCGCATGCCTATACGCTGATGGATATGCTGCGCGGCGACAGGCAGCGGACCCAGAGCACCATCTTCATGGACCAGATGCCGCCCGGCCGGGTGGCGCCGCGCGGCGCGACCGGCGGATCGCTGGGCGGGCTCGATCCGGAAGCGCCGCTGCCAAAGGTGAGCGGTCCGCGCTACTACACCTACAAGACCGAAATGCTGCAATTCGTCGATACCAGCAAGTTCGCCGATCCGATCGTCACCGGTGCGGTTGCCGAAGTTTCGCCGGGCGGCGATTCCACTGCCGAACCCGTGGTGCAGCGCCGCTTCCTGGCGCAGGCGAAGGTCCGCGCCAATGCCGACGTCGCCAAGGCGCTCGAAGCCTATTATGGCGACAACCGCAATCCACTCGTCTGGGTCGACGGCAACCAGATCAACGAGCGCGCCAAGTCGGCGATGGCGACGCTTGCCGATGCGTCCTCGGTCGGGCTCGATGCGGCCGATTATGCCGTTCAGGCGCCCGAGATCGATCCGGCAAATCCCGATCCCGCCGTACGCGACCGGGCGTTGACGCAATTCGAACTCGATCTTTCGGCCAAGGTGCTGGCCTTCGTGCAGGACACGGTGCGCGGCCGCATCGATCCGAACAAGATTTCCGGCTATCACGATTTTCAGCGCAAGGTCGTCAATCTGACGCCGGTGCTGAAACTTGCCCGCATGAGCCCCGATGTCGGCGCTTACATCGCCAGCCGTTCGCCCGACAGCCCGCAGTTCCTGGCGCTGAAGACCGAGCTTGCGAAGCTGCGGGCCGCTGATGGCGGTAGCGAGGAGCACATCGTCATTTCGCTCAGCGGACTGCTTCGGCCGGGCGACAGCTCTCCGGAGATCGCCAATATCGTCAAGGCGCTGCAGAAGCATGGTTCCGAGACGCTGAAGACCGATCATGCGGCGACGCTTGCCGCCTACACCGGCAGCAGCGACTATTCTCCCGACATCGTCTCGCTGGTCGAGGACTTCCAGAAGGAGCGCGGCCTGAAGCCGGACGGCGTCATCGGCCAGGCGACGGTACGCGCCATGACCGGCGGCGACACCAGCGCCTCGAAGATCGACAAGCTCGTCGTTGCCTTGGAGCAGGCGCGCTGGCTGCCGGAGGACCTCGGTTCCCGTTACGTCATGATCAACCAGCCCGCCTACATGGCCTACTACCACAATGACGGCAAGGAACAGCTGTCGATGCGCGTGGTGGTCGGCGGCAAGAACAATCAGACCTATTTCTTCAACGACGAGATCGAGACGGTGGAGTTCAACCCGTTCTGGGGCGTGCCGCAGTCGATCATCATCAATGAGATGCTGCCGAAGCTGCGCTCGGACCCGAACTATCTCGACCAGCTCGGCTACGAAGTCGAAGTCAACGGCCACGCCGTCGCCTCGTCCAGCGTCGATTGGTACGGCTCGACACAGAACGTCTCGGTGCGCCAGCCGCCAAGCAGCGACAATGCGCTCGGCGAACTGAAGATCCTGTTCCCGAACAGCCATGCGATTTACATGCATGACACGCCTTCGAAGAGCTTCTTCAAACGGGACATGCGGGCTCTCAGCCACGGCTGCGTGCGCCTTGCCGATCCGCGCGCCATGGCGGCGGCCGTGCTCGGCACGACTGTCCAGGAGGTCGCAAAGCAGATCGCTACCGGCCAGAACCACGCGGTGAGAGTGCCGCAGAAGATCCCGGTTTACGTTTCCTATTTCACCGCCTGGCCGAACAAGGACGGCGTGGTGGAATATTTCGACGACGTCTACGGCCGCGACGCCTATGTCGACAAAGCTTTCGACGCGACGACGAAGGCGCGTGGGGCGCAGATCTGATACAGGTTTGTCGGGTTATTGAATGGGCGGTCTTCGGGCCGCCCGTTTTGTATAGGGCGAGGAATAGGTGAGCGTTGGTTTGGCAAACCGGCGCGCCAAACTCGTCCCTCATCCCTGTGCTCGTCACAGGAATCGAGCAGCCGCGTGTCCATGCGGCGGGAAATTTCCGTTGATAAATGATGCGATTGCAGGAGCGATCTCATATTCAGCTCAGAGTCTATTCGGCTTGCGGACGCAAGCCGGCTGGATTCCTGTGACAGGCACAGGAATGAGGGAGGATAGGTGAGCGGACGCCTCAGACCGCAACCTTCTCCGCATATTCCCGCAGCAGCCCATCCACCAGCTCCACCGTCAGTTCATCATAATGCGTGATGATCACATCCGGGTTCAACGTCGAGGCCGGCACGTCCGAATAGCCGAAGGGCACGGCGATCGATGGCACGCCGGCGTTTCTCGCTACGGCGATATCGTTGATGCTGTCGCCGATCATCACGGTTCGGGAGAGATCGCCGCCGGCGCGCTCGATCGTGCCCGTCAGATGGCGAGCGTCGGGTTTGCGGTGTTCGAAAGTGTCGCCGCCGGTGATGGCGGCGAAATAGTGGGTGAGATCGAGCTTGTCGAGCAGACCGCGCGCGAGGCTCTCCATTTTGTTGGTGCAGACGGCGAGCCTATAGCCGGCGGATTTCAGCCGCTCCATCGCGGCGACCAGGCCCGGATAGGGCTCGGTATGACCGGGCATGTTGCCGGCATAGTGGGCGACGAAGCGCTCGACCAGCGGCTGCAGGGCGTCTGCGGCGAGCGGATGGCCGCGCAGGCGGCAGGCGCGTTCGATCATTACCCGCGCGCCCTGGCCGACGAGATGGGTGAGATCGTCATAGCTGACCGGTTCGAGGCCGAGGGCTGCGATCGTATGGTTCAGGCTTTCGACGAGATCGACATGGGTATCGAGAAGCGTTCCGTCGAGATCGAAGACGACAAGCGCCTGATGAGCGGGGGCAGGGGTCAAGGGTTTGCCTCTTTAAGCGATAGGGCGTCTGGCGAGGGTCGCCTCCGGGAGCGACCAAGTCGCTCCTGAGGTATGTTATCGCGCGGTGGAAAGCAACGGCCTGGGGACGAGCAGGGAGGCCGCAGGCATTTGTTTCGGCTTTTCATTTTCCGTGATGATTTTGACTTTCGTTTGCCTGGCGAGCCGTGTAAACAGCACATCCAACGCAATATCAGGAGCTGGCGGCGCATGGATGCGCGCGAAATGAAGATCAAGGCCGCCGAGGCCGCACTTGCCCATGTCGAAAGCGGGATGCGCCTTGGGATCGGCACCGGCAGCACGGCCGAAGAGTTCGTCCGGCTGCTGGCGGAGAAGGTCGCCGGCGGCTTCAAGGTCGAGGGTGTCCCGACGTCCGAAAGAACCGCGCGGCTCTGCGTCGAACTGGGCGTGCCGCTGAAGTCGCTCGACGAGCTGCCGGCGCTTGATCTGACGATCGACGGCGCCGATGAGGTCGACGCAGCGCTGAGACTCATCAAGGGCGGCGGCGGCGCGCTGCTGCGCGAAAAGATCGTTGCCGCCGCTTCGCAGCGGATGATCGTCATCGCCGACGAGAGCAAGCTGGTCGACACGCTCGGCGCCTACGCGCTGCCGATCGAGGTCAATCCGTTCGGCCTCGTCTCGACCCGGATGGCGATCGAAAAGGTTGCGGCGCGGCTTGGCCTTTCCGGTGAGCTCAGCCTGCGCCAGTCGGGTGACGGAGAGTTTACCACGGATGGCGGCCATCACATCATCGATGCATCTTTTGGCCGCATTCCTGATGCAGAGGCGCTTTCGAGCGAGCTGAATTCCATACCCGGCGTCGTCGAACACGGGCTCTTTATCAATATGGCGGCACTTGCGATCATTGCCGGTCCTGCGGGTGCGCGCACGCTGCAGGCGAACAGATAACAGGAGCATACACTCATGATGAACATTGCAGGACTTGGCCGTTTCGCCGCTGCGACCATCGTTCTTTCCGGGCTTGCCTTCGGCTCCGCCGTCAAGGCGCAGGAAGCCTCCGATGAGCAGCTGAAGGCTGCGCGCGCGGCGATCGACGCCATCGGCGCCACGGCCCAGTTCGACAACATCCTGCCGGGCCTTGCCGAGCGTCTGAAGGCCGGCCTCATCCAGGATTCGCCGAACTACCAGGACATCATCTCTTCGACGGTCGATGCGCAGGCGCTGGCGCTGGCGCCGCGCCGCGGCGATCTCGAAAAGGAAGCCGCACTCACCTATGCCAAGGCTTTCACGGTCGACGAGCTGAAGGCGATCGCCGCCTTCTACACCTCCGACGTCGGCAAGAAGCTGCTGCGCGACGGCCCGGTCGCTTCGCGCGAAACCGCGAAGGCCGCCGACATCTGGGCGCAGGGCATTTCCCGCGATCTGGAAAAGCAGAGCAACGCCGAACTTTCCAAGGTCATCAAGGCACCGCCGCCGGCAACCGACAGCCCGGTTGCCCCGGCACCGGCCGCCCAGCAGTAAGGCCTGCCTGTCAGAATTTGCGAAAGCCCGGCATCGTCCGGGCTTTTTTGTTATGATGGATGCCGCAGTGACCGGCGAGGCAACATGTCCGATCAATACGAGGCTGTACGAGCGCGGATATCAGGCAAGGTCCAAGGCGTGGGATTTCGCGTGTGGACGCGCGATGAGGCGTTGCGGCTCGGGGTCACAGGCTGGGTACGCAACGAAGCGGACGGATCGGTGGCCGCCCTGATCGCCGGATCGGATGGCGCGATTTCGGCGATGATCGAGCGTTTGAAGCGCGGCCCTGCGGGCGCATCGGTTTCAGGCGTCGAGACGGAAACGATCCGCCTCGAGAAGACGCCGGCGGATTTCCGCATCACCGGCTGATAGCAGGTGCGGCCTGGCGCTCAGCCCCAATCCTTCGAACTCTTGGCCAATTGCCATACGCCCGTCTCGTCCGGCTCCACGCGCTTATTGCCGCGGTAGAAGATCGGCAGTCCGGTTTTCTTGTCCATGGCGAAGCGGCTCGGCGTGAATTTCTCGTTCTCGTGGCCCTGGATGGCGAGGTTGAGCGCTTCCTTGAATTTGCCGGCCTTGCACAGGTTGGCGAAGAGAGTTTGATCCATAATCTGCTCCGGCATGCTTTTCCGTTTCCCTGCATTGCCCTGCCAGCCGCAGCGGGCCTGGTCAACCCTGACGATGACAGTGGTCAACGTTGACGGAGCAAGATTTGGCGATGGAGAACGGGAAGATGCAGGAGCGGGGCTTTTGTTTTGATGAGGATCGCCCCTATATCAGGGACGTCCTTCCTGCGATTCCTTCCGGAGCTTCTCATGTCTTCCTATGATTACGACCTCTTCGTCATCGGTGGCGGTTCCGGCGGCGTGCGCGGCGCTCGTGTCGCCGCTTCGCTCGGCAAGAAGGTGGCGATCGCCGAGGAGTACCGCTACGGCGGCACCTGCGTCATCCGCGGCTGCGTCCCGAAGAAGCTCTTCGTCTATGCGTCGCAGTTCCACGAGCACTTCGAGGATGCAGCGGGCTTCGGCTGGACGGTCGGCGAAAGCAGCTTCGACTGGAAGAAACTGGTGGCGGCCAAGGATGCCGAGATCGCCCGGCTGGAAGGCCTGTACAAAAAGGGCCTCGCCGGCGCCAATGCCGAAATCCTGGAAACACGCGCCGAGCTCGTCGATGCCCATACGGTGCGATTGATGAACACCGGGCAGACGGTGACGGCGAAGACGATCGTGATCGCGACCGGCGGCCGGCCGAACCCGCATGCCGCGCTCCCCGGCCACGAGCTTTGCATCTTCTCCAACGAGGCCTTTCATCTCGAGGAGCTGCCGAAATCGATCGTCATCGCCGGCGGCGGTTACATCGCCGTCGAATTCGCCAATATCTTCCACGGTCTCGGCGTCGAGACGACGCTGATCTACCGCGGCGCCGAGATCCTCTCGCGCTTCGACGAGGATCTGAGGCGCGGGCTGCATGAGGCGATGGTCGCCAAGGGCATCCGCATTCTCTGCCATGACACGCTGCAGCAGGTTTCGAAGGGCGAGGACGGTCTCGTTCTCGAGACGCTGAACAGCGGCACGCTGCGGGCCGACGTCGTCATGCTGGCGCTCGGGCGTGATCCGAACACGGAGGGCCTCGGCCTCGAAGCGGCCGGCGTCGCCGTCGATGAGCGCGGCGCCATCATCGTCGACGATTATTCCCGCACCAACGTCGAAAACATCTATGCGCTCGGCGATGTCACCAACCGGGTACAACTGACGCCGGTGGCGATTCACGAGGCGATGTGCTTCATCGAGACCGAATACAAGAACAATCCCACCCGGCCGGATTACGAGCTGATCCCGACCGCCGTCTTCTCGCAGCCGGAGATCGGCACCGTCGGCCTGTCGGAAGAGGAGGCGGGCAAGCGGTACGGCGAGCTCGAAGTGTACCGCGCCCAGTTCCGGCCGCTGAAGGCCACGCTTTCCGGCCGGCCTGAGCGGATGATCATGAAGCTGATCGTCGATGCGGCGAGCCGCAAGGTGGTGGGCGCCCATATTCTTGGCCATGATGCCGGCGAAATGGCGCAGCTGCTCGGCATCACGCTGAAGGCCGGCTGCACCAAGGACGATTTCGACAGGACGATGGCGCTGCATCCGACCGCGGCCGAAGAGCTCGTCACCATGTATGCGCCGACCTACCGCATCCGCGACGGGCAGCGCGTTTGAGGCTCCCGTGTGCGCTTAGCTGGTAATGCGCGGCGCACGGATGACCTTGAGGAAGAGTGCCTTCATCGCATCGGCGATACCTTCGGTCGGGGTCACCTCGAAATAGAGGCCCGGCGAGGCGCATTCCTGCATCTTGGTCGGGATCTGGCTCTGGAAGGGGCTGATCCAGGTATTGTACCAGCTGTTTTTCGGCAGAGGCAGGTAGGTCGTGTAAAGCACCGCAATCCTGATGCCCTTGTCCTTCAGCGGCTTGCAGAAGGAAGTGTCGATCGGCTCCTGGCACCGCTTGCCGGTGAGTCTCTTGGTGCAGCCCTTCGGCTTCTCGCTGTCGCCGACGCCGTCCGAAACGAAGAACAGGATCTTCTGCCGCGTCGTGGAAGTGCTGCCGTCGCCAGGGGTGGTGATGATGTCGTTCATCTGCGTCAGAGCGTTGTCGAAGCTTGTCTGCTGGTCGTTGTTATAACCCTGATACGGAATGGTCATCAGATCAACGGCGTCGGTATAGGTGCGTACCTGATCGAGATTGTCGGTCGGATCGGAGATGGTGGTGAGCTTGGCGTCTTCGGCCTTGGTGCCGAAGGTGTAGACGCCCATTTGGAATTGATTGGTGGAAACCCGCGTCGCTTTTGCGGTCTGCGTCAGTTCCTTGGTCGCCTGGCGCACGACGTCGATGCGCATGCTGACGCCGAGCCTCTTGGCGAGATTGTAGTAGTTGTTGCTGTTTTGCGTTTCATGGCAGGCGAAGGCGCAGCTATCGCTGGTGTTCTTTTCCATCGTCGAGACGTCTTTTGCGGTGGCGCCGACGCCCATTGACGGGGTGTTGTCCAGCAGGATGTAGAAATCCATGAAGGAAGCGGTCTGATATTCGGCCGTTGCCGTGCCCGAGATGGTGATCGAATCCCGGCCGAGCACGCGCATGAAGGTGGTCGGCACGGTCGCCGTGAAGGAAACCTGCGAGTTCAGCTTGTTGGCGGCCTTGGTGACGTCGATGCCGAGATCGACTTGAATATCGGTGAGCTCGCCCGACATCTGAGACATGAAGATGTTGCGGGCATCGGTTTTGCCAAGCGAGATCGTGCCGTTGCCGCTCATCGTCATCGCGGCGGCGACCGCGCCGGATTTTTCGGCGATCGAACCGACGGCGGCGGCATCGGCGGCGGCGTAAAGCTGCGTCCTCAGGCTCAATGCATGGGCGAAATCCACAGCCATGCCGGCGGCGCCAAGCAGCGGCAGCATCAGCAGCGCAGTCATGATGCCAAAATTGCCCGAGCGGTCCGATATGAAACCGGGCGGAAGGATCGCCATCACATGTCCCCAATGTTGAAACTCTTTCCGCTTCTACATGCAAAGTCTAAAATATGGGGAAAGCGACATGGTATATTCCGGTTTAACCCGTGAATGCGGACTGCAGAGGCGCGGCGATAAGCTTGCGGCGATTGGCCTTTGCAAGGCTGATCTAAAAGTCTATAAGCCGCCAAATATTAAGACAGGGCATCCCGGCGATGGATGTGAGTGAGGTGAGTGTGATGGCAGAGAATTGGACCCCGAGCAGCTGGCGGCAGAAACCGATCCTGCAGGTTCCCGAGTATCCTGATGCGGCCGCTTTGGCGGCAACGGAAGCCCAGCTCGCCAGCTATCCGCCGCTCGTCTTCGCAGGCGAGGCGCGCCGTCTGAAGAAGCATCTTGCCAATGTCGCAGAAGGCAACGGCTTCCTGCTGCAGGGCGGCGACTGCGCCGAGAGCTTCGCCGAACACGGCGCCGACAATATCCGCGACTTCTTCCGCGCCTTCCTGCAGATGGCCGTCGTCCTGACCTTCGGCGCGCAGCTGCCGGTCGTCAAGGTCGGCCGCATCGCCGGCCAGTTCGCCAAGCCGCGTTCGTCCAACGTCGAGAAGCAGGGCGACGTGACGCTGCCGGCCTATCGCGGCGACATCATCAATGGCATCGAGTTCACCGAAGAGTCGCGCATTCCGAACCCGGAACGCCAGGCCATGGCCTACCGCCAGTCGGCCGCCACGCTGAACCTGCTGCGCGCCTTCGCAATGGGCGGTTACGCCAATCTCGAAAACGTGCATCAGTGGATGCTGGGCTTCGTCAAGGACAGCCCGCAGGGTGAGCGCTATCGCAAGCTTGCCGACCGCATCAGCGAAACCATGGATTTCATGAAGGCAATCGGCATCACCTCGGAGAACCAGCCGAGCCTGCGCGAGACCGATTTCTTCACCAGCCACGAGGCGCTGCTGCTCGGCTACGAAGAGGCGCTGACCCGCGTCGACTCCACCTCGGGCGACTGGTACGCCACATCGGGCCACATGATCTGGATCGGCGACCGCACGCGTCAAGCAGACCATGCGCATATCGAATATTGCCGCGGCATCAAGAACCCGATCGGCCTGAAATGCGGCCCATCGCTGCAGGCCGACGATCTGCTGCAGCTGATCGATATCCTGAATCCGGCCAATGAAGCCGGCCGCCTGACGCTCATCTGCCGCTTCGGCCATGAGAAGGTCGCCGAAAACCTGCCGCGCCTCATCCGCGCGGTCGAGCGCGAAGGCCGCAAGGTCGTCTGGTCCTGCGATCCGATGCACGGCAACACGATCACGCTCAACAACTACAAGACCCGTCCCTTCGAGCGGATCCTCTCGGAAGTCGAAAGCTTCTTCCAGATCCACCGCGCCGAAGGCACGCATCCCGGCGGCATCCATGTCGAAATGACCGGCAAGGACGTGACGGAATGCACCGGCGGCGCCCGCGCCGTCACTGCCGACGATCTGCAGGACCGCTACCACACCCATTGCGATCCGCGTCTCAATTCCGACCAGGCGCTCGAACTCGCCTTCCTGCTTGCCGAGCGCATGAAGGGCGGCCGCGACGAGAAACGTATGGTCGTCAACGGCTGAGACCAGGCTGAAACGAATAACGGAAAAACCCGGCGTGATGCCGGGTTTTTTATTGCCTTCAGATGCTCGCCTGGACACTGTGCAAGCTGGCGTAAACGCCGCCTTGCGTCATCAGATCGTCATGCGTGCCCTGTTCGACGATGCCGTCGCCCGTCAGCACCAGGATGCGGTCGGCATGACGGACGGTCGACAGACGATGGGCGATGACCAGGGTGGTGCGGCCGTTCGCGAGACTGAGCAGCGCCTGCTGCACCGCCCGTTCGCTCTCATTGTCGAGCGCGCTGGTCGCCTCGTCGAAGATCAGGATCTCAGGATCCTTGAGGAAGGCGCGGGCGATGGTAATGCGCTGGCGCTGGCCGCCCGAAAGCTTGACGCCGCGCTGGCCGATATCGGTGTCATAGCCATTGGGCAGGGCAATGATGAAATCGTGCGCGTTGGCGGCGCGGGCGGCAGCTTCGAGTTCGTCATCGGTCGCATCCGGCCTGCCGTAGCGCAGGTTTTCCGCAACGGTGCCGGCGAAGAGGTAGACATCCTGCTGCACCACGCCGACATGGCGCCGAAGCGAGGCGAGCGTCACGTCTCTTACATCGGTGCCGTCGATGCGTATCGCCCCGGCCTCGACATCATAGAAGCGTGGGATGAGGGCGCAGAGCGTGCTCTTGCCGACGCCGGAGGGGCCGACCAAGGCGACGAACTCTCCGGGGGCAATGGTCAGCGACAGCCGCTCCAGGACGCTGGGGCCATCGGCCTCGTAGCCGAAGGCGACGTCGGAAAAGCTGATCTCGCCCTTGGGCGCGGGCATCGGACGGGCGTCCGGCCGATCGGTGATATCGGGCGCGATCTCCAGGATTTCCATGGCCCTGATGAAGCCGGTATAGCCCTCCTGCCAGAGACGCACGAAGTTGGCGAGCCGCTGCACCGGATCGACCAGTACGGCGACGCAGAGCAGGAAGGTCAGCATGTCGGGGACGGTGAGATCCGCCGACAGGATACGCAAGCCTCCGACGATGATCACCAATATAGTGACCAGCTGGGCAAAGGTTTCGGTGCCGACCGAAAACCAGGCCTCGCTGCGGTAGCCTTCGGCGCGGCTTTGCAGGAAACGCTGGTTCTGTGCGTCAAAGCGCTGTCTTTCCAGCGCCTCGTTGGCGAAGGACTGGACGACACGGATGCCTGCCAGAGCATCCTCCACCCGCTCGTTGACGGCCGCGATCTGCCGCTTGCTGGCTTCGAGGGCGCGGTTCATGCGCCGGTTGAAATAGAGCGCGTAAGCCACCGCGACCGGCGTGAGCAGCAGGATCAGGGTCGCCAAAGGAGGATCGATGAAGAACAGCACCAGCATGGCGCCGCCATATTTCAGCACGGCGATGGAAAGATCCTCGGGGCCGTGGTGGAAGAGTTCGCCGAGCCAGAGAGAGTCATTGGTGATGCGGCTCATCAGCTGCCCGGTGCGCTGGCGGTCGTAGAAGCTGAAGGAGAGTTTCTGGCAATGCTCGAAGAGCTCCTGCCGCACCGTCGCTTCGATGTGGGCGCCCATGACGTGGCCGCGATAATCGACGAAGAAGATCGCAGCGATCTGGACCGCCAGAACGGCCAGCATGACGCCGCCCATCGCCAGGATCTGGGCAAAGACCTGCGGCGCGTCGGGCAGCGTCAGAAGACGGCTGGTGACGATATTGGCACAGAGCGGCAGGGCCACCGCCGTGCCGGCAACGAGGATGGCGCAAAGCAGATCCGCCAGCAGCAAAGGCAGATGCGGGCGGTAGTAAGAGAGGAACTTGCGCATGCGCGACCAGCGCCGCTCGCGGTCGGCGGCATTCCAATCGTCGCGGAAGAAGTTCAGGAAGAGGTTATGACGTCGCGAGCTTTTCCTCGCGCGGGAGAACGGAGTGTGCATGAAGCAGAATGTCCTTGTGGGCGATGTTTCCTTTCTGTTTGGACAGGGTCGCTCTCATGTCAGTCTCCCAAGCTTGAATGAATTGAGCCGGCAGTATCACCGAGAACCGGCATCAATTCAACGCGGGGACGGGAGGAGATAGGCGAGTGTTGTCTATGAGCAACAGCGGGAGGTTGTCCCGCGGAGTGAGCGAGCTTCAAGATTTATGATCTTTCGTTGAACGGAATGGATTTGACGCATGGTCCGAACGACGGCAACTTCTGAAAAAAATGGAGGAGTGGTCATGACCGAACGGCATACAGGCGGCTGCCTTTGCGGCGCCGTGCGATATTCGATTGCGGGAAAGCCCGGCCCCGTCGTCGGCTGCCACTGCTCGCAATGCCGCCGGCAGACGGGGTTTTATTATGCGGCGGTCAACGTGCCGCGCACCGCTCTTTCGGTCGAAGGCGCGGAGACGGTACGCTGGTATCGGTCCAGCGGCGAGGCGCAGCGCGGCTTCTGTTCGAATTGCGGCTCGGCGCTGTTCTGGCAGGGCGACGAAGCGGTGGAGGTTTCGGTCATGGCCGGAAGTTTCGACGAGCCGACCGGCCTTGCCTTCAGTCACCACATCTACTGCGCCGACAAGGGCGATTTCTACGAGATATCAGACGGGCTGCCACAGTATGACAGATATCCGGTCTAGCTTTTCGCAGAGAGTGCGGCGGTGAGGCGAGCGACATCCTCGCGCAGCGCCGTCAGCTCGGTCAGAACGCTCATGTCGATCTTCTGGTGTAGTGACAGCACTTCGAGCTCGGCCTTCAGGTTCACTTCATAATCCTTTGCGGCCTCGAAGCGGTCGCGCTCGGCCTGGCGGTTCTGCGACATCATGATGATCGGCGCCTGGATGGCTGCGAGCATCGACAGGATCAGATTGAGGAAGACAAAGGGGTAGGGGTCGAAGGCGCCGCTTGCGAGGATAAGGGTGTTGATCAGGGTCCAGACGACTAGGAAAGCCAGGAAAGCGAGGATGAAGGACCACGAACCGCCGATGCGGGCGATGCCATCGGCAACGCGCGCGCCGAACGAGGCCTCGGCAGAAAAAGCGGCGTTGACGTCGGTCGAGATGATCTTGCGCTCGTGCGCTTTTGCCAGCACCCGCTTTTCGATGGCGCCGAGTTCATCGGCCGGCTTGTCGAAATGATGGTGCACGAAGTTCGAAAGATTATACATGGCCTTGTTTCCGGTGCTGTCGCTTTCGGCGCAGTATTCCGCTCCGGCGGTAAATTGCAATGCGGCGTATCGGTGCCCCGGTAACACGGAGATCGCGACGATGACCAGCTGAAGAACTAAACCTTCGAGCGCCTTGTGAATGTCAGATCTATTTTCAGTCGTGTTATTCTATGCTAGGTTGAGTGCCGGGTGGCTGGGGAGACACGACAATGGATGTGATGGGGACGGAAAACGCCGCTTTATCCAGTGAGCAGAGATGGCTTAAGCAAGAGCATAAGATGTTTTCTCGGATCGAGAATGACCTGCGTTACTATAACGGTGAAATAAAGCTGTGCAGAGTTGCTCAAACCAATTTGTCCATCGCGGTTATGATATTCGGCGTGCTTACGCCCGTCGTCATCGCTGAGGCCGGCAAAACAGATAGCTTTTTCGGTTCGTCTGCGTTGCTGACTACGGTTGCAACCGGCATGGCCGCGCTTGCGGCAATCCTTGAAGGAATACGCCGTATAGGACGATTTGATCGTCGATGGATCGCCAACTATTCGGCGGCGACCAAAATCAGGCGATTGCGCGACCAATACAGATTGAGACAGATAGGAAAGCCTGTCGGTTCCGACGACTGGAAGGAAAATATCGTCCACTATCAACAGTTGATCAACGACGTTCTCGACAAGGAGACGGCGATATTTTTCAAAGACCTGGACAAACCCGAAGATGAACCTTCACCAGAGAAGGATCAGACCGGCAAGGGGGCAAAGCCAAAGAATTAGCCAGTGCAACGGTACAATTCCGCGAGTGGCTCAGGCGACCTTCGCCATCATCATCCAAGACCCTGGGATCGACCTCCTTGCGCGAAATCGCTCATCTCTCTTGCCCAGCGAGCTCAAGTAATCCGGTCACAAAAATTTCGTCACTGCCAGGCGCTGCTTTCATTGCGAACAGGTTGCCGTTGCGGAAGCTGCAGGCTAAATAAATGACATGACACAGGAAAACGCTCTCTCCGGTATCTTCCGCATTGCGGTCGGCCAGCTCAATCCCACGGTCGGCGATGTCGCCGGCAATCTTGCCAAAGCCCGCGAGGCGCGCGCCGATGCGGCGCGGGAAGGCGCCGATCTGCTTGTCCTGACCGAGCTTTTCATCTCCGGCTATCCGCCGGAGGATCTGGTGCTGAAGCCTGCTTTCATCCGCGCCTGCTGGAAGGCGGTGGAAAGCCTGGCGGCCGATACCGCCGATGGTGGGCCGGGCGTTCTCATCGGCTTTCCCCGGCAGGATGAAACCGGGCGCTACAATTCCGTTGCCGTGCTCGACGGCGGCAAGGTGATCGCCGTGCGCGACAAGGTGGACCTGCCGAATTACGGCGAGTTCGACGAGAAGCGCGTGTTCGTTCAGGGCGCCATGCCGGGGCCGGTGAATTTCCGCGGCGTGAGGCTCGGCATCCCGATCTGCGAGGATATCTGGGGCGAACTCGGCGTCTGCGAGACGCTGGCAGAAAGCGGCGCGGAAATCCTGCTGTCGCCGAACGGCTCGCCCTATTATCGCGGCAAGGTGGATATCCGCCATCAGGTGGTGCTGAAGCAGGTGATCGAGACCGGCCTGCCGCTGGTCTATGCCGCCCAGCTCGGCGGCCAGGACGAGCTTGTCTTCGATGGCGCGAGCTTCGCCTTCAACGCCGACAAGTCGCTCGCCTTCCAGATGAGCCAGTTCGAAACCGCGCTGGCGGTGACGACATGGAAGCGCGGCGAAGCCGGCTGGCATTGCGCCGAAGGGCCGACAGCGCATATTCCCGAGGGTGAGGAGGCCGATTACCGCGCCTGCCTGCTGGGCTTCCGCGATTACGTCAACAAGAACGGCTTCAAGACTGTGGTGCTCGGCCTTTCCGGCGGCATCGACTCGGCGATCTGCGCGGCGATCGCCGTCGACGCGTTGGGCGAGGAGCGGGTGCGCACCGTGATGCTGCCCTACCGCTATACTTCGGAGGATTCGCTGAAGGATGCGGCCGATTGCGCCAAGGCGCTCGGCTGCCGCTATGACATCGTGCCGATTGAGGAGCCGGTGACGGGTTTCAGCAGCGCGCTTGCCGATCTCTTCGAGGGGACGGATAGCGGCATCACCGAAGAGAACCTGCAGAGCCGCGCGCGTGGCGTCATCCTGATGGCGATCTCCAACAAGTTCGGCGCGATGGTGGTGACGACGGGCAACAAGTCGGAAATGTCGGTCGGCTACGCCACGCTTTATGGCGACATGAACGGCGGCTTCAACCCGATCAAGGACCTCTACAAGATGCAGGTCTATGCGCTGGCCCGCTGGCGCAACGAAAACGTGCCGCCGAGCGCGCTTGGGCCGTCAGGCGAGGTGATCCCGCAGAATATCATCGACAAGGCCCCATCCGCCGAGCTGCGTCCCGACCAGAAGGACCAGGATTCGCTGCCGCCTTACCCCGTCCTCGACGATATTCTCGAATGCCTGGTGGAGAAGGAGATGGCGGTTGAAGAAATCGTCGCGCGCGGCCATGACGTGGCGACCGTTCACCGCGTCGAACATCTTCTCTATCTCGCCGAATACAAGCGCCGGCAGTCGGCGCCGGGCGTGAAGATCACCAAGAAGAATTTCGGGCGCGACCGGCGTTATCCCATCACCAACCGGTTCCGGGATCGCTGACGCAATCGAGATCGCTGACGCAATCGATATCAGGGAGAAGAGACATGCGCAGCTCGGTCGAGATCTACAATGTTAGGACGGGCAGGGCGCGTGAGGTCTGGCAGACGGATCAGCTGGTGGAGGCGCCGAATTTCGCTCCCGACGGCTCCTATCTCCTGCTGAACGGTGATGGGCTGCTCTTCCGGATTCCGCTCGATGGCGGCGAGGTTGTTCAGGTCGATACCGGCTTTGCCGTCAACTGCAATAATGACCACGGCATCTCGCCCGATGGTACTGAGATCGTCATTTCCGACAAGACTGAATTTGGCAAGTCGTCGATCTATATCCTGCCGATCGAGGGCGGCACGCCGCGGCTCGTCACTGAGAACCAGCCGTCCTACTGGCATGGCTGGTCGCCGGATGGGCGCCAGCTCGCCTATTGCGGCATCCGCGACGACCTCTTCGACATCTACACGATCTCCGTCGACGGCGGCGCCGAGACGCGGCTGACGCATGGCGAGGGCCGCAACGACGGGCCGGATTATTCCGCCGACGGGCAATGGATCTATTTCAATTCTAGCCGCACCGGGCTGATGCAGATCTGGCGCATCCATCCAGACGGCAGCGGGCTCGAACAGGTGACCTCGGACAATCAGGGCAACTGGTTTGCTCATCCATCGCCCAAGAACGACAAGGTGCTGATCCTGTCCTACGATCCCAGCGTTTTCGACCATCCACGAGATCTCGACGTGCGGCTGCGGCTGATGGATATGGATGGCGGCAATCTGAAGACGCTGTTCGAGCTATTCGGCGGGCAGGGCACGATCAACGTGCCCTGCTGGTCACCGGACGGTGACGAGTTTGCTTATGTCAGGTATTTTCCGGTGAGTTCTTGAGACGGGCGCACTGCCTTTTGTGATGGGGTGGTGGGTATCTGATGATATCGAGAGACCGCTCCTACTCGAACACTTTGCTGGGAACCGTTTCAGAAACCGGCTGTCTTTTAACGCCCGCGGCGGCCACTAGCCAGAACAGTCCACCCGGTGTAACTCGCCGAAGCGGGCGGAGTATTCTATTTCAAGATGAGCTATGGCATTTATCATCTTCACGATTGTGGGGAAATATTGCGATCTGAATATCAGTGTTATCCTGGCTGATAACGGCCGGTCGCCCACTGCTCCAACCCGCTCATTTTGCATCCGCAAACCTGGAGGTATAGACTTGCTGGCTATCTTGAGATGCGCGTGGACGCTGCGTGGTTTCACGATCGCAGGCTTCGTTGTGGCAACGGGTTTCACGCTCGCAGGATGTTCATATCTTTTTGTCCGTGGTGTCGAGGGAAGCTACCTCGCAACGGGTACTCCGGTGCTCGGAAAGGTGATCGCAAGTAACGAGAGTGAGCAGATGGGGGGAACGATTGAGATCGGCTCGGCCGAAAGGCAGCAATGCAAGGGTCGCTACAGGGTATCGCAAGTGAAGACAAATTTCTGGAAGCTGGAGACCGGCGAGCGAACCTATCGCGGGAAGATCTACTGTCTGGATGGTCGAGCAGGGGCGTTTGAACTCATATCGAAGGATAAGGGGAAAACCGGCTCGATCACCGGCGAAATCAATGGCGAGCCATTTCAACTCGATATGTTCGAATCGAAGAGCCGTGAGTGCATGACGGACGAATGCAGATGGGGCTTGAAGTGGACTTACGAAAAAGAGCGTGACGATATGCGTACCTATTACAGGGTCGCGACTGAACACGAGCCCGATTCAAAGGATGCATGGCTGCTCTATTAAATCGGCTCCTATTCGGCGTACTCGTGAGATAACCGGGTTGGCACCCGCCGCCCTATAATGGGCGCCGGGTGTCTGCCTGTTGCGCTTAATGCTGACCATCAGGCTGCGACGGCTGCCTTGCGCCGCTCGCGGGCGGATTTTGCCAAGTCTTCCAGCACGGCGACCGACATATCCCAGTCGATGCAGCCGTCGGTGATGGACTGGCCGTAGACGAGCGGTTTGCCGGGAACGAGATCCTGGCGGCCGGCGACGAGGTTGCTTTCGATCATCATGCCCTTGATGTGGTGGTTGCCGACGGCGATCTGTCCGGCGACGTCCTTGACGACGCGCGGCTGGTTCATCGGGTCCTTGCTGCTATTGGCATGGCTGGCATCGATGAGGATGCGCGGATCCACGCCGAGCTTGACGGCTTCGCTGACGACCGCATGGACGTCGGCTGCCTCATAGTTCGGGCGCTTGCCGCCGCGAAGGATGATGTGGCAATCCTCGTTGCCTTTGGTTGAGGCGATCGCCGCCTGGCCATCCTTGGTGACGGCGGGGAAGTGATGTGGCTGCGACGCGGCGAGGATCGCATCGAGCGCCACGCGGGCGCCGCCATCCGTGCCGTTCTTGAAGCCGATCGGGCAGGAGAGGCCGGAGGCGAGCTGGCGATGGATCTGGCTTTCGGTCGTGCGTGCCCCGATAGCGCCCCAGCTCACGAGATCGGTAATGTATTGCGGCGTGATCGTCTCGAGGAATTCGACGCCGGCTGGCAGGCCCATGGCATTGATGTCGAGCAGCAGGCGCCGGGCAATCCGAAGCCCTTCCTCGATGCGGTAGCTGCCATCGAGATGCGGATCGTTCATCAGGCCCTTCCAGCCGACCGTGGTGCGGGGCTTTTCGAAATAGACGCGCATGACGATTTCGAGATCGCCGGAGAAGCGCTGCCGCTGTTCCGCCAGCCGCTCGGCATATTCGCGTGCCGCGGCAGGATCGTGGATGGAGCAGGGGCCGATCACGACGACCAGGCGGTCGTCCTCTCCTTCGAGAATCTTATGGATCGCATTGCGGTTGCTGGTCACCGTCTCGCTGACGGCAGCGGTTCGGGGGATTTCCGCGATGATATCGGCGGGTTTGGTCAGCGGGGTGATTTCGAGGATACGCAGATCATCGATGGTATCGGACACGGTATGGCTCCTGTTTGGTCATACCGAGCGAAACAAAAAAGCCGCCAGGTAGACTAGCGGCTGTTCGGGTTGTCGTCGCGTTGACTTCAGTTACGCATAGACCCGCATCCGCTGGGAGCAGCGGTACGAATAAAATCGCGATGCGTAGACGGATGTGATCGACATGAGGCGTGTTTAGCGTGGCGGCCTCGCCTTGTCACGCAGAATCTACAGCCGGAAAATCGAGCCTCCGGATGCTCTTATAAAGAACGCCGCAATCGGTATGCCGATGCGACGTTCTTTCAAATCTTTGTTTCTGCATGCCTTTCTTAGGAACGACATGCAGCTTTGGCAAATCAGAGGGCGTCGACGTTCACGCCGATCGTGATGGCGCCGATCGGTGTGCCATTGTGGTCGGAGATCGTCACGCTTGCCTGCGACTGCAGTGTCTGGGTCGATTCGTCCTTTTCGATTTCGTCGATGAAGACGGCATCCTTGCCCGCGCCGAAGGATTTCTGGAACTTGGCTTCGTCGCCCTGCCAGTAATCGGATGTGACGTCGCTCTGGCCGACATTCAGGCCCTTTGCGTCCATGACGAAGATCTCGGTGATCTTGCCGCCGGAAGCAGCCTTCTTGTCCTGGAGGAATTTGGACAGCGCATTGCCCAGCACGCCGTCGATCATCGAATGATCGGAGCCATCGACCTCGGCGCGCCACTTCTTGTCGAGGGCGTCGATATCGGTTGCGCTCAGGTTGGCGTTGGCAGCGTCCTGCGCCTTGAGGGCGTCGACGATGGCGGGATCACTGAGCCAGGGCGTGACGTCGCTCTTTACATAGTCGGCGATCGGGGCGAGCTGAGCGGCATCCTGCGCCATGGAGAAACCCATGGGCACGGCAGATGCGCTGCAGGCCAGAAGCAATGCGGTTACAACTCTTTTCATTGTGTTCCCTTCCTGATGATCGGTTGTTGAGGAATAAGTTATCGAAGGCATATGGCGTCAGAACTCTTCCCAGGCGCCGGGAGCGGCAGCAACGGCGGCATTTCCTGCGTGCCGCTGCGTAACGACCCGCTGCTCGGTGCGAGACTGGCGAACGGGTTGAGCGGGTTTGGGCTGGCTGGCGACAGAGCCGCCGACGGTGAACCTGCCGGCCGAATCCTGCAGCAGGCGGCCCTGCGTCAGCAGTTCCTGGCAGGCTGCGTTCGTTTCTTCGACCATTGCCGCATTCTGCTGGGTCGCCTGATCCATCTGGTTAATCGCGCCGTTGATTTCCTGCAGGCCTGTGGCCTGCTCGCGATAGGACTGGACGAGGGAGGCGATGCTGTCGCTGATGCGGTTGATCTGCTCCTCGATCTTCAATAGGGCATCGCCCGTCTGGTTGACGAGACCGACGCCGGCGGCGACCTCCTGGCCCGATACGCTGATCAGGTTCTTGATTTCCTTCGCTGCATTGGCGGAACGCTGGGCGAGCTCACGTACCTCCTGGGCGACGACCGCAAAGCCCTTGCCGGCCTCGCCGGCACGGGCGGCCTCGACGCCGGCGTTCAGCGCCAGCAGGTTCGTCTGGAAGGCGATTTCATCGATGACGCCGATGATGCGGCCGATCTGGCTTGAGGACGTCTGGATGCGGTCCATGGCGCCGATCGCATCCCGCACCACCGTCGCCGAGACATGGGCGCTGCGTTTGGTCTCCTCGACCAGCTGGCCGGCATTTTCAGCTCGCTGTGACGATGTCCTGACCGTCGAGGTGACCTCGTCGAGGGCGGCTGCAGTCTCTTCCAGTGCCGCGGCCTGCTGTTCCGTGCGCCTGGCGAGCTGATCGGCAGAGGAGGCAAGCTCGCTGGAGCCGCCTTCGACGGCGACCGACGCCGTCTTGATCTCCGTCAGAGCGGCGGCGACCGCTTCGACCATGCGGTTGAAATCCTGCCGCAACTTATCGAATTCGGGGCCGAGATCGGCGAGCTTGATCGAAAAGTCGCCTGCGGCAAGCCTTTCCAATGCGTTGGCGAGCGTGCTCATGACCATTCGTTGGGTATTGCTCGCTTCTTCCGTCAAGGATGCGTTGCGCGCCCTTTCGGCATCGAGCGAGGCGCTCTGCTCGGCAACCGCCCGTTCTCTTTCGACCTTGGCAATCGCCTCCTCACGGAAAACTTCCAATGCCCGCGCCAGGAAGCCGATTTCATCGCCATTTTCCCTGTAGGTGACGGGAGAGGCGAGGTCGCCTTTCTGCAGAGCGCTGATTCTTGCGCTGAGGATCCGAAGCGGGCGACCGACGAGGCTGCGCATGGCGAGAAGGAACGCCGCGACGGCGAGCGCGGTGATCACCGATTGGGTGATCAGCGAAACGAGGACCTTCTGCTGGACTTCGGAGGCGATCTTCTCGACGGACCAGTTGGTAACGACATAGCCGGTGCTCTTGCCGGATTTGTCCAGCGGCAGCGGCGCGATGATCGTCACCACGCCGGACGACACGCCGGTGTCGTCGATCACCGTTTTATCAGGCTTGGCGCCGAGGCTTTTCTTCAAGTCGTCGACGGCAGGCAAGCCGGTGCTTCCGTCGCGCATCCAGCTATCGACGGCGGCAAGATCCGCGTTGAACGCCGCGAACTGAACGAGGTCGAGCGAAGGGTCGTCACGGTAGAGCGAATAAGCGTCGCGAACGGCGTTCGCCTTGCCCCATTTGACGCCGCCTGCGGCGAGAGACGCGAACTGTTCAGCATCCTTGGCCCAGTTCGCCTTGGCGCCATCGACCAATGCCCGCGTTTCGTACATCCAGCTATAGGTGGCGAGGGCGGAGATGCCGCAGAGATTGACGGCGACGATGATGGCGGCCAGCTTTGCCGTCAGTGGCATCGTTTTCAGAAATTGGAACATGCCGCGGGGCCTCGAAATGCGGCGCAGTCGGATGTGATTCCCGACCGGCGTATCAATACGGCATCCACGCTGGCGGCCGCAGCATGAGCACTCATGCCCATGTCCTCCTTGCAGCCCAAAACGCGCAATCGCAGTGTGTATTTTTTTTGTAAAGAAAAGATAAAGTGAAATAGCGGTCCATGCCTGCGGCTGTATCACGGTCGGCACGCTCGAAAATTCGACGAGGCTTGTCGATTGACGTCTCTTCGGGCCCGGCTTGCCGCAGCGTCGGTTTCCTGAAATAGATGCGCCGTCAGGTGCCTGCCGTCGAGGCGGGAGAATCGGGAATCCGGTGCAAGCCCGGAACGTGCCCAACGCTGTAAGGCCGACGCCTGCCGCTTCATCATGCCACTGGCTCTTGCCGGGAAGGCTGCGGCAGACGGATGACGCCAAGTCAGAAGACCGGCCTGACGAGATAGACCCAACCCGCGCGGACGGCGGGCGGTTGCGTTGTTGGGGATTTGACGATGCGACCCTTTGACGAGGATGCCCTGTCAGTGGCATCCGGTTTTTCGATGGCCGAACGTGAGGCCGTCTATCATGCGATCATGACGCGGCGTGACGTGCGCAGCCAGTTCCTGCCCGATCCCTTGCCGGAGGATGTCGTGGAGCGGCTGTTGACGGCCGCCCATCACGCGCCCTCCGTCGGTTTCATGCAGCCGTGGAACTTCATTCTGGTCAAGAATGCCGAGGTGAGGGCGCAGGTGCGCGATGCCTTCATGACGGCCAACGAGGAGGCGGCGCTGATGTTCGAGGGCGAGCGGCGCCAGGCATACCGCTCGCTGAAGCTCGAAGGCATCGTCGAGGCGCCGCTCGGCATCTGCGTGACCTGCGATCCGACGCGCAGCGGCAGCGTGGTGCTTGGCCGCACCCACAATCCGAGGATGGATTCCTATTCGACCGTTTGTGCCATCCAGAACCTCTGGCTTGCGGCGCGGGCGGAAGGGATCGGCATCGGCTGGGTCAGCATCTTTCGCGAAGACGATCTGAAAGCCATTCTCGGGATACCGAGTCATATCGAAGTGGTCGCCTGGCTCTGCGCCGGTTTCGTTGACCGGCTTTACGACGAGCCGGAACTCGCGGTCAAAGGCTGGCGGCAAAGGCTGCCGCTCGAAGAGCTTGTCTTCCATGATGGCTGGGGGCGGAGCGAGGGCTGACCCGCCGCGATCACTGCTGCTGCGGCTGCGGGCCGGGCGTTGCCGGATTGGCGAGATCGATCGTGCCTTGGTCGCCGGCGAGGAATTGCGGGCCGACCTGGCGAACCTTGTTCTGCGTGGGATCGTAGGGACGTTCCGGAACGGATGGCTGCGGCACGGGTGCTGTCGCGGTCTTCTCCGGCGGATTGGTGCGGATAGTCGTGATCGAGCCCTGCTGCGGCGGTTCGTTCACGGCCTGCTTGCCGCGCATCTCATTGTAATAGGCGGTGAGATTGCAGGCGCAAGCGTTTTTCTCGCCGGGCGCCCGGTTCTTGTAGGCGAAGGCGTTCTTCATGGCGCTGTAGGGCGTGCCTGTCGCCACCGAGATCATGTTCGAGGCTTCCGTGCTCCTGACGTCGCGATAGAAGAGCTGGGTCTCGATGCCGGGGCACATCTTGGCGCAGGTCTGGGCATCGCGGCCGAAATCGACCGAAGTGGCGTTCGAACTGATCGGAAAGAAACCGCCGTCGCAGCTGCGCACGCAGATGGTGCTGACCGGTGAGAGCATCTCGGCCTGCGGCAGGCCGTAATGCGGATCATACCCGCCGCCGCCGAGCGGAATGAAGGTGTCGCCGCGCATCGCCTGTTCCTCGATGCTCGGGGCGGGATCGTTGGCGCTGCGTTCGGACGGCGCGTAGAAATTCTCGCTGTTGCAGCCGTTGCGTTCCAGAGCGGCCATCAGTTCGCGGCGCGCGGCGTCACCGCCCTGACTGCGCAACTCGTCGCGGCGGTCCTGGAGATAGCGGATATTGTCGATCATCCGGGCTTCGGCCTGCGAGAGCTCGGCGCAATAATCGGCATTCTCACCGCCGATCACGACCATGCTGCGCGAGGTGCAATCATAGCTGCGCAAATCGTTGCGGACCTTGCGGAGCTCGAGGTTCTGCTCGGCAATCGCGCCGGCATATTGGCGTGCTTCCGGCCCGTTATTGTTGCCGATCGATCGCGGCAGGTCGGCGAGGCGGCCGCGCAGGTCGTTGCAGATGGCGCTTGACTGCGCGGCGGCAGGCGATGCCAACGCAAGAAAAAGTACGAGAGACAGGTTTCGGCGTTTCACGGCGTCGTCCCGGAATGAGCAAACGGTCGATGGGTCGATGCGACGTCACTTCGCCGCGCGTGTTCTCTTAGCGTGTTTCTCTTAAGAAGCTCAGAGAAATTCTTAGCGCATTTTCGCGATTTTATCCAGCGGCGGTGGTGATCGGCCTTCTGGTTTCGCTCTCTGCGAAGAGTTGTGCTATCGCGAGCCTTGCTCCTCCTCAGATGAGATCGAAACGTGAAAAACGTCCTTTTCGTATGCAGCCAGAACAAACTTCGCAGCCCGACGGCAGAACAGGTTTTCGCAGACTGGCCCGATATTGAGGTTTCCTCTGCCGGCACGAACAATGATGCCGAAAATCCCCTGTCGAGCGAGCTGGTCGAGTGGGCCGATATCATTTTCGTGATGGAGAGAACTCACCGTACGAAAGTCCAGAACAGGTACAGGTCAGCTCTCAAAGGCAAGCGTCTGATATGCCTTCATATTCCCGATGATTACGATTTTATGGACCCTGGGCTCATCCGGCTGCTGAAGGCAAAGATCCCTCAGCATCTGTAAGGTCAGTCCGCCGAGATCGCTCGGCAGCCGGCTCACGCCGGCTGCGATGCCTCGACGACGGCAAGAGCGGCCATGTTGACGACGCCGCGGGAGGTGACCGAGGGCGCCAGGATGTGGGCCGGCATGGCGGCGCCGAGCAGGATCGGGCCGACATGCAGGCCGTCCGTCATCGACTTGACCACGCCGAGCGTGATGTTGGCTGCATCTAGGTTCGGGAAGACCAGCAGGTTCGCCTCGTCGTGCAGCGTGGTGTGCGGCATGACGCGCTTGCGCAGGGCTTCGGTGATGGCGCTTTCGCCGTGCATTTCGCCATCGACTTCGAGATCTGGGGCAGCGTCGCGCACGAGCTGCAGCGCGTTGCGCATCTTCGTCGCACTTTCGGATTCGCGCGAGCCGAAGTTGGAATGCGAGACGAGGGCGGCGCGCGGGGTGATGCCGAAGCGGCGGATTTCCTCGGCGGCCATCACCGTTGCCTCGGCGATCTCCTCGGCGCTTGGATTGAAGGTAACGTAGGTGTCGGTGAAGAAGGTGGCGCCGCGCTGCGAGATCATCAGGCTGAGCGCGGAGAAATCTCGCACGTTCGGACGCTTGCCGATGATCTGGCGGACATCGCGCAGATGCTTCTCATAGCGGCCTTCGAGGCCGCAGATCAGCGCATCGGCCTCGCCGCGCCTCAGCGCCAGCGCGCCGATGACTGTTGTGTTGGTGCGCACGATGGTGCGGGCAGCTTCCGGAATGACGCCGCGCCGGCCGACGAGCGAGAAGTAGAGATCGACATATTCGCGGAAGCGCGGATCGTCTTCCGGATTGATGACTTCGAAATCCTGCAGCGGCCGGATGCGCAGGCCGTAGCGCTTGAGACGCGTTTCGATGACCTGCGGACGGCCGATCAGGATCGGTTTGGCCAGGCCTTCCTCAAGCAGCACCTGGGCGGCGCGCAGCACGCGCTCGTCTTCGCCTTCGGAGAAGATGACGCGCTTGCGCTCGGCGGCCTTGGCCGCGGTGAAGATCGGCTTCATGACGAAGCCGGAGCGGAAGACGAAACGGTTCAGCTGGTCGAAATAGGCGTCGAAATCCTGGATCGGGCGGCGGGCGACGCCGCTCTGTTCTGCGGCTTTGGCGACGGCCGGCGCGATGCGCAGGATGAGGCGCGGATCGAAGGGCGAGGGGATGAGATAGTCCGGGCCGAAGACCGGGGTCTCGCCGGAATAGGCGCGGGCGGCGACATCGGACGGCTCTTCGCGGGCGAGTGCCGCGATGGCGCGCACGGCCGCCATCTTCATTTCCTCGTTGATCGTCTCGGCGCCGCAATCAAGCGCGCCGCGGAAGATATAGGGGAAGCAGAGGACGTTGTTGACCTGGTTGGCGAAATCCGAGCGGCCGGTGCAGATCATCGCATCCGGGCGGGCGGCGCGGGCGAGATCCGGCATGATCTCAGGCGTCGGATTGGCAAGCGCCATGATCAGCGGCTTGTCGGCCATCTGCGCCAGCAGCTCCGGCTTCAGGACACCGGCGGCCGAGAGGCCGAGGAAGACATCGGCGCCGCCGATGTTTTCAGCCAGCGTGCGCGTATCGCTCTTCTGGGCGTAGACGGACTTCCATTCGTCCATCAACTCAGTGCGGCCCTCATAGACGAGGCCTTCGATATCGTGGACCCAGATGTTTTCGCGTTTTGCCCCGAGGGTCACCAGCAGGTTGAGGCAGGCAAGGGCGGCGGCACCCGCGCCGGAGGCGACGATCTTGACGTTCTCGATCGACTTGCCTGCGAGCTCCAGCCCGTTCAGGATCGCCGCGGCGACGATGATCGCCGTGCCGTGCTGGTCGTCGTGGAAGACCGGGATCTTCATCTTCTCGCGCAGGCGCCGCTCGACTTCGAAGCATTCCGGCGCCTTGATGTCCTCGAGGTTGATGCCGCCGAAGGTCGGCTCCAGCGAGGAGACGGTCGAGACCATCTGCTCGACGCTTGCGGCGTCGATCTCAATGTCGAAGACGTCGATGCCGGCGAATTTCTTGAAGAGCACGGCCTTGCCCTCCATGACCGGCTTCGAAGCCAGCGGGCCGATATTGCCGAGGCCGAGCACGGCGGTGCCGTTGGAAATGACGGCGACGAGATTGGCGCGGGACGTGTAGTCGGCCGCCGTTTCAGGATTGTCGCGGATGGCAAGGCAGGGGGCGGCGACGCCCGGGGAATAGGCGAGCGCCAGGTCGCGCTGGTTGCCGAGCGGCTTGGTCGCCTGGATCTCGAGCTTGCCGGGGCGGGGATAGCGATGGAAGAAGAGCGCCTGCTCGTCGAGATCGCCGCCCGGCAGGTTCTTTTCCGTCTTGGATTTATCCTGATGATCCATTGCCGCCTCCGTGCACGTCTTTTTCTGGAGTTCCCTCCATACATCAATCGGATACGGGCGACAGTATGGAAATGGCGGATGGGCGAAGTTTTCGGCGGGGCGGATGGCAGCCGTCCGCGGTACTAATCCTTTTGGAAAACTTGTTTGAGGGCTGCAGCGAGCGCAAGATGCCGCCGCGACGGTGCGGGGCGCCGGTCGCATGGAGGAAATCATGGACAATTTGAACCTGACGACCCTGCAAAGGGGTCAGACGATGGTCAATGATGTGGCCATCGATGCATTTGCCGCCGGATTTCGCGGCAGTCTCCTGACCGGTAAAGACATGAATTATGATGAGGCGCGGTCGATCTGGAATGCGATGATCGATCGCCGTCCGGGCCTCATCGCGCGCTGCGCAGGGGCGGCCGATGTCGTGCGCGCCGTGCGCTTTGCGCGCGACAACAGCCTGCTCGTTTCGGTGCGCGGCGGCGGGCACGGCATTGCCGGCAATGCCATGTGCGAGGGCGGTATCGTCATCGATCTGTCGCCGATGAAATCCGTGCGGGTGGATACCGAGACGCGCCGCGCCAGGGTCGAGCCGGGTGCGACGCTTGGCGACGTCGACAAGGAAACGCTGGCCTTCGGGCTGGTGCTGCCGACCGGGATCAATTCCACGACCGGCATTGCCGGACTGACGCTCGGCGGCGGTTTCGGCTGGCTGACGCGGAAATTCGGGCTGACCCTCGACAATCTGATTTCGGTGGATGTGGTGACGGCCGATGGCGAGCTGGTCAAGGCGAGTGAGACGGAAAGACCGGACCTCTTCTGGGCGCTGCGCGGCGGCGGCGGCAATTTCGGAGTCGTGACCTCCTTCGAATTCCAGCTTAATCCGCTCCATTCCGAGGTTTTGGCCGGGCTTGTGGTGCATCCCTTCGCCGATGCGGAAAAGGTGCTCCGGGAATATCGGCAAGCGCTGGAAGCCGCACCCGACGAGCTGACCTGCTGGGTGGTGATGCGCCAGGCGCCGCCGCTGCCCTTCCTGCCGGCCGAATGGCACGGCAAGGAGATCGTCGTGCTCGCCATGTGCTATTGCGGAGATATCGCCGCGGGCGAAAAGACGACAGCCAGATTGCGCGGCATCGGAAAGCCGATCGCCGACGTCGTCGGCCCGGTGCCGTTCGTCGGCTGGCAGCAGGCCTTCGATCCGCTTCTGACGCCGGGCGCGCGCAATTACTGGAAGAGCCAGGATTTCGCCTCACTCTCCGATGCGGCGATCGACGTCCTCCTCAATGCGGTGCGCAAGCTGCCGGGGCCGGAATGTGAGATATTCGTCGGCCATGTCGGCGGTGCGGCCGGCCGCGTTCCGAACGAGGCCACCGCATTTCCGCAACGCAGCTCGCATTTCGTCATGAACGTGCATGCGCGCTGGCGGGAAATCGGAATGGATGCAAGCTGCATCGGCTGGGCGCGCGAACTCTTCGAGGCAACCAAGCCGCATGCGGTCGGCACCGCCTACATCAACTTTATGCCTGAGGACGAGACGGATCGGGTGGAGATGGCTTACGGCGCCAATTACGCCCGTCTTGCCGAAATCAAGCTGCGCTACGATCCGAACAATCTGTTCCGGATGAACCAGAACGTGAAGCCGATGGCGGCCGTGCGGGCTGCCTAGAGCATCGGATTGAAAATCTGAATCGTTGGGTTCCGCTTTGCGACTGATTTGATTCACTTGGCCAGGAGGTGCATCCATGGCCAAGTCCTATTCTTCAGACCTTCGCTCCCGCGTTGTTGCCTACGTTGAGGCAGGGCATTTCCGCCGCGCGGCGGCTCGCCGCTTTGGCGTCAGTGACAGCTTTGCGGTCAAGCTGCTGCAACGGGTTGCCGAGCATGGCTCTCTTTCTCCCGGTCGCCAGGGGCGTCCTCGCGGCGGGAGACTTGCCCGGTTTGAGAGGTTCCTCATCGATGCCGTTGAAACGCAGCCCGACATCACCATGCCGGAACTGGCGTTGCGGCTGCTTGCGGAACACAAGATGAAGGCCGATCCGGCGGAACTTTCCCGAT
>NZ_LOKV01000014.1:0-72119 GCF_002211395.1 Rhizobium sp. R339
CGCACCGCGCTGCAGGATGCCGCCTCCGTTGCCGGCCTGCTGGTGACGACGGAAGCGATGATCGCCGAGAAGCCGAAGAAGGAAGCCGCTCCGGCAATGCCGGCCGGCGCCGGCATGGACTTCTAAACGATTGCTCGGCCCGCCCCGCCTTCGGGCGGGCCACCCCACATACTCTCTTATGAACCAAGTTCCATCAGTCGACACAATGGAGCCAAGCCATGAGAAAGGAAAACACAAGCAACTTCTCCCAGCAGCAAGCCGCCGCGGCGATCAGCGCGGCGCACCTGCTGCATCCGGCAAAACACTTCAGTCATCCCCGCGACGTGCTGGCCGCCACCAACATCAGCGTTGAGGAAAAGCGGGCCATTCTCGCCTCCTGGGCATCCGATTGCTTTGCGATCGAATCGGTACCTGCATTGCGACTCTATCCCGGGACAGAAAGAGCCGTTTCCTATGATGAGATCCTTGAGGCCCTCAAGGCGTTGGACAAAGGGGATCGGCAATCCGGCGGGCCAGGCTCATCGGCCCTCTCACATGGCGGGAGGCCCCGTCGCGGCTCCGCCGGTCAACACTTGGGGTTGGGAAGGAGAATATGATGAAGCCCGATATGTTCAGACAGCCTGTCTCCGTTCTTGTTGGTCTTGGGTTTCCAGTTGAGGTCCGCAGCGTGATGGACGCCTATCGGCATCTCACCGAGTGGCCGGCGTCGTTACGGGATAGCGCGCATTCCATCGCGCTCAAGGCGTGCGGTGCCGCGCTCCGCGGCGAGATCGAGCCGGAGACGGCACGCGGTCTGTATGTTGCCTTCGCCGAAAAACACGATCTGCTGGCACCGGAAGACCAAGTTATTGCTGTCTCTCAGATGTCGCGGGACAGGGATCCTCGGCCATACTGAGATACAGCCGGTTACGACAGCACCTCGGGCGCCCGGTCACGAGCGTATGGTCGCTTGGAGGCAGATGCAAATGCGCAAGCTTGCGAGGCAGGCAGCGGCGAGAATGAGCCGCTGCCGATGCGATACCATCGGCTGTTTTGAACCTGATTTTATCTTGGCTTGCCAGCGTTCGCTCCGGTCCTGCGAATTGTCTGGCTACGCGTGCTCCCGCAAAAGTCCCTGGCGTTTCAGCCGGTCTGCTTCGCGTTCATGTCGAAGACTGCCGCATTGTCCTGGACCTCGCGCAGGCCCTTGTAGGATGGGTGACGCAAGCTGCCGTCCTCCGTCCATCCGGTGAACTCTACCTCTGCGATCAATGTCGGCTGAGCAAAGATCAGGTTCTTGCCCTTGAGCGGGACCGCCGGTCGCGCAATTCGGAGTTTGTCGAGCGTGCTGCGCAGATATTCGGCGTCCTTCGCGTTGAACCCGGTTCCAACCGAGCCGACATCGATCCATTGGTGCCCCTTGCGAGCGGCAAGAAGCAGGCTGCCCAAGCCGCTGCGGGCAGATGCCGATCGCTCGTAGCCGACGATCATGAAGCTTTCGCGCTGGACGCATTTGATCTTCAGCCAGTCGCCGGTGCGACCGGAGCGATAGGGCTGATCCTGATGCTTGGCGATGATGCCTTCGAGACCCATCGAGCAGGCATTCGCCAGAAGCTCTGCACCATCGCCGTAGACTTCTTCCGACAGCTGAATTGCGCCGGTGGCGCCGTCGAGAAAATCCTCCAGCAGGGCCCGGCGCACCGAGAGTTCGGTCCTCGTCAGATCATGGCCGTCGAAATACAGAAGGTCGAACGCCAGAAAAACTGACTCCGTCGACGTGCGCTTGCCGCCACGTCCGCCAAGCGATCGCTGCAGCGCACCAAAGTCAGAGCGCCCCTGCTTGTCGAGCACAACGGCCTCGCCATCAAGGATCGCAGTCCCGACGCCGAGCGCCCTAGCGGCCTCGGCGATCGTCGGGAACCGGTGCGTCCAATCGTGGCCGCCGCGGGTGATGATCCTGACTCGTTTGGGCTCGATGTGAATGGCCAGGCGATAGCCGTCCCATTTCACCTCGAATAACCAATCCGGACCTTTCGGCGGGACTTTCTTCAGCAGCGCCAGGCACGGCTCGACACGGTCGGGCATCGGATCGAACGGAAGACGCGGTTGCGCCGGATCGCGTGGGCGGGCCGGCTTCGACTTGGCGATCTGATCATCCTGCAGCAGAGGTTTGGCGCGGCGGCTCATTTGCCGGCCCGCTTTTCGGCCGCGACCGACTTCTTCAAAGCGTCCATAATGTTGACCACGTTGTTCGCCGGAGCCGGCGCGGCGGGTTTGCCCTTGACTTTGGCAGGCTTCTTCAAGGCCTTTTTCTTGGCTGCGATGATATCGAGCAGGCGCGCCTGGACCGGATCGGCGACCATTTTCGGGCCCCAATCATTGGTCTGCTTCTTGATCAGCTGTCGGACCAGCGGCATCATCTCCGAGTCCGCCGTTTCCTCACCGATCGCCTCGAAATAACTGTCTTCATCGCGGACCTCATCTCCATAACGCAGCGTCCAGAGGACGATACCCTTGCCGCGTGGCTCGAGCATGACGGCGCGCTCGCGGCGCGAAATCACCAGCCGGGAAATGCCGACCATATCTTGCGCTTCCATGGCATCGCGAATGACGGAAAACGCCTCCTGTCCGACCGGGTCGTTCGGTGAGAGATAATAGGGCGTGTCGAGCCAGATCCAATCGATGCTGTCGCGCGGCGTGAAGGTGGAAATGTCGATCGTCTTGGTGCTCTCAAGCGCCACGTTCTCGAGCTCGTCCTCCTCCAGCATCACATATTCGTTCTCGCCGCGCTGATAGCCTTTGACCTCGTCTTCTTCCCTGACGGCCTTGCCGGTGACGGAGTCGACATAGTGGCTGACGACGCGGTTCCGGGTCTGGCGATTGAGCGTGTGAAAGCGAACCTTCTCGCTCTCGGAGGTCGCCGGCATCATCTGCACGGGGCAGGTAACGAGCGAGAGTTTGAGATAGCCCCTCCAATAGGGACGCAGGGCCATGGCGCCTTCCTCCTATCAGCTGGCGCGGCGCGTCGGCGCCGTCTCCGGCTTGGATTTTGCGGCGGGCTTGGCTGCTTTTGGACGGCCGCCGGTCCGGTTGGCATTCGCCGCGGTGCGCTTTGGCTTCATCTCCTGCGCGCCGAGACCGGCGCTCTCGCGCAGGGCCTGAAGCAGTTCACTCGGCTTGGACGCCACCGGTGCCTTCTTCTTCGGCAGGGTACGGCCCTCGATCTTGGCTTTGACGAGCTCGGCGACGGCGGCTTCATATCGGTCATCGAAGGTGCTGGCGTCGAAGCTGCCCTTCTTGGTGCCGATGATGTGTTCGGCGAGCTCGAGCATTTCGCCTTCGATCTTCAGGTCCGGCATCTCTTCGAACGCCGTGTCCGACGAGCGGACCTCATAATCGAAGTTCAGCGTCGAGGCGATCAGGCCTTTGCCATGCGGCCGAATGAGCACCGTGCGCAATCGGCGGAAAAGCACCGTCCGTGCTATGCCGGCGACCTTCTCCTGTTTCATGCCGTCACGCAGCAGCAGGAAGGCATCCGTGCCCATCTTGTCGGGCGCCAGATAATAAGGCTTGTCGAAATAAGTGGTGTCGATCTGCGAGCACGGAATGAATGCGTCGATCTTCAGCGTCTTGTCGCTGTCCGGCACGGCGGCTGCGACCTCCTCAGGCTCGAGCACCACATACTGACCGTTCTCGACTTCATAGCCCTTGACCTGGTCCTCGCGCTCGACCGGATCACCGGTTTCGCTGTCGATGAACTCACGCTTGACCCGATTGCCGGTTTTTCGATTGAGGGTATTGAAGGCGATGCGCTCCGACGAGGAGGCCGCTGTATAAAGCGCCACGGGGCAGGAGACTTCCCCGAACTTGATGTAGCCCTTCCAATTGGCTCTTGGACCCGCCATGACTTGGGACCCTCCGCACACAACTCAAGCGATTCAAGTGATTCGGCAGCGAATCGTTCCGAGTCGAAACGAATCATTTTTCAATGACTTAGTTCGAATTGGCTGCGCGTATGACGAGTCCTGTCTAGCCCATGATTCCATGCATCTTTTAGCGGCGGCGAGCGTTTTCTGGGTGGAACAACCCCAGGGGAGTCCTGCCATGAGCAAGCGTGAACTCTACCAGGATCGATAGACTCCCTGTCCGCCATCGGCGTCCGAATTTACTCGCTGTTTTGACTGCGTGCCGCACCCCTCCCTTCGCCCCACATTCTCTTGGGCCGTTGCACCAGCGAGCCATGAGCTTGCGCCCGTCGGCCATGGAAGTTGCCCGAACAAAATGCCCCGCTAGGGGCGGTGCGCGGGGCATTCTGTACTACATGCTCCGCAAACCAAGGAGCGGGGCCCTAGAAGGGTGACACTACTGCAAAATTACTTCAATTAGCCTGTTCTTACACCTAAAGGCTATGTGGGCTGATCGGACTAAAGTCCGTTTTGGGCTGCCTACAGCAAAGCTACAGTGCAACGCGACTGTCTGCTTTGCGATGTATACGTCCGTCGCACTTCCGCTGGGAGGATTGAGGTTTCAGCGCTCGGAAATGCACTCGGTGAATCAACAAGATACTGCCTGATATACATCGTTCTTTGATTAACGCGAGACCCAAAATGCTTTCCTCTTCAGACAAGGATCGGAGGGAAGCTCGACAGTCCATTCGGCCGTTGGTTTCGGTCGTCATACCGGCCTTCAATGCTTATCCCTATATCGAACGCACACTTCGATCCGCTGGGCGCCAAACCTACCAGAATTTGGAGATTATCGTCATCAATGACGGTTCTACCGACGATACAGCCAAGGTCGTCGAACGCGTAGCGCTTGGAGATTCGCGGATTCGTCTGCTGTCCACTTCTAACCGCGGTGTTGCCGCAGCGAGGAACACTGGTCTCCAAGAAGCAGCCGGGCAGTTTGTGGCATTTCTTGACGCAGACGATCTTTGGCATCGAACAAAAATTGAAAAGCAGGTTAACGCTCTCAGTGGTCTATCCCCGGAGTGGGGTGCAGTTTATGTGCTACATTATATCATCAACCATGATGACGAGATCATTCGCTCGGGCGGCCATGCCGTCGCGAGAGGATATATCTACGCGCGGCACCTGACGTTCAAATATATTGGCAACGGGAGCTCCCTCCTTGTCCGCAGGGATGTTGCTCTCCAGATTGGCGGATTTGATAGCTCATACGCCGCATTGGGAATTGGCGGGTGCGAAGACCTCGATTTCGAACTCAAGCTTGCCGCCCGCTGTCGTATCGAAGCTATCCGCGAGCGTCTGGTTGGATACAGGGAGTATCCGGGCAACATGTCGTCCAATCACCTCCAGATGGGCCAAAGCGCCCTTGAAGTTGTCAGGCGCGCGTTGGCCGGAAATCCTCAGCTTCCGAGATACGCCATGCGAAGCGCGATGCTTGCTACTCAGAAATATGCATTCTGGGAATTCCGCCGAGCCAGAAACACATATCTGTCACTTGTGACGCTTTGCTCAATAGCGCGACACGAACCCAGCTTCATTGCCCAGCTTGCCTTCATGAAGGTCCTGCGCGCGATCAAACGCTGCGTTATGGAGTCTACAACAGCCAACGGTGAGGATTCACCGCCAGCGACTGGGTCGAAGTTCGATCAGGGAAATGACCCTCCCTATGTGGAACAGCAGGATGAGACAGCTGAATTTCATCGTCATCTGATGCGGTTGACCGCTGTGGATGCCAAGCTGAGTTCAAACCTTGGGCCCATAACGAACGGGTTCATCCCGACGGCTAATGGTCTTCAGTCTCGAGCGATGGAGAGTGTACGTTGGCAGAAATCACGATAGCTGTTGTGGACGACCACCCTCTTTTCGAGAAGGAGTGGGACGCAGTCTGGCTGAAATTGAAGTTTTTGTCGTCGTAGGCGAAGGGGCAAGCGCCGGTGAAGCGATCAAACTGGCGGCATCCCACAAACCCGATGTCATTCTCCTTGATGTGTTCATGCCCGGAGGAGGCATCGATGCGATTTCCGGTATCCGGGCGAAAAGCCCACGAACAAAAATTCTGATGTTGACTGCCTCAGAGCAAGCCGATGCGCTTGCCGCTGATCGCATCGCAGACGTTCCGCGCCCTGAGCTGCAAATTCTGCTTCGTCGCTCTGCACTGAGACTGCGCAATGCTGCCGGTGTTTCAATGGAAGAAGACGTTGAGGAGGCGTTGCGAGATTTAGCGGGTGAACTGGGCCTGACACGCAATGACACGATCGGGTTTATTCTTCGAGAATGGATGGAGAAGAACACCTATCTGCCTGTCCACATGCTCGATGAGGAGGGCGACGTGGATGGAACTGCTTGATCTTGGCATCAGGAGAAGACCGCGCTCGCCGAGGCGTCGCAATAGCATGTGTCATTGGTTCCAGGCCAAGTAGCCGCCCAGCGCACAGGAGACACATTGCTTGGGGTAAGCAAATAATCGCCGGGCGGCATTAAATGCATAATAGGCGATAATATTTCGCTTTCTAGTCGGCTTCCGATCTTTGGTTCGAAAACGTACAACACCTTACTTTACAGATCGTAGTATAATCTCAAAGAGTAAAATACTACTTATTGCCATCTCATAAGAATGTCTTGAAATGATCGTTCGCTCTTAGGCGCGCTATCTTGACAAAACAACCCCACCTACTGATCCCCGCTAAATGCGGGGCTTTTTCTGGCATCGTACGGGAACTGCGGACGGACAAACAAGTTAGCTCCTTGGATCGGGGGAGAAAGCCAGCACGTTTCACGTCGAAGTGTACTGATGGCAGTTGCCAAGAGGTTAGAATGTTCTGACTAGGCATTCATCAGCTCAGGCGTGCCACGCGCAAAATTTCTTCATCAATCCTTCGGATGCAGCCCTCGTTACATTCCCCCGCTGGATCGTTCATTTCATTCGTCATCTCGATCGGGCGGAAATTCCAGCATTTCCAGCTCGTATTCGAGGCTGCCGATCTTATCGAACAGCGCCTGTTCGTAATTGGAAAGAACGCTGCCAAGATGCGCAAGGGCCTCCGCCTGTGGTCTCGCGCCGTCATTCGGCGTGTAGACGATTTCTCCGCCATAGGCGAGATCGATATAGCTTTGAACAAGCGCCAGTTCATTTCTGGCAAACTCGATGTTCGAGCGGATTGCTGCCAGATTCCGTTCTTCGGCCGTCGTTCCGAAGATCGTACCAGACAGCGTCTCAAGGCGCTTTTCCTCGAACGATACGACGTTTTCCGTCATGGGGTATCCTCCTTGCTGATTGAAAGGCCATTTTCGGTGAGACAGGGGAAGCGGGTCTGGCAGCGGTCGACGCCATCTTCCGAAATCAGACGAGGGCAGCCGAGGCTCAGCCGCCGGCGAAGCTGTTGGAACGTGAAACTCGCGCCGTACTGCTTGACCAGGGTCTTTCGGTCGAGCTCCGTGTTCCGATCACAGGCAATGCACTCGACAAAGACGACCGATCCACGGAAGTCGCGGAGTGTTGCCGGCTCACAGCTATTTTTTCTTATCGATGACATTTTTAGAGCCTGTCGGCCGACCATCGGTAGGCGATTGAATTCACTGGTTCTTCCGGTGGCGCAGCAAATGGGCCGGTTGCAGCCTGGAGACCACTCGCTTGCATATGCACATTGACTCACATGCCACGTCGGAACAAATAGAGAACATACCCGCTTTCGGGCGAGATGAAAACCTATTTTGACGAAGGCTTCCGAATGGCGCAGATCAGCGCGAATCCGATCATCTCCGATCTTCGAGATCGCATCCAGCATCTCGAAGGGGCTGCAGCGCGACGAACATCCGTCCTTCCGTTCGGGGTGGCCGAGATTGACGCGCAGCTGCCGGGTGGCGGCCTTGCCTTTGGTGCGCTGCACGAAGTCGCCGGCGGCGGAAACGGCGCGATCGACGGCGCGGCCGCGGCGCTCTTCATCGGCGGTATCGCGGCCCGCACCACCGGCAAGGTGGTCTGGTGCCTCACCCGCTTCGATCTGTTCTTTCCAGCACTTGCCCAGGTCGGACTTCACCCCGATCGCGTCATCTTCGTCGAATGCGACAAGGAAGAGACGGTGCTCGCAAGCTTCGAAGAGGCTTTGCGCTATGGCGGCCTCGGCGCCGTGGTCGCCGAGCTGGTGCGCCTGCCGATGACGGCCTCGCGCCGGCTGCAGCTTGCGGCGGAAAAGTCCGGCACATTGGGCCTGGTGATCCGCCGATGGCGGCGCCAGACGGAAGCCTCCGATTTCGGAATGCCGACGGCAGCTGTGACCCGCTGGCGGATCTCGGTGCTGCCGTCCGAGCCGCTGCCCGTGCCGGGCGTCGGGCGGGCGCGGTGGCTGGCCGAGCTCATGCGGGTCAGGGCAGGCGAGGGAGGACAATTCATTATCGGAGCATGTGATGGCAAGGGTCGTATCTGTCTTTCTTCCGACGCTGCCGACCGACCGGATCAGGCGCGCCGATCCTTCGCTCAATCCTGACACGCCGCTAGTGGTGATCGCCAGGAGCGGGTCCAAGCGATGGGTGGCGGCGGCCGATCAGGCAGCTGCCAAACTGGGCTTGCGGGTTGGTATGCCGGCCGCCAACGCGCAGGCGCTGGTTCAGGGATTGACGATGGTGGATGCCGACCCAGTGGCCGACTTCGCCACACTTGAACGGCTGACGCTTTGGGTCTTGTCGCAATATTCTCCCGTTGTTGCCATGGATCCCCCTGATGGCATCATCATGGATACCGACGGCGCCGACCATCTGCAGGGGGGCGAGGACCTGATGCTCTCCGGTCTCGTCAACCGCTTCCGCGGCCGGGGTCTTGTGGCGCGCGCGGCAATCGCCGACACCTGGGGTGCGGCACATGCGCTCGCCCGTTCGACGGATCGCGAGACAGTCATCATCCCGCGCGGCGACACCGCCAAGGCGGTCAACCGTCTGCCACTATCCTCACTGCGGCTGCCGGCCGAGATCGTCGGGAGCCTCCGAACCCTCGGCTTCGCTACCGTCGGTGATCTGGCAGTGACGCCGCGGGCGCCGCTGACGCTGCGTTTCGGGCCGGAGGTCGGCCGCCGCCTCGATCAGATGTTCGACCGGCTCGCCGAGCCCATCGACCCGATCCGGCCGGCGGATCTCGTCGAGGTCCAAAAATCCTTTGCCGAACCGATCGGGGCTGCGGAGACCATCGAGAAATATGTGGGCCGCCTGGTGCGGCAGCTCTGTCTGGAGCTCGAGAAGAAAGGACTTGGCGTGCGGCGCGCCGATCTGATCGTCCACCGCGTCGACAACACAATCCAGTCGCTTCGGGCCGGCACGGCCAAGCCGGTTCGTGACATCGGCTGGCTGACGAAACTCTTCCGCGACCGGATCGAGAAGATCGAGCCCGGCTTCGGCATCGAGAAGCTGGGCCTCGCAGCCATCATCGCCGAACCGCTCGTCGAGGCGCAGTCGGCTTCCTCCCTGATCGAAGAGCAGATTACCGATGTGACGCCGCTGATCGACGTGCTGGGAAACCGCGGCGGCCAGCGGATTTTCCGTGTCGCACCGGTGGCGAGCGACGTGCCGGAGCGCAGCGTTCAACGGATCGCACCGACGGCGGGCGAGGTCGGCGCCACCTGGTCGCTCCATTGGCCGAGGCCGTCGCGGCTCTTGCCACACCCGGAAGTGATCGAGGTGATTGCGCTCTTGCCCGATCATCCGCCGGTCTCGTTCACCTGGCGCGGCAAGCGCCGCCGGGTGAAGCGCGCCGACGGCCCCGAGAGAATATTTGGAGAGTGGTGGCAGCGCAGTTCGGAATGGGTTGCTGTGCGCGACTATTTCGTCGTCGAGGATGATGCCGGCGAGCGCTTCTGGATTTTCCGATCCGGCGATGGCGTCGACGCCGACACCGGATCGCGCAAATGGTTCCTGCATGGGGTGTTTGCCTGATGCGCTACGCCGAACTGCAGGTCACCACCCATTTCTCGTTCCTTCGCGGCGCAAGCTCGGCGGAGGAACTCTTTGCCACCGCCAAGCTCATGGGCATCGAGGCGCTCGGTATCGTCGACCGCAACAGCCTGGCGGGCATTGTTCGGGCGCTCGAAGCTTCCCGCGCCACCGGCCTACGGCTCGTCGTCGGTTGCCGGCTCGATCTACAGGACGGCACGTCGATCCTCGTTTATCCCACCGATCGCGCCGCCTATTCCCGCCTGACGCGACTTTTGACCTTGGGCAAGGGCCGGGGCGGCAAAGCCAACTGCATCCTGCATCTCGAGGATGTGATGCTCTATTCCGAAGGCCTGATTGGCATCCTGGTCCCGGATATGCCGGACGATGCCTGCGCCGTGCAGCTCAGGAAGATGGCCAAGATTTTCGGCGACCGCGCCTACGTCTCGCTCTGTCTGCGCCGGCGGCCGAACGATCAGCTGCGGCTGCACGAGCTGGCGAACCTGGCGGCGCAGCACCGGGTGAAGACGGTCGTCACCAATGACGTGCTGTTTCACGAGCCCGGCCGGCGGCAGCTGCAGGATGTCGTCACCTGCATTCGCACTGGCACCACCATCGACGACGTCGGCTTCGAGCGCGAGCGGCATGCCGACCGCTTCATCAAACCGCCGGAAGAAATGGCGCGGCTGTTTCTCCGCTACCCGGAGGCGCTGGCACGCACGGTGGAGATCGTCGAGCGCTGCCGGTTCAGTCTGGAGGAGCTCGTCTATCAATATCCCGAGGAAGCGCTGATCCCCGGCATGACGGCGCAGCAGTCGCTGGAGCACTACACCTGGGAAGGCGTGAAGACGCGTTATCCCGAAGGCCTGCCGGCGCATGTCGAAAAGACGATCCGCCATGAACTCGCTCTCATCGAGACAATGAAATACGCCCCCTATTTTTTGACGGTCTTCTCGATCGTCCGCTATGCCCGATCGCAGGACATTCTCTGCCAGGGCAGGGGATCGGCCGCGAATTCCGCAGTCTGCTATGTGCTCGGCATCACCTCGATCGATCCTGATACCAATGATCTCCTCTTCGAGCGCTTCGTCAGCCAGGAGCGCGACGAGCCGCCCGACATCGACGTCGACTTCGAGCACGAGCGGCGGGAGGAGGTGATCCAGTGGATCTACAAAACCTACGGCCATGACAAGGCGGCCCTCTGCTCCACCGTGACCCGCTATCGCGCCAAGGGCGCCATTCGCGACGTGGGTAAGGCGTTGGGTCTTCCCGAGGATCTGATCAAGGCGCTTTCCTCCGGCATCTGGTCCTGGTCGGAAACGGTCGGCGAGAACCAAGTGCGTGATCTCGGCCTCAATCCCGACGACCGCCGTCTCGCCGTGACCCTGCGGCTCGCCCAGCAGCTGATGGGTGCGCCGCGGCATCTTGGCCAGCATCCGGGTGGTTTTGTCCTGACCCATGACAGGCTCGATCATCTCGTGCCGATCGAGCCGGCGGCGATGGCCGACCGCCAGGTGATCGAATGGGACAAGGATGACGTCGAGGCGCTGAAAATGATGAAGGTCGATGTCTTAGCATTGGGCATGTTGACCTGCATGGCCAAGGCCTTCGCCCTCATCGGCGAGCACAAGCACCAGGATCTCGACCTCGCCACCATCCCGCAGGAAGACCCGGCCACCTATGCGATGATTTGCAAGGCCGACACCCTCGGCACTTTCCAGATCGAGAGCCGGGCACAGATGTCGATGCTCCCACGGATGAAGCCGGAGACCTTCTATGACCTCGTCATCCAGGTGGCAATTGTCCGGCCCGGGCCGATCCAGGGTGACATGGTCCATCCGTATTTGCGCCGCCGCGAGGGCAAGGAAAAGGTGGAATATCCGACGCCCGAACTGGAGGCGGTCTTGCACAGGACGCTGGGCGTGCCTCTGTTTCAGGAGTCGGCGATGAAGATCGCGATGGTCTGTGCCGGTTTCACGGGCGGCGAAGCCGACCAGCTTCGGAAATCCATGGCGACGTTCAAGTTCACCGGCGGCGTCAGCAGGTTTGAGGACAAGCTGGTTGCCGGCATGATCCGCAACGGCTATTCACCAGAGTTTGCCAAGCGCACTTTCGGCCAATTGGAAGGCTTCGGCTCTTATGGTTTCCCCGAAAGTCATGCTGCCAGTTTCGCGCTGATCGCCTATGCCAGCAGCTACATCAAATGCCATTTCCCGGATGTCTTCTGCGCGGCTCTCCTGAACTCGCAGCCGATGGGTTTTTATGCCCCGGCCCAGATCGTCATCGATGCGAGGAGACACGGTGTCGACGTGCGCCCGGTCTGCGTCAACCGGTCGCGCTGGGATTGCACGCTCGAGGAGGTGGAGGGCACAAGCCGGCATGCGGTGCGGCTTGGCATGCGCCTGGTGCGCGGCTTGGCAACGGCCGACGCCGCGCGCATTGTCGCCGCCCGCGCCGATGAACCCTTCGCGTCGGTGGATGACACGTGGCGCCGGTCTGGTGTGCCGGTCGCCTCACTTGTCGAGCTTGCCGAAGCCGACGCCTTCCTGCCGTCATTGCGGCTCGAACGGCGCGATGCGCTCTGGGCGATCAAGGCGCTGCGGGACGAGCCGCTGCCTCTGTTCACAGCCGCGGCCGAACGCGAGGCGCGGGCGATTGCCGAGCAGCAAGAGCCGAACGTCGAACTCAGGCAGATGACCGACGGACATAACGTCGTCGAGGATTACAGTCACGTCGGGTTGACTCTCCGGGAGCACCCCTTGAGGTTCCTGCGGGCCGATCTCAATAAGCGGCGGATCGTCACCTGTGCGCAGGCGATGACGGCGCGCGACGGAAAGTGGCTTATGGCGGCCGGGCTGGTGCTGGTGCGCCAGCGCCCGGGTTCGGCCAAGGGCGTGATGTTCATCACCATCGAGGACGAGACCGGCATTGCCAATGTCGTCGTCTGGCCGAAGCTGTTCGAGCGCTCACGCCGGGTGGTGCTCGGCGCCAGCATGATGGCGATCAATGGCAGGATCCAGCGCGAAGGCGAGGTGGTTCACCTAGTCGCCCAGCAGCTCTTCGAGCTGTCGGCCGATCTGTCAAGGCTTGCCGGGCGCGACGGTGCATTCCGTGCCACCACCGGCCGCGGTGACGAGTTTGCCCACGGGTCGCCGGGCAGCCCGGATTCTCGCGAAAAAGCGCCTCCGGGAGTCCGGGCGAGGGATATGTTCACGCCGGATCTTCATATCGATACGCTGAAGGTGAAGAGCCGGAATTTTCACTAGCCGGGTGGTTACTGCTAAATCGCGGGGCACCGGTTCGTTTCCGCTCAAGTCGCGCAACCTACACGGTCCCAGGCCGGGACGAGCTGCTCTCAATAGGGTTGAGTAGCGAGGCGACGGCAAGTGGCTCGCGTATAGTCGGAGACATAATAGCTGCCATACGCTCATCCATGGTCTAATCTTGGCAGCGTCTCTCGACTGATCCCGTCAATGACGTTATTGACGAGGACAAAGCCACTGTGCCGCTGCTCAGCGTCACCTTCTCCGGTAAGTTCAAGGCTCTGACAATATGAGAAAGCCGCAACGAAATTTCGTTGTTGAATTAAAGTCCAGCCGTCGGCGGCAGACTTCGAAACCGGTCTCAATTTGGGGTAACCTGGATCTCAAAGCTGTTTCGGCTGCGGTACGCGCTCACGGTCGTTGGACTGACGAGACGACATGGCAAGGATAATAAAGCGCTGTCATCGAGGACACGTCCGAGACGCCGGTACCCAAAGAGACGCGCGAGCCGGCGCAGCTACAACCACCGACTGCGCCGGCGTTGCCAGGTGACATTGCGCAGGACGCCGCTGATCAGGTCGATGCAGTTTCGATGGTCTTTGACGATGTTCCCAGTGGTGGGAAGGTCGTCGAAGGACCGGCCGGTCCGGACGAACGCGGCTTGCGGCAGGTCGATGGTTTGGCGACAACGAAGCCGCGCAAGCGGCGCGTGTTTCGAAAGAAAAACGTGCCTGCCGCGATCCAGTCGGCACCATTGGCCGCTCCTGTCGTTTCGAACAATTTCCAGGACCTCGATGACGAGATCCGGCAGCTGCGCAGCCAGTTGGCAAAGAAGCTTCAACTCCAAAACGCCCAGCTGAGAAAGATGCTGGAGCGATTTGACCGATAGACAACGAGGATTTCTCCCTCCCTCTACTGACGGCGGCGATGTGGGAGCTGGCGAGCGCACTTCAGGAGGAGGCTGGGAACAGCGAGACCTTTGCTGGGCGCGGGCGGTGAGGAGGAGAAAAGAGGAAGAGGAGGGAAGGGGGAGGCCGTGACGGATTGAGAGGATTGGAGAGAGGCTCCAGCCGGTCCGTCATGGAGAAATGACATGGCCAAAGCCATTCAGAAAATCACCCTCAACCGATCGGAAGACATTGCTTTCGACAAGCTTGTGCTCTCGCAGAAGAACGTTCGTAACATCAAGACGGGCGTGTCAATCGAAGATCTTGCCGAAGATATCGCCCGTCGCAAACTCCTCCAGAGCCTGAGCGTCCGCCCGGTTCTCGCCGAGGGCGGAGAGGAGACCGGCACCTATGAAGTTCCCGCCGGGGGCCGCCGGTTTCGGGCGCTCGAACTGCTCGTGAAGCAAAAGCGCATGGCGAAGGATGAGCCGATCCCGTGTGTCGTCAAGCGAGGCGACGAAACGTCGGCCGAAGAAGATTCTCTTGCCGAAAACGTCCAGCGCGTCAGCCTGCATCCGCTCGACCAGTTCCGCGCCTTCCAGACGCTACGGGAGCAGGGGCTCGGCGAGGAAGAAATCGCCGCGCGCTTCTTCGTCTCGGTCGCCACGGTGAGGCAGCGCCTGCGGCTTGCATCCGTCTCGCCGCGACTTCTCGATTTCTATGCCGAAGACGAGATGAAGCTCGAGCAGATCATGGCGTTCTCGATCACCAACGATCATGTCCGCCAGGAGCAGGTCTGGGATACGATCTCGCGGTCGCATAGCCGCGAGCCATACTATATCCGCCGCCTACTGACGGAAACCGCCATCCGCGCCAGCGACCGCCGCGCCGTCTATGTCGGCATCGACGTCTACGAGGCCGCCGGTGGCGTGGTGATGCGCGATCTCTTCGAGCAGGATCAGGGCGGATGGCTGCAGGATCCGGCGGTGCTGGAGCAGCTCGCGCTCGAAAAGCTCAAGGTCGACGCCGACGCGATCCAAGAGGCCGAGGGCTGGAAATGGATCGAGGTCGCCTTCGATTTCCCCTATGGCCATACACCAGGGCTGCGTCGCTTCTATGGCGAACAGGCCGAGATGACTGAGGAGGAGCTCGCTCGCTATGATGCCACAAGGGCCGAGTACGATAAGCTCGATGGGGACTATGCCGCGGCGAGCGAACACTCGGAGGCGACGGAACAGAAGCTCGAAGAACTCGGTGCGGAGCTCGACCGGCTCAATGATCGGCCGTATGTCTTCGATGCCGAGGAGGTTGCTCGCGGCGGCGTTTTTGTTTCGCTGGGCGCCGGCGGCGAGCTCAAGATCGAACGGGGTTTCGTACGGCCAGAAGACGAGCAGCAAGCCGAGGTCGATACCCCCGATGCTGACGGCGCGGGAAGCGTCGATTTTGACGGCGGTCCATTGGTCACCGACGGATCGGCCAGCAGCGGCGATCAGCTGGAAGACGAGGACGAGATGATTAAGCCCCTCCCTGATCGCCTGGTTCTCGATCTGACGGCCGTGCGGACCATCGCGCTGCGTAACGCTCTCGCCAATGATCCGGTCATGGCCTTCATTGCCGTGCTGCACGCTTTCGTGCTGAAGACCTTCTATCTCTACGGTTCGGATTCATGCCTGGAGGTGACCCTGCAGAGCGCCAAGTTCAGCCAGACCGACGGACTTGGTGACACGGTATGGGCAAAGGAAATCGACCAGCGGCAGGAAGCCTGGGGTCAGGATCTTCCCAAGGACCCGAACGAGCTCTGGGCGTTCCTGATCGCACTCGATGAGGTCAGCCGCCAGGCATTGTTTGCCCATTGCGCCTCGCTGGCGGTCAATGCGGTGATCGAGCCGTGGAACAAGCGGACCCGCGCAGTCGCACATGCCGATCAACTAGCCCGATCGATCGGCTTCGGGATGGTCGAGGCAGGATGGACGCCGACCGCCAACAACTACCTTGGCCGCGTCACCAAGGCCCGCATCCTGCAGGCGGTCCGCGAGGCGAAGGGCGATCAGTCGGCAGAGCTGATCGGCCATCTCAAGAAGGCCGACATGGCGCGCGAGGCAGAGCGGCTGATGACCGATAGCGATTGGCTGCCGGAACCGCTCCGGCTTGTCACGGACAGCGCGTCGGTCGGGCCGGCGACTGTCGAAGCCGGGGAGATCGCCGATGGCGGGACGGTCGATGCACCGGCCCGCGACCTGCCGGCTTTCCTCACCGACGATATCGATGATGTCTCTACGTCCACCGACGAGATCGGCGAACGCCAGCATCTCGACGCGGCCGAATAATCCCATTCACCAGACTCAACCGACGGCCCGGCTCCGCAAGGAGACTGGGCCGCATCTGTTTTCAGGAGAGTTCAATGCCCGATTTTACGATCGAAACCACCTATCACTTGCCGGTGTTCCGGCATCGCACCTATGCCGCCGAAACGCTGGAGGCGGCTTGCCGTGCTGCAATCGAAGACGACAATTGGGAGATCTCCGAGAAGGACCAGGATTCCTCCCGCGAAGTCCACGTCACCGGCGTCTGGAAGGGAACGCACGCTGCCTATACCGGCGCTTCGATCCCGGTGCCGCCGCAATTCGATGAAGCGGTTCAACGTCGAGCCCGCCATTTCGAAATTTTGCTTGGTCTCTTGAAGATCTTCCTCGACGATGCCCATGCAGCGCGTGAACCATCGCTCGATTGGCTTGCCCGTTCAGCTTGGGAGATCGCGCGGGGAGAAGCCATTCTCGCGGGAAGTCCGGATCCTGACGAACCTGTCGACCCGCCAAAGCCTGTCCACGTTCTCGCCCGGCTGCAGGAAGATCGGGTTCGCGACGCCATTACCGCCGTTCTCGAGGTCGATCACAGTTTCGGTGGGCTTTCGACCGAGGCGGTCAGCGATGACGAAATCCACGAGGCATGTGTATCCATCGCAACGACGACGGACTTTTCTGACGTCGTCGGCAATGCCGAATTCCAGGCCGCGCTGACGGCGATCCGGGCAGCGCACCTGCGCCTCCGCTGACACTGACCCAATCAGCGCTTCATATCCCTCCACCCCAGCCCGGATATTGCGCCGGGCTCTTTGCTTTTCAGGAGATAGTCCAATGAACATCCCCAGCTCCAGCCCTCGGCCCACCACTTCCGGCTTCAAAGTCGATATTTCCCGCGGCGAACGGATCGGCCGCGTTTCGTCGGAATGGTTTACGCGCCCCGACGACGAACGGTTCCTCTCATTGACCGAGCTCTACGATACCGTTCGCTCCCGTGCCGACCGGGCGCAGGCGCGAACGATCGAGAGTGCCGCTATCCGCGTCGAGGCCACGCGCGACAACGCCGAGCGGCTCGAACTCCTTGTTCCCGGCCAGCGCCAGCCGATCGCGCCGACCCATTGGAGCTACGGCCAGCTCTGCGGCCTGGTCGGCGCGCCCGCCACCTATATGCGCCAACTGCCGGCGCCGCTTGCCGCCATCAACCTTCAGCACGGCCTGCTCAATCACCGTGCCGAGCTGGTGAAAACACTGGAGATGGACGATGGCCGGCTCGAACTCCGGGCCGTCACCGGGCCGGAATACGGCCGCATCTGGGATCATGAACTCGTCTCGGCGGTGATGAAGATCGCCGGCAATGGCACAGGCGATACGATGTGGAAGGTGCCCGGCGTGCTCGATTGGGCGACGATGACGCACAATCCCTTCGTCGACATCACCAAGGACACGACGACGCTCTACGCCAGTGACCGCGACGTGTTCCTGTTTCTGGTCGACGACACCCATCCAATCGAAGCCGGACGGTTGCCAAACGGCGAACCGGATCTTTATTTCCGTGGCTTTTATGCCTGGAATAGTGAAGTCGGGTCAAAGACGCTCGGCATCGCTTCCTTCTACCTTCGCGCCGTTTGTGCCAATCGCAACCTCTGGGGCACGGAAAACTTCGAAGAGATTACCATCCGGCATTCGAAGTTCGCCGCCCAGCGTTTCGCGCATGAAGCAGCTCCCGCGTTGACCAGTTTCGCCAATTCCTCACCGGCGCCGTTCGTGGCCGGCATCAAGGCGGCGCGTGAGCGGATCGTCGCGCGTAAGGACGAGGATCGCGAGACCTTCCTGCGCCGTCGCGGCTTCTCGAAGGGGGAAACCGGCAAGGTGATCGAGATGGTGTTATCGGAAGAAGGCCGGCCGCCGGAATCGGTCTTCGATTTCGTGCAGGGGATCACTGCGCTGGCACGCACCAAGACCAATCAGGACACCCGACTTGAGCTTGAAGTCAAGGCGAAGAAGCTGCTTGAAGGCGTCTCCTGAGTGGAATGCGACCGCAAGATCGCGTCTCCGAAACTTGCCCTCCCACCATACGCCCGGCCTTTGTGCCGGGCTTTCTTGTTTCCGGCTATGCAATCCAAGACTTCGACATCAGATGCCGAAGGGATCGCGTCCGATCGCGATGCCTTTCCTCACATCTCGTCTGGAACAGGGCATCATTGCCACAAACAGGAAAGCGGAGCAGCGGCAAACCGGTCGCCAAAGGGAACGACATCAGTGTTGTCATAAAGGACGATGCCAAAGGCGAATTTCTCTCCGCAAGCTTCGGCTAGCGTCTTCAATCCTCCAAAGTCGCTGGCCTTGACGGTGGCACTCGCCTTCACTTCGATCCCCACGATCATGCCATCGTCGCGCTCGAGCACGACGTCCACCTCTCGCATCTGCTGATCCCGGAAATGGTAGGGAGTAAGCCGCAAATCCGAGCCTGTCATGAGTTTCAGGATTTCGGAGAAAACGAAGCTCTCCAGGATTGCGCCAAATGCGCCGCGATCCGCCTTCATCCTGTCGAAAGTCAGCCCCCGGGCGGCGGCGAGCACGCCGGAATCGACAAAATGCAGTTTCGGGGTTTTGGCGATCCGCTTGAGCACATTGGTGTACCAGGGCTGCACAGTGGCAAGCAGGAACACCTGCTCGAGGAGACTGACGTACCGTTGCCCCGTCTTGTGGCTGACATTGATGCTCGCCCCGAACTGCGAGTAGTTGACGAGCTGTCCGGAATGCTCGGCGAGCAACCGCACGAACTTCGGGAGCTCGGTCAGCTTATCGACATCGGCGATGTCCCTAAGGTCGCGCGTCAGAACCGACGTCAGATAGGATCGTGCCCAGTCCTGACGGCGCCGTTCGCTTTCTCTGGCGATCGCTTCCGGAAATCCGCCGAGTAGGACGAGCTTCACGAGATCGTCTGCGACAATCCCGTTCCGGTCGCTCTGCAGCTTTCCTTCGAACAGGCGATCCAGAAACGTTGACGTCGTGCCTTCCACCTCTGCGCGGGCGAGCGGCAACATTTGGATGGTTTCCATGCGGCCTGCCAGACTGTCGGCGACGCGGGGCAGTGTGAGCACGTTGGCTGAACCGGTAAGCAGGAACCGACCGGGACGATAGTCCTCGTCCACCGTCTTTTTGATCGCCAGCAACAGCTCAGGCGCGCGCTGGATCTCGTCGATGATTGCCCGGTCAAGGCCGCGGATAAAGCCGGCGGGATCGGACTGCGCAGCTGCGAGGACAGTCTGATCGTCCAGCGTGATATAGCTGCGGCCCGCCTCGTCCATCTTCCGCACGAGCGTGGTCTTGCCCGCACGGCGCGGTCCGACGATCAGGACCACCGGCGTATCCGAAAGGGCTTCCTCTGCCCGGCGTTCCACGAATCGCTTGTACATGTTCGTTCCAGATTCTCAGAAAATTGGAACTATCGGTCATGATAATTGGAAGTCAACTATTTGTTGATTGGAACTGACTGGCGTGAATTTCGGGAGCTGACGCTTGAACGTGCGTTTCCGGCTGCTGGCCTTCGGCCGGAGCTTATCCTTTCTCGGCGGCGATCGAAGAGGGAGAGAGTGGCCGGAAAGGGCTGGTCTGGCGGGTTTTGAGAGCGCCCCGGCGGGCCGGTCCTTTCCTCGCTCTCGAAAAGGTTCTCCATGACCATCTCGTCTCTAGCCGCCGACGCGGCCACCCCCTCGATTGTTTCCATACCTCACGGCAGCCGAGGCGGCTCTATCCTTGATGCCGCCAATGCGCTGCTTACTCTTCTTGAACAGGGTCGGCCGGTCGGCTCCGCCGACCTGCGCACTGTCATGACCGAAGCTTTCGGTGGCAGCGACGCGGCGGGCTTCTGGCTCTGGAAAGATGCCTATGAAGCGACCGAAGTCGCTCAGGTCCTTTTCCTGCGCAAGTTCGGCACGGCGATCACCGCGCGCTGCAATGCGCCGCAATTGGCGCCCGCGATGCTGACGAAAGTTGCAAAGCTCCTGCCGACCCACAGCCGGCGGTCGGAAGAGAGTCAGGCGCTGCAGCAGCTTTCAACCCCGCTTCCCCTGGCTTTTGTCGCTGCACGGGCCGCAGCGATCAAGGCCGACGACCTTGTTCTCGAGCCCTCGGCCGGGACGGGGATGCTTGCAATCTTCGCCGAGCTTGCGCGCGCCCATCTCGCTCTCAACGAAATCGGCGACCTCCGTGCAGACGTGCTGCAAGACCTGTTCTCCAAGAGGGTGGTCAGCAGGCACGATGCGGCTCACATCGACGACTATCTTGATGACGCGGTACGACCGACCGTAGTGCTGATGAACCCGCCCTTTTCGGCCGGTGTCCATGTCGAAGGCAGAGTCGCTGACGCCGCCTGGCGTCATCTCTCTTCGGCTCTTGCGCGCCTTGCGCCCGGCGGTCGTCTGGTGACGATCACCGGCTCTTCGCTATCTCCTGACGACGGCAGATGGCGCGAGCCCTTCGTCCGGCTTCAGAGCCAAGGAACGATCATCTTCAGTGCCGCTGTCGATGGCCGTGTTTACGCGCGCCATGGCACCACGACTGAAACGCGGCTCATCGTCATCGATAAAATTCCCGCACGCGATCCGGCGTGGATGATTGCTTCTCGCGGCACGGCGCCGGATGTCGAAACACTGCTGGAATGGATCGACGACCTCCCGCCGCGCATGAAAATGTCGTCCTTGCCGGCTATTGCTCAGACCACTACGACCAAAACCCCTCTACTTCTCGATGTTCGGAATCCGGATAGGTCGCCAAAGCGTATTGCTCCGAAGGGCGAGACCAGCGTCGCCACAGCGAATGACATCGTCGAGCTTGCCTACGAGCTGCGTGATACCGACGATCGAACTGAATCGAAAATTGGCGTTGACGGCGTCTATGAGCCTTATCGCTTGCAGTCGATCCATATCCCCAATGCCAAGCCGCATCCGGATCGATTGGTCGAGTCGATGGCAATGGCGTCGGTCGCGCCACCCAGTCCCACCTACCGTCCCCTTCTGCCACGTCCCGTGGTCGAAAGCGGCGCTCTGTCCGAGGCTCAGCTCGAGAGCGTCATCTATGCCGGGGAAGCGCATTGCGGGCATCTCAGCGGTAACTGGACGGTCGATGCGTCCTGGGACAATCTTAAAGCTGCCCAGGACGACGCCCAGGACGCAGTTCGTTTCCGCCGCGGCTGGTTTCTCGGCGACGGTACGGGCGCGGGCAAAGGCCGACAAGTGGCCGGTATCATCCTCGACAATTGGCTGAAGGGACGGCGCCGGCATATCTGGATCTCGAAATCCGACAAGCTGATCGAGGACGCTCAACGCGACTGGAGTGCGCTCGGTCAGGAAAAGCTGCTGATAACGCCGCTCTCGCGCTTCCGTCAGGGACAGCCGATCCAACTGCAGGAGGGAATCCTGTTTGTCACCTTCGCAACATTGCGCAGCGATGAACGCGAAGGAAAGCGCTCGCGGGTTCAGCAGATCATCGACTGGTTAAGCCAAGGGCCAAGGAGCGGCGAAGCCGCGACAGGGAACGAAACGCGCTTCGATGGCGTCATCATTTTCGACGAAGGCCATGCCATGGCCAACGCCGCCGGCGGCAAGACCGAGCGCGGTGACAAGGCCGCCTCGCAGCAGGGAAGGGCAGGGCTGCGGCTGCAGCGCGCGCTTCCCGATGCCCGCGTCGTCTACGTCTCGGCGACCGGCGCCACAAATGTCGAATCTCTCGCCTATGCCGAACGGCTCGGTCTCTGGGGTAGCACCGATTTCCCGTTTCCCACCCGCTCCGAATTCATCGCCGCGATCGAGGATGGCGGCGTTGCCGCCATGGAAGTGCTCGCCCGCGATCTGAAAGCGCTTGGACTCTACGCCTCCCGCTCGCTCTCCTTCGAGGGTGTCGAATACGACATCGTCGAACATCAGCTGACTGACGAGCAGATCCGCATCTACGATGCCTATGCGGAAGCATTCCAGGTCATTCACAATCATCTCGATGCCGCGATGCAGGCGGCTGGGATCACCGGCGCGACCGGCACGTTGAACCGCAACGCCAAGGGGGCGGCCCGCTCGGCCTTCGAGAGCTCGAAGCAGCGCTTCTTCAATCATCTGCTGATCTCGATGAAGACACCGTCGCTGTTGAAATCCGTCGAGGATGATCTGAAGGCGGGACATGCGGCTATCATCCAGATTGTCTCGACCGGCGAGGCGCTCACCGAACGCCGGCTGGCGCAGATCCCGACATCGGAATGGAACGACATTCAGGTCGACGTCACCCCGCGCGAATATGTGGTCGACTATCTCGCGCATTCGTTTCCCGTCCAACTATTCGAGGAATTCTCCGATGGCGCCGGCAATATCAGTTCACGGCCCGTCTATGATGCCAGCGGGCAACCGGTTCTATGCCGCGAGGCCGTCCAGCGCCGTGACGAACTGATCGAGAAACTGGGCAGTCTTGCGGCAGTTCCGACCGCCCTCGACCAGATTGTCCAGCATTTCCGGACGGAGATGGTGGCAGAAATCACCGGCCGCTCACGCCGCATTTTCCGCAAAGATATCGGATCGATCAGCCGCTTTGCCGTCGAAAACCGGCCAGGCTCGGCCAATCTCGACGAAACCCGCGCCTTCATGGACGACGAGAAGCGCATTCTGATCTTCTCGGACGCCGGGGGCACCGGTCGCTCCTACCACGCGGAACTGACAGCCAAAAACCAGCGCCTGCGAGTTCATTATTTGCTCGAGGCCGGCTGGCGCGCCGACGTGGCGATCCAGGGGCTCGGTCGCAGCCATCGCACCAATCAGAAACAACCGCCGCTGTTTCGCCCGGTCACCACCAACGTCAAGGCCGAACGGCGCTTTCTCTCCACCATAGCCCGGCGCCTCGACACACTTGGCGCCATCACCCGCGGCCAGCGCCAGACCGGCGGACAGGGCATGTTTCGCAGCGAGGATAATCTCGAATCCCAATATTCCCGCGATGCGCTCCGGCAGTTCTATGGGCTGCTTTATGCCGGCAAGATCGAGGGATGCCCGCTCAGCCAGTTTGAGGCGGTGACAGGTCTCTCGCTGACGTCGGACGAAGGTGGTTTAAAGGACGAGCTGCCGCCGATCCAGACATTCCTCAATCGCATGCTGGCGCTGACGATCGGTATGCAGAACCTATTGTTCGACGCCTTCGAGCAGCTGTTGACCGCGCGGATTGAGGGCGCCATTGCGGCGGGAAGCTATGATAAGGGCCTGGAGACGATCGCCGCCGACAGCATGAAGCTGACCGATCGGCAGGTGATCTACACCCATGCCAACGGCGCGCAGTCGCATCTGCTGACGATCGAAGAGAAGCGCCGCAACCAGCCGATGTCGTTCGCCGATGTCCAGGCTTTGGTGCAGCAGGATCCACGCGCAACGCTGATGATCAACGGCAAGTCCGGCCGCGCCGCGGTCATGGTGCCGACACGGTCGATCATGCTCGACGATGGCTCGATCCAGCCGCGCGTCTCTTTGCTCCGGCCGCTCGATGAGTTGCGCTTCGAAGTTCGCCAACTGGAAGAGACCCACTGGCAAGAAGCCGACGAGCGGAGCTTCGAGAAGGCCTGGATGACCGAGATTGACAATCTGCCGGAATTCTCCGTCTCGACACTGCACATCGTCAGCGGCTTGCTTCTGCCGATCTGGCGGCTGCTGCCGCAGGATTATTGCCGCGTTTATCGACTGGAGACGGATGACGGCGAGCGCATTGTCGGTCGCGTCATCGCCCCGTCAGCACTTTCCGCGCTTTGCCGCAACCTCGGCGTCAACCGGGCCGAAGCGGTTTCGGCCGAACAGGCCTGGGCCTCGCTCGTCGACGGATCCTCGGTCGCCCTCCTTGCCGGCGATCTCAGCCTGCGTCGCGTCCGGGTGATGAACGACTACCGGATCGAGCTCGCCGGCTTCACCGATGGCATGCGCGACTGGCTGAAAGCTATCGGACTTTTCCCTGAAATCATTGCCTGGAAAACGCGGTTCTTCTTGCCCGTGACGGAGGAGGGACCGTCGATGCTTGCCAGGCTGATCGAGCGTCATCGGCTGCTCGAACTCTCGAGCCGAAGCTGAGGGAGGAGATCATGGCATCCGCCTCCGAACTGGCTGCCGGTCTCGCGCGCGATGCCGAAGCGGTGTGTCGTCACTATCTCTCCGCCGGCCGGCGATATGGCAACTACTGGATCGTCGGCGATACCCGCAACAACAAGGGGCGGTCGCTCTATGTTCATCTGGCCGGCCCACGGGTCGGTCGCTGGACCGATGCTGCCACCGGTCAATACGGCGATCTCCTTGATCTTGTTCGTGAGAGCTGCGGCCTGATCGATTTTCGCGATGTCGCGAGCGAGGCACGGCAATTCCTGCGCCTGCCAAAAACAGAGGGAGCGTCGGCGTATCGACCAATCGGCGTCGCGGGCCGAGCCAACCGCCCGGCAGCAGAGCGGGCACGACGGCTGTTTGCGATGGGCCAGCCGCTCAAGGGCACACTTGCCGATAGCTACCTGCGACAGCGTGGGATTCTGCGCGGATCGGACCACGCCGGTCTCCGCTTCCATCCTTCCTGCTATTACCGCGATCTACTTACGGGCGATACCGCGCGCTATCCCGCCCTGATCGCTGCTGTCACAAGTCCAAGCGGTACGATCGCCGGCGTGCATCGGACCTGGCTCGACCCGACCGGTGACGGCAAGGCGAAGGTCGAGGATCCCAGGCGGGCATTGGGCAGCCTGCTCGGTAACGCGGTGCGTTTCAATATGCCAATCGATGCGCCCGTGTCGGTGATGGCGGCAGGCGAGGGGCTCGAAACAATGCTGTCGCTGTCGCATGTCATCCCAGGAATGCCGATGGCGGCGGCGCTCACTGCCAACCACCTTGCGGCCTTCAAGGTGCCCGCAAGCTGCTTGCGCCTCTATATCGCTGCGGATGCCGATGCGGCCGGCCGGCATGGGATCGAAAGGCTGAGCCAGATGGCTCGATCAATCGGCATGCTGCCGCTTGTGCTCGCCCCGGAACTCGGCGATTTCAACGAGGATCTGCGCAGGCTGGGACCGGATCGACTGACGGCGAACGTTCGTCGGCAACTCGTCCCGGAGGATATCGAGGCATTTCTGCCCGCCGCGTGATATCGCCCAGCCGACGGCGCGAAGTGGCGTTGGGCCGGTTTCCGATGGACGCGGCGTCAAGGACCTCCAGGTTTGCACGCACCCGCTGGCCTGCCGAGAGGCGACCCATACCACGCGGTCCCCGGCCTTCAGCGGGTCGGTCAGGTTTCTTCCCCGCAGCGGCTTTGCCGCGGCTCCTCGCGAGCCAAGAAACCCTCCCTCCGCCGCCCGGCGCTTCGCTGGGCCGCGGCGCGATCCGCCGCGGTTCCGGCCCGCTCCCACGTGGACAGGGATCGCCGTCAGGCCGCGAGAGGCGCGGCGAAAAACCGACGGAGATCGACATGAACCTCTTTCCATCCTTCATCGAGGGCCCCGAGCCGCAGCACACATCCTCCCCGACCGACCGCTTCATCTACGAGATGCAAGTGCACGGGTATCGTCCTTTCCAGGACGAACCCGATCCTCGCCCGCTCCCCGAAGAGCCGGCCGTTCAGGGGTCGCTGACGACGATCTTCGACGCCCTCTTCGAGATGCTGGGTGATACGAGGCTCGAACCCGATCTCGAAGACCTCTTCTGGTCGATCGTCAATCTCTTCCACCGTGCCGGCGAGCGCATTCAGCGTGAGCTCGACCGCAACGAGGAGGCACAGCGCAGCGGTCAACGCGAGCAGGACGGTTCCGAAGTCAAAAGTGTCGAACTCGAGCGCCTGATCGCCGAAGGCATCACGATGCTGGAGCGCCGCAACAGCTTCGAGTTCATGCGCGACTTCGCCGCCGATCTCTTCGAGGCGCAGACCGGGTCTGCCTGGCGCCCCCGCACCGGCTCGAAGGTCAGCCACGCCAACATGACCGCGGCGATGATCGATAGCCGCGACTTCCTGTCTGCCCGGCGGCGTGCCGAGACCAAAGTGTTGATCCCGGCCGGCACCAAGATCGCCTTCGCAGGCGGGATGGACTATAACGACCACGATCGCATCTGGGCGAAGCTCGATCAGGCGCATGCCAAGCATCCCGACATGGTGCTGCTGCACGGCGGCTCGCCGAAGGGCGCCGAGCGCATCGCCGCCTGCTGGGCAGAGGCCCGCAAGGTGACCCAGATCTCCTTCAAGCCGAATTGGACGAAACACGCCAAGGCCGCGCCGTTCCGCCGCAACGACGAGATGCTGTCCGTCATGCCGGCCGGCCTGATCGTCTTCCCTGGTAACGGCATCACCGGCAATCTCGCCGATAAGGCGCGCCGGCTCGGCATCCCCGTCTGGCGGGCAGGCGGCGACTAGGCCGCCCTGTCGCGAAGGTTTTGTCTCATACCGCAGACCGAAAAGCGGTCGGTCGAAGGTGGCAATCGGATGCTTACGTGGATGGCTTGGTCACAAGAAGCGGAATAGGAAGTGCAGCATTCGCATCATCAAGAATTTCGAAGGAATGCCTTCCTTCGTCGCCGATTGACACGGAGTAACTCATTCGATCCAGGATGTGGTTGTTCTCATCAAAGGTTAGGATCTTCGGCTTCAGCGATGTGATCCGGTTCTCGTCGAGATAGATCGAGTTGCAGATGATAATTTGATCCCCGGGCTGGCAGGTACGGGCCGCTGCACCGTTGAGAATGCAGCACCGGGAACCTCGCTTGCCCAGGATGACGTACGTGGAGATTCTGGCTCCCGAATTTTTGTTCCAGATCTCGACAAACTCCATCGGGAGTATGCCCGCTTCTTCACAGTGATCGGGATCCAGAGTAATCGAGCCATGATAGTTGAGATTCGCCTCTGTCACGTAGATGCCGTGCAGTTTGCCAGCCACCAATTTTCGCATGTTCCCTCGCCTCAAATTTTAACGACGGCTTTGTTAGAGGAAACTTGAAATCGACAAAAGAATTTTGCTGCGATGCCCCGGCTCCGTCGAGCGGTATGTGGAAACCGCCACCCACTTCGTGGGCCACGGCTTGCAGGGACTGACGCGCTCGTCCTGATCGATAATTGCGAACAAGCCATCAAAGTCCTGCTGGCGGCGCGCCCTCCGATCGGAAGGCTTTTGTAGTCTGGGTATTGTTTCAGAGGAAGCGTTATCCCGGGCACGAACCGACTCCGGACAATCGCCTTTATGGTGCCTTTTGGTGCTGCTGCGCCGCGGCTGACGTTTTGCCTTTCGCCCATCGCGGCAGACGGGTGTCACGGTTCACCCGCTAAACAATCTCAGGACGGCCAGTGCTATTGAGGCGATCGGGCTTGGGAGCAAGCCGTTTACGCAGGGGAACCGCGCAAGCCGTCGGTTGTCCGGATGCCTCAAGAGACGCCAATGGCTCCCGGTGGCCGCATCAGCGTGCGGTCAAGCCTCAAGGCCTTTCTCCGTCGCTCGCTTCGAAACCATTCCCTTCTCTATGTCGCCTTTCTAAGGGACCGGCCGCAATCAGCGTCAACCCGCAAGGGGTTCCCCTGTGCTGACGCTCCGGTGACGCCTGCGGCTCGCCCCCTTCTCCGGGCGCCATCGGGAATGGTCCCGAGCAACCGAAGGAGAATTACCATGGCTACCACGATCGCAACCCTGACGCAGAAGACCGATGGCAGTCTCGAAGGCGTCTTCGCCACCATCCGGGTCAATGCCCCGATCGCCATCATCCCCAATGCCAACAAGGCCAGCGAAGAAGCTCCGGATTACCGCATCATCCACCGCAAGACCGGCTTCGAAATCGGCGCAGGCTGGAACCGCATCGCCCGCCAGACCGGTGAAGAATATCTCTCCGTCAAGCTCGAAGCACCCGAGATCGGCGTCATCTTCGGCAATCTCGCACCGGCTCCCGGCGGCGAAACCAATCGCAAAGTCATCCTCTGGAATAACCCGGCCTGAGCGAGATGGCCGGTCCCGAAAGGGATCGGCCTCTCCCATCCACATAATCCGAGGAGATGGCGATGAGCCGCTATACGATCACTGTCACCAGAACCGCATCCCGCCATGCCGATCCCGATGCTGTCATCGGATACGACCGGCCGCTGCAGACGTTCTTTCTCCAGGCGTTCGCCGACAGCGAGGGTGAGAACCTGGCGCTCTCGCTCGGTACTAATATCCGGGCGTTCGAAACCCTGTGCGATCTCCGCGCAGCCGCGATCGCTGTGGGTTACGACTTCGTTCCAATCGCATCTGGCACGCTATGCCGGCTGCTCGATGACTATGCCCGAGAGGCGATCTGCCCGGTGCCTGATAGCAATGTCCAGGATTTGCAGCCTCAAACTCACTAATCGGCGCTAGTTGCGCAAAACACGAAAGCCCGACCTCTGCTGGAGGCCGGGCTTCCTCTTATTCGCCCAGTTGGCCTACTTGTTGAGGGCATCCTTCAGGGCCTTGGCCGGCGTGAAGGCCAGCTTCTTCGCCGCGGCGACCTTGATCGTTGCGCCGGTCGCGGGATTGCGCGCTTCCCGCTCCGGCGTGTCCTTGACCTTGAACTTGCCGAAGCCGGGCAGCGAGGTTTCGTTTCCGGCGACGGCAGCCTCGGTGATCGAGGCGATCACAGCCTCGACGATTGCCTTACCTTGCGCCTTGGTCAGGTTGTGCTCAGTAGCGATCTTGTCGGCGATTTCATTGGTGGTGGTCATGTCAGTCTCCGCATTGTGATTGATATGGAATCCGTGACAGGCGATTTTCGTCCTGTCATCGGTGAAGAGTGAGTACAACGTCCAAAGCGCTGGATTTCCACAGCTTCTGCTCGAGAGCAGCACTCGGCTTTCCGAGAGTCGCGACAATGTCTGCCGCACCCGACAATTATCGGTGCCACACGAGAGGTTGGTTGTCTGCTCAGTCCCTCCGAGGGTGTCATGGCGGGATAGAGGCCTCAAGGACGAGCGGTTCCCCCAATTTTGCCTCCGCTCGGTTCCCTCCGCTCCGACAAAATCGGCATCCCCACTCGCCCGGCTCCGCCGGTTGCTCCGCAATCCTTGACCCCTCTATCCCGCCATGACCGAGGCGCGCGTCTTTCACAAACGTCAAGGAGACGACGATGACGAACGAACTCGACCGCACGATCCTCGAACTCGAAGCCGAGCTGCGCAACGCCGATCCTGCCGAGCGTCGGCAGATCGAGGGCGAACTCGAACTCGCGCTGGCCGAGCGCGAGATGCTGGTGGCCGAGCAGGAAGGATGGGCAACGACGGAGCCTCCGTTCTGACGGGGGTTTCTGCCGTTCGCTAGCCTGTCGCGCCGGATCGACCGGCGCACCAGGCGCATAGCTTCGCTTCGCCACCAACGAAATGAAGCTAGACGCTCCTGTTAGATGTGCCCCTTCGGGCGATAGCCGCGAGATCGCTTCTGGCGGAGAAGGTCGAGGAACAACGATACTGCCTCTTCTTCTCTCGCGAAGACGTGGGCTTTTGACTGCCCGCATGTACCGATCCGCCCCCAGCGTCGCGTCAGGCAGGTCTGCCCGAACAGAGTCGGGGATATATTCATGGCGTAGTAGCGCGCCATGTTCTTCGAGGTGTCCGTGCGTTCGATAAAGAGCTGGTAGGGCTGCGCGATCATAGCGGTAGAATCGTCGATCACGCATTCCACGTCCAACGACAGGTTTGAATCGATTGCGGCAGATCGATTCATCGGTGTGATGTTGAGACGAGGGAACATGTGTTCGGGCGAGCCACCTTCGGCGGTCTGGCTCTACTCGTGTCGCTTCGCTCCCGAAGCCCGCTTTGCGGTCTCCGCCTCCGATCACGATCCATCTCGCGGGCCAAGAAGCAAGGTCGACGCCTCGTGTCGAAACGGCATCGGGCGTCTCATCCATATGGCCGGCTGATCGCCGGAGCGGTCGCGGCGCCTGCCGGCACCGCGGTGCTCTTCTTCTCTGACGTCCTATTGTGCACCCGCCACTCCGGCGTCAAGGACTGCGCGGGCTCCTTTCGTCAGAAACGAAAAGGAGAATGCGTCAATCAAAAGTTCAGCAGAATGGTCGATAGATAGTCAGCGGAATGGTCGGCAATGATGAAGCGAAATGGTCGATAGGAAGTCAGCGGAGTGGTCGAAAGCTTGCTAGAGTTAAGCATCGACAAAAATGTCGATCGACCACGGCTCGCAAACCTTCACGTTACTGCGACCGAAGACCTTGATCACAGTTGCAAAATCAGCCTTGTACCTTTCCAAGTCCTTCCTGTCTCGATCTCCTCAATCATGGGTTCGAAATCTTGCGGCAATGCTACATAATTCAGCAAAAATGCCGCCGCGGCGACACTCCACCCGAAGCAAGACAACGGATGGCAGTTCCCGAATGTGTCTCAATCGAGAGACATACATGAACGTAGAGATCAGGAGAAACTGCGATGGCCGCACACACATCCATGCTGCACGTTCGAGTAGACGACAAGCTCAAGGCGGACGCCACCAAAACGCTGGCCAATTTCGGCCTATCCGTCTCGGATGCCGTGCGGATGTTCCTAACCCGCGTCGTCAAGGAGGACGGCCTGCCAGTCGCTCTGACGACCGCCCCCGAAGCGCACGACGAATGGTTCCGTGCCAAGGTGCGCGAGGCGCTGGTCGATACTCGACCAGGTGTGCCGCATCGACAGGTCATGGACGAGGCACAAGCATTGATCGACAGGAAGTGCCGTGCCCTAGCTTGAATGGTTTTGCTGAAGACGAATATTGCCCCGGTCAAACCGAGTCGATAAAATATCCCCGACAATAGAGCGAGCTCGGAGTGTGCCGTGACAGATCAGAGCATCTTGTGGAAACAGGATGGAATCGACTCCGGCTGGTTCTTCGCCAAGGGCATCGGCTCGGTGAGAAGCAGTGTCAGCTACCGCCCAGGTGGGTGGTGGTTCCTCGCGGAATGGCTGCCCGACACTGAAGAGCACGATATCGGCCCGTTCAAAACCAAAGCAGCCGCGATAGCCGAAGCGGAACGCCTTGCAGTTCAGCGGTGACGGGTAAAAGTCAATCATCGATGTGCTCACGACCTACTGTAAATAGGTCGGTTGGAAATGGAACCGATACGAAAATGAATGTTACGGAAATCATCGCCGCAATAAGCGCGTTATTGAAAGCGCGACTCCAGGACCATGGTATGGTCGTGGACCGAAGGGTTCTGAAAGTTATGGCTGTGGATGTGTTGCCACGACAACAACCTATTAGGACTTGAATTTTAAAGCGATCGCCGACGTAAGATCGCACTCGTCGGAAATCAGCTACGATCAAGCTGCTGCAAATCGCGAATTTATCGCTGCTTGCAATCCTGAAATATCGCCGCTCTCATTTCGGCCTACAGGGAATTGGAGAAAAAGCTGGCGGCCGATGGCTTGTCTCTATCGTAATCACAACAGTCTTTCGTTCGGCCCGGCAGCCGGCTCAGAGCCTATGACCCGGGGGTGGCCCCAAACCTTCGGTGAACCTCCGAACTGCAGATGGCGGCTTTCGATCGAGCCACAACGGGCGAGGCTCCAGCCTTGTCAAAATCGTCATTAATGCTGTCATCAGGACGCGTGCTTTTGCGCGGCGTAGATTACCGCGTGCGAATACCTTTGCAGATAAACGGAACGCACGGGCGGGGGCAGTCGGTCCCGCCTCCCTGACGGCCGCTATGCTGAGGCTCCTGCGGCTGCCCTTGTTCCGCCCTTAGCGTGGCGAGAATTCCCGAAATCCGCCTGACGGCGCCGCTATGCTGATTTCTCCGATACTCTTCATTGTTTGATTGTAACCCGCCTGCGGGCGGGTTGCCCCATTATCCCTGATCACTGCCGGCAGCCATACGATCGGGACTGCCAGATGATTCGCATCTCGGCCCATGAAGCATCGAAAATCAGTCAGTTTAACCCGCCTCCTGGCTGGCGCGGAAAGAGCTCAGCTTGCTCAGGAGCTCCCCAGAGATCTCGAATTGCCGCGCCGTTCCCCGGCCCATGGAGTTCCTCCCCATCGTCTCTAAAAGCATTCCCCGCTTTACCAAAAGGTCGACCGTCTCCTTCACGCCGCTTCGCGTCAGATCGGTAATCTCGATGATATTCGAGAGGGTTAGCTTCTGGTGGGCCTGGGTCATCGTATAGAGGATCGTCATCATGCCGATCTGCTTCAGTCTCGCCTGCGGGGTCTCGTCCGCCAGCGGATGATCGAGGATCTCATGGAGAATGAGGCCCGAGAAGGCAAGGTTGTGCCATTGCGTTTTAATCGCGCTTGTCATGTCATTTAACTGTGTTATATAAGACAGTATGAATGCGGGCAGGCAGATTGGCTCTCCCGAAACGCAATAGGGCGCCGTCGTCTCGAAGGATCCTGTTCATGAAAAGCCTTCTCCTGAATTCACTGCTCGCGGTCTGCTTCGTCGCGCCACCCTATCTTATTTCCGGCAGTAAAGCGCGGGCCGAAGATTGGGGATGCCAGGTTATCCTATGCCTTTCCAATCCCGGCGGGCCGACCCAATATGCCGAATGCCGGCCGCCGATCCAAAAACTGTGGCAGGCGCTTACCGAGGGCCACTCGTTCCCGACCTGCAGCGGTGTCGGTTTTCAGAGTTCGCGACCGGGTTATGAACCCTATTATTGCGATGCCGGGTACAGACTGACGAGCGATTATGGTCCGCGCGGGCAGGAAACGACCTGCGTCTCGACAGCGCCGCAGCCGGTGAGCAACAGCCTCTGCTCAAAGGGCGACGACGACTACACCAACGACAATTCGGTTCTGTCGCCACATTGGCAGCGGGTGGACGGGCACCGCCAGTGCATGGGCTATCCGATAACGCGCCCGAATGTGCGATCGCAGCCGCACTATGTCGATGTCACCATCGACGGGGCCGGTAAACAGCGCGTTTGGTACTGACCGATGGGTGCTGCATTCGTCGAAATCGCGCAAACCTGTGCGCCGGTGGTTCAGGTCCAGACGCTGGCCGGCGTTGTCAGCCTTGAGAGCCGGTTTCAGCCCTTCGCCATTCGCATCAATAGCGGCCCGCCGCTGGCCACCCAACCCGCATCGAAGGCTGAGGCGATCGAGGTTGCCACGTCCCTGATTGCCGATCGCCAGGACATCCAGATCGGCCTTGGCGGCATTGGCATTGAGCCGCTTCAGAAACTGAAGCTATCCATCGCCGACGCCTTTGATCCCTGCCTGAACCTCAAGGCCACGGCCACGCTTCTCGACGGATACTACCGCGCCGCGTTACGCAAGGGGGATCCGGCTCAGGCCAAAAGGGTGATGCTCCAGTCTTACTATGGGCGCGACGATCCATCCCTCGGCGCCATGGTCAGATATGACGAGCAGGTGCGCCAGGAAGCAAAGCGGTTATCGCCGATGCTTTCTTCTCTTGTGATTGGCGATCCCGATAGTCGGGCCGGGCCTGGCGTGCCGACGCAAGATGAGGCGGCGCCGGCGCTTGCGAAACAATCCTCCCAAACCGCCGAGGCCGCATCCTGGGATGTTTTCAGCTCAGGGCGGCAATCCTCGGTTCTCGTTTTTCAGAATGATCGATCGGAGCAGAGTGAATGATCTCCCAAGCCAGACTTCGCCCCTTTGCCGCATCCACGCTCATGGCGGCTTCCATTGTCATCTGCTTGGTCGAGCCAGCTTTCGCCCAGGCCGCCGGCATCGAAACCGTGCTGCAGAACATCGTCGATATGCTGACCGGCAACATCGCCCGCCTGCTGGCGGTCATCGCCGTCATCATCATCTGCATCGCCTGGATGTTCGGTTACATGGATTTGAGGCGTGCCGGCTTCTGGATCATCGGCATCGGCGGCATTTTCGGCGCCACCGAGTTGGTCAACACCATCGTCGGGAATTGAGCAATGGCGAGCATTCCGAATCTGGAAGACGACACGCTGTTTCTCGCCTGCACCCGCCCGGCAATGATCGCCGGCGTGACGATGGAGGCGATGGGCGTCAACATCATGCTGACGACCATCCTCTACATCACCGCGGGATCGATTGCCTACGCGCTGGTCGGGATCGTCTTCCATGTCCTGTTTCGCGCGCTCATCAAGCACGACCACAATATGTTCCGCATCCTGATTGCGTGGATCGAAACCAGTGGCCGTTCCCGCAATGCCGCCTATTGGGGCGGCGCCACGCTCTCGCCTCTGACGCTCACCCGGCGTTACAACGAAAGGGATCTCAGCCTTGGCTAACATTGCGACGCTCCGGTCGCGCGAACTCGGGCCGGAGACCTTCATTCCCTATGTCAGGCACGTCGACGAGACGACCATTGCGCTCGAGTCCCGAGCGTTGATGACGATGATCGCTCTCGATGGCGTTTCCTTCGAAACATCGGATGTCAGGGACCTCAACGGCCTGCACCGCAGCCTGAACACGCTCTATCGCAATATCGCCGACGAGCGGCTGGCGCTCTGGACGCATGTCGTGCGCCGCCGCGACAATGCCTATCCCGAGGGACGCTTCGCCAATCACTTCTCCGATGGTCTGAACGCGCGATATCGGGAGCGGATGGTGGGCGAAGACCTGTTCCGCAACGATCTCTACCTCACCCTCGCCTGGCATCCCGGCCGGGATCCTGCCGAAAAGGCAGCCAAACTTCTCTCCCGGCTGCGCAGGGCGCGCCACTCCGATACCGAACTCGACGAACAGGCCTTGAAACATCTGCGTGACCGCGTGGCTGATGTCGTCGCCGGCCTGCAGCGCTTCGAGCCGCGGCTGCTCACGCTTTACGAACATGATGGCATCCTGTTCTCCGAGCCGAGCGAAGTGCTCCACCAGATCGTCGGCGGCCGGCGGGAACCGATCCCTTTGACGGAGGGACGAATTTCCTCGGCGATCTATTCCGATCGGGTGATTTTCGGGCGCGAGACCGTCGAGATCCGTCACGAGGCCGACAGCCGCTATGCCGGCATGTTCGGCTTCAAGGAATATCCGGCGACCACGCGCAGCGGCATGCTCGACGCTATCCTGACCGCACCGTTCGAGTTCATCCTGACGCAGTCCTTCGCCTTTATCTCAAAGGCCGATGCCCGAACGATCATGAGCCGCAAGCAGAACCAGATGGTCAGCGCCGGCGACAAGGCGGCCTCGCAGATCGAGGAACTCGGCGAGGCGATGGACGATCTCGAGTCCAATCGCTTCGTTCTCGGAGAGCATCACCTTGCGCTTGCCGTCTTCGCACCTTCGGTCAAGGAACTGATTGATCACATGGCGAAGGCGCGTGCCTATCTCACCAGCGGCGGCGCGGTCGTCGCCCGCGAGGATCTCGGACTCGAGGCCGCCTGGTGGGCGCAATTGCCGGGCAATTTCCGCTATCGGGCGCGCTCGGGCGCGCTCACGTCGCGCAACTTTGCAGCCCTTGCTCCCTATCATTCCTATCCGGCGGGTAAGAAGGACGGCAACGAGTGGGGACCGGCGGTCGCCATGCTCAAGACCGCGTCGGGTTCGCCCTTTTATTTCAATTTCCATCACGGCGATCTCGGCAACACTTTCGTCTGCGGCCCGTCGGGTACGGGCAAGACGGTGCTGTTGAACTTCATGCTGTCGCAGCTCGAAAAGCACGATCCGCATATGGTCTTCTTCGACAAGGACCGCGGCGCCGATCTCTTCGTACGCGCAGCCGGCGGTACTTATTTGCCGCTGAGGAATGGTGTCGCCACCGGCTGCGCGCCGTTGAAAGCACTGGAATTCACGGCGGAAAACAAGGTATTCCTCACCGGTTGGATCGCCAAGCTGGTCCGATCCGGATCTGGCGAACTATCGATCACCGAGTTGCGCGACATCGCCTCGGCGGTCGACGGGGTGGCGGACCTGCCGGTGGAGCGTCGCTCCATCGGCGCCCTGCGCACCTTCCTCAACAACACCGATCCCGAGGGCATTGCCGCACGTCTCCGGCGGTGGGAGAGGGGCGGTCCGCTTGGTTGGGTCTTCGACAACGAAGCCGACGATATCGGCATCGGCGCCAGGCTCATCGGCTACGACATGACCGATTTCCTCGACAACGAGGAGATCCGCACGCCGTTGATGGCGTACCTGTTCTATCGCATCGAGCAGCTGATCGACGGGCGTCGCATCATCATCGTCATCGACGAATTCTGGAAGGCGCTGCAGGACGAAGGTTTTCGTGATCTCGCCCAGAACAAGCTCAAGACGATCCGCAAGCAGAACGGTCTCATGTTGTTTGCGACCCAGAGCCCGCGCGAGGCCATCGTCTCGCCGATCGCCCACACGATCATCGAGCAGTGCCCGACTCAGATCTTTCTGCCGAACCCGCGCGGCGACCGCGTCGACTATGTCGACGGTTTCAAGCTGACCGAGCGCGAATTCGAGCTCGTCTCGCGCGAGCTCTCCGTCGAGAGCCGCCGGTTCATCGTCAAGCAGGGGCACAACAGCGTCGTCGCCGAGCTGAACCTCAACGGCTTCGACGACGAGCTCGCCATCCTCTCCGGCCGGACCGCCAATGTCGAGCTTGCCGACGCCATCCGACTGGAGATCGGCGAGGGACCGGAGGACTGGCTTGCCGTGTTTCATCAGAGGAGGAAGACAGCATGATCCGAGCAGGAACGATGCGCCCATTGTCTGTATCTGCCGCTCTCTTGGCGTCGGCGATGCTGGCATCGGCCCAGGGCATCCCGGTCATCGATCAGACATCGATCGCCAAGCAGATCGAGAGCATCACGCAGCTGAAGTCCCAGCTCGACGCCTTGAACCAGCAGCTCCAGCAAGCCCAGCAGCTCTACGGCTCGCTGAACAAGATCACCAACATGGCCGACATCGCCAGCCTGCTGAACGATCCGTCGATCCGCAAGGCGCTGCCGCAGGACTTCGACGCGATCGAGGAGCTGTTAAAAGGTTCCGGCGGCGGCGTCTTCGGCAGTTCCGCTTCGAAATTCCTTCAGGACAATTCCATCTACCGCACAGATGCCGACGATTTCTATGCGCAGGAACTCTCGCGCATCCAGAACCAGAACGCCGGGCAGATGAGCCTCGGCCAGCAGATCTACGATGCGGCGACCAAGCGCATCGGCGGCATCGATGAGCTTCGCCAGAAAATCTCCGGTGCGGCCGACGCCAAGGACATCGCCGATCTGCAGGCCCGTCTCCAGGCCGAGACCGCCTTCCTGCAAACCGACGTCCTGCGCATGCAGGGCCTGCAGATGGTCCAGCAGGCCCAGGTGCAGGTCGATGACCAACGCAAGGCTGAGGACTGGCGCAAGCGCATGGACACGATGGGAGCGGCGCTCAAATGAAGTGGCTTCTTTCCAGCGCGGCCTTGCTTTTTCTGGTGGCCTGCTCCCCACAGGTGGATAAGATTTACACCGTCGATGAGCTCATGGCGGACGATGGTCTGCTCGCCAGGATTATCGGCGAGTGCCGTAACAATCCCGGAGAACTCCGCGATACGCCCAATTGCCGCAACGCCGAGGCAGCCGACGGCAAGCTGCGGCTGGAGCGGATGGGCAAATCGTTGGGAGGCTGACGTTGTATCAGGTCTTCAGCTTCGTCGACGGACAGTTCAAGACACCGCTGGAAAACTTCATTTCCTCCGGCACCTCCAATATCGCCAGCTGGGTCAGCGGCCCGCTGACGGCGGCCCTCACGCTCTATGTCGTGCTCTATGGCTACCTGGTTCTGCGCGGCTCCGTGCAGGAGCCGATCCTCGAATTCGCCTTCCGCGCGATGAAGCTCGCCATCATTGTGATGCTGGTTAGGAATGCCGGCGACTACCAGACTTATGTCACAAACATCTTCTTCGATGCGTTGCCAAAGGAGATCTCGCAGGCGCTGAACTCCGGCACGGCGCCCAGCGCCTCCACATTCGACAGCCTGCTGGATAAGGGCCAGAGGTGCGCCAAAGAGATATGGTCGCGGGGCTCCTGGCCTATCGATATCGTCACCGGCGTGGGCGGCCTGCTGGTTATCGGCGCAAGTTTTCTTGTCGCGGCGATCGGTTATATCGTGTCGCTCTACGCGAGATTGGCGCTCGCTATCGTGCTGGCGATCGGTCCGATCTTCATCGCGCTCGCGATGTTCCAGTCGACCCGCCGGTTCACGGAATCCTGGATCGGCCAGCTCGTCAATTTCGTCATCCTTCAGGTCCTGGTCGTTGCCATCGGCTCGCTGCTGATCACCTGCATCGACACGACGTTTACGGCGATCGAAGGCTACAGCGATGTCCTCATGCGGCCGATCGCGCTCTGCGCCATTTGCGTTGCCGCACTCTACGTCTTCTACCAACTGCCCGGCATTGCTTCGGCTCTTGCGGCGGGCGGGGCGTCGCTCACCTATGGCTATGGCGCTGCCCGCGATGCGCACGAAAGCACGCTCGCCTGGGCGACATCCCACACAGTAAGAGCGGTCGGCCGCGGCGCGCGTTCCGTCGGCCGCCGCCTGACGCCAGGCCGGACCGAATGACGGTCCAACGCTTCAGACAATTGAACAGGTTTTTTCAATGCTCCGTATCGTTTTGTCGCTTCTTCTGACCGTCGGCCTGGTAGGCTGCGGTTCGATTTCCCACCCTCTGCCCAAATGTGATGGTTATTCCCGCCGGCCGCTGAACCGCTCGATGTGGCAGTGGCAAGACCGGGATAGTGGGGCAACAAAGAAGCCGACGACCGGCGCTGTTGCCACTGAGCCGACCAGTCACGCCGCCGCCTATGGGCAGGAGCCGTCCTCAGTTACGCCGGCCGCTTTCGCGCATTTCGATGTCGCGGGCTCCTACCGTCCGTGCGAGGGCGAATGATATGGTGACCACGGATAACCTCAAAAGTTACTTTGAAAAGGCCCGCCGGTTCGATCAGGACCGGATGATCCAGGTCGAGCGTTCCGCCCGCATTGCCTGGTTCGTCGCTGCTTGCGCCAGCATCCTGGCCGGCGTCTCGGTATTTGCCGTTGCCGGCCTCACCCCTTTGAAAACCGTCGAGCCCTTCGTCGTGCGGGTCGATAATTCCACAGGCATCGTAGACGTGGTCTCGGCGCTGACCTCGACCGCCGGCACCTACGACGAGGCCGTCACCAAATATTTCGCGGCCAAATATGTCCGCGCCCGCGAGGGCTACGTTTGGAGCGAGGGCGAGGAGAATTTCCGTACCGTCGCCTTGCTGTCGACGCAGCCGGAACAGACTCGATTTGCCGCAGTCTACCGCGGAAGCAATCCCGATTCCCCGCAGAACATTTATGGCCGCAGCGCCACGTCGCGGATCAACATTGTTTCCATCTCGCTGATCAACGCCAATGTGGCATCCGTCCGCTATATGAGGAGCGTGACCCGCGGTGACGAGGTGCGCACCACGCACTGGGTTGCGACCCTGACCTTCTCCTATGCCAACGCTCCGATGTCCTCGACCGACCGGCTGACCAATCCCCTCGGCTTCGTCGTCAGCGAATATCGCGCCGATCCGGAGGCGATCAATTGAAACCACGGTTCCTTCTCCCGCTCATCCTGGCCGCCGGGATTTCGTCTGCAGCGCTCGCCCTCGAAACGCCACGCGGCGCCACGCAGGACAGCCGCATCCGTTTCGTCGACTACCAGCCCTATAACATCACTAAAGTCGTCGGCACGCTCCGGTCTTCGGTACAGATCGAATTCGCCGCCGACGAGGAAATCGCTCATGTCGCGCTTGGCAACAGCGTTGCTTGGGAAGTGGCGCCGGCCGGCAACATTCTGTTCCTGAAGCCCCGGGAAAACCAGCCGGTGACCAATATCTCGGTCGTGACGACACGACGGGACGGCTCGACCCGCAGCTATCAGATGGAACTTACCGTCCGTGACGGCAGCGTCGAAGCCGGGCAGAACACCTACTTCTATCTGAAATATCGCTATCCTGCTGATGATGCGGAGCGGCGCCGGCAGGAAGCGGCCGCCCGGGCGCAGGCGGCACAAGCCGGCGAGGCCGATCGCGTGCTTGCCCTCCACGAAGCCTATGGGCCGCGCAACTGGCGTTATTCCGCTCAAGGATCCCAGGCGCTCGAACCGCAAGCGGTCTATGACAACGGCAAGGTCACCACCTTCGCCTTTGCCGGCAACCAGGAAATGCCGGCGATCTATATGGAAAATTCCGACGGCAGCGAAAGCCTGGTTCCGAAATCCGTCGACGGTGATCTCGTCCTGGTGCACGCGATCAGCCGGAAGTTCATTCTGCGCCGGGGCGGCGACGTCCTCTGCGTCTTCAACGAAGCCTACGATCGCGTCGGCATCAATCCCGAGACCAACACGACGTCACCATCGGTCGAGCGCGTCGTCAAGGCGCCGCCCGGCGCGGCGCAATAGGAGGTGACATGGCCGAGGAAGAGATGACCCAGATCCCGGGCGAGCGCGCCGAGACGTCGGCCGGCGGCCGGCTCGAAAACAATCCGATCCTCAAACGCGGCGCAGTCGCTCTGGCGATCGTCGTCTTTGTCGCCTTTGCCCTCTGGTCGATGCGCGGCCAGGATAAACCGTCAGACGGTGCCCAGCCCGAGCGGGTGGTTATTCGCCAGACATCGGATTTCGAACCGGCGAAGGAGCCGGTCCAGCCTGTAGCGCCTCTTCCGCAGGTCCAGCTCCCGACGCCAGTCGCCGCCGAGCAGGCGCCGACCGACGATGACAAGCTGCTCGACGCTGCCCGCCGTGCACCGGTCATCGCCTATGGCGGCGAGAAATCGCCGGCGACGCGGCGGCAGGATCAGGATGCGGTGCCGGATCAGGCCTCGAACTATGTGCCGCTAGGCACCAATCCCGGTGGCTTCGGCTCGCAGGGCGAAAACGAAGACCAGCGCTTCAACCGCTTGCTGACGCCGACGCAATTGCAGGGATCGCGCGCCGGCACGCTGGGCAACCGCGATTTCATCGTTGCCATGGGAACATCCATTCCTTGCGTTCTCGAGACCGCGCTCTCCTCCGATCAGCCGGGGTTCACCAGCTGCGTCATCAACCGGGACATTCTCTCGGATAATGGCCGCGTGGTGTTGATGGAAAAAGGCACACAGGTCGTCGGTGAATATCGCGGCGGTCTTGGCCGTGGACAGAAGCGCCTGTTCGTTCTCTGGAACCGGGCGAAGACGCCGAAAGGCGTGATCATCACGCTCGCGTCGCCGGCAACCGATGCGCTTGGCCGGGCCGGCATCGATGGTTATGTGGACACCCATTGGTGGGAGCGGTTCGGAAGCGCAATGCTCCTGTCGATCGTCGGAGACGCCAGTTCCTATGCCAGCAGCCGGCTGCAGGACAGCGATGTCGACGCGCAAAATACCACCAGCGCCGGTCAGCAAGCTGCGGCGATCGCCGTCGAGCAGTCGATCAACATTCCGCCGACCCTCATGAAACATCAGGGCGAACTGGTCTCGATCTACGTCGCCCGCGACCTCGATTTCTCGAGCGTTTACCGGCTTCGCGTGACCGAGCCACGCAATCGTGTCTACGACCGCGCCGTGCTTGGTGATTTCAGCCCCTCCTCGAAGCTCGTGACAAAATAGGTTCGGCAATGACTGAAGCTGCCGACTCCGGCGTCGTGCGCGAACTGCTTTCGCCACTATCACGCTTCCTACGCGACAAGACGCTCTATGAGGTCATCGTCAACCGGCCGGGACAGGTCGTCACCGAGGGCAGGGAGGGATGGCAAACCCATGACGTGCCGGAGCTGTCCTACGACAGGCTGATGCGTCTCGCCCGCGCGGTCGCGAGCTTCTCCAATCAATCGATCGACGAGACGCGGCCGATCCTGTCGGCGACCTTGCCGGATGACGAGCGGATCCAGATCGTCATCCCGCCGGCAACGACGAAGGGAACGGTCAGCATTACCATCCGCAAGCCATCCTCCGTGTCGCTGACCCTCGAGGATCTCGATCATGGCGGGCTGTTTGCCGATGTTGCGCCGGCCGAGGGCGGTGGGAAACGATCAGACCGAAGGCTGTTGGAATACTATCGAATCGGCGCCTACAAGGCATTCCTCCGGGAGGCGGTGTTCGCCAGAAAGAACATCATCATCTCCGGCGCCACCGGCTCGGGAAAGACCACGCTATCGAAAGCCCTGATCCGCCACATTCCGCAAAGCGAGCGGATTATTTCCATCGAGGACACGCCCGAGCTGGTGGTCCCGCAACCCAACCACGTTCGGCTCTTCTATTCCAAAGGCGGGCAGGGGCTCGCCAAAGTCGGTGCCAAGGACCTGCTCGAATCCTGCCTGCGCATGCGGCCGGATCGCATTCTCTTGCAGGAGCTGCGAGACGGCACGGCTTTCTACTACATCCGCAACGTCAACTCCGGCCATCCCGGCTCGATCACCACCGTCCACGCCGATTCCGCCCCCCTCGCTTTCGAGCAGCTGACGTTGCTGGTCAAGGAGTCGGAGGGTGGCGGAGACCTCGAACGCCACGACATCCGCGAGATGCTGACGATCGCGATCGACATTATCGTCCAATGCAAGCGGATCGACGGCCGGTTTCGGGTGAGTGAGATCTACTTTCGCGACGCTGCGACGGACCTCGACCGCTCTTCGTCGGATCGAGCCTAAGGCCGGATCGCGTCGTGGCCTATGCAGCAGAGGTGGCAGTTCTGCACAGCTAATAAGATTAGTATAGTTTGCAATTCAAATGTGATCGCACGCTGGATCATATGAAGGTCGAGGTCTTTGAATTTCTCACGAACGAGCCGATACCGAGAAGGGAGTGGGCCGAGCATAGTCTTCCCACCGAAGATAAGCCGCTTGATTAGGGGCGGTAGGTATGGGCCGATCGCGTACTGTGTCGCGATGCCAAGGAGTGGAGTTTTAGAAGTATGCGCTTGTTTTCGTGCGTTCTCGTTCTGGCAGGCATGTTCGTCGATACTCATGCCGCATCCCGGCAGCAATTCACCGTGCCGACCGCGGCCGGCCGTGTTCTGGTCGAGAGCTTCGGGAACTGCGCAAACGCGACATGTCCGGCCGTTGTGATCCTAATTGGCAGCAAAGGCTTCGGGGCCTCTATTTATGATGAGATCGGCCACACGTTTCGGGCGGCGGGTTTGAATGCTCACTTCGTTCATGTCCTCTCCGCGGCCGACCTCGACACTGTCGCCACAGCGAGCGGAGCGCAGACGCGCATCGCCTATTATGCGCAGCGGTTGTCGGACTGGACTTCCGCCGTTCAAAGCGTGGCCGCTTATCTTGGGAGCCAGCCTCGCCACGGCGGCAAGGTTGGCATTCTCGGAATCTCCCTTGGCGCACAAATCGCCTCGGCCGCTTCGGCCGGTCGATCCGACATTGACGCCTTGGTGCTGATCGATGGTGGTTTCCCGAACGGCTATTCGCAGCCTATCCGTTCCTTGCCGCCGCTGCTTTTGATTTGGGGGAGCGCCGACCAGACGTTTCCCTTATCGGTCGGCCGGGAGCTGCGACGGACAGCGCAACGGCTCGGCGGACCTGTCACTCTGGATGTTTACGAAAACGGCGCGCATGACTTTTTCCTGAGTTCGGGAACCCGAAACGCCGACGCAGCTCGCCAGAGGGTGGCCGATTTTCTGATGTCGCATCTATCGCGATAGTTCTGGAAGTTTAGCGTAGGACTTCGCCCCTCCCGCAAACGCCCGCTTAAGGACAGGGATTGTGTCCGGAAACTCGGAGAATCCTACTGGTCTCGACCGTCAGTCCAATTGTCTGGCCCGCTCACGTAGGACCGCTGAAAACGCGCGGAGCCCCTGATGGTCCAGTGCATCAACGAATTCGTGAACCGCCGGCACCGTCTTGCGTAAATTCAACCGAGCGCGCCTGATACTGTCGATCAATGCGTTCGAAAAGGTGGAATGGAGGCCCAGGAGAAAATTGTCCGGCGATACGCAGGTCACCCCATGAGGCCGAAGGTCCGCGGCTGGGAAATCCTTGAGATTCCACGTGACGATCACGGAAGCCTTTCCGGCGATGGCTGCAGCTAAAACATGACGATCATCGGGATCCGGTAGCGAGAGGTCGGGGATGAGAATTTCGTGGTTGCCGACATCTGCATCGGGCAAAACTTCTTTCATCCGATCACGGGTCGCTTCCAGACGTGAGATTGGTATCTCGGGTGAGCCGATGGCCAGATTGCGAATCCACTCGGCGTGGATGTCGTCGGTCCAGCGAGCGTCGACGAGACCGTCGAAAGCACACTGGACCAAGACATTGCGCAAATGGAAAGGGTAGAGGACGCAGGCATCATAGACCGCGACGGGCGGCTTAGAGGCCATGATTGACGATGAGATCCTCTGTATCCTCGGCCAGCGCGTTGAGGCTTTTCTGGCGAGCGTCGAGCTTGGCCTTGAGCGCAAGAACATCCTTCAACTTGGCTCGGCGGTGCTTGCCGACATAGCGGAAGGGCAGATCGCCGCGATCCATGCGCAGCACCACGAGAGGTCGTGAGATGCCGAGGATGGTGGAAGCGTCGGTCGGGCTCAATTCCTGATCTTCTGTTAGCACGGCAACACGCTCGCCGCGCAACAGATGATCGAGGAGTGCCTCAACTGGCGCGAGAGCCGAGGCTGGGAGAGGAAGGGTTTGAAGCTGTCCACCTTCGCGACGAATCCGCAGCTCCAGGTGGTCGCCCTGTGCCAGCTTTGGCATAGGCGCGACGGCCTGGCGGTCGCGATCCGACAATTCGGTAAATTGAAGAACATGGCTGGTCATGGTGGACACCTCCTGACCATGTATATAGGGCAAGCCGCCCATAACTGCAATAAGTGAAATATCTTCCGCCTTTTATCTCCGATTTCTGGGTGCCATAGGAGCGCGCGGCGAACGAGCTCGACCCGCCAATTTGAAGCTTGGGTTACCACCAACGGCAGACGCTGCTTCCGACGTGATCGTGCAATGCAAGGCGGCCGCCTCACCAACGTCTATGCAGAAAAATAGGGCCGCTGGAAACCAGGGCCCTTTAAGGTGTGAAGGTCAATAACCTCCAGAGGGGAACAGCTGACACGATGGCACTGGGAGGAAAACCATCAACTGCATCAGCTGGAGGCAATATGCTCATATTTTGACCGCTTGGTAAAATATTTTTTGTGCAGTGCAGCTATGCAGAAATGGCAGAGAGCTCACTGAGCCAATTTGAACGGGCGAAAGCGGGCTTCATGCGGGAGAAATCGTCCGTGCGATGGCCTTCCTTTTGGGGGCGTCTACGTCGCTGACCGAGGAGGCTGGTGTGGATCATGGTAGCCGCGGCATTTCGCCGTCGGCCACACGCCAGATCCAGGGAGTCATCTCGGCTCTCGCGGCGATCATCTCATCGAGGGCAATCTCGTAGTCTTCGTCGGCTTTCGTCGGAACGATGAACATAGCGACCGGCGCCGGCTTTGCCTCCGGTAACGTCACGGCGGCAATCGGCCGGTCGCGAGAAAGATCGAACCGCAACCCCTTCACGCTTCTGCGCTTGAGGCCGGAGAGCCGCTCCAGGAGACGCTGTTCATGGACATTTTCGAACGGGATCCAGTTCTCGTTGACCACCATCATCGCCACTTCGTCGACCGAGGCGATCCCCGCGCCCGAAATACCGAACGTGGCGATGAGGATGAGATGAAACTCCTCGTTGGATCGCCAGAGTTCCAGCTCGGTTTCATAACGGACGTTCAACCGCTTCCACGCGCCCTCGTCGATCATAAAAGGGAAAGGCAGGTGACGCACTACTATCTTCTGGCCATCGCGTGCCGAGGAAAATTCCTTCACCTCCGCGACCGTCATCATCAGTTTGCGTGGACCGGGGCCAGTTGCCTGGGCGCCGGCCAATATCGCCGCGCGCCTGGCGGAGATCATATCCTTGTCCTCCTGGTGGAAAACCTCCGGGACGAACAGGATGTCGCTGAGCGGGCCGCCGCGGACGATCATCTGCCTCGCTGCGTTCAACAGGCTGCTGCGGACGCGACCCCAGCCGCGTCTTCCAGCCCATAGCGCCGTCCATTCCGTCAGTTCCCCTGTCTCCCAGAGATAGTGGAGCGTCGCCTTGAGCGACAGTTTTTTCGGATCGCTTCGCACCGTTTCCGACGGTGCCGAAGATGAGGCCGAAGCCGATCGGTTCCCTCGTTTCGACAGCGAGAAATCGAGTTTGAGCACAGCCGCGCCCGTCGCCGCGTCGATCTGGATGGCATTGCCGATCAACGGCCCGAGGCCGGATAGCTCATAGGGCGGTTCGTAGGATGGGCAGCCGGGATCGTGATCTCGTCCTGAAAGCGGCATCCGTTTGATCAGGAACTGGCCGTCCATCCGGGCGATGTACATCGGCACCGGTGCTTCCCTACACCGACAAAGTGGTCTGAGCTTCTGTTCGTAGGCGCGTTCGAGATGCAGCTGAAAGTCTGGGAAACTTTCATCGAACGTCTGGCTACCGATCAAAAACTGTCGCACATTTCCCTCGTTTGCCCGCAAAGACTGATCAAGCCGCACAGGAAGACGTAACATAGGTGCGGGGGATTATACTAGGGTAAATTCGTTAGTATAAGGGTGACTAAAATGCCCGACACGCTATAGAGAAACGCGAAAAATCCGGCGATCTGTCTTCGATGGTCCGACGGGCCATACCAAGGATCATGAGAATGAGCGCCAACGCCGCAAGCCTGATCATCGAACCCTCTGATGTTCGAGTGCCTGACGTCCGGATGACATAAAAGAGAGTGGCGCAGGCAGAATGAACCATCAGCGGGAAGGCAAGAAAATTATCTGGCTTGCCATCAACGAGCTTCACGACAGAAGGCCAAGCTGTCCAAGCGCCAATGCGCTTATGACGATCCCGGTCAGCAGCAAAGGCCTCCGGCGAAAATGCTGATCTTGCAATGTAAGCCCCGACGACGCACGCGTGCGAAGGCAAATTCCTCCCTCCCAAATCCTGAAATTTCGGCGCCGGCGATCATGATAATTAGAAGTCAGTAGAATGATGATTAGAAGTCATCAGGCCGGTAAAGTGGAGTGGTCTTTGTATATCCGGCTTTCTTAGGCCGACTGCAACTGGGCATAGCGAAAAGGGCGAGAAGCCGGAAAGGCTTGGTCCAGGCGGGTTTGCCGTCCCGGCGTCTGGTTTTTAAGCAAGTGAAGGCGACGGACACGTCTGGCGATCCAAGATGCCAGCTGCCGCGCAGCCGCGAACGGCTTGATCTCTTGAAGGGCAGTATTGTTTGGCGACATCGAATGTACTATGTACACACATATGATGTACGTGAAAGAAGGAGCATGCCGTGCACACGACCAAGGTATTCAAAAACGGCAACTCCCAAGCTGTGCGGATCCCTGCGGATTTGGCTTACAGCCAGACCGAGGTGGATCTTGAAATCGAGCGGATCGGTGACGAGCTTCGCATCCGTCCGCTAAAGCCGTCCTTGGAAGGCGTGCTTTCGCGTTTCGCGAGGTTTGACCGTTCGTTCATGGCGGAGGGACGCGGTGATCATGAGCAGGCCGAGCGGGATGCGCTTTGATGCCGCTTTATATGCTAGACACCAACATGTGCATCTACCTGACGAAGGAGCAGCCGCCGCAAGTCGCGCGCCGCTTTGCTCAATGCCGTGCCGGGGACGTTGTCATGTCAGCCGTTACATTTGCGGAGCTTGAATATGGTGTCTCTGCCTCGACGAACGTGGAAAAGGAGCGGGCAAACCTGGAATTTCTGATAGAAGCGATCCCAGTTGCGCCTTTCGACGCCAATGCGGCGCGGGCCTATGGACCTGTCAGATTTGCCACGCGCGAACGCAAAAAAGATCATCTGGACAAATTGATAGCCGCTCATGCACTCTCGATCGACGCGATCCTCGTGACCAATAATGTGCGGGACTTTTCATTCTACGACGGTTTGCCGATTGAGAACTGGTTGTTGTTGTGAGCGCGAAAGCGCGACCAAGCGACGTGCTGCGTTCTCGTGGCGATAGCCGGGGCCCAGTTTGCGACTGGCCACACGTTCCCGGGCAACCGCAGCTTGCCCGAGCGTTTCGAACAGTTCCACCTTTAGCCGACCTTCGGTTCCGATCCGGCCCCAGTTGCGCACGAGCGAGCTGCCTCCAAACAGTGTCGGCTGGATCGACAGGCGATAGAAACGCGCCATATTCCGAGAAGAATCGATCCGGTAGAGGAGCGTAATGTCGGCTTGTGCATCAATGATCGGATCATGCGCGCTCCCCGTTTAGCCGTCCAACGAGTTTCCTGAATCGGTCATCGCGGACCGATTCATATCGGTGATGCATCTTGGCACCGGATGGTTACCGTAACCGTGCTCATTGACGATCATCGCCGAGATGAGACGAGCAGGGGCGTCGGTGGAGGTTTCGCCCAAATCGGCGAGCACTGATGTCGCGCCGGGGTGCTCATACCTATGACGCCAAGGCTGCTGTTTTCGCCGTTCAACGTCGCGGATGAAACCGAGCCATGATGTCTCCCTTCCCGTCTGAGGTGCGGGCGCACCCACGCAGGCCTCGATGGATCTGGTGTGACCGAAGGGCGCCTTTCGTCTCGATCGCCATCCCGCAACGGCCGTCCGCGACTTTCTTCCCCTGCGAACTGTGTTCGCATTCCTCGCGATCCAAGAAAGCCGCTCCCACCCGTCCTCCACTTCGTTCCGGCCCGAAGGGTGCGGCGTCGATCGCCCCCGGTCCATACACCGCCATCGAGGCCGCGATGGGCGCGGCCCGAACAAACCGGAGGAACAAGATCATGGCAGTCATCGGCGAATTCACCACCAACGGCAACAACTCCATCGTCGGCAACGTCCGCACCCTCACCGTCAGCATGAAGGCCCGCCTGAATCCCATTGAGCGCGTCTCGCGCGACGCCCCGGACTTCCGCGTCACCGCCGGCAACGGCGTCGAGGTCGGCGCAGGCTGGAAGGCAATCTCCAACGACGGCGAGGAATACATCTCCGTCAAGCTGGATGACCCGAGCTTCAACGCTCCGATCACCGCAGCACTTTGGCCGGGCGAGAAGGAAGGAGAATACGCGCTCATCTGGAACCGCCCGAAGCGTGAAGTCTGATCCCAGCCCAAGGAGCTCCGCTAGCGAAGCGGGGCTCTCATTCTTCCGTATGGACAGCCGGCAACGGGCTTCGAGCCCGCTGCCGGCTTTTCCGATGCCACACGAGAGGGGAAATCTGCTCAGTCCGTCCGAGGGTGCCATGGCGAAATGAAGGCCTCAAGGACGAGCGGTTCCCCCAATTTTGCCTCCGCTCCGGTTCCCTCCGCTCCGACAAAATCGGCTCCCCCACTCGCCGGCTCCGCCGGTTGCTCCGCAATCCTTGACCCCTCCATCCGCCATGACCGCGGGCGTCGCCTTTCACAACGTCAAGGAGACGACAATGACCACTTGCATCGACGAAATCATCGAACTGCTGGGCGCCGAGCTGCGGAATGCCGATCCGGCCGAGCGTCAGCAGATCGAGAACGAGCTCGAGCTGGCGCTGGCCGAACGCGAGGTGATCTGGGCGGAGCAGGATGGCCGCATCGACGCCGAGCCTCCGTTCTGACGGAGGCTTCTTGCCGCATTCCCGAGCCTGGCCAGCCGGATCGACCGGCCGCCCAGGCTGTCAGAGATTTCATCCCTCGACACTCCCGCCGGCTCGCGCCGGAAATGGTCGCGACCCCTCCGGGCCCGCGGGTCTCTTCTCTTTCTTCCGTCCTATTTTACTCCAGCAAATCCGGCGTCAAGGACGGCGCGGTCTCCCCCAATTTTTCCGCCGCTGCGCTTCTCAGAAAAATCGGTTCCCCCGCTTGCGAGCCGCGTTCCGCGTTCCTTGACCCCTCTTTGCAACAGAGTGGCCGATCTCCGTCATCAACGAAGGAGATCACATCATGACAACCGATCAGAACCTCATGCTCTACACCAAGCTTGCCGGCTTCCGGCTCGTCGCCCTCGCAGATCGCTTCGGCTGCGACAGCGAATTCTCGCGCGCCGTCCACGATCGCCTGATTGAAGGACTGGAGTCAGCGATTGGCCGTGTGCGGATCATCATGGCGTTGGAACGGAACGTTCTCGCCGGAGACGACGAGTTCGCCGCCTATCGGCTTGAGGGTGAGACCGAGATTTTCGGGGGCTTCAGCATCAATCTGTTGGACGAGCTCGAAATCGATCTCGGTACGCATGAATACCGCATCAATGGAGGCAGCTGGATCAACGCCTTGACGGCGGATTGCTGTGGCGTCGATATCGCTTATCCGAAACTGGTTGATTTAACCGAGGCGGAACTTGGCGCACTGGCGCCGATCGATCGTAGGGGACATCACGATGGAGACTGGAATTCCGGTTCGTGCTTCCCGTGCTGTTTATGCTCCCTAGCGCAGGTCAACTTTTGGACCAAAGTCGCTCGAGGCGCGCTCTTCGCCTCGGCTTTCTATCTTGCCGGTGCGCCAAAAAACGCAGTGAATCGTCGGGTCCGATTTACACCAATGATGGAATTTCTGTATTCTGCAGCAAGATAAAATGGGAGATGGCGATGCCCCGATTTCGTGGATCCTATTCCACCAGCGACCTCTCCCGGAAATCCGGCAAGATCATCGCCGAGGCACTTCGCCATCCCGTCATAATTACCCAGCGCAAAAAGCCCCGCCTCGTCCTCCTGAATATCGAAGACTACCAGCGGCTGATGAAGCAGTCGGATCGACGCGCCGTCAGCACCATCGAAACGATGTCCGATGAACTGTTTGCCGAATTCGAAAGCGCTGTTGGGACCTATGCCGGCGACGACGAGACGCCGCATCGCTCGTCATAGCGTTGGTTTGACGAAACGGTTCGCCTTGGCGACCGCGTCCATCTCCTTGCGTCGGAAATAGATCGCGCGCCCACAGCGGATCGGACTCTGACCCTGCACGATGATAATCTGCTCGTCCTTGCGCATCGACTGGGTGATTTCATGCGGCATGATCAGCGGCCGGCGCTGGAAACTGATGCTCTCGGATTTCCGCGTGCCGCCGTTCCGGCTGTCCCAGCCGAGATTGCGTGAACTGCCTTTGACCTCGACGGTCATCTCGCCGCATTGCGCCGAGACGGTGCGGGCGGTGTCGAGCGCCTTGATCGCGGCATAGCTCGCGAAGGCGCAGCCCTCGATCCATGAGGTCGCGCCATCCTTTCCGAAATGCCGTTCCAGTTGGCCGACCGATTGGTACATCAGCATCATCGATATTCCATACTTGCGGCCGCGGTCTCGCGCTTCCTCCAGCACGCGCATGTAGCCAAGAAGATCCACCTCATCCAGCATGAAGAGCGCCCGGCGCCGGAACGCGCCGTCGGCCTGCATCATGGCATTGATCAGCGAACCGATGATGACGCGGCCGATTCCGGGATAGGAGCGCAGGATGGGTGCGGGGATGTTCAGGAAGACGTCTTTCCTGCCATTGACGATGTCGCCCGACTTGAAGGTTTTGCCGCAAACCAGGGCAGCGTAATTCTCGAGCGAGAGCCACTGCGTATCTTTCGATGCCGTAGAATAGACGCCGCTGAAGGTCTGCTCGGTCATATTGGTGAAGACGCCAAGCGTTTCGCGGATGAAGTCCGATTGCGAGTTTTCCTGGATGTCGCGCAGCATGGCAAGTACCGAGGGTTCGGGCTCGGAAACGATTTCCCGTAAGCTTCGTAGATTCCGCCGCCCGGCATATTCCGGTGACAGCATGACGTGCGCCAGCAGCCCGGTCAGGAGATTGTGCGCCTGGCTCTGGAAATAGGAGCCTGTCGAGGATTCGAAGCGCACGCTTTCCGACAGCAGCATATGCGCGATGCCGACAATATCCTCCTCCTTTTGGCTCGACCTCTCGATTCCGTCGAGCACGTTGAAGCCCATGGTTGGGTTTGTGGGATCGAGCACCATGACCTCCCGCCCGAGCACGTCGGCGCGGTGCTCTACGACCATGGGCGCGACCTCGGTGGAGGGATCGAGGCAGATCAGTGGCCCGCTATATCTAAGTGCCGTCGGCACCACATTGCTGGTGGTCTTGTATCCGCCCGATCCCGCGAAGAACAGCATATGGGTGGAATCGAAGTCCTGTCTGTAGGTGAGCAATGGCGCCTTCCCGCCCTGTCCCCATGTGTTGCGATCGTTTGCATTGAAGGGAAGCGCATGGATAATTTCCTTGTCGACCCGATAGCGCTCGCCGACGACGATTTCCCCATCCGGCGGAAACAACTTTCCTGCCGCCGCCATCGGCAGCCAATCCGCATCTCCGAATATTCCACGCCGGGCACGCCTTATTTTATCTGGGACGACGACGGAGATTCGGGCGGACACCGCCACTGCCATGAAGCCGGCGACGGCGGCGATGACTGCGACCATATCAAGATAGGACAGCGCTCGATCCCACGGAACGACCCGGGCCTGCACAGCAGGTGCAAGCCGGCCGAATTCGCGCAACGCATAGAAGGCAGCAACACCCAGAAAACACAAAAGACTTGCCATGGCGACCGGCCTTCGCCGATGCAGCGGCAAGGCCCACACGGTCAGAAGTCCGGCAAGAGGTCCGAACAGCAGAGGCGGTACGGGTGCTGCCCGCAGGAGCGAATATTCCATCTTTCCCGACCTGCCGGCGGCGAGCTCAGGCCACCGCCAGCCAACAATGTAGATTGTGATCGTGGTGACGGCGATCGGCACCAAAACCAGTAACAGGCTCGGATGCGGTTTCCCTCTCACGCCCATCTTACCTTCTCCTCGACATGCGGACCGTTTCTCAGCGAGGTAGCCTTGAAAGCCTCTTCGCCGATATCGCGCAGCTGCTGATGCTCGGCGGAGCCTGGGGCCAGCCTTGCCATTTCCATGAGACCGCCGAGCAGGAACGCCCGATCCGCCTTCGATAGCCCTGCTTTGACGACGATCCCGCCGAGCACGATCTTTTCGCGCGTGTCGCGCCTGCGCTCAGCTGTCATTTGAAACCTGCCCCTGCGCTCCAGCGCCGCTATCTGCTGGTCGACGCGCTTGAGAAGCTGTGGCAGCGGCGCTTTTCTTTTCCCCCTTCCGAAATCGCGCGGCGATTTCCTCGATGATTCGGTCGACGTCCTCGTCGGCGATCTCCATCTCAGCAAGCCCGGTTCTGGTCGCGGCCCTGGCAAACCGCTCGGCCGATTTAACGATCAACAGACGTTTGCGTTCGCGCAACTTTTCGATCTGGGCGTCGAGATCGGAAATCGATGATTTTGCAGCCACTGCCAGTTCCTCTCCGTTTTCAGGTAATCGAGATGATGCGATTATACTAACTAGAATAAGATAGTAAAATAGACTAACGTGCAACTGGAAAAACGGCATCGGCCCTTCGGTCCGATTGGTTCGAGGGCGCAATATACGTCGCTGACGCGACGTGCGTGGAAGGTCTGGAGACGTCAGTGGCGATCATGTTCGTCAGAGCGCAGGTGATCAGCAGAGGAGCGGGACGCAGTATCGTTTCGGCCGCTGCCTATCGCCACCGCGCCCAGATGATGGACGAACAGGCCGGCACCTCGTTTAGCTATCGGGGTGGGACTGGCGAGCTGATGCATGAGGAGCTGGCCCTTCCCGATGACATCCCGGATTGGCTGCGGTCGGCGATATCAGGTCAGTCCGTCAGCAAGGCCAGCGAAGTGTTTTGGAATGCCGTTGACGCCTTCGAGAGGCGGGCGGATGCGCAGCTCGCCCGTGAGCTGATCGTCGCACTGCCGGAAGAGCTGACGCGGGCGGAGAACATTGCGCTGGTACGCGAGTTCGTCAGCGACAATCTCACCTCGAAAGGAATGATCGCCGACTGGGTCTATCACGATAAGGACGGCAATCCCCACATCCACCTGATGACGACGCTCCGACCGCTAACGGAGGAAGGGTTCGGGCCGAAGAAAGTTGCCGTTTCGGGAGAGGATGGCAAGCCGCTGCGGGTGGTGACAACCGATCGGCCGAACGGCAGGATCGTCTACAAGCTCTGGGCGGGCGACAAGGAAACGATGAAAGCCTGGAAGATTTCCTGGGCGGAAGCTGCCAATCGACACCTGGCGCTTGCCGGCCATGACATCCGGCTCGACGGTCGCTCCTATGCCGAACAGGGCCTCGACGGTATCGCGCAGAAGCATCTCGGACCGGAGAAGGCGGCGCTCGCGCGAAAGGGCAGGGAGCTCCACTTCGCGCCCGCCGATCTCGCCCGGCGCCAGGAGATGGCCGACCGGCTGCTGGCGGAGCCGGAGCTTTTGCTGAAGCAGCTCGGCAATGAACGCTCCACCTTCGACGAGAGGGATATCGCCAGGGCGCTGCATCGTTATGTCGACGACCCGGTCGATTTTGCCAACATCCGCGCACGCCTCATGGCGTCGGACCAATTGGTCATTCTGAAGCCGCAGGAGATCGGGGCAGAGACGGGAAAGGTGTCGGAGCCCGCCGTGTTCACCACACGGGAGATGCTGCGTATCGAATACGACATGGCACAGTCGGCGCGGGGTTTGTCGGAGCGCCACGGTTTCGGTGTTTCCGAGCGGAATGTGAAAATGGCGATCGAACGCGTCGAGAGTGGCGATCCCAAAAATCCGTTTCGGCTCGATGCAGAGCAGGTCGATGCTGTCCGTCATGTCACCGGTGACGATGGCATTGCCGCCGTCGTCGGGCTCGCCGGCGCCGGCAAGTCGACGCTGCTTGCCGCGGCACGTATTGCCTGGGAAAGCGAGAACCGCCGGGTGATCGGCGCCGCCCTTGCCGGCAAGGCGGCGGAAGGGCTGGAAGATAGTTCCGGCATCAAATCGCGCACGATCGCCGCCTGGGAGCTCACCTGGGCCAATGGGCGCGACACGCTGCATCGCGGCGATGTGCTTGTCATCGATGAAGCGGGCATGGTGTCGTCGCAGCAGATGGCTCGCGTGCTGAAGATTGCCGAGGAGGCTGAAGTAAAGGTCGTTCTCGTCGGCGATGCGATGCAGCTGCAGCCGATCCAGGCGGGGGCAGCCTTCCGGGCGATCAGTGAACGGATCGGTTTTGCCGAGCTTGCCGGCGTGCGCCGCCAGCGTGAGGCCTGGGCGCGGGATGCCTCGCGTCTGTTTGCCCGCGGCGAAATCGACAACGGCCTCGACGCCTATGCTGGGCAAGGCCATCTGGTCGAGGCGGAGACGCGGCAGGAGATCGTCGATCGCATCGTTACCGATTGGCGCGATGCGCGCAGAGAGGCGATCAGTCGATCTGTTTCCGAGGGTAGGGATGGTAATCTTCGCGGCGACGAGCTGCTCGTGCTCGCCCACACCAACGCTGACGTCAAGCGTCTGAACGAGGCGCTGCGATCGGTGATGACGGGTGAGGGGGCGCTCGGCGAAAGCCGCAGCTTCCGGAGCGAGCGGGGCGCACGGGAATTCGCTGCTGGCGACCGCATCATTTTCCTGGAGAACGCCCGCTTCATCGAGCCGCGTGCCCAGCGGCTCGGCCCGCAATATGTCAAGAACGGTATGCTCGGCACAGTCGTCTCCACCGGCGATGCGAAAGGCGAGGTCCTGCTGTCGGTGCGTCTGGACAATGGCAGCAAGGTGGTCTTCAGCGAGGACAGCTATCGCAATGTCGATCACGGCTATGCCGCGACCATTCACAAGTCGCAGGGCGCCACCGTCGACCGCACCTTCGTGCTCGCGACCGGGATGATGGACCAGCATCTGACCTATGTCTCGATGACGAGGCATCGCGACCGCGCCGATCTTTATGCGGCGAAGGAGGATTTTGCGGCGAAGCCGGAATGGGGACGCAAGGCCCGCGTCGATCATGCCGCGGGTGTGACTGGTGAGCTTGTCGAAACCGGCGAAGCCAAATTCCGGCCTGGCGACGAGGATGCCGACGACAGCCCCTATGCCGACGTCAGGACCGACGATGGAACCGTGCATCGGCTTTGGGGCGTGAGCCTGCCGAAGGCGCTCGAGGAGGCCGACATCTCGGAAGGCAACACCGTCACGCTGCGCAAGGACGGCGTCGAGAAGGTCAAGGTCCAGGTCGCGGTCGTCAACGAAGCGACGGGCCAGAAGCACTACGAGGAGAGGGAGGTCGACCGCAATGTTTGGACGGCCAAGCGGATCGAAACAGCCGAGGCTCGCCAGGAGCGCATCGAGCGGGAAAGCCATCGCCCGGAACTCTTCAAGCAGCTCGTCGAGCGGTTGTCGCGCTCAGGCGCCAAGACGACGACGCTCGATTTTGAGAGCGAGGCAGGTTACCGCGCTCATGCTGACGATTTTGCCAGGCGCCGTGGGCTCGATCATCTCTCTTTGGCTGCGGCCGAGATGGAGGAAAGCCTGTCCCGGCGCGGGGCGTGGGTTGCCGAGAAGAGGGAGCAGGTGGCCAAGCTTTGGGAGCGGGCGAGCGTGGCGCTCGGCTTTTCGATCGAGCGGGAGCGGCGGATCGCCTACAGCGAGGAGAAGACTGAGTCCTTCTCGCAAGCGGTCCTTGCCGACGGGTGCTATCTGATCGCACCGGCCACTGCCTTCGTCAGGAGCGTTGACGAGGATGCGCGGCTGGCGCAGCTGTCATCCCCGGCCTGGAGGGAGCGGGAAGCGCTCCTGCGGCCGCTGCTCGAGACGATCTATCGCGACGCGGATGCCGCGCTTGTCGCCTTGAATGTACTGGCATCGAGTCCTGGCATTCAACCGCGCGAGCTTGCCAGAGATCTTGCCGCAGCACCGGATCGGCTTGGCCGGTTGCGTGGTTCACACGCGATTGTCGACGGACGCGCCACCCGCAACGAGCGTAGCGCGGCGATGGCAGCCCTGGAGGAACTGCGGCCGCTGGCGCGAGGCCTCGCGACCGAGTTCCGCAGGAACGCCGACCGATTCCGCGAGCGCGAGGAGAGACGTCGGACGCATATGTCGTTGTCGGTCCCGGCGCTCTCGGAGCGAGCGATGTCGCGTTTACGGGAAATCGAAGCGGTGCGCATCCAGGGCGGTGACGACGCCTACAGGACGGCCTTTGCGCTTGCCGCCGAGGATCGCTCGATCGTGCAAGAGATCAAAGCGGTCAGCGAGGCTCTGACCGCCCGCTTCGGCTGGAGCGCCTTCACTGCGAAGGCGGAAGCCGTTGCCGAACGCAATATAACCGAGCGCATGCCAGAAGATCTTTCGGCAGGCCGGCGCGAGGAACTGACCCGGCTGTTTGAAGCCGTGCGCCGCTTCGCCGGGGAGCAGCACCTCGCCGAGCGGCAGGACCGTTCGAAAGTCGTCGCCGGCGCGAATGCTGATTTGAGCAAAGAGTCAGGGAAGGAGAATGTCATGCCGCCCATATTTGCCGCCGTTACCGAGTTCAAGGTTCCGGTCGAAGAAGAGGCGCGATCTCGTGCCCTTGCTTCGCCTCTCTATCGCCAGCGGCGCGCTGCGCTGGCCGAGGTGGCACGGGTGATATGGCGCGATCCGGCCGGCGCCGTTGACAAGATCGAGGAACTGTTCGGGAAAGGTTCTGCCGCTGATCGCATTGCCGCCGCGGTGACCAATGACCCGGCCGCCTACGGAGCCTTGCGCGGTTCCGACCGTCTCATGGACCGGATGCTTGCCTCCGGCCGGGAGCGGAAAGAGGCAGTGGGGGCCGTGCCGGAAGCAGCAAGGCGTCTGCGCATGCTTGGTGCGGCCCATCTCAATGCGCTCGATGCCGAGCGCCATGCCATCACGGAAGAGCGTCGGCGTATGGCGGTTGCCATTCCTGCGCTGTCGAAGGCTGCGGAAGAGGCGCTGACGCGCCTGACCGGCGAAACGAAGAAGGACAGCAAGAGGCTCGGCGTTTCCGCCGCTTCCCTCGATCCCAACATCCGCCGGGAATTTGTCGCTGTCAGCCGGGCGCTAGACGACCGTTTTGGCCGCAACGCCATCGTGCGCGGCTATAAGGACCTCGCCAACATGGTGTCGCCTGTGCAGCGCCGAGCTTTCGAGGCGATGCAGGAACGGTTCAAAGTTCTGCAGCAGACTGTCCGCCTGCAGAGTAGCGAGCAGATCACAGTTGAACGGCATCAACGGGCTGCTGACCGCGCTCGCGGCATCAACCTCTGAGGCTCGAAGAATCGGGGCATGAAATGGTTGGTCGATTGGAAAAGCACGGTGAGCGGATTTGACCGAGATCGATCTTCCTTTGGGTGGCGAAGCGGACGAAGCTATTGTCCGTCCGCTCCTCAGCGGTCATTGTAGAGGCGATTGCAGGCTTCACCAGATCGCGTGCTGTCTGCGTGACGCCACTCTATGGTCCCCTCGGACACCGACGTGGCCAGAAACAAGCCTGCCTCCAACAGCGCGCGGATGCCACAGAATGTGACGAGGTCTCGCGCTGACACTCTTAAAATCAAGCTTTCACTGGTCGGCGCTATGATCGCGCCTCCACCTTCGAAAGTTAAAAGCCTGTCAGGTCCCATAACGACGAGGGATTGGCAGAAGTCCTCGATTCGCGTGCAGATTTTGTCGGCAGCGTGCTGCGTGCGCGAGATAGCGACAAACGCTTCGGCGACGTGGACGCACTTTGGAACATCTCCCTCACCCGCCATCGTTGGCGCTCGTGGCAGGATCAGACGCGGATTGCCCGGCGTGCCAAGGTCAACGAAGGGACGGACTTCGCCAATCGGTTTCTTCATGCTGTTCTTGCCTGCTTCAAGAAAAAAGCTTGTCGAGATGGCGAAGCGATGGACGCTGCTCAACGTGATGGAACGCATTCTGCAGATGCAAAGGTTGTTGCAGTTGATGCTCGTGAGAGGATGGGGCAGTTGCGCTCATGCGACGGTCAAGACTGAGTGAGATCGCTAAAGAGTCCACGATTGCCCCGATAGCCGCCTTGCTTCGGATTCTGGGTAAAGGCGGTAAGGAAGGTCCGCATAGACATATTCTGCCGGAATCGCGGGTGGGGACAGCTTCGATACGAACAGGTCGAGATTCTCCTGACTGTTGCTGGAGAGTAGCGTGTAGAAATTGCCGCTGTTCCAGGTGACGAATGAGTGTACGAAGAACCGGCGTAGTGCTTCGCCCATCTTCGAAAGGGTGACTTCGTTTCGATCCATTCGTGTCAGCACCGTCTCTTCCTTCGCGCGAATGTCTGACGCGCTGAAGAAGCGGGCTTTGAAGCTATGGTCCTTCTGGCGTTCCCGTCGCCGATATTCCTCGTCGTCTTCATGCCTGAACTTCTCCACGAAGATGAAGAGCCCGTTGGTCTTAAGATGCTGCGAGACGAAACGGATCTGATCGAAGCGATTTGGTGAATACATCTGGAAAGTCGTGTCCTCGAGGATGATATCGAAACCGCCGCCAAACTTTCGAAGCTCCACGTCTTCTTGGATCCTTTGCGATGTCAGATGATGAAATGGTCCGTGGAAAAACATGGCGTGAGGAGGAACGCCATAGGCATAGAAGCTTCTGAGGTTCTCGACGTTGGGGCTGCAGGACAGTGTCTCTATCCTGCCATTGCCAAGTTCCCCGATCACACGGGCCATCGTCCCCTCGGCCGTGCCTAGAGTGTAGAGCTTCAACTGCCCCTTTCTGGCGCGCGCATATTTGAGGATCGCGCTGCCCATCCGGCACTCTTCTTCGAACCGGTAGGGTATGCTGCTCAAGTAGTGCTTGTCGAACGGACCTTGGCGCAGCGGATGAAGGGCTGAAAAGCGCCTGAACGTCATGTCTACTGGGAATAGGCGGCGATCGAGCTCAGGCGATCGAACAGGCATTCCAGCCTCTCCGGACGCCGTTGTCGAAAAGAATTCTGAAAGCTCGTTAAGACGAGGTGCGCGGTCGCACTCCTCGATGAAGTCGGCAAATTCACGCATGCGAAAGCCTGCCTTTCTCTCGCACCTCGCGTTCTCCGGGTTTCAGGGAGGAAATCGCGCATCCCGAAAAGATTGCGCCCTCAGCGATGATGCTCCCCGAAAATGATCGCCATCATCATGTTTTCGCATCCACGTTTTTGATCGGGTTTCACGAAATTGACATGAAATTCGACCTGAGGTTAAAGCCAGGTTTTTTAGCAACTTCGGGTGAAGTAGGCTCGCTGCCTGCGGTCTTTTGAGGAGCAGCTACTCGAGTGGGGATCCTTCCAATAATTCAGCCCGAACGGATGAAGAAGTCACAAGGGGAAACCATCCTTCACCAACAGGGCCTCTGGAGCCATGCCCGCGCCGATATCGTTCGTCGGCGCGGTCTGGGGCGACAGGTTATCGACGTTGTCGCGGAAGATCACCTGATCTTCCTCAACATAAGGGGTACTGCGGCTTCCGGCGAAAACTTCCTGGACGGACGAAGGGTCGAGTTCAGTCCGCGGCCGGACGGCTCGCTCGTTTATATTCCCCCCGGTTGCCATTGGACCGGTTGGGACGAAGGGGATGCTGAGGGTTGTTATCTTATGATAACCATGACGCAGGACTTCTTTTCCAACCTCACGACCAAGCTGCCGCGCGCCGGCACCTTACGTCCCGAGCTTGGATTTAGAGATCTGCCGATCCAATGCTTGGCGCGCCAGATTGCCGGAGAACTTTCACACGACGATTCCATGAGGAGTCTGATCGTTGAAGGGCATCTTGCGGCTATCTTCGGACTTCTGCAGCGCCGCTGCGGTACATCTGGCAGAGTGTCTCGAGGAGGATTGGCGCCTGCGGTTCTCAAGCGGGTGATAGGGCGAATTGAAGCTCATATCGATCGGCCTCCGAGCGTGCGCGCTCTGGCCGAAGAGGCGGGATTGACCTACGAGCATTTTTCCCGCGCTTTCAAGCAGTCGCAAGGCTCGACGCCCTATGGGTTCTATAACCAGCGCCGTCTTGAACGTGCGACCGACCTTCTCCGCACGACGGGGATGAGCGTGACCGAGATCGCGATTGCTTGCGGCTACGCCAGCGGGAGCCACCTCTCGACCAGATTTCGCCGGGAGACGGGATTTTCGCCCGCCGAGTATCGGGCCCTCTGGAAGGAATAGTCTGGCTCTCAATGAGAAATAATATCAAATTCATGAAAGCCGCCAGCTTTTCAGAGGAATAGCATGCCTCCTCTAAACTATCAGTAGGAGTGTGGATGAAGTGGGCGCATCGGTCAGCAGCGGCATTGGGCGGTATGGCCTTCGCGGCATCTATCTTTCCTGTGTTCTGGCGTCGGCTACAGGCCGCAATGTCTACTTTGTGACGGCAGCATGGATTGCGACAGATGTCAGCAAGAGCGCAAGCGCTCTTGCCATTCTTCTGGCGCTCGGCAGTGCCGCCGAGTTGCTCACCAGCAATGCTGGCGGCGTACTCGTTGATCGGTTTGACCGTCGACTCGTCTGTATCGCTTGCGATTTATCCAGGCTGATCCTCATATTTTCAACGGGCATCGCCTTTTCGTTCGGTGACCCACTTGGTGTTCTTTGCCTGTCGTGGACCATCTTCGCGTTCATCGACAGGACCTATTCGACTGCGCTGCAGGCCATCATTCCAGACATTGTGTGTCGTAAGACCCTCACTTCATTCAACTCGGCATCTTTTATTGCCATGCAGGTAGGAAATCTCATCGCCGCCGTCGTCACCGGATACAGCTTAACCGCCATCGGGATGGATCTGACATCGATCCTGCCTGGCGCGTTTTTCGGCCTATCACTGTTGGGATTGCTGGCACTGCTCGCCCGACGGCCGCTTTCTCGTTCTCGACGGGATTTGCAGGAAAACAGCATTCGTCGGCTGGATCTTTTGCCGACGACCTTTGTCGTTCACCCACTGAAGGCCATCGCCGTCGTGTACGCGCTGACCTATGCGATGGGCATGCTTGTGAGTGTATTGGGCGCCGCATATGTCACCCGTGAACTCAAGGGGTCGGCGCTAGAGTTCGGTTATCTTGAGGCAGGTTGGGCCCTGGGTTCGATCGCGGGCTGTTCGATCCTTCTTCTTAGAAGGGCGCGTCCGCGACGACAAAGCATTCTCTTTCAGTCGGCGCTCGCTGGCATCGTTCTGCTGGGCTTTCCTGTTTTCCAGAACTTTTTGTCCTCGCTCGTCCGAATGCTGTTGCTTGGCTTCTGCTACAACGTCACCCGGATTCTGATCGATGTACGGGTTCAATCGACTGTTTCGATCGACATGTTGGGGCGGGCGCGAAGCCAGATCCACACGATCTGTGTTTCGATAGGGCTTCTTGCTTATGGCATCATCGCGACCATCGGAGACACAATTCCACCTTCGGGGATTTTCGGCCTCTTCGGGGCGCTGATGGTGGCCGTCGCGCTCTTCTTTCATTTCAATATGGATCGGGGAACGCCGGTGGAAAGGCGGTTCGTCTGAGGATGGAAACGTCGCCCAATACCGAATTGGTATCAAAAGGTGAGGTGTTGGCCCTCATTTTTGAATTATTCCCTTGGTTGCGTCAGTTTCAGCAGGGATCGCTGAACGACTATGCAAAGGCGGCGTTCACGGTGGGATCGGAGCCATCGGGTTGCGTCGCGCGCAGCCAGGCAATGTCTTTATTGCGCTCACACGTGGGGGCCGTCGCGCAACGTCAGGGTTATTCAGCAGAAGCCGTGTCGAGCTTTCAAACCGAAATTGAATCCGCTCCGGTGCTGCAGAGTGGCCCCCATCTCCACTTGTTGATCGAGCCGGACGCGTTTTACACCCATCTGTTCTCCCTGATGGGACTTCGCGCGCATGCCAGGACATCCTATATCTCCTACGCTTGCTCAACAGTGAAGTTTGTGGAGCGCGGTCGCAAGGGTCCGGCCTGGCTCCACGTCGATGGTGATGCAGTCAACGTCTTCGGACTGTCGCGCAGCAAGATGATCCCCTACAGCATCCTTGGCAGAAACGGCCGCTACAGGTTCCATCTTCAAAATGTGGACAGGCCCGGTCGTGACTCGGAGGCAATTTCGAGCTTGCGCGACCTTTTGCCTCGTGGCGAGTTCCAGTCGGCGGCCGAGGCGATCAAAGCGGCAAATGTTTGCCTCTGGGAGCGGCATTTTGGCAGCCAAGTCGACTTTCTTCAGCTTGATGATAGTGACGTTGCCGATCTGGTCGCGGACCACCTTTCCGATGGCCGGTCCTGGCTGCGAGGCTCGCTGATCGAGGACCGAGCATTCGCGATGCGCCTCATCCAATGCGTCGATCAACTCGCTGACACAGCTTGGCGAGGTTGGCTGAAAAACTCGACTCATTTTTTCTGGGGCTGCACTGAAGGACGCCTTTTTCCGCTTTGGCTGGATGGTGGGGTCCTCCAGTCGAAAGGGACCGAAGATGTCTGTGTTGAATTCTCGCCGGCAAGTCTCGTGGAGGCCTTGAAAACTGGCAGGATCGTGCCGAACCTTTTGCTGATGTTCATCGTAACTTCGATCCTGCCTGGCGTGCGTGTTCTTGGTGGAAGCCGGCATACGATCTATTATCCATTGATGCGTTGGGCATTCTGCGAGGCATTGAGAAGCAGCCATCGTGACGCACCGCTTCTCGAAGCATTGTCGAACGACGAACGGCCAGGAGTTTGGGGCCATCGGATCATCTCCTGGCCTTGCGAGCCGCTTTCGCTGCTGAATGCGGCTGGCCGTGGGGGGGGTGCAACGCTTCTCGAGCGGTTCGGCGAGATGAACATTATCGACGCTTGCGGGCCGTTTTCCAGCTTCACCCAGGACCCGTTGTGGGCGGAGCTCACCGCGGCATATTCCTCTGGCAGAGTGGGCAGACACTCCTCGCAATGGGCGTTCCGCTGATCACACCTCCTTCAGTCTTCTACATCACTTTACCGCTCGACGCGTGTGATCTCGTGCTTTTTGAGACAAGTGTCCGCGCGTGAAGCGAAGCTATTGAATCTTGTGAAGAATTCGGTTGCGCGGCGGGCGGATTTCCACTATTTTTGGTAGCGAGGCAGTACGCGCTGCCTTGGGGATTAGAACCCCCTACGAGCGGTTGGTGCCGGCCGATTCGGCACCGCACTCCTTGACCTTCGGTCGAGGAGCCTGTGGCGTATGTCCAGGTTCCTCGGAACTAAAGGCCACAGGGCCGTCTCGTACGGTGTTCTAACTCCCCGATCAGTGGGTTGAGCGAGTTATTCCGCGGGGGCGCACCGCGTGAAACTCTCCACACGGGGGTGTCCGCCATGAAGCGCTATTCAGCAGCCCAGGTCCGGACTTCGAGGCCTGCGCGAACCGAACAGTCGAATATTGCAGGCGAGTCGGTGCATCCAGTCGATCGGCATGTCGGACAGCAGATCCGTATGCGCCGAATGCAGTCGAATGTGTCGCTAGGGGATCTCGGCGCCGGCATTGGGGTCAGCTTGCAGCAGGTGCAAAAATATGAAAGCGGCAAGAACCGCGTCAGCGCTTCGATGCTCTACGAGCTTGCCAATTGCCTCAAGATCCCTGTTTCGAGGTTTTTCGAGGGTCTTCCAGATCCCGAAACCACTGAGGAGCAGCAATTCACAACAGAGATCGATGAGAAGATTGCCTACATTTCCACCGCGCAGGGACGGCGTCTGATAGAAGAGGTTTTGCTCCTCTCCCCACGAGTGCGCAGTCGCGTCGTTGCCCTCGTCAGCTCGCTTGTCGACGAAGAGATGGAACAACAGACGAACGCGTCCGGGTAGCAAGACAACAAGAGCGGCGGCCGCAGGATTGGCCAGCCGTTCGCAGAATTTTCGCCGCGTGCTGCAGGTCTATTCCTTATCTACAATGCGATCTGGCCGACGTTCTTCTCTCGTTCGAGCACAGTGCCAAAACCGGCACTGCGGTCGGCAAGATCGTCGAGGATGTCTGCCGCCGTTCTACCATCGGCAAGCACAGGGAAGGGGAGGCGATCGCGGGCAGGATTCGATAAGGCCTCAGTTCCACCGATCACTATGGGACGTAATCGTACCTGTTCCAGCCGTCCGCTAGATCCAAAGTTGCAGGTCGCGATGACGCTCCTCCACACTTCCGGCGGGCTCCATTCCTGTTCTTCTTTTTCCGTATGGAAGAGGAAGTTGCCAAGGCCGTAGAAAATCGGCGTACTCCGATATATCTCAATCGCTTGAAGGACGGGTGCGCCATGGCTGACGAAGAGGCCTGCGCCGGCGTTCACGCAATCATGCGCAAATTCCCGGACCCAGGCGGGGACTTGCTGCCAGCTCGGCTCCCAATGGTGATGATGCACGTACACGATGACGAATGCGTCGCGGCCTGCTTCTTCCGCGATCGCCGAAAGATGAGCCCGGGCGCTGTGCCGGTCCACCGCGATGCGGCGAACGGTCTCATCTGATCTGCGAAACACGGTTCCATAGAAATCGATTTCGTCTTGGCCGTTAAGATTCGGCGGATCCTCCGGCTGAGCATAATTGGCGCGCTCCAAAGGCGAACTTTGAAGATGCTCCTGAATGGAGCGAAGCAGGTTGAATGTTCCCGCTTCCAAGTCGAATACCCTGGAGACCTTCAGTCTATTGATGCCGGGCCTTGCTATCCTGCCCTGACTTGCGTCTTCGGCGTACATGAAAGACGGGCCCGGCCCGGCATCCATGGCAATGAGGGCAACACTCTTGGATCCGAACGTCATCTTCTGTGCCGTGGAAGCATGATGCTTGTTGTGGCCGATGCCGGCATGCAGGAAAGTGTGCGCCGCGGCCTCCTCCAGCGTCGACAGGATCCCCTGCGGTCCAAGATCGAAAGCGTGGTTGTTTGCGAGGGCCAGGCTGTTAAAGCCAAGCTCCCTCAATGCAGGCAAAACCTCCGGCGCGGCGGCGCCGAAATAGCTGCCTTTGAGCGGCCATCCACCATGACGACCATAGATGGTCGTCTCGAGATTGGTGAAGGCGACATCGCTTGCTTTGAGGATCTCCGCGATTTCAGCGAGCCGTGGATCGCTGATCGCTCGAAGATCATGACGAATGAGCGACTGGCCGGTGACAGCAATGGAAAAGGGTGCGGACATATGGTCTGCCTTCGATTTTGGGACGGCCGATTGCTCACGCGCTGTGGCTTCGGGGGAAATGCGGTCGTAGAGCCAGCGTCTAGTTTGATGTACGCGGCGAAACGTCGATCTTGAACCACTGCTCGCTCAGCCGCCTCAAGGTACCGTCTCTGGTGGCGGCGTCGATGGCACTATCGAACGCCGCAACGAGTTCCCTGTCGTCTTGCCGAAGCCCGACGCCGACACCCGGGCCCCACAAGCCACCGGAGAGCTGCGGGCCGTAGAGCGTTGCAATCCCGCCATCCTTGCTGTCGAGAAAGGCTTTCCACGTGAAATAGTCGGCAAGGCCGCCGTCGATGCGCTCAGCCACGAGATCGAGATGCATGTTGTCCTGGGAATCGTAGCTCCTGATCGTCGCGACCTTTCCGAACAGTTCATTGAGCACCGCTTCCGAATTCGATGATCGCAACACGCCTAGAGTTCTGCCGTTGAGGGCGGTTCGAAGCTCCTCGATCTTTGCCCGCTTTTCAGAGTCGATGGTGGTGAGATCGAGCGCCGCCGACGTATTCGTCGGCGGAAGATCGAGATCCTTGCGCATCACAAGTTGGTTGAAACCTCCGGCGTAGGGCTTGGAAAAGGCGATCGATTTCTTCCGCTTCTCGGTTATCGCCATGCCCGACATGATCGCATCGAACTTCCCAACGGTGAGCGCCGGTATGATCCCGTCCCAGTCTTGAGGTACGAAAGTGCATTCGATCTTCATCCTCCGGCAAAGATCACGGCCAACGTCGATGTCAAAGCCGGCGAGTTGCCCTTCGGAGGTAATGGCATTCCACGGCGGCGAAGCACCTTCAGAGGCGATTGTCAGTGTCTTCCTGTCCACTGCTCCGGAGTTGTTGGCGCAGACGACAAGAGATAGGGCAAGCAGAAGTGTTCGTTTCACGACGATGTTCCTTTCATTGCTGCGTTTGATTGTTGGCGTCTGGAATGTGGACTGGCATCAAGTTCCGGCCGAGGCGAGGGACGGCTTTCGTCCGATCTTGGATTGCAGGTTGCGCCGGCGGTCGACGGCTAGCCGTCGGTGTCCAATGCGTCTCAAGGATCTGGAACCCTTGCGTGATCAAGAGGGTAAGCAGCAGGTAGAAAGCACCCGCGGCAATGAAGACTTCGTATGGAGCGAATGTCTCCGACACCAGCTGCCGGGCGAGCCCGGTCATCTCAAGTAGCGTGATGGTGCTTGCGAGGGAGCTTGCTTTCAGCATTCCAACCACCTCATTTGCATAGGCGGGAAGAGCGATCCTGAGGGCCAAAGGGAACGCGATGAATCGGGCAGTCTGGAAATGGGAAAGGCCCAAGGCTTTGGCCGCTTCAATCTGCCCACGCGGGACCGCCTGGATCCCGCCGCGCAGTACTTCAGTCGTATGGGCGGCGCTGTTCAGGGTGAAAGCGATGAACGCGCACCAGAATGGCTCTCGCATCACTGTCCAGAGAAAGCTTTGGCGGACAAGGGGAAGCTGGCCAATCCCATAGTAAACCAGGAAAAGCTGTACCAGCAGCGGCGTGCCGCGGAACGCATAGGTGTATGCCAGCACAGGCGCGGAAGCCCACGGATTTGATGATGCCCGTAGGAAAGCGAGCGGGACAGAAATGGCGAAGCCTGCGGCAAGCGATGCGAATGTCAGAACCAAAGTGAGAAAAAGGCCGCGGGGAAGGGTGAGCAACGCTTCAAGCGCGATGGTCGTGCTCATCGCCTCAAACCTTCATCGCGGGGAGCGCATAGCGCCGCTCCAAGAGCCGGAACGAAAGAAGGGACAGGCTCGTGAGGGCGAGGTAGATTGCCGACGCTGCGAGATAGAAGGGGAGCGGAGCGCGCAGTGAGCCCGCGCCTATATAGGCGACACGCATGACGTCCGTCAGCCCGACGACGGAAATCAGCGATGTATCCTTTATCAAGGAGATGCAAAGGTTGCAGAATGCCGGCAGAGCGATCGGGATCATCTGGGGAATGATGATCAGAAACCAGATGTGCAAGTTCGAAAGCCCGAGCGCCGCTGCAGCCTCTCGTTGGCCTGGCGCAACCGCCTTGATCGCTCCACGGAATATCTCTGCTGCGTACCCACTGAACACGACGGTCAATGCCGCGACACCGGCCGCAAATGCATTGATCTCGATGTAGCGACCGATAATCGTGCTCAAAAGGGCGGTTCCGCCGAAATACATGAGGAGGATAATCAGAAGTTCTGGAACGCCGCGGATAATGCCGGTGTAGGCCCGCATGCACGCTGAAACCGGCTTCCGGTTTGAGTTGCGGAGAATGGCAATAAGCAAGCCTAATAGGGTACCGAGAACGCAGCTCAAGGCAAACACTAAAAGTGTGTTCTTCAATCCGAGCAAAAATTGATCCACAAATGCGTACAATGCAACTCTCCAATATTCTCGTGAACTTACCAAAAGAGGAAATATAATCTCAGCACATTGCTAGGAATGCGCCGAGATTTAACCGGAGGTAGATTAGGTGTGCTTGCTTAACCGGCGCTATAATTCTGGCATAAATCAAAAATATACTTTGACTTGCCGTCGTCAATTTATAAGATCGGGGAAGTTTCCATAAGCGCATCTTATCAGGGCGCGTCGCTCTATCCCGATTGAGATTCTTGGCCATGGACATCACCGACTCCGGAGTGAAGATCCGCCACCTTCAAATATTGCGGGAGGTCATGCGCGCCGGCTCGGAAAGGCTCGCAGCGCAGATGTTGCGAATAACCCAACCGGCGGTCAGCCAAAACATCAAGCAGCTAGAGGAGAGTGTCGGCTTCGCGCTCTTCCGCCGGGAAAACAACAGGCTGGTTCCAACCGTCAAGGCATGGGAGTTTCTGCGCACAATCGATGCAGCGTTTGCGGGACTTGATCGGATCGGGCCTTCAATCGATTTCCTGCGGAACAACGACACGCGAATGATCGGCATCGCGGCGCCAAGTGCTTTTTCCTTTGCGACCTTGCCGAGGGTGGTCAAAAGGATCCGGGAGAGGAGCCGCTCTTACGCCGTTCAGGTAAAAACAGGAACGTACCAGCAGATTACAGAACACGTGTTAAGTGGCCGCTCGGATATTGGCATCTCCCGATTGCCTCTTGATGATCGAATCCTAGACTGGCTTCCGATCAGCTCGGCCACCAACGTATGCCTTTTCCCTGCAAATCATCGATTTGCGGCGCAACAGCTTATCACCGCCGAAGATCTCGCCGGTGAGGCGATCATCGACATCGACCCGCAATTTGCCTCTCACCAAATGAGCGTCAATGCCCTTCGATATATGGGATCCGCTCCTGATATTGCCGTGGAATATGACGCGAATGGCCACGACATTGGTTATGTCATGGCAGGGATCGGCGTCTCGATTACGAACGAGGTCATTGCGCGAGAATATGCTGACTTCCGCGTTGCGTTCCGCCGATTTCAACCAGGAGCGATGTATCACTACGTCGTCGTCTGGCAAAAAGATCGAAAGCTGAGTGACAGCCTAAGGTTTGCGCTGGAAGAGATAGTCGCGGCTGCGGCAGATCGGGCTGCTTGACGATTGCATCGGGGTATGACTCTCACACTGGAAAAACAGATCTTGCAAGTTCATGCTGAATCGCGAATCGTGCGCGGTGGGCCATGAGTGGGCTAGGTTTTTCTGCAATCATGGTTCCAGATTTTCTTTGGTCCCATGCCGGCCTCGGTCATCCATTGGGCGTAACGTCTCCTTGGCGACCGAAATCTGATGCAGTTCGATCAGTTTCTCGCGCGCCAGCGTCGGACCGAAATCCAGATGGCGTTCGCGGATCAGATCCAGCGCCGCATTGCGAAACTCCTCGCTGTGGCGCCGATTGCTTGGCCGCGATCGCTTCTTCGAAACCAGACCGGCCGCACCGGCCCGGTCATAAGCTTGCAGAAGCCGGTGCACCTGACTGCGGCTGAGATCGAGCAGCTCGGCGGCCTGGACGACGCTCAGGCGTCGATCACGGATCTTCTGAACAACTTCGAGGCGATGCAATTCTTTCTGCGACATGGTGATCAAACAGGACATCACGACTCCAAACGCTCATGGTCTCCACCTGGCTGAAGGTCGTCATCCTTGCTCCCAACGTTGGCATTGACCTGCGCGTCGAGAGGCGAGACTGTCGCATTTCTAACTGGCCCAACTGTCGCATTAATAAATAGAATGTACCCCCGCTACAGTCAAAAATCAGATAAGCGGAATTATGGAACCGCGTCTGACAAAGCTATGCGGTTCCACCAGGAGAATGTGATGAGGACCGACAGCTGCCCCATTCCCACACCGCAGGAACGCTCCTTCCTAGCCATCCAGCAAGCAGCCGAACACACGATGCTTGAAGGTGTGGCGCGCGATCATGAACCAGTCGGAGTTCAGGCACTCGGCGCGGAACTTGCCTTTAAATGACTGGATGTAGCTGTTGTCCGTCGGCTTGCCGGGCCGCGAGAAATTGAGCACCACGTCCTTGTGGTAAGCCCACAGGTCGAGGTCTCGCGAGAGGAATTCGCTGCAATTGTCCACACGAATGGAGGCTGGATAGCCGACTTGCCGGCATACCCGCTCAATAGCGGTCACGCTTCGCGAGAAGTCACTGACACTCGAGCGGACGGCGCTTGCTCCGAGGTAGACGAGATTCGCGCACGACGCGAGAAGTCGGTTTTGCTCTGCCCTCCTGTGTAGTTGCGCGGCGTATGCCGGCGTTGTTTTCGCCTGAGGAGGTCGCGAAGAAGCGATCACCCAATCCAAAGCACTTGCTACGGCTGAAGCCTCGACGCGGCTATATCGACGCGCCGCACCCGCTCGCCGTGTGCCAAATCGATCACAGGCCGCCCCGATATCAATTTCGCGGCGGTGGTCGATGACGCCGGCGTATTCGTCGCGCTGTACCTTGCCCAGGCCCTTTGCCCGAAAGACGTATGGCTGGCCACGCGCAAGCTCAATCACGCCAAGGCGATTTCGGCCGACCGCGGCTGCTTCTCACGGACTCGGCGATGGAGCTCAAGGGACACGCCTTCCAGCGCGGCTTTGTCGACTACGGGATCCGCCTCCGCGATCGCGGCCGGGTCCAATTCCGCGATCGCGGCCGGGTCCATCAAGGCGGGGTCGTTGAGCGGCTGCTGGGAAAGCTCGGCCGCGTTTGTAAAGGGTTAGTACGGCGTGGAGTATGTGTTCGTGCACGCAACGGCCACCCAAGGGTGCCGATAACGCCGCTCGGCGGTTGAACTCGCTGTAGCTCGTTTCGAAGAGAAGCTCCAAAGCTTGCGGCGAACAAATCACATACAGGGCGTCCTGAACCTTCGCCCTGATCCCGATCGAGTTGGTTCAGCCAATTCCGGATTCAAGATCCGCGACGCGAAAAATTTCGTAGCTCATACGACGGACGAATTGGATGTCGTTCCCGCATCTTCGCCACGAAATGCCCGTCCCTGGCATAGCTCGCACATCAAGTGTGCCTTGAAGCCCTTTTAGTGGACGGACCGACTGATGACGCGATGAGGGTAGGCAGCGTTGAACTGCGCCATCATCGCGCTGGCCTGCTGCAGCACACGTTCGGCCTTTTCAGGATTTTCGCGAGCAAGTTCATCGGCATTGACGCGCATAGCTTCTGCCATGCAGGCAGACATCATCGCAAAGCGTCCTTCGCCATAAATCAGCGCCTCCTGTGAAGCTTTCTCAAGCCATCGGGCGAAATCGATAATGATTTCTTCTCGTTCTGCGACGTTGGCGCTCTTGATGATATTGATGCTCTCTTCCATGCCGGCTCCACTCACACACTTTGCGCTGGCCGCGAACTCACCAGGGCAGGCAATGAGCTAGGAATATGAAAAATCAAATTCAAGAGTTCAGTGCAGCTTGAACTCGCCCTCAACGCGACGCCATTCGTTCGGTCCGATCAGGCGCTGGTGTGTATAGCGGACGGAGTGTAGGGGTCCGTCGAGGCTGGTCTTCCAAAAGTCGAGGAACTTGCGCATCTCCGGAAAGTCCGGAGCCAGATCGTAATCCTGCCAGACATAGCTTTGCAGGACGGATTCAAAATCAGGAATGCGATAGAGGATATGCGCTGTCGTCAGCCCGTAGCCGTTCAGCTGACGGTC
>NZ_LOKV01000015.1:0-38334 GCF_002211395.1 Rhizobium sp. R339
AGACAATGAGGTTCCATCTTCGCCCATTGGGCGTCCGTCAAAACAAATCGTTCCATGACAAACTCCGTTTGGGAGCTTGAATCATTTCTCCGGTAAAATGGGAATCCCGAATCTCAACAAACCTTAGGCAGAGCCAAAAGCAAAAAGGGCGCTCGACCTTTTCGGGGAGCGCCCTTATCCTGTCGGACGGCGAACGGCTCGACGACGTCGATACCCCACGCATCCGTTTTTCAGGCAGGGCCGCTATATGTACCTTTTACCGCAGGGTTTCAAGGGGCGTTCTGCACCATAGTTTACGACCGGCCGCTGAAAGGCAACGCCGGTGACGGGATTGACCACCGGCCTCTCACTTTTGTCCTTGACGCCGCCCGGCTGGACGACGGGCGTTGCCATGGATTCTGCGTCAGCCGGCTCCGGCTTTTCAGGAATGGGCCTGACATCGCGGGGGCGGCGCTGTTCGGGCTTTACGTTTGCATCATTCGTCGGCATGGTCCGTCTCCTTTCAAGGAAGAAGTCACGACCACCGACATGGTTCCGGTGACGGGATAGAGGATGGCGATGATGGACAGGTTTCTGCTGCAGGGGCCTTCGGATGCGCGCTTCACGATCCTTCTCGCGCATGGCGCCGGCGCGCCGATGGATTCCGCGTCGATGACATCCGCGGCGGAGGCGCTTGCCGGCACCGGCTTCCGTGTCGCCCGCTTCGAATTTTCCTATATGGCCGCCCGCCGCACCTCGGATGGCCGCAAGCCGCCGCCGCGCGCCGAGACGCTCAATCCCGAATATGAAGCAGCCATTGCCGAGCTTGGCGCCGGCGGGCCGCTGATCATCGGCGGGAAATCGATGGGCGGCAGGGTCGCCAGCATGATCGCCGACGATCTGTATGACAGGGGAAAGATCGCCGGCTTGCTCTGCCTCGGTTACCCCTTTCATCCACCCGGCCAGCCGGACAAGCTTCGTACCGCCCATCTCAAGGGGCTGACGACGCCGGCGCTGATCTGCCAGGGAACACGCGACGAATTCGGCACGCGGGACGAGGTGCCGGGCTACGAGCTTTCCGACAGGATCGAGATCCTCTGGCTCGAAGACGGCGACCATGACCTCAAGCCGCGCAAGAAGATCTCCGGCTTCTCCAGCGCCGATCACCTCGCCACGATGGCGAAGGCGGTAAGGGCATGGGCCGACCGCCTGCCGGTTTGAGAACCGGATTGCATCGTCAGGCCGCGAGCTTCCTGACATCGATGCGGCGGTCGGCGGCGGAAACGGTGATTTCGAAATGATCGGCCTGCACGACGTCCCGAACGTTGCGCGGCCTGTGCGCAACGATGTTCACCCCGCCTCTGAGCCGGACGCTGTCATAGAGGATGCCGGCGCCGCCTCCCGAACGCACCTGCTCGCCGAACACCTGCGACGCGGCGTAGCTGGTGCCGTCATAGATCGCAGGCCGCAGCGCCTGCTCTCCGCGAATATCGAGATAGTCGCCATGCAGAGTGGCCGCGTAGCATCTGTAGGTGCGCGCCATCGTGGGGACCCCGCGCGCGACAGCCTCGCGCCGGAGATGGTGACCAACCTCGGCGGCGGCCGTCTTGAGATTGTCGGCCGCATACCAGGCGCCGAGATCGGGACCGTTGAACCGCATCCCACCAGGCGCGACATGCAGGAACGACGCCATCACGATACTGGCGTTCGGCGTTCCATAGACCCACTCGTCTTCCGGAAGCCGCTGGATGCGATCGGCGACGAGGCGGTCGTTGGTCCAGCCGACAAGATCCATCACGGCATCGAGATCGGCCGCCCGCGTCACCGTGTCGAAAAGACCGATCGGCGGAAATTGCGACGGGATCAGCCGGTAGGACGGACGCGGCGCCTGGGCAAAACGGTCACTCACCGGAACACGACGTCCGCGGCTTCGTAGGGCGTGAATGCTTCGTCCAGCGCATTCGGCTGCATATAGACACCGCCGCGGGCGCCATCGAGAAATCGCCGCACGGTCATCAGTCCGTCCTGGGTGCCGTTCGTCACCACATCAAGCGGCGGCTGGCCGCCGAAAACCGGCGCCTGATGCGGCATGCGCAGCCAGGCGACGCCGGCGCGTTCGTCGGCAAAAAGCACACCGAGCGCCTGATGGATGCCGAGCACGGCCGAGATCCGGGTCAACGTATCGACATCCAGCGTGAAAGCGCCGTGCTCGCGCGCCTGCTTGGCCCAATTATGGTAGGTCGAGCGGGATGGATAACCGAGCACGAGCAGGCGCTGCTCTTCGGTGAGGCCCCAGAGATCGGCGATCGCCAGAAAGGTCCGCAATGCCGGCGCGCTCAGCCTTTTTCGGTTTGCCGGGGCGAAGCGCCCGGTATCCAGCCGCTGCGGCCCTTGGCCGTCCGCTTGCTCAGACTGTCTGGCATGCTGCATGAAAGCCTCCTGTCTTGAAATAGATTTAGTCCAAATCTGGGCATTCATCAAGCAAATTTAAAGCGTCGCCCGCCGAGAAAATATCCTGCGGAGAGTAGGCCGCACAACCGCATCGTCCCGATCACGGTTTACCGGAAATTTCCCCCGCCGCTTCCCGGATCGTCTGCATCAGGATCGATTGCGGCAGCGACGGCACCGCATCGGCCCGCATCGTCAATCCGACGGGTCCTTTGGTCTCGCCGGTATCGACCGGCAGAAGCGCCAGCAGCCCGTCGGCGACATCGTCGGCCACCACGCCGTTGGAAATGATCCAGATCGCGTCGCTCGCCCTCAGAAACGCGCGACCGAAGGAATCCGAAACCGTCTCGATCTGGGTCGGCAGGCTGGAAACGCCGTTGGCGATGAGGAAGTTCTCGACCACCGGCCGAATGATCGAACCTCGCGTTGGCATCAGCACGGTGTAATTGGCAAAACCGGCGAATGGCGATTGTCTGCCGTCGAGCAGCGGGTGGCCGGCGCGCACGGCAAACACCACCTGCTCGGAATAGAGATGCTCGAAGGAAAAGCCGGCCATCTTCTCGGCGCCCGCCAGACGGCCGACGACGATGTCGAGATCTCCGACGCGAAGCTGCTCCAAAAGAACGGCGTTCTCGCCGGTGACGATCTTCACCCGGCTCAAGGTCTTTTCCTTGAGAAAAAGCTCCATCGCCCGCGGCATGATGCGCGACGACACTGTCGGCAGAGCGCCGATGCGGATCGGCGGAGCATCGGCGAACTGCTCCTGCGACACGGAATCGAGACCCTGGCGCAGCGCCGTCAGCGCCGCCCCGGCGTGGCGCAGGAAGACCTCGCCGTAGCGGGTAATCTTGATGCCCCGGCCGTCGCGCTCGAACACACCGACGCCAAGCACCTGCTCCAGCTCGCGGATGGTCTTCGTCACCGCCGGCTGGCTGACATGCAGCAGTTCGGCCGCCTTCATCACGCTCTTCTGCCGCGCCACCTCGACAAAGGTCTGCAGATGGCGAAACTTGACGCGGCTATCGATCATTGCTCGCATAACTCCAGGGTTATCGAAAACCCATTAAATATCATTTTACTTAACCGGATCAACCGGTCAGTTTTGTTGTTAGGAATAGGTGCCGTTGGATGGGCTTTGTATGCTGGGACGAGTTTGGTGAAGAGCCTTCCCATTCTCCGTCATCCTCGGGCTTGACCCGAGGATCCATGCCCCGGCTGCTTATGGGTGCCGCTTGGATGCTCGGGTCAAGCCGGAGCATGACGGAGAATGGGGGGGACGGACAGAGCCGTTCGCGGCGTTGTCGCACTTCGCCGGGAAACCAAACATGCCGGCCACTCGGCCGAGCTAGCTTGATGAGGACGTGAAGTGCAGTTCGCCCGCATAAACGACGTAACAATCCACTATCAGGTCATCGGCGCGCCTGCCGATCGGCCGGTGATCGTCTTCATCAATTCGCTCGGAACGGATTTCCGCATCTGGCGCGATGTCGTGGTGCGGCTTGCCGGCGATTTCGCCATCGTGCTCTACGACAAGCGCGGCCACGGTCTTTCAGATGTCGGCCAGGTCCCTGCATTGATCGAGGACCACGCGACCGACCTTGCCGGCCTGCTCGATCTGCTGTCGGTGAAGGATGCCGTCATCTGTGGCCTCTCCGTCGGCGGCCTCATCGCCCAGTCGCTCTACCAGCGCCGGCCGGATCTCGTCCGCGCGCTGATCCTCAGCGACACCGCCCATAAGATCGGCACGGCAGAAAGCTGGAATGCCCGCATCGCGGCAGTCGAGAAAAACGGCATCGGCAGCATCGTCGATGCCGTCATGGAGCGCTGGTTCACCCCGGCTTTCCGCCGGCCTGAGAACACCGCCTATTCAGGCTATTGCAACATGCTGACGCGCCAGCCGGTCGAGGGTTATATCGCCGCCTGCGCCGCGATCCGCGATGCCGATTTCACCGAAGCAGCAAAGAAGATCGCTGTACCCACGATCTGCATCGTCGGCGACCAGGACGGCTCGACGCCGCCCGATCTCGTGCTCGCCACGGCGCGGCTGATCCCAGGCGCCCGCTACGAAGTCATCCGCGATTGTGCGCACATCCCCTGCGTCGAGCAGCCGGAGGCGCTGACGGCGATCATCCGCACCTTCCTCACATCACTTCCGCCTGGAGAAAACAATCGATGAACGAGACCGCGTCCTCCTCCGAGCGCTATCGGCAGGGCATGGCGACCCGCCGCGCCGTGCTCGGCGACGCCCATGTCGACCGCTCCTCAGCCGCCGCGACCGAGTTCGACCGCCCCTTCCAGGAACTGATCACCGAAGCCGCCTGGGGCCATGTCTGGTCGCGCCCTGCCCTGACGAAGCGCGAGCGCTCGATCGTCACGATCGCCCTGCTTGCCGCTCTCGGCCAGGACGACGAGGTCGCCATGCATGTGCGCGCCACCGCCAACACAGGCGCATCGCGGGAAGACATCTGCGAGGCGCTGCTGCATGTCGCGATCTATGCCGGCGTTCCCGCCGCCAACCACGCGATCAAGATCGCCAAGCAGGCCTTTGAACAAATGGACGCCGAAAAGGCGGCCTGAGGGGGGAAAAATGTCCGAACTATTCAACCGCAAGCCCGAGACCGGCGCCTTCTTTGCCCGGGACCGCGCCTGGCATCCCCCCGCCTTCGCCCCCGGCTACAAGACCTCGGTGCTGCGCTCGCCGCAGCGCGCGCTGCTCTCGCTCGATGGCTCGATCTCCGAAATCACCGGCCCGGTCTTCGGCCATTCGATTATCGGCGAGCTCGACAACGACCTGATCCTGAACTACGCGCGCCCCGGCGAAAGCGCCATCGGCGAACGCATCATCGTCCATGGCCGCGTGCTCGACGAGCGCGCCAAGCCGGTTGCCGGCGCCCTGGTCGAATTCTGGCAGGCCAATGCCGGCGGGCGCTATCGCCACAAGAAGGAAACCTATCTCGCGGCGATCGACCCGAATTTCGGCGGCTGCGGCCGCGCCATCACCGATGAGGAAGGCCGCTACCATTTCCGCACGGTGCGGCCCGGCGCCTATCCCTGGCCGAACGGCGTCAACGACTGGCGTCCCGCGCATATCCACTTCTCGATCTTCGGCCATGGCTTTGCCCAGCGGCTGATCACCCAGATGTATTTCGAGGGCGATCCGATGATCTGGAAATGTCCGATCGTCGGCACGATCCCCGACAAGGCGGCGATCGAGCAACTGATCGCGCCGCTCGACTGGGGCAATACGATCCCGATGGATTCGCGCGCCTATAAATTCGATATCGTGCTGCGCGGCCGCCGCTCGACGATGTTCGAAAACAGACTGGAGGGCAATTGACCATGCAAGAGCTCGGCTATCTCAAGGAAACCCCCTCACAGACCGCAGGCCCTTACGTCCATATCGGCCTGACGCCGAATTCCTGCGACATAACGGGCGTCTACGACAGCGATCTCGGCACCCAGATGGTCAATGACAAGACGCTCGGCGAACGCATCACCGTGACCGGCCGGATCTTCGATGGCGCCGGTGCCCTGGTGCGCGATGCCGTCGTCGAGATTTGGCAGGCCGACAGCGCCGGCCTCTACAACAGCCCGTCGGAAATGCGCGGCGCCGCCGATCCGAATTTTTCCGGCTGGGGCCGCTGCCCGACCCGCGCCGAAGACGGCGTCTACAGCTTCGAGACCGTCAAGCCCGGCCGAGTCCCCTTCAAGGACGGCCGCAGGATGGCGCCGCACATCAGCTTCTGGATCGTCGCCCGCGGCATCAATATCGGCTTGCACACGCGCATGTATTTCCCGGAAGAAGCGGAAGCCAATGCCGCCGATCCGCTGCTGTCCCGCATCGAGCATCGCGAGCGCGTCGCAACCATGATCGCCACCCGCGACGGCGCGACCTGCCATTTCGATATCCATCTGCAGGGGCCGAAAGAGACTGTGTTTCTGGATATCTGAGGGGCGGCATAGGAGGCTTGCTGATAGGGCTTTGTGCAGATAGCGTCCCCCTCACCCTGCCCTCTCCCCGAGGGGAGAGGGAAACAGTGCCCCAAGTCCCTTCTCCCCTCGGGGAGAAGGTGGCGGCAGCCGGATGACCATCACAAAGAGCAATCCCATGACCGCATCGCCCTTCGATCACCCTTTCCTCTCCGGCCTTCTCGGCGACGATGAAATCGCGCCCTACTTCTCGGCCGAAGCCGATATTCGCGCCATGCTCTTCTTCGAAGCCGCGCTCGCCCGGGCCGAAGCAGCACACGGCCTCATTCCCGGCGAAGCCGCAAGGAAGATTGCCGAAGTCTGCGCCGGTTTTTCTCCGGATCTCGTCAGCCTTCGCTCGGCAACGGCGAAAGACGGTGTCGTCGTGCCCGACCTCGTCAAACAGCTCCGCGCTGAAGTCGGCGAGGAAGCCGCCAAAAGCCTGCATCTCGGCGCCACCAGCCAGGATGTCATCGACACCAGCCTGATGATCCGCCTGAAGGCCGTCACCTTCCTGTTTGCCGGCCGGCTTTCCGCCATCCTCACAGGGTTAGACACACTCGAGCGCCGGTTCGGCGGCAACCGGCTGATGGGCCATACCCGCATGCAGGCGGCCATTCCGATCACCGTCTCCGACCGTCTCGATGCCTGGCGCGCGCCGCTCGCGACCTATCGCGACCGGCTGACAGAGCAGAGTTTTCCCGTTCAGTTCGGCGGCGCCGCCGGCACCTTGGACAAACTCGGGCCGCAGGCCGCCGCCATCCGCGCCTCGCTCGCCCAAGAACTCGGCCTCACCGACGCCAGGCAATGGCAGAGCGGGCGTCAGCCGATCGCCGATATCGCCGGCCTGTTTTCGTCGATTTCGGGCGGCCTCGGCAAGATGGGACAGGATATCGCGCTACTCGCCCAGGCCGGCGGCGAGATCGAACTCTCAGGCGGCGGCGCCTCCTCGGCCATGGCCCACAAGCAGAACCCCGTTTCCGCCGAAGTCCTGGTCTCGCTCGCCCGCTTCAACGCCACGGCGCTGTCCGGCATCCACCAGTCCCTCGTCCACGAACAGGAACGCTCGGGCGCCGCCTGGACGCTCGAATGGCTGCTCCTGCCACAAATGGCGATGGCAACCGGCGCGAGCCTGCGGCTGGCAAAGGAGCTCATCGGAACCATCAAGAGGCTCGGAACGGCCTGACGCCGCTTCATGCAAGACAGGAAACCGGCTATGCAGAAAGCGATGAAATCAGGAGCACTCCCGTGACCTTTCCCCTCTTCAATCTTTCAGGCCGTCGCGCTCTCGTCACCGGCTCCAGCCAGGGGATCGGCCATGCGCTGGCGCTCGGGCTTGCCGAGCATGGCGCCTCCGTCATCATCAACGGACGCAATGCGCAGAAGGCGGAAGCCGCCGCCGAGAATATTCGCAGCCATAACCGCCATGCCGTCAGCGCCGCCTTCGACGTCACCGATGCCGAGGCGAGCCGCAGCGCCATCGCCTATATCGAGGCGGAAATCGGCCCGATCGACATCCTCATCAACAATGCCGGCATGCAGTTCCGGACACCGCTGGAATCTTTCCCTGTCAACAAATGGGACGAAATCTTCAAGACGAACGTCTCCAGCCTGTTCTATGTCAGCCAGCCGGTCGCCCAGGCGATGATATCGCGCGGCCGCGGCAAGATCATCAACATCGCCTCCGTCCAGGCCGAGCTCGCCCGTCCTGGCATCGCGCCTTATACCGCCACCAAAGGCGCGGTGAAGAACCTGACGCGCGGCATGGCGACCGACTGGGCGAAATACGGCCTGCAGGTCAATGCCATCGCGCCCGGCTATTTCCGCACGCCGCTGAACCAGGCGCTGGTCGACGATCCGAAATTCTCCGCCTGGCTGGAGGCGCGCACACCCGCCGGCCGCTGGGGCGAAGTGAAGGAGCTTGTCGGCGCGGCCGTCTTCCTCGCCTCCGATGCCTCCTCCTTCGTCAACGGCCATATGCTGATGGTCGACGGCGGGATTACCGCTTCGCTCTAGGCTCGTTGACAAGCATAGCGCGGCGCGAGGGGGTGATTTGCTTTTTCAATCGCGCACAACCATCTAATAGGCATGATAACGGGAAAATGTCCCCGCCTGCAGACGCCCATTTACGGAAAACCAACCATACTGGGTTGCTTTCCGAGGCGAAAGCCGATTGCTTAGGAAAATGTACTTCTTCTTCCGCTAGCGGTTAGGAGAATGAAAGGGGACGCAGGCAAACCCGTGGAATTCTGCTGCTTCGCATCGGGAACAACTATGGTTACGATGGAGATGCGGGAAGGCCGGTTTGAAGAACGATGACGACAGAACTGTTTCAAGTTAAATTTTGGGGCGTGCGCGGCAGTATTCCCGTATCAGGTCCCGAGTTCGACCGCTACGGCGGTAACACATCCTGCATTGAGGTCCGCTGCGGAAAGCACCGGATGATCTTCGACGCCGGCTCCGGCCTGCGCGAGGCGGGCCTATCGTTGCTCGCCGATGGCGTCAGCGATGTCGATCTCTTCTTCAGCCATTGCCATTACGACCACATCATTGGCCTGCCCTTCTTCAAGGCGATCTACTATCCCTCGATCAACGTCAACATCTGGTCCGGCCATCTCGACGGCAAGATGAGCACGCGGGAAATGGTCGAGCAGTTCATCAGCCCGCCGTGGTTTCCCGTCAAGACCGACATCTGTCAGGCGACGATGAACTTCCGCGACTTCCATCCCGGCCAGTCCCTGGCGCCGCATGAGGGCATCGAGATCAAGACTTTCATGCTCAATCATCCGGGCGGAGCCATCGGCTACCGCATCGAGTGGCAGGGCCGGTCGATCGCTCTCGTCTATGACATCGAACATATCCCGGGCAGCTACGATCCCGTTTCGCTGGAAATGATGCAGGGCGCCGATCTCGTCGTCTACGACTGCACCTACAATGAAGATGAGATGCAGCGCTTCAAGGGCTTCGGCCATTCGACCTGGCAGCACGGCACCGAGCTTGCCAAAATGGCGGGCGCCAAGCGCTTCGCGCTGTTCCACCACGCCCCTTCCCGCACGGACGAACAGTTGGCCCAGATGGAAGCACAGGCGCAGGCCGCCTTCCCGGAAGCCTTTGCCGCGCGCGACAATCAGACCGTGGTGATCTAGCAGGCGGCCGCAGGCCGCCTTCACCGTGTTGATGCCGTGAAGCCCACCTGTGCCGTCGCGACGGAACCGATGCCGGGCCAGACCGTTCTCCCGTCAGCGCGAAATCAACAAAACAGGGATCGGTTATGGCCGTGCTTTCCGGAAAGTGTCTTTGCGGGCAGGTGCACGTTTCTGTTCGGGGCGAACCGTTGCGCGTCGGAATCTGCCATTGCATGGATTGCAGGAAGGAAAGCGGCTCGGCCTTTACCTTCTATGGCGTTTGGCCCGCCGGCCGATTTGAACATTCCGGGGAAACCGGCGAATTCCAGGGAAGACGTTTCTGTCCCCGCTGCGGTTCGCGCCTGTTTTCCGCCGATGATAAGGAAGCGGAAATCAAGCTTGGCATGCTTTCGCAGGCCCCGACCCCTCTTGTTCCCAGCTACGAACTCTGGATCAAACGCCGCGAACCATGGCTGCGGCCGGTGGAAGGCGCCGCGCAATTTGAAGAGGACCGGAGGTAGGCCTTCGCCTCATAAGCCTGTCCGAGGAAACCGAAATAACCGCTGAAGAGGAGATTCCCGATGGACACTCTCGTCCAGCATCGCCGGATCACCGTCGCAGGCATCGAGACCTTCTATCGCGAGGCCGGGCGGCAAGATGCCCCAGTCTTGCTGCTGCCGCACGGCTACCCCTGCTCATCCTACGAATTCCGCAACCTCATGCCACGCCTTGCCGACCGCTGGCGTCTGATTGCACCGGATTTCCCGGGCGCAGGTTATAGCGGTACGCCTGATGACTTCGACTACAGTTTCGATGGTTATGCCGCCTGGCTAGAGGCCTTTGTCGACGCGTTGAAAGTCGATCGCTTCGTCCTCTACCTCCACGATTTCGGCTCGCCTATCGGCGCCCGGCTGGCGATCAGGGCGCCTCAGCGGATCGCCGCCCTCATCATCCAGAACGGCGATATTCCCTATGAGGATGCGCTTGGACCGAAATATGCGGATATCGAAGCGACGTGGACGCTTCCGCGGCCGGAAATGAGGAAAGCGCTGGCGGAAGCGGTCAATGAGGAGGCCTTCAAAGAGGAGTTCCTCAATGACCTGCCGCCCGCTCTCGCCGACACCATCCCGCCCGACCTCTGGAAGCTGCATTGGTCGCTGGTCACGCCCCGGCGCAAGGAAATCGCCATCGACCTCATTGCCGGGTTGAAGGAGAACCGGGCTTGGTTTCCGGAACACCGGAAATACCTCAGGGAATACCGGCCTCCCACCTTGATCGTTTGGGGTCCCAACGACCACTACATGCCGGAAAAGTCGGCACGGGCCTATCTGCGCGACCTCCCGGACGCCGAGCTCCATCTGCTCGGCGGCGGGCACTGGCTGCTCGAAACCCATCTCGATGAGGTCGTGGCGCTCATCCGGGAGTTCCTTGGGCGCGTTCACTCCGCCTAATCGCTACATCTCGAGCGGCCTTAGAAGTTCGCTTGCCGATGACCACAGGACGGCCGGATGGCGGCCTGTCGTCGCGAACAAGGCCGACAGGAAATTCCACGCAGCCGCATCATGCACCAGATGATGGGCGAGCACGCCGACAGGTTCGTCATTGCCGGCAAATCGGTCGCGAAGCTCCGCCACCAGCTCGGCCACCAGTTCCTCTTGGCTCCGTCCGCCGCGGGTGCCGTGCCAGTCGATGATATCGACATGGGTGTTGAGGAGCGGCATCAGGCTATCCCGCCTCGCCCGGCCATAGACGGAAAGCGCTGCAAATCCGAGCCCCGGCAGCGCCGGGACGAGTGCGGCGTCGATCCGGTTCCACGGCGGCACCAGCATCGGCAGGAAGCGGGCCGGATGCAGCCGCTCCAAGAGATGGAGCCCATCACGCAACTCGCCAAGCACAGTTTCGGCCGGCCGGTCGCCTCCGAGTTCCTGCTTTTTCCGTTCCGGCCCGGCATGATTCGTATGAGACCAACCATGGACCGCAACGGTGACGGCGGTCTCCTCCGCCAGGCGCGCCAGGGCCTCGCCGGTCAGTCCGGGGATGACGGCGAGCGTCAGCGGAACTTGGCTCTCGCCAGTCACGGCCATCAGCGTCTCCAGCGCCTGCGTCGGCTCGACAGCATCGTCGTCCCGCAGCCAGAACCGCGCCACCCGGCCGGCGGCCTGCCAGCGATCGAGCTCACGGTGCAGCGGGTCCCAAACCCTATCGGTCATCACATCGCTCCTGTTCCTAGACGATCCCGCAAAATCCCGTCCAATAGGCGCGCCGCCGTCGCAAGCGAGCGCTCCTCAAGCACGAAACGCCGAGCCGCCTGCCCCATGGCATCGCGCCTTTCCCTGTCGTCGAGCAGGGCCGTCACGGCACCAGCATAGGCGGCGACATCGCCTTCAGGCGTCAGCAGCCCCGTCACACCGTCCTCGACCACGGCCGGCACTCCCGCCGTTTTCTGCGCCGCAACGGGCAGCCCAACGGCCTGGGCCTCGAGATAGGCAAGCCCATAGGCCTCGCCGCAGCCGGGCCAGACATAGATGCCGCCCTGCCCGAGCAGCGCGGCGATTTCGGCGGCATTCCGCTCGCCTAGCCATTCGATCCGGCCGGAAAGGCCGGCAAACAGCGCCTGCACCTGCGGCCGCATCGGCCCATCGCCGATGACGGCAAGCGTCCAGGGCCGGTCTTCGACCAGCCGGAGCGCCTTTGCGAGCATCGAGTAGCTGTCCAGCTTGTCCCCGGCCCGCATCATCGCCACCGTCATCAGCTGGCGCGGATCGGGTTTGGGCAATACCATGTCGAAAAGCGCGGTATCGATGAACGGTTTCAATTGGGCGAGCTCTGCCCCCGGAAAGGCCGCTTCAAGCCCGGCCCGGTCGCGTTCCGTGAAGCTGATATTGACCGCCGCCTGCATGATCGCCTCCCCGACAAGCTTCTGCCGGGCAGCCCAGCCGGTCCGGTCGCGTTTTACCGCATAGGAGGCTTCGGCCGTGACATAGGAAATGGCGAATTCGGCGCAAATTGCAGGCCCGAAGGGGTCGGGTGATTTGTAGTAGGGATGGTAGCAGAACCACAGTTCGGGTCGCGGCTCGGACTTCCATTTCAGCCGCAGCCGCTCGCGTTCGCCATCGATGGCGGGTTCGAGTTCCGCCGCCGCCTCCGGTGTCGCGGCATAGGTGCGGAATTCGGAAACGACCTCGACCTCATGGCCGGCAAGCTCCAGCGCCCGGATCAACAGCCGGGCCATCAGCCGGTCGCCCGACGGCACCGGATGGTTCGGCGATTTCATCGGCGCATAGAAAGCCACCCGCATTCGTACCTCTCACAGAAGACACACTGTTTCCAAGTTGGCGCCGACGCCCGATCACGGATGATTTCCAGCCTGCCCACTCTGCGATCACATGTAATGAAATCAAAGCGATGGAGGTTCAGGCCGAGCGCACGCCAGCATAGTTGCAAACCACAGGCTTGCGGCCGAAAAATTCCGTTATTGCCGCCTTCTCTAAAAGTTGCGCATAAACATATGAAATGTGATCGCGACCGAAGCAATTCCGCCTCGTTCCCAATCTCTATGGCCACTCAACTGACACGACAAGAATGGGAATGAATGACGACGGTCTCGGCCACAGGGATTTTTTCGGAACGCGCGATCAGAAGGGCAAGGCTCGGTTCCGGCCTCGTCATCTTCATCTTCGTCCTGTTGCATTTGTCGAACCATGCGCTGGGGCTGATTTCGCTTAACGCCGCCGACAAGGCCCGTGGCCTTTTTCTCGCCATATGGCGCAATCCCGTAGGGACGGCGGTATTCTATTCCTCGGTCCTGATCCACATGACCCTGGTGCTGCGCGCCATCTACATGCGCCGCAGCCTCGTCATGCCCAAGGGGGAAACAGCCCAGATCGCGCTCGGCCTGCTGATCCCGCTGCTTCTCATCGACCATGTCATCGGCACACGCGTCGCCCATGAACTCTACGGTTATATCGACGACTACGAGACGATCGTTAGCATGCAGTGGATCAGGTCGCCGTCGACGGGCATGCGACAGGCTCTCGCTGTGCTTGCGGTATGGACCCACGGCTGCATCGGCATCCATTTTTGGCTCCGGTACCGGCCATGGTACATCAACCTGACGCCGCTGCTGCTGGCGCTGGCAATCCTCGTGCCGGTGCTTTCGCTCCTCGGCTTCGTGCAGATGGGCCGTACGCTCGCCGATCCTTCCTATCAGCTGACGATCAATCCCTACGAGCAGAGCGTCAACGCCCATTATGTCACCGATCCCGAGGTTCGCGGCCAGATCGCAACGGTCCGCGCCGGGCTCTACGGCGCCTTCTCGGCCTCACTGCTCCTCGTCGTTGCCGCCCGCGCGCGGCGCCGGATCAAGGAGCGGCTCGATCAGGTGGCCGTGCATTATCCGGGCGGCGAGGTCATTCGCGTGCCGCGCGGCTTCACGGTGCTGGAAGCCAGCCGCCTCGGCGGCCTGCCGCATTATTCTGTCTGCGGCGGCAAGGGCCAATGCTCCACCTGCCGGGTGCAGATCCTTGGCGACTACGAAAATCTGCCGCCTCCCGACAAGATGGAGCAGACGACGCTGAAACGCATCAAGGCCGGGCCGGATGTCCGGCTCGCCTGCCAACTTCGCCCGAATGCCGACATTACGGTGGCGCCGCTTCTCGTGCCGGCGGTCGAACCGACGCTTCCTCCCAACAGCCAGGAAACCAGCCCGGGCCGCGAGCGAGACATCGCCGTGCTTTTTGTCGATATTCGTCATTTCACCACACTGACGGAAACGCGCCTGCCCTTCGACGTCGTCTTCCTACTCAACCGCTATTTCGCCATTATCGGCAAGGCGGTGGAACAGGCGGGCGGGCGGCTCGACAAGTTCATCGGCGATGGCGCTATGGCGCTGTTCGGCCTCAACACCGCACCGGACGAAGCCTGCCGCCAGGCGCTGAGCGCAGCGGCGGCGATCGTCGCCGGGATCGACAAGCTCGCTGCCGAACTTGCCGACGAACTGACACTGCCGCTGCGCATCGCCATCGGCATCCACACCGGCCCCGCCGTGGTCGGCACGATGGGATATGGCCGGGTGCGCAGCATGACGGCGATCGGCGATACCGTGAACGTCGCCAGCCGGCTCGAGACCGCCGCCAAGGAGTTCGAAGCGGCGGTCGTCATCTCCGAGCCTGTGGCCAACCTTTCCGGGGCCGATCTCGCCGGCATAGAAAGCCGTGAAATCAGCGTGCGCGGCCGTGCCCTGCCCTTGAAAGTCTATGTCATTCCGAGAGAGAAAGCGGCAGAACCGCTCGAAGGAAAAGAATAATGCCCGGCAAGCCGTGGCTCACCGCCAAATATTGGAGCCGCCGCCTGCGCAAAGCGCGCAACGCCGCGGCCTCACGTTTTTTCAATACCCGTTTCGGCCGCCGCCTGCTGATCGAGAATATCGGCCCGCGCGTCGTCTCGATGACGGTCGATGCCGGCGACCATCTGATGACCTTCTCGCCCTCTGACTATATCGGCCGCAAGGTCTTCCGGAAGGGCCATTTCGAACGCGATGCCGTCGACCGGCTGATCGTCATCCTGCGTGAGCGCGGCCTGCTCAGGAAGGAAACGGCGCTGCTCGAGATCGGCGGCAATATCGGGACGCAAACCGTCTATTTCGCACTGAGCGGCGCCTATGCGCATATCGTCAGCATCGAGCCCGACCCGCGCAATTTTCCGCTGCTCGCCCTCAACATCCGCCAGAACCGGCTGGAAGAGAAAGTCCGTCTCGTCAATTGCGCCGCCGGTGAGAGTGAAGGCGAGATCGATTTTTTCTTGAACCTCAACAATCATGGCAAGAGCAGCGCCATCCGCCAGAGCCCGACGGACAAAAAGATCAGCGTGCCGGTGAAGCCGGTATCCGAGATCCTGTCCGGCCTTTCGATCGATCCGGCCGCAATCGGCCTGGTCTGGATGGACATCGAAGGCTACGAACCTGTCGCCTGCCGGTCGATGCAGCCGCTGCTTGCTCGCCGCGTGCCGCTCTATATGGAATTCACGCCGCTCTTCTATGGCCCCGAGGGCACGAAAGCTTTCATCTCGATGCTGTCAGGCTTTTACGAAGATTGCCTCGTCCTCTTCGAGGATCGCGAAGTGGAAATGAAGGTCCGCGTTCTGCCTGGCGAATTCGATCAGTATAACGTGCTGTTTTTGCCGTAAATATTCGCGCATGCTCGCGATATTGCTTTCACGCGAGGTTCTGCAGCCACGGCTGTTTCGAGGCGACCTACCCGCCCTTAAACGGCCTCCGGGGAAACCCAATCATAACTCCTGTTCGCCGCATTCTGCACCAAAGCGATGGCGACCGGCGGGAAGAGGAAGCTCCAGAGCGCGAGCCAAGCAATCGAAATCAGGCGCCCTTGACCGCTCTCACGGCCGCGATCGTTGAGGAGATCGCCGAGCGTCATCAGCAGAATCGGCAGACCGAGCGGCACGAGGATCGCGATCAGCATGGCGGTAAGCGGTGTCAGCAGGCGCTGCGAGGGTGCGGACCCCGCAAGCTCGCCATGGATGCGATAGCACCAGTAGGCAAGGTAGATGAAGGCGGCGATCGCGACGACGAGCACCAGCAGGGCGAAAATCAGCGTGATCTCGAAATAGCCGCTCGCCTCCATATCACCGCCCTGAAAGCCATAGACGAGGCTGAGGAGAAAGATCAGCGCCAGCGGAGTGGTCAGGATCGCGACAACCATGAGCGGCGATCGCTTTTGCGGCGCGAGCGGCCTGTGGCGCTGGCGCGGCATATCATCAAAAGCCAGGCGTCGCGCCGGCAGCAGCAGGATGACGGCAATCACCAGACAGACGAGGAAACCCAGGATGACAGGCAGCCCGCCTTGATCGCCTTGATAGAGCCAGGAGGTGCCGATGGGCGCGAAGGCCGCGGTCAGGATCGTTGCGGACATCAGCGTCAGCGCGCAGCCGAAGTCGACCTTGCCGGGCCGTCCCCCGACCAGAAATATGGCAATCGCAAGGGGAAACACGGCCCGGACCGTGCCGAATGACAATCCGAACAGAAACAGAAAGACTGGCGAGGCCCAAAGCGACGGCGCTGCCGTGACACTGCCAGCGACAAGGGCACAGACGACAAGCGGCACGATCAGCGCCGGCCGGCCCTGGCGGCTGACAACGACGAAGGCGAGGAAAGCGCCGATGATCCAGCCGGCATTGGAGCCGAGATAGAAGATCGCAATAGTCTGATGGCTGCTCCCGGTCCCCCGCGAGATCAGCGGAAGGACCGTGTTGAGCCCCTCTCCGCCGAGCCCTACAAGCAGCGAGGCAAGAAATAGGGCCCAATAACGATAAGTGTCGAGAAAATCGGCCAGCGTCCATGCCGCCTTGGGCTGAGAAGTATTTTGCATCAATAAAACGGCTCCATCCAAAATCATCCCTCGCCGCCTCAACGGCGAACCGATGAAATACCGGCTATGGCGCAAATAGAAAGACGCAGGCAATTTTCGAGAGGCTTGGAGGCTGTTCAATTGCGGGCTCTTCGTTCGCGCTCCAACAACCGGCCTGAAGAAGTGAAGGCCAGCGAGGAGATGGAGCCGAACGGGCAATTTCGGCAGCCGCCATCAAGCTGTCCGTGACGGGCGGAGTGTTGACATCAACGCCTTGTGCAAGCCTCAAAAAAGCAGTTAGCTGATATCGTTGGGGACGTTTATTTCGCACGGCTGGACGAGCATTGGGACGATAGGTGCGCTGAGACGTGTCCGCATTTCGAGGGGAATCCCGTGCGCTGGTCCAAACCGCTCAGAGTGCATCTCGGCGTCCTGGTCGTCGCGTCGCTGATTTGCACGTCGATGCCGATCATCTGGATGGCATTCCTGCAGGGAAGCACCGCTGCGGTCAACGCCGGCGCGCAGCAGATGCGCGAGATGAGCCTGCGGCTGGTCGAGGGGTACCGCAATACGCTGCGGGGCGGCACCGAGGCGATGTCGCTGGCATCGACCCTGCCGCAGCTGATCTCCCCGCCGTCTCAGGATATCAAGGCAAAACAGGAACTCTTTCTGGAGATTCTGCGAAACGTTCCCGAGGCGACGAGCGTCTATACCGGCTATCCCGATGGCTCCTATCTGCAGGTCATCAACACCGCGAGGAAGGATGTCCGGCAGGCATTGGCGGCGCCTGATGGCGCAGCCTTCGCGATCAGAACGATCGCGGAGAGACAAAGCACAGATGTCCTATCGACACTTCGTTTTCTCGACAGCCGGGCAAGACCGATCGGCGAGCGCGACATCGATTATGCATCCTTCGATCCGCGCCAGCGTCCCTGGTACCAATCCGTCGTCCAGGACGGCGTGCCGGTTTCCGTCGGGCCCTATGTAACGGGAACGCTCAATGTTCCCACGCTGACGATCGCGGCGCCGATGAAGGATGATGGCCGGGTGGTCATCGGCATCAACATTCATCTGCAGACGATCGGCCGCCTGTTGAATGCGCGGGCGATTTCTCCCCATGCCCGAGCCTATATCATCGATGGCGGCGGCCATCTCGTTGCTCACTCCGACGCTCAGATCATGAGCAGGATCATCGGATTATGGGCGAGGACGTCAGGCGCCTTCGCCGCGACGGCAAACAGCTTCGACAGGAGTCTCGAAGCCGTGGCCAGGCTGAGGAGAGATCCTGCCTTCGCAAGCGGCGGTCTGGCGCGGCTCGATCTCGATGGCGAAAGCCATCTGGTGCAAATCGCCCCCGTCAGCGTCTCCGGCCTGTTTCAGGGAAGTACGGCCGCAATCGTCGTGCCGCTCGAGGACCTGGTGGAGGAGGCCAATCGGCTGCTCGTGCGCAATCTCCTGATTGCCGGCGCGCTGTTGATCGCGGGGGTCGGCGCATCGGTGGTGCTGTCCCGCATGGTCAGCCGCTCTCTCTATCGGCTCTCCGACGAGGCGCGCCGGATCGGCGATCTCGATCTCGGCGAGAAGGCCCTGGCGCATTCCTGGATAACGGAGATCAACACGCTGGCCACCGCGCTCTCGGCAAGCCGCCATGCCATCGGCCAGTTCGCCCTCTATGTTCCGCGTGAAGTGGTGCGGCGCATCGTCAGCCCGGAAGGGCGAGCGGTCGTCAAGGCCAAACGCCAGGATGTGACGGTGCTCTTCACCGACATCCGGGACTTCACCACCATATCCGAGCAGAATTCGCCCGAAGACGTGGTCGATATGCTGTCGGCCTATTTCGAACTGCTGAACACCATCGCCGAGCGCAATGGCGGGACGGTCGTGCAATATCTCGGCGATTCCATTTTCGTCATGTGGAACGCCCCCGTTCCCGATGCCAGACATGCCGAAAACGGCTGCCGCTGCGCGCTCACGATGAAAGCGGCCGTCGACAGCCTGAACGAGGAGAACAGAGAGAACGGCCGCCCCTCGCTCATCACACGCTTCGGCCTCCACACCGGCCCCGCCGTCGTCGGCAGTTTCGGCGCGATTTCGCGGCAGCAATACACAGCCATGGGCGATACGATCAATGTCGCCTCCCGCTTGGAAGGATTGAACAAGGAATTCGGTACGTCGATCCTGGTCAGCGCCGCCATCCACGACGCCGTCGGGAACCGTTTCGCGTTTCGGTCGCTCGGCCTGGCGCAGGTGAAGGGGCGGGCTGAGAAGGTGGATATATGGGAGTTGGTTGGGGAGAATGGCTAGCCGTCTACGCGCTGACGAGTCCGCGCGCCCTCCCCTCATCTCTGTGCTTGTCACAGAGATCCAGCCTGCCCAAGTCCTTGGGCAGTCGAAACTCTTTTCTTTTCTGTCACGAGAGGTGGGTCATTCACCGCGCCGACGCGCGGCGGCTGGATTCCTGTGACGGGCATAGGAATGAGGAAGTTTGCTTGGCGGGTAATTCACCCCACCTCAAACAAGCTTTTTCGCCTCCGTCCGCGTATGCTCGTGATACTTGTTCTCGCGCAGCGTCCCGAACAGCTTCAGGCTTTCCAGATGCTCGCGCTGGGCGCGGTAGAACTCGTTGAGGAAAGTGAGTTCCTGGCCGGGCTTCACGGCCTCCTCGTAGCGGATCCTGCGGGTGATGGTTCGGACGATCTGGACGATCTCTTTGGTGTTGGACGTCTTCGTGGCGTCGCGAAGCACGTCCTCCAGGGTCTGGAGTTCATATTTGCCGTAGATATCGAGATGTTCCGGCAGGAATTCGAAGATTGCTTGCGACGATGCGGCGGCAGGGGCGGACAAGGCGAGGTCGGCGAGGAGCACCGAGCGCGGATTGTCGACGACAAGGGTGCCGGCGATGATGTCGCCGAGCCTTTGCCGGCGGCGATTGGTAAAGGGCACGACCACGACCACCAGAAGCCAGAGGCTGGTCAGACCGTTTTCCCAGGCAGACTGGGTGCCGACCGAGGCCAGCAGTCCCATGGGGGCAAAGATCTCCACCTCCTTCATGAGGTTGCGTGCGGTCACCTGATGCGGCGTGAGCCGCCGCCCGTCCATGTTGATGACGCGGATGCCGGTTATTCTTTTTCCGAGCGTGCGTCCGTTCCAGATCAGTTCCGAGAGAACGTAATAAGGGATCCCCACCAGATAGCCCAGCAGCACCGTCAGCATCGCCTCCGCGCTTGCAGGCAGCAGGCCGGTGTACAGGATCAAAAAAGCAATGATGCCAACGATGAGAACGGTGAAGATCATGTCGAGGAATTGCGCGCCGAAACGGGTTCCGAGCGAGGCAATGGCGAAATCGATCGGCACGCCCTCCGGCGGAATGAACTGCTCGACGCGCTTGCCGTCCTTGTCCGTTCGATTCATCGCGCCACCTCACGCGAAGCTTTGCCCTGGCGGCCTCCAAGCAGCAGCCAGCCGACCCAAAAGAGGCCCATCCCCCAGCCGATGGCGAGGCGCCAGGCCGGGTCCTGTATCAGCTGGCGCAGGAATCCTTCGATGAAGGCTGCGACGACGAGCATCAATGCCGCAAGCAGCGCGAGTTTCACGGCGTCATGCGCCTGGTGGCGCAAGGCCTCCTTGCGTGTTCGCGCGCCGGGCAAGAGAACGGCAAGGCCCAGTCTCGCGCCGCCCGAACAGGCAATGGCGATGGCCGCAAGCTCGGTCACGCCGTGGATCGAGAGCCAGGCGAAGACGTCATAACCAAGCCCCTTGCGCGCAAACATCGCGAAAAACGCGCCGAGGATCAGCCCATTGTAGAAGGTCAGCATGAAGCTCGGCACCGACACGAAGATGCCGAGCGTGAAGATGAGGATGACGATGGTGGTGTTGTGGGAAAACAGAAAGGCGGAAAATGCGGCGAGCCTGTCGCTGTCATGCCCTTCATCGCCGTAGATCGTGGAGCGCAGATAATCGGCCGATGCATCGGGGGTGCGCTGATCGGCGAGCTCCGGCGGCACGAAGGTATAGAACCAGCTCGGGTCGCTTACGCACAGCTTATACCCTGCGAGGGCGCCCAGAATGAGCGCCAGAAAGCCGATGAAGAGAGGCAGGGCCGAGCGGCGCACGGCCTGCGGAATACCCCGCAGCAGCAGGCGGGCGGTCAAGCCGCCGAGGCTTTCCTGCGGCGCATAGACGACGAGATAGGCCCGGGCGCAGAGGCTTTCCAGATAGGCGATGAGGGCGCGATCGAGAGAAATGTCGCGCGCCACGCTCAGCGAGTTCATCGCCTGCCTGTAGCCGGCCGCGAGGTTGCGAACCTCGTCATAGCCGAGCGCGGCAGCACCACCCTTCTCGGCGCGCGTCACGAGTTGGTCCAACTGACGCCAGTGCGCCTCGCGCTCCAGCCGGAAACGGGCCGAGCGGAGCGTATCGTTCTGGACGGCGCCGACATTCACCGTCGCGCCCGCATCTATTCTGCCGTCGATACCGATATCCATCATATCATCTCACGGGACTTGATTTCGATGTAGCGCGCAATGAGATCCGACGTCAGCGCCTCCGGCGTGCTGTCGAGGCAGAGTACGCCCATGCGCGCCAGCTTTTCCATCACCGCGCGCCTCTCGTTCAAAACCTGGCGCGCCGCAACCGAGCGGGCGACGGCATCGAGCGTCGTCTCCTCTGGTTCGATAAGCTTCGTCAGCACCGGGTCGCGCAGGGCGACATAGACGACGAAATGATGCCGGGCGAGCACCTGTATGTTCTCGATCATCAGCTCCGCCGTGATGGTATCGACGAAATCGGAGAATATCACAATGAGCGAACGCCGCTTCAGGCGCCCGGACAGATGGGTCAGCCCCAGCGTGTGGTTGGTTTCCTGGGTTTCGTAGCGCAGCCCGGCGCACACCGTCTGCAGCCGCGGAAAGGCCGCACGCCCAGGCAGCGCCGGCACGAACAGACGGGGGCGGCTGTCGAAGCTGTAGAAACCGACGAGATCTCCGGCAAGGCCCGCGCCCCAACACATGGCAAGTGCGGCATTGATGGCGCGATCGAGCTTGGTGAAACCGGCGAGCTGCTCGGCCATCAGCCGCCCGGAATCGACGCATAGGATGATCTGGTGGTTTCGCTCGGCTCTCATTTCACGCACGACGAGGCTGCGCATGCGCGCCGACCGCTTCCAATCGATGCTGCGCGGGTCCATGCCGCTCGTAAATTCCCGCAGCTGATGGAACTCCGATCCCTCGCCACGCAAGCGCAAATCCTTCTGGCCGGCCTCCAGCGGCAGGATCTGGGTCTTGATCGCTCCTGAAAGCACGGGCGATATATCAGGCTGAACGGCGATTTCCTTACCGACCGGCATGCGCGCAATCAATTCGAGCAGCTTCAATCGCGACGGCCACTTCAGCCACAGCTCGTTGACCGCAAACTGTCCGCGCCGTTTCAGATGCAGGTCCAGAGAGACCTTGAGAAGTTTCTCTCCCGCGTCCGGTGCCGGCTCCAGCCATCTGGTTTCGCCGATGACCAGTTCGGGCGCGAGATCGACCCGGATCTCGATTTTCTGGGGCAGCGCGCCCTTCTGCGGCCGGATGCCGGCGGTGAATGCGGTGGTATGGCCGACGAAACCTTGCGGCGGCAGATCGACATTGACCGCCATCCGGCCGGAGAGGTTCGATAGGACCAGATCGGCGACCGTTAACATTGCAAGGGCAAGCCATACGAGCAGCAGCGGGAAGGTCATGTCGCGCCACCAGACGCTGGCGAAGACCGTCACCGCGGCACAGATCAGAACGAGCGCGATCAGATATGGGGATGGCCGCATTTAACGGGGCGCATCCACGCGGTTCTTGATGTTGCGCAGCACTTCGTCCGGCGTGCGGCCATCGATTTCCGCCGAAGGCGAGAGCACGATGCGGTGACGCAATGCCGGGACCAGCAGAGCCTGAACATCATCCGGCAAGCCGTAATCGCGCCCCTCGAACGCCGCGCGCACGCGCACGGCCGAGGCGAGGGCGTCGGCTGCGCGAGTGGATGCGCCGTAAAGAATATCGGGATCGGAACGCGTGGCGCGCACGAGATCGACGACATAGGTCAGGATCGTCTTGTCGAGATGGATGGAATCGATCAGCGCTCGCCCGGCGGCGAGTGCCTCGCTCGTAACAAGCGGACGGATGCCGGCATTGCGCACATCCGATTTCAGCGCCTGGTCCGCATGTCGGGAGAGGATTGCGATTTCCGTGTCTCGGTCGGGAAAATCGACGATAAGCTTGAAGAGAAAGCGGTCGAGCTGCGCTTCCGGCAGAGGGTACGTGCCCTGCTGCTCGATCGGGTTCTGCGTGGCGAGTACGAAGAAATCCGGTCCAAGCGAATAATCGGTTCCGTCGATCGTGATCATCCGCTCGTTCATCGCCTGCAGAAGGGCGGATTGCGTTTTCGGCGGAGCGCGGTTGATTTCGTCGGCCAGAAGAATGTCGGTAAAGACCGGCCCCTTGGTCAGGTGGAACTGATTGGTTTGGAAATTGAAGAGATTGACGCCCAGGACATCGCCAGGCATCAGGTCGGGCGTGAACTGGATGCGCCGGTATTGCAGCGCCATCGCGGCGGAAACGGAGCGGGCGAGCAGGGTCTTGGCCGTGCCCGGAGGGCCTTCGACGAGGCAGTGCCCGCCGGCAAAGATCGAGATCAGGACGAGATCGATGATCGCATCCTGCCCCTGCACCGCTTTGCCGATTTCACCGCGAACAGCAGCGATAAGATTGCGAAATTCACCTAGATCCAAGGTCCATGCTCCCCAGCGATTTTCTGAATGTCTCGAGATTGCGGTGCAGGTTCGCCCGCGTCATCAGATGTCCGCGTTCGATCAGCGCCTGCGCCGACGTATGCAATGCCCGCGCCGCCGCCTGATCGCGGCGCGCCAGGCGCTGAAACAGCCGATCTATGCCCGCCTGATTTCCGGCCCCCGGGCCAAAGAGCAGTTGCGCCTTGTCGGCAAGCAGATGGAGAACGAACTGCTCGGTCATCCGCCCGTCATTGCCGGACAGGCGCAGCAGACGCGCCGTGGCTTCGATCGCGGTCGTTTTCGACATTTCGGTGTTTGCGGATGCCTCCGGCAAAGCCGGCCCGAAACGATAGGCGCCGCGCCAGAAGCAGATCGCCGCCACGGCGAGCAGCGTTCCCCAGATCAGCGATAGGGGATAGGCGAAAAACCGCTTGAGATCGGAGGCGGAGCGCTCATAGGTGCGACCCTCGTCAATCCGCTCCTCGTCATCCAGGGGCCGCCCGGCCGTATCCAGATAGACCGGCCGTGTCTCGGCCGCTCCACGCAGCACAGTGACGAGCGACACGGCGAAGGAGGCATTGTCGGCCAAGGCCAGGCCGTGATTGTTCAAGAGATCCGGATCAGACAGCAGGTAGACGTTGGGCTTGTCCTCGCAACGCACGAGCAGCGCACCCAGCGGCATGCCGACGATCTCTTCGCAGCCCTCAGGCATGCTCGAGCGCTCGAAGGCCTGGGCGTGATAGAGGGCGATCTTGCTCGGCTGGCCCGGTTTCAGGTCCAGCTGCGCCTCTTCGAAACCCGTCTCGCTGCGGGCGAAGCCGAAATCCGAATAACCGATCTTTTCCAATTCGCGGCCGATATCGACGAGATCGACCAGTCCCGATTTGCTGGCGACACCGTCCGTCGACACGTTGCCGCGCCATTTCGGCAAAATGATCAGCGTCGGCAGATCGTATCGGCTTGCCTCTTCGATGAGATTTTCCGGGCCTACATTACCCAGTTCCTCGTCGGTCTGCGGCGCAGCCGCCTCGCCTTGGCGTATCGACAAAGGAAGGATGCGCAGCGAGACTTCCGAATGCGCCTGGCTGACATGAGGGTCGGATCGGAGGACGGGTATGCCCTTGGCTTGCAGCCACAATTCCAGCCCCTTGTTGCCGAGGGGAGAGCGGTCGTAATCGCTGCCTCTGGACAGCGCGAAGATTGCCAGCGCCGCCAGCGCGAGCAGCAGTCCCAGAAACAGAAGCGGGGTAGAGTTACGCATGGGCGGCCAGTCTGCCTGTCGAGAGCAAGCCGCGCGCGGTCGTGAGAAGGACGCCGAAATGGTTGTCCGCAAAGCTGCGGCCGCCATAATGCACGAGTTCCACCGCTGTCAGCAGGTTTTCGAGGCGATCGCGGTCAGGCAAGTTTGCCGGCAGGCGGGCGAAAACGGCGCGTTCCGTATCCGAGCGGAAAAGGCGCGTTCCCGTGATATCCGCCGCGTGAAGCAGGCAATGCCTGAGCAGCAGCACGAGCGCCTGCTTTCGATCCGCCATGGCGGCAATGCGTTCCAGGAAATCGCTCGTTCCTTCCGCAGCCTCTGCTGCCGACGTGCGCCAGCTTTCCGGCGCTTCTCCCCGCCGTTTGATCTCGCGCGGGGCCGATGACAGCAGCACGCCCCCATTGCCGAAACGCAGCCACAGCACGATGGCCACGATGAGACCGAAAAACACGATGACAACGGCCAAAGGACCGCTGATGACCGGCTCTCGCGGGATCGTCAGCGGCCTGCGCGGGGGTGGTGACGACGTCGTATTCGATGCCGGCTCGGTCTTTTCAGAGGCGTCGCCATAGACGAGCCCGCAGCGCAGGCCATTCTGCAAGCACTGCGAGGCATATTCGGCTCCGGCGGCGCTCCTTTGACGATCGCCGCCTTCGACCTGCTGACTGCTGACCTGCGCTTGCGCAGGCGAAAATTGCGCCCATGCGGCCAGAAATAGCGCCGCCAGCAGGCCGACGTTGCGAATGGTCATGCTCTAGGCAAAGACCTCTGCTCTGACTTCCGGGCGCAGCGGATCCGCGCCGAACTTGTTCGGACCCTGCGTGCCCGGAAGTACATCGATCACGAAAATCGCAATAAGCGAAATGAAAATAGCAAAAGGAATGATCCACGCGACGATAAGTCCGAGATACCACCAACCGGAAATGTTGCGATCATGAAAGCGGCGAACCTGAAGGGCTATCTGTGGCAGAATGAATGCGAGTGAAATCAATCCTCCGATTATCGAGAAAGGGTTGGACGTTGACGAAGCGCTGTTCGGCGTCAGCAACAAGCTCAAAATCCAAAGTGCGACCCCTATCCCCCAACTGAACAACTGAAACCACCAATATTCCGAGCGAGATGCCCTGCCGGAGAAGGTGACGTATTTCTGCGTTAGAACCGTCCGAACAGCTTCAGTAAACCCCATACCCATGCCCCATCTATGCTTGCTGCAAGCGCGCCGACGACTCACCATCGTCTCGCCACGACAGTCGTGCCGGATAGAAAACAGCTACAATTTAAGCGCAAAAATTGCAATAAGCGGTTATCGAAGCTCAGAATTTAGAGCTGCTTATTAGTTAAGGCGTTTCGTCATTACGCCCTTACGTCCATTCGAGGTTTTAGTGCGTCCGGACGGCCAAAACGACCGACGTGGAAAACGCCTGGAGTATTGCTCATTTTCTCCGATAGAGGAAATACCGCCCTTCCTTGATCCCTTCAGGCAGCGGCAATGCCACCAGCTCGGCATGCTCAAGCGGCAGGCCGCTGACGGCGATGCCGTTGCGGGCGAGCACGCCGGCCATCAGTTGCGGCAGCCAAGTCAGCGTCACGGCATCGATTTCGTCATGCCCCGTGCCGATATCGGCATGGGCGAGTGCAGCGCCGGTGCCGACGAAGGCCTGGCCGGATTCGCGGATATTTCCGGTCACCATGTCTTCCGGCGCCGGTGTCGAGGCCGAATAGGAGCGGACTTCCCAGTCGAAGGCGACGATGCGCCGGCCGGGAAATTTCTCGCGCAGGTGGTCGTAGGTGCGGCCGTTGCCGAGGCCGAACTCCAGCACCGGGCCTTCGATGTCTTCTACCAGATCGATAATCGCGTTCAGAATATCGCGTTGAGCCGTCAACCGGCGAATGAAGCTGTCGAGGCGGCTCATCTATTCCGTATCCGTCATGAAAATACTCCGTGGTGCTTACACATGAAACCTTGCCAAGTCGATTGCCGTAAATGGGAATTGGCGTTGCAGTGGCAACATGGGTCTGTGCTAAGCTGAACGACATGACAACTATGACCGACGAAGATTTCTTTGCCGCCATGCCGCTCTTCAGCGCGTTCGAGGGCGTGACCGATGCCGCCAATTACAGGCCGCTTCCGGATGGATGGGTGCTGGCGCTCGCCGACATCGTCGGCTCGACGCAGGCGATCGCCGGCGGCCGATACAAGGACGTCAATATGGCCGGCGCCAGCGTCATCTCGGCCGTATTGAATCCCGTCGGCAAGCGCGACTATCCGTTCGTCTTCGGCGGCGACGGCGCGCTGATCGCACTGCCTGGTTCGCTGGAGAAGACGGCGCGCAAGGCGCTCGCCGCCGTACAGGTCTGGGTCGAGGAGGATCTGGGCCTGACGTTGCGCATCGCCATCGTTCCCGTGGCCGATACCCGTGCGCAGGGTCTCGACGTTCGCGTCGCGCGTTATTCCGCAAGCCCCCACGTCACCTATGCGATGTTCTGGGGCGGCGGCACGAGCTGGGCCGAAAGACAGATGAAGCTCGGCCATTACGGCGTCGAGCGCGCGGAACCCGGAACGCGGCCCGATCTGACCGGGCTTTCCTGCCGCTGGAGCCCGATCGATGCGCGCAACGGCGAGATCGTCTCGATCATCGCCGTGCCCGGCGAAGGCCGGCCGGGACAGGAATTCCGCGATCTCGTCAACGGCATCGTCGCCATCACCACCGAGCAGAACCGCGACAGCCATCCCGTGCCGGCGGACGGGCCGGATCTTGCCTTCTCGCTGCACGGCATCAATCGTGAGGCCAAAGCCACTGCGCCGGCCGGCCGGCGGCTGCGGCAGAAGTTCATCATCTTCCTGCAGCTCGCCATTACCGTGGTGTGCTTCAGGCTCGGCATCCCGCTCGGCCGCTTCGATGCACGCCGCTACAAGGGTGACGTCGCCGGCAATTCCGATTTCCGCAAATTCGACGACGGGCTGAAAATGACCGTTGACGTCGACGCCGCACACCTCAATCGGATCGAGGCGCTGCTCGAAGAGGCGCGGGCGAAAGGCGTTGCCCGCTACGGCCTGCACCGGCAGTCCTCGGCGCTGATGACCTGCTTCGTGCCGACGCCGATTTCACGCGACCACATGCATTTCATCGACGGTGCAGCCGGCGGCTATGCCGTAGCCGCCAGCCGGATGACCGGCAAGTCGCTTTCGATAGCACCGCTGTAACATAGATCGTGGCGCCACCTGCAATGCGCGGAAGCTTATTTTTCATAATGAAATCGGCACTGGATGATTTCCAACTGCTGGCTGGAACCCTTGCCTGTTACACAATATACAAGCCGATGCTCTCCGAGGATGCGCCGCGACCAAAATCCGGATAGATCGCCCTTCAGCGGCTCTGGCTTGCCAAGACCTTTAAAAGGCGACCTCTTTGCATCCCTGAGCAATTCATTGATTTTCTCGACCATCTTCCGGTCGGTTTTCTGCCAGTATTCGTATTCTTCCCAGGAAATCGGGGTCCATAGCAGCTTCATGTCAGCGAGTTGGGTCGCTCTCTATCACTCGGCCCTCACGAAGCTGTCCAATACTTTCGCGCAGCCGGGTAGCATTCACAGGCGTCGAGAGCAGGTGCAGCGTTTCTTGCATACTCTCGTACTCGCTTTCGGCAATTAAGACCATTGCTTCAGAACCTTGACGGGTTACGAGCAGAGGAGCCCGAGAAGACAGGACCTGATCAAAATAGGTCGCGATGTTCTGCCGGAACTCCGTCAAACGAACGTGTGCCATCGAGCATTCTTTCTCAATTAACGAATGTACGGATATATGTACATATTTCTTGAAAAGTCAAATACGCGGTCACCTTTCGACTACGCCTTGATGACGTGATCGGCCGAGAGGCCGAGCCGGTTGAAAACGTTGCGCGTGTCGATGATGAGCGAAGCAGTCTTCGAAAGCGCCGCATAATCGACCTTGTCATGGTCGGTCGCGACCAGCACCGCATCGTAACCGCCTATCGCCTCCGGCGTCAGCGCCACCGATCTGCGGCCCTTCAGCGCCTGATGTTCGCGCGTCGGCGGGATCTCGGCCACGAAGGGATCGTGATAATCCGCGCGGCCGCCGCGTTCCTCGATGATCTCGATCAGCCGCAGCGACGGGCTTTCTCTTATATCGGCGACGTTCTTCTTGTAGGCGAGCCCGAGCACCAGCACCTTGCTGCGGCTCAGGGCCTTGCCGGCGCGGATGTCGAGCGCTTCGGCGAGCTTGCCGACGACATAGCGCGGCATCGCCGAATTGATCTCGCCGGCGAGCTCGATAAAGCGGGTCGGCAGCTCGTATTCGCGCGATTTCCAGGTGAGATAGAAGGGATCGATCGGGATGCAGTGGCCGCCGAGGCCGGGGCCTGGATAGAAGGGCATATAGCCGAAGGGCTTGGTCTTGGCCGCGTCGATCACTTCCCAGACATCGATGCCCATGGCCGCATAGACGGTCTTCAGCTCGTTGACGAGGGCGATATTGACCGAACGGAAGATGTTTTCGGTCAGCTTCACCGCCTCGGCCGTCGCATTCGAGGAGACCGGCACGACGGTCGAGACCGCAGCACCGTAAAAAGCCTTCATCAGCGCCAGCGCCTGCGCACCGTCGCCGGCGACGACCTTCGGTATCGTGGCGGTGTGATAGTACTGGTTGCCGGGATCCTCGCGCTCGGGCGAGAAGCCGACGAAGAAGTCCGAGCCGGATTTCAGGCCAGTGGCTTCGAGAATGACCTTGACCACGTCATCGGTCGTGCCGGGATAGGTGGTCGATTCCAATGCGATGAGCTGACCGGGGCGCAGATGCGCGGCGATCGAGCGCGACGTCGCCTCGATGAAGGAAAGGTCGGGATCGCGATGTTTGGTGAGCGGCGTCGGCACGCAGATGATGATGACGTCGCAGGCGGCAAGACCGGCGAAATCAGTGGTCGCCTGGAAGCGGCCCGCATCGATCTCGGCGGTAAGCGCCTCATTGCTGACAGCATCGATATAGGAGCGGCGGGCATCGAGAGCCACCATCTTGGAAGGGTCGATGTCGAAGCCGATCACTGCAAAACCGCTGCGCGCCACAGCCATCGCCAGCGGCAGGCCGACATAGCCGAGCCCGATGATGCCGGCGCGCGCCGCGCGAGTTTCGATCTTCTGCAAAAGCGTATCGAAGGTGGAGGTGGCCAAGGCGGGATCTTTCAAATGGGACATTCAGGAGGCTGATCTAATGCATGATCGCGGTGAATTAAACCCGGGGTCCTCTTCTCCCTGGCGGCATACCGCCGGTTGGCGACGAAGCCCCCTCTTCCAATCCGTTAGCCGGGCGTGGCGAAAATGCCCCGGCGCCGTCCTTTGCTGCAACTTTAAAGCACAAAAAAATCCGGCTCCCATTGTTTCGCATCTGCAGCATCCCTATTTTGACTTTTGATAATAAACCGCCATGAAAGGACTGCCCGTCCGATCTCCGACCGGGGAGCTGAGGGGTGCCGCTGCCGGGCTTCCGGCAGATCGTTGACACAATAATACCGCTCGTACATCCTGATTTCCTTATGCCCTGCGCATGAAAATGTGCCGGCAGAGGAATTTTTGGTTCTTGGGGATGGCGTGCTTTATGAGGATCATACCGAGAATGAGCACGATCGAATCCAGCGTGTCCTCCATCCTGTTGGACCGGGTCGCCGAATGGCTGACGAACTCTTCGCTGGCAGGTGACGATCTCGAAAACATCGTGCGCGGTTTCTGCGAGAGGATTGCTGCGGCGGGCCTGCCGATCGCGCGCGTCCATCTCAGTTTTTCGATGCTTCACCCGCTCTACGATGCCTTGAGCTTCACCTGGCGGCGCGCCAGCGGCGTCACCATCGAAGGCTTCCGCATGCCCGCCGGCCAGAAGCCGGATCGTTTCCTGCAGAGCCCCTATTATTATCTGCTCGACAACAACCTGCAGCACATTCGCCGCCGGCTGATGCAGGAGGGGCCGAATGAATTCCCGATCTTCGAGGATCTGCGCAAGGACGCAATCACCGACTACCTCGCCTTCGTGCAGCCTTTCGGCGACGGTTCGGTGCAGGGCATGATGGGCTCCTGGTCGACGGACCACCACAACGGCTTTTCCGACGACATGATCGACGCGTTGCTGCGGATGCAGGACCATTTGGCGGTCGCTGCCAAAATGGCGGTGCTTGGCAAGCTCGCCAACAACATGCTGACCACCTATCTCGGCGGCGACGCCGGCAAGCGGGTGCTGAACGGCCAGATCCGCCGCGGCGACGGCGAGACGATCCGCGCGGCCCTGGTCATGGGCGACATGCGCGAATCCACCATGTATGCCGAAAAGGAAGGCAGGCAGGCCTATATCGACACGCTGAACCAGTTCTTCGACGCGATTGCCGCCCCCTTCAACCGCAATGGCGGCGAGATTTTGAGCTTCCTCGGCGACGGCTTCCTCGCCGTCTATCCCTGCGGACGCCATAAGGACCCTTCCAAGATCGCCTGCGAAGCGGCTCTTTCGGCCGTCCATCAGGCGCAGGCGCGGGTCGCCGAGCTCAACAGGGACCGCGAGCAGAAAGGCCTCTCCAGGATCGGCTACGGCATCGGGCTGCATGTCGGCAACGTCATGTTCGGCAATGTCGGGCTCAAGGACCGCCTGACCTTCTCCGCCTTCGGCTCGGCGGTCAACGAGGTCCAGCGCCTGCAGATCCTGACCAAGAAATACGGCCGCGAGGTCGTCGCCAGCCAGGCCTTCGCCGGCTATTGCGGCGGCGAATGGACGACGCTCGGCGAGGAAAAGCTCCGCGGCATCCGTCAGAAGGTGACGGTGCTGCAGCCACGCGCGCCGGCTCCCGAGATCAGCGCCGACGAGAGCTTCCGCGAGGCCGGACAGAATGGACTTTCCGAAGCGGAGCAGGTCATTCTCCTGCATCGCGACGCCAAGAAACAGGTCGGCCGTACAACTATGGAGAAGTTCATCCAGTAAAAGCTGCAACTCCTGCCAAATGAGCGCGCTCCGCCCCGGGAACTTCGGCGGAACGCGGCGGTTTCCCCTGCGATTGTCATCAACTAGACACCCCGTTTGCGGTACGATAGTGTGCCTTAACGGGAACATAGAAGACTGGGGAATTTCATTGGTATGGCGTCTGCTGCCGATCTGTTGCGTATTGAGAACCTCGACGTCTCCTTCTCGGTTTTCGGCGACCGGCTCCGTGTCGTAAAGGAAGCCAATCTCCGCATCCTTCCGGGTAAGGTTACCGCTCTCGTCGGCGAATCCGGCTCCGGCAAATCGGTGATCAGCCAGGCCGTCATGGGCATCCTGCCCAATCCGGCCAAGGCCTCCGGCCGTATCCTCTTCACCGACCCGCTCGACGGCAGCGCGACCGATATCCTGTCGCTGCCGCGCGACAGCGAAGAGATGCGCGATCTGCGCGGCCGGCGCATGGCGACGATCTTCCAGGAGCCGATGACCTCGCTCTCGCCGCTGCATACGGTCGGCAACCAGATCAGCGAAGCGCTGCTGATCCATACGGAGGTCGACAAGGAAGAAGCGCACGACAGGACCGAGGAGATGCTCGGCCTCGTCGGTTTCTCCAATCCGCACCGTACCTACGACATGTATCCGTTCGAACTGTCGGGCGGCATGCGCCAACGCGCGATGATCGCCATGGCGCTGATCTGCAAGCCGGCGCTCCTGATCGCGGACGAGCCGACGACGGCGCTCGACGTGACGATCCAGGCGCAGATCCTCGAGCTGTTGCGCGACCTGCAATCCAAGCTCGGCATGGCGATGCTGCTCATCACCCACGATCTCGGCATCGTCGCCAACATGGCCGACGAGGTGGTCGTCATCTATCACGGCGAGATCATGGAGGCTGGGCCGGTCGACGCCATCTTCCGCAATCCGCAGCACCCCTATCTCAAGGGCCTGATGGCCGCCGTACCGCATTTCGACATGAAGCCCGGCGAACGCCTGAAGGCGCTGCGCGACGTGCCGGTGAATCTCGAGACTCTCGTCGGCAAGAAGAAACCCGTCCAGGCGGAAGCGCCCGGCGTGCTGCTTTCGGTCGCCAATCTTTCCAAGACCTACAAGACGCGCAAGCGCAGTTTCCTCGGCAGGCAGGAAGCCACCGTCGTGCACGCGGTCGACGATGTCAGCTTCGACATCCGCCGCGGCGAATGTCTCGGGCTGGTCGGCGAATCCGGCTGCGGCAAGACGACGCTCAGCAAGATCCTGATGCGCGCGGTCACGCCGGATACCGGCGCGGTGGTATTCAACGACGGCAAGGATGTGATCGACGTCCTCTCCGTCAAGGGTGCGGAACTCCAGGACATGCGCACCAAGATCCAGATGGTCTTCCAGGATCCGGTCTCCTCGCTCTCGCCGCGCATGACGGTGCGCAACATCCTGAGCGAACCTCTCGAAATCCACGACCGCGGCGACAGCGACGAGCGCAAGCGCAAGGTCGAGGGACTGATGGGAGCGATCGGCCTCGACAAGCGTTATCTCAGCCGCTACCCGCACAGTTTCTCGGGTGGCCAGCGCCAGCGCATCGGCATCGCGCGCGCACTGGCGCTGGGCCCGAAGCTCGTCATTCTCGATGAGCCGGTCTCGGCCCTCGACGTCTCGGTTCAGGCGCAGATCCTCAACTTGCTGAAGGACCTGCAGAAAGAGCTGGGGCTTACCTATCTCTTCATTTCGCACAACCTCGCCGTGGTCGATTATATGGCCGACCGCATCGCTGTCATGTGCAAGGGCCGCATCGTCGAGATCGCGCCGCGCGAAATCATCCTGCGCGATCCGGTGCATCCCTATACGAAATCGCTGCTCGCCGCCGTGCCCTTCCCCGATCTCGACCGGCCGCTCGATTTCAAGGCGCTCCGGGAAAACGGCGCCGCCGACAAGCAGAATTGGGGCAAGACGTTCACCGCCGAGCATGATGACGCCGCCGAACTCGCCTATGCCGACCTTGGCGACGGCCATCTGGTGCGCGCCCGCAAGGGCGCCGATATCAGGGAGTTGCGCTGATGGTGACGCGTCGCACCTTCCTCGGCGGCCTCGTCGGTGCGGCAATCGCACCTGCCGTGCTTCGCGCCGAGCAGATCGGCGAGCCGGAATTCCTGAAGGAGCGGCTCGCCGCCGGCGGCCTGCCTCCGATGGCCGAGCGCATTCCGCTGCGCCCGCGTGTCGTCAACCTGACGGAGATGGGACTTGCCCCCGGCGCCTATGGCGGCACGGTGCGCACCATCATCGGTAGTCAGCGCGACATCCGCTTCATGACGATCTACGGCTATTCCCGCCTGATCGGCTATGACAAGCACCTGCAATTCCAGCCTGATATCCTCGCCGATTTCCGGTCCGAGGACGACACGGTCTTCACCTTCACACTTCGCGAGGGCCATAAATGGTCCGACGGAGAACCGTTCACGGCCGACGATTTCCGCTACTGGTGGGAAGACGTCATCCTGAATGACAAGCTGACTCCCGGCGGCGGTGCGCTGGAGTTGCGCCCGCACGGCAACCTGCCGCGCTTCGAGATGCTCGATCCGCTGACCGTGCGCTATAGCTGGGAAAAGCCCAACCCGATGTTCCTGCCGAGCCTGGCGGGCCCGCAACCGCTCGTCATCTTCGGACCGGGGCATTACCTCAAGCAGTTTCACAAGAAGTTCCAGCCGGACGAGGCGAAGATGGAACAGATGATGAAGACCTACCGCGTCAAGAAGTGGCAGGATCTGCACATCAAGATGGCGCGCTCCTACCGCCCCGAAAATCCGAACCTGCCGACGCTGGATCCCTGGCGCAATACGACGGCGCTGCCGGCCGAACAATTCGTCTTCGAGCGCAATCCCTTCTTCCACCGCGTCGACGAGAACGGCAGGCAGCTTCCCTATCTCGACCGTTTCGTTCTCAACGTTTCTTCTTCGTCGATCATCGCCGCCAAGGCCGGTGCGGGAGAAGCCGACCTGCAGGCGACAGGGATCGATTTCAACGATTACACCTTCCTGAAGGAGGCGGAGAAGCGCTTCCCCGTCAAGGTCGACCTCTGGAAGCTCGCGCGCGGTTCGCGCATCACCTTGCTGCCGAACCTCAACTGCGCCGACGAAGTGTGGCGTGGCCTCTTCCGCGACGTGCGCATGCGGCGCGCTTTGTCTCTGGCGATCGATCGGCATGAGATCAACATGGTCGCGTTCTATGGTCTCGGCACACCGAGCGCCGATACCGTCCTGCCCGACAGCCCGCTCTTCAAGCAGGAATATGCCGACGCCTATGTGAAGTTCGATCAGGAGGAGGCTAACCGGCTGCTCGACGAACTCGGCCTGACCAGGCGCGGCGATGACGGCATCCGGCTGCTGCCCGACGGGCGGCGCGCCGAGATCACCGTCGAAACCGCCGGCGAGAGCAATCTCGATACCGACGTGCTGGAGCTCGTGCACGATCACTGGGCCAATGTCGGCCTGGCGCTCTATACTCGCACCTCGCAGCGCGACGTCTTCCGCAACCGCGCCATGAGCGGCACGATCATGATGTCGATCTGGTATGGCCTCGACAACGGCGTGCCGACCGCCGACATGTCGCCCTCCGGGCTCGCGCCGACGCTCGACGATCAGCTGCAATGGCCGCTCTGGGGCATGCATTACCTCTCCGCGGGCCAGGAAGGCGCAGCACCCGATCTGCCGGAGGCGGCCGAACTGGTCGATCTTCTCAAGCAATGGGGCTCGACGGCGAAATTCGAGGAGCGCCAGGTGATCTGGCACAAGATGCTGTCGCTCTATACGCAGCAGGTGTTCTCGATCGGCCTGATCAACAGCACGCTGCAGCCGATCCTTCGCGCCGCCAAGCTGCAGAACCTGCCGGCGAAAGCGCTCTACGGCTTCGATCCCACCTCCTATCTCGGCGTCTACATGCCCGATGCATTCTGGTACAAGGAGGCCTGAGGCGTGCTCAGATACATTCTCTGGCGCATCGCCGCCATGGTGCCGACGCTCTTCGTCATTTCGGCGCTGGTTTTCACCATCATCGAGCTGCCGCCCGGCGACTTCTTCGAGAGCCAGATCGCCGAGCTGCGCGCCTCCGGCGAGACCGCCAACCTCCAGGAAATCGAGGAGATGCGCCAGCAATACGGCTTCGACAAGCCGGAGATCGTGCGCTATTTCTACTGGGTCGGCGGCATGCTGCACGGCGATTTCGGCTATTCCTTCGAATATCAGCTGCCGGTTTCCGACGTCGTCGGCGATCGCCTGTGGTTGACCATCCTGGTCTCCTTCACGACGATCCTGCTCACCTGGCTGATCGCCTTTCCAATCGGCATCTATTCGGCCACGCATCAGTATAGCTGGGGCGATTACGGGCTGACTTTCTTCGGGCTGCTCGGCATCGCCATTCCGAACTTCATGCTGGCGCTGATCCTGATGTATTTCGCCAATGTCTGGTTCGGGCTCTCGATCGGCCACCTGATGGACCAGCAATATCTCAACGCGCCGATGAGCTGGGAAAAAGCGAAGTCGATCCTCGCCCATCTCTGGATTCCTGTCATCATCGTCGGCACCGCCGGAACGGCCGGCATGATCCGGCGGCTGCGCGCCAACCTGCTCGACGAGATGCAGAAGCAGTATGTGACGACCGCCCGCGCCAAGGGCCTGCATCCAATGCGGGCGCTGGTCAAATATCCGCTGCGCATGGCGCTCAACTTCTTCGTCGCCGATATCGGCTCGATCCTGCCGTCGATCATTTCGGGCGCCGAGATCGTCGCCATCGTGCTGTCGCTGGAGACGACGGGCCCGATGCTCATCAAGGCGCTGCAGAGCCAGGATATGTATCTCGCCGGCTCTTTCCTGATGTTCCTCGCGTTCCTCAACGTCATCGGCGTGCTGATCTCGGACATCGCGCTCGGCTTCCTTGATCCCCGCATCCGTCTGCAAGGCAGGAGCACCAAATAATGTCGCCCCTTCCCGCACCCGGCGCGCCGCTGCCTCACTACGTCTCGACCGCGCCTTTCGATCCGCACGCGACCGAAAGCATGACGGCGGCGCAATCGCGCATCCATCTCGCCTCGCAGAAGCGGCTGATGTGGTGGAAGTTCAAGCAGCACAAGCTGGCCTTGATCTCCGGCATCTTTCTCGCCGTCGTTTATCTGATGATCCTGATCGTCGAGTTCCTGGCGCCCTACGGCCTGCATACACGCAACGTCGATTTCATTCATGCGCCGCCGCAGCGCGTCCATTTCTTCGACAAGGGCAGCTTCGTCGGTCCCTTCGTCTATGGCCGCAGCATGACGCTCGATCTCGACACGCTGCATCGCGTCTATACCGACCGGCCGAACGACGTGCAGCCGATCCGCTTCTTCTGCCGTGGCGATTCCTATAAATTCTGGGGCCTCGTCACCTCGAACTATCACCTCGTCTGCCCGGCGATCGGCGGCCAGATGTTCCTGCTCGGCACCGACCGGCTCGGCCGTGACGTCCTCTCGCGCATCCTCTACGGCGCGCGGATTTCGCTGACGATCGGCCTCATCGGCATTGCGATCAGCTTCGTGCTCGGCATCGTCATCGGCGGCCTTGCCGGTTATTGGGGCGGAATTTTCGATCTCATCGTCCAGCGCCTGATCGAGGTGCTGCAGTCGCTGCCGAGCCTGCCGCTGTGGATGGCGCTGGCCGCCATCATGCCGGTGACATGGAGTCCCATCGTCATCTATTTCGGCATAACGGTCATCCTCGGGATCATCGACTGGACGGGTCTTGCCCGCGCCGTGCGTTCCAAGCTGCTGGCACTGCGCGAGGAGGATTACGTGCAGGCCGCACAGCTGATGGGCGCCAGCACGCCGCGCATCATCGGCCGGCATCTGGTGCCGGGTTTCATGTCGCATCTCATTGCTTCGGCGACGATTTCGATCCCCGGCATGATTCTCGGCGAGACTGCGCTGTCCTTCCTCGGCCTCGGTCTTCGCCCACCGATCACCAGTTGGGGCATCCTGCTGACCGAAGCAAAAAGCGTCAGTGTCATCGCCTTCTATCCTTGGCTGCTCTTTCCGATCATTCCTGTTGTTCTTGTCATTTTGGCGTTCAACTTTCTGGGAGACGGCTTGCGTGATGCGGCAGATCCCTACAAATAGCGGAACGCTCGGCGGCGCCTTCCGGCACCGCCCCCGCCTCGTGGCCTCCGGACGGCGGGGGTGCTAACTATGTTGTTCACCCCAGAGGGAACGCCTATGGCCAGACGTCTCGAAGATGCGCGCATCCTCATGTACAGCCACGACACCTTCGGGCTCGGTCACCTGCGCCGCTGTCGCACCATCGCCCACGCGCTGGTGGAGGATTATCGCGGTCTCAATATCCTGATCATTTCGGGTGCCACGATCGCCGGCGCCTTCGACTACCGCGCCCGCGTCGACTTCGTGAAGATCCCGAGCGTCATCAAGCTGCGCAACGGCGAATATACGTCGCTCGCCAGCC
>NZ_LOKV01000016.1:0-35596 GCF_002211395.1 Rhizobium sp. R339
CCGATACAAAAGGGTCGCAAAAGCGGCCCTTTCTGCTGTAAAATAATATCGCGGGGTGGAGCAGCCCGGTAGCTCGTCAGGCTCATAACCTGAAGGCCGCAGGTTCAAATCCTGCCCCCGCAACCAATCCTTCCTATCTTCCCGAAATACCAAGACCAGTGATCGCGGGCGCGAAGACTTCATCTTCGCTGGCGATGGTAGCTCCTCGTCCTGCGGACCATAACCTCAAGGCCGAAGGTTCAAATCCTGCCCCCGCAACCAATCTTCCCTTCTCCCATATCTCCGAAAATACAGACAGCAGTTATCGCGGGCGCGAAGACTTCATCTTCGCTGGCGATGGTAGCTCCTCGTTCGCAAAGCTCACCATAACCTGAAGGGTGAGCGTAGCGAACGCGGCAAAGCCTGAACCCGCAACCAAACAAATAGCCCGCGACAAGCGGGCTTTTGGCGTTTTTGGATACCAACTTGCAGTCCTCCCAGCGCCTCAGGAACTCATCGGGAGCGAAGCCAGGCGCGAGGAGCTTTTGCTTTTTGTCCTCCATCCGCAAGTTCACCGGCGCACGTCCGCTCTAGATAATCGTGGTGCTGCACGCCTTAAACCGCTTCTCGGTGATCGTCATGGCTTCCCATCTGGCATCCGCACGCCGACGCTGCCATAAATGAGCTTCATCGAGGGAGGCATCGCGATGCAGAAGAATGCGCCGGACTTCAGCCTTGACGGTAAAGTGACTTTGGTGACGGGAGCTAGCCGTGGCATCGGTCGAGCTTGCGCGCTTGCCTGTGCCGCAGCAGGCTCCGATATTGTTTTGGGGGTCCGCGAGGTCGCGGGGGCGGCGGGTCTGATTGCCGAACTCGAGGGTGCAGGGCGAAAAGTTCTCCCTGTCGAACTGGAGATTCCCAATAAGGCCCACATTGCCCAAGCCGTCGATGCGGCGCTCACGGCGTTCGGCCGGATAGACATCCTCGTTAACAACGTCGGCGTGGCGCCGGGCAATCTCGCGGAACTTGTCGAGGAGAAGGACCTTGACGAGATACTTGATGTCAACATCAAGGGCACGTTTCTGATGACGCAGGCGGTCGGTCGCCACATGATCAAACGCAATGGGGGCCGGATCATCAATATCAGTTCCCAGGCCGGTACGGTGGCACTGCGCGGCGAGGCAATCTATTGCATGAGCAAGGCGGCAATCAATCATCTTACGCGCTGCCTTGCAGCCGAATGGGCACGCTACAACGTCACCGTAAATACCGTATCGCCGACGTTCATCCACACGGATGGTACAGCCCCTTTCCTATCCGATGCCGACAATCGCAAAGCGACGCTCGGTCATATCCCACTCGGACGGATCGGTGAAACCGATGATGTGGTGGGTGCCGTCGTCTTCCTCGCCTCGCCGGCTGCGAGCCTAATTACCGGCGCGAACCTACTCGTGGACGGCGGATGGTCCGTCGGCTGAGGCTGGCGGCGCGCCTGCAGCGTGGTCTTATGAATACGCAAACGACAGCCTTCCCGGATGAGGGTCGCCAACGTCATCAGCAAAGGCGATAGCGATCTAAGATCGTCGAGCAACATTGCCTGCTGAACAATGCCTGTCCCGCCCGCGCAAAGCGGATCACGTGCTTCCGGTCTTAGGCTAAAGCACGTCGCGATCTTTCAGATTCGTCTCCCGTGCTTTAGGTCTTTGTTTATACGCGTGTCGTTATCGCAAAACCGCGCACACTTTTGTGCGACACGCTTTAGCAGCCGACAGCCTATGTGTGATTAGGCCCCCGGCAACGAGATCCGACTGAGAAGCCCCCACACGCGAAGCTTTTGCATTTGTATTGTGGGGCGATTGGATCCGGCATCGGATGTTTTGATCCGCATTAATATTACTATTTACTAATTTAGATTCTAGTATACCGTCGATGTGCGATCGGTATCCATGCACACGTTGCTTTGCGACGGCCCTGGAGGGGGCGCGCATGCGGCCGGCCGCAAGTCGCGAACGGGCCCTCGCAACCGCGGCCCCTGGGAGGAGTATTATGAAACAGCTGAAACGGAAAAATGCTGCCTTGTTTTTCGCTGCGTTGATGTTGAGTGCGGCCTCGATGGCTGCATCACATGCCGCCGACAAACCGACACTCGCATTCGTCGTCAACGGAGCGTCCGACTTCTGGAAAGCCGCCGAGGCAGGCGTGAAGAAGGCGCAGGGCGAGATGCCCGACTACAACATGGAACTGAAATATCCTGAGCAGGCGGCTGTCGCCATTCAGCAGCGTCTCATGGAAGATCTCGTCAGCGCCGGCGTCAAGGGGATCATGGTCTCCGCCGTCGATCCCAAGACCCAGACGGACGGTCTCAACAAGATCGGCTCGCAGACGGCTCTCTTCACCACCGACAGCGACGCGCCGAAGACCAACCGGGTCGCCTATATCGGGTCTTCGAACATCGACGCCGGCAAGCAGGCCGCCGAAATCGCCAAGAAAGCGATGCCGGACGGCGGTAAGTGCATGGGTTTCGTCGGTCTGCTGGGCGCCGACAACGCCCGCGAACGCATCGAAGGGATGAAGGAAGGGCTCAAGGGCACCAAGATCGAGCTTGTCGATGTTCGCGGTGACGACATCGATCAGACGCGCGCCAAGAAGAACGTGGAGGATGCGTTGGTGGCCAGCCCCGACCTGACCTGCATGGTCGGCTTCTACTCCTACAACACGCCGCGCATCTATGAGGCGCTGCGCGACGCAGGCAAACTCGGCCAGATCACCGTCGTTGGCTTTGATGACGATCCGATCACGCTCGGCGGTGTGAAGGAAGGCACGATCGCGGCAACCGTCGTACAGCAGCCGTTCGAATGGGCCTATCAGGGCATGAAATTGATGGCCGCCTACCTCAAGGGCGACAAATCAGGCGTTCCCGCCGATGGCTTGATCATCATCCCGACTGTCATCATCGGCAAGGATGACGTTGACAAATATGCAGCCAACCTGAAGGCCATGGCCGGAAAATAGGCTCTTTCGCGGCGGCGGCACTCACCGCCGCCGCAAAAGGCGTTTCATGCCGTCAGCATCAGCAGCCGTGGACAGCCGATGAACCATAGTTCCGACATCCCGCCACCGGGCGCGCCCGCAACGCCATTCCTTTCGCTTTCCGGCGTCGGCAAGACGTATCCAGGTGTCGTTGCGCTCGAAGGCCTGTCTATGGATATCATGCCAGGCGAGGTCATCGGCCTTGTCGGCGAAAACGGGGCTGGAAAATCGACGCTGATGAAGATTCTCGGCGGAGTGATCGCACCCGATCGGGGCACGATCCTGCTCGACGGGGCAGAGCTTCGTTTCCTCACTGTGGAATCGAGTATCTCGTCCGGCATCGCCTTCGTGCATCAGGAGCTCAATCTCTTCGAGAATCTCGACGTCGCCGCCAATGTCTTCCTGGGGCGCGAACCGCTGAAGGCGGGACCTCTCAAGCTTGTCGATCGCGATCGACTAAGGGAAATGGTGAAGCCGCTGTTGAGGCGCGTGGGCGCGCATTTTTCCGCCGACACACCCATGGCGTCGTTGTCGCTGGCCGAGCAGCAAATGGTGGAAATCGCCAAGGCGCTGTCCATCAACGCCAAGCTCGTCATTTTCGACGAGCCTACTTCCAGCCTGCCGCTGGCTGAAACCGAGCGGCTGCTCAGCATCATCAAAAAGCTGAAGGCGGATGGCATCAGTGTCATTTTCATCTCGCACCGGCTCCACGAGGTTGAGCGCGTGGCCGACCGCGTCGTCGTCCTCCGTGATGGCGCGCTTGCGGGCACGCTTGCCAAGAAGGACATCGGCCACGACCAGATGGTCAAGCTGATGATTGGCCGGATGCTGGCGGCCCGCACCGCAAAGCCGCAGCGCTCACCCGGCTCAGTTGCGTTGAAGGTCAGTGCCGTGCGCACCGCGGCTTATCCCGGCCATCCCGTTGATCTGGAAATCAGGTATGGAGAAATCCTCGGACTTGCGGGCCTCGTCGGGTCCGGCCGCACCGAACTTGCCAGGGTGCTCTTCGGCATTGATCGCAGTTACGGCGGAGCCATCCTGCAGGACGGGAAGAAAATTGAAGTCCGTTCCGCGCGGGACGCCGTTGCTCGCGGCATTTTCCTGGTGCCGGAGGATCGAAAGCGCAACGGCATTCTTCTTGATTTCCCGATCGCCCAGAACATAACCCTTGCCGATCTCCCCATGCTTGCCAGCCGCTTCATGCTGTCCGCCGAGCGGGAGACGGCGGCGGCCGAAAAGCAGCGCGTTCGCCTCGGCATCAAGGCGCCCTCTGTTTCCAGTCGAACCGGCACTCTGTCCGGCGGCAACCAGCAGAAGGTCGTGCTTGCGAAATGGTTGTCGATGCGCCCGAAGGTGATGATCTTCGACGAGCCGACACGCGGCATCGATATCGGCGCCAAGAATGAGATCTACGGCCTGATGCGGACGCTTGCCGATGCCGGTGTCGCGATCCTGATGATCTCCAGCGACATGGAAGAGGTGATCGGCGTTTCGGACCGCATTGCCGTCATGCATGAGGGCCAGATCGCCGGCATTCTCGATGAGGACGAATTCAGTCAGGAAAGCGTCCTTTTGCTTGCTGTCGGCAAAGGCTTAAAATAGCCGCGGCGGTAATACAGTCAGATATCGGGGAGTGGATCTCGAATGATCAAGAAAGATCTTGGACTGCTGCTTTTGATCGTCGTCGTGGGCATCGTCGTGGCGATCATCAATCCGCGCTTCCTGCTGCCGATCAATCTGGCGAATACGGCCAACCTGATCGGTCTGTTCGGCATCCTGTCGATTGGCCAGGCCTACGTCATCATTACAGGCGGTATCGAACTTTCCGTGGGTTCGCTGGTCGCGCTTCTTGGTGTGCTGTTTGTCGATTTCGTCGCGGTCCAAAATATGCCGTGGATGTTGGCGCTCCCACTCATTCTGATGCTCGGCGCGCTCATAGGTGCCGTTCACGGCTGGCTGATCACCCGGCTGAACCTGCAACCCTTCGTCGTCACTCTCTGCGGCCTCCTTATCTATCGCGGGGCGGCGCGCTTCTATACGGCCGACGGAACGGCGGGTTTTGCGTTCGGCCAAAATTTTCCCGAGCTCGAGTTCCTGACGGCCGGACGGTTGTACGGCGTTCCCAACACCTTCATAGCGCTCGTCATCATTTCCGTGGCGATGTGGGTGGTGCTGCATCGCTCTGTCTTCGGGCGTTATCTTTATGCGATCGGCAAAAACGAGGAGGCAGCCCGCTATTCCGGTATCCGCACCGGCCGGATGGTGATGTCGGCCTACGTCATCTGCGGATTGCTTACCGCGCTCGCGGCGATCTATTTCGCCATGTACACACGCTCGATCTCGCCGGCCAGCCATGGCCAGTTCTATGAACTCTACGCAATTGCCGCTGCCGTACTCGGCGGCTTTTCGCTCCGCGGCGGCGAGGGATCGATCGTCGGCGTCGTGCTCGGAACGGTCCTGCTTCAGGAGTTGCAGAACCTCGTGAATCTGCTTGGTATCCCCTCCTCTTTGAACTTTGCCGTCATGGGCGGGGTGATCCTCATCGGCGTGCTGATCGACCAACAATGGAACGCGATCCGCGCACAGCGCCGACTCGTCTCTGCCGCCCGGCAGACCGAAGCCCGTGTTTCGGACGAGGGCAAATTGCCGGTGGTTGCTAATCAGGACCAGGTGTAGCGAACGGTTCAAAACCTGAACTGGCAACCAAGGCTCACCAAGGCCCGCCTTGTGCGGACTTTTGTCGTTCTGGATTGTCGAAATAATATCCCTGCAAGTTGTCATCGAGTTTCAGCGACGACGAACTAGTTGCTAAAAAGATAATATTCTAATATACCTAGTTCAGGCGCATCATATATTTCCAGAGCAGCAAGTAACGTCCGTCCACTCGGCGGCGCCTATTTTTCTATTCAGAGGGCAGTTCGATTTCATGAAGTAGATCAGAGATTTACAGGGGGAAATCATGCGGAAATGGGGATCTTCTCTAACGGCGTCTCCCTATGGGAGGCATCGTCTTCAATCGGCAATCTCCGCGTTGCCTGCGTTCTGCGCGATTGTGTTCCTCGCCGGGATAGCTTCCGCGCAAGCGCCGACCGAAGAGCAAAAAGATGCGATCAGGGCAGAATGCCGTTCTGATTTCATTGCCAAATGTTCCGGTGTGACACCGGGAGGCATCGAGGCGCTTACCTGTTTGCAGCAGCATAACGCCACGCTTTCGGCAGGCTGTAAGAAAGCGGTGTCTGCGGTGAACGTCAAACCCAAGTCGACATCGGCGGAGCCGGCTCCGGCGGCGCCGGCAAATACCGCGGCGACCACGCCGGCGCCGGCGGCCGGCATGCCCGCGCACCAGCCGACGCAGGCGCAGCGCAATGCGGTCAAATCGGCCTGCCAGCGGGATTTCATGGCGCAATGTTCCGGCGTTACGCCGGGAGGCGCTGAGGCTCTCAGCTGCCTGCAACAGCACAGCGCCGCTTTATCGGCGCCATGCCAGCAGGCCGTCGCGGCATTGGGAGGATCGAGCGCGCCGGCGACGGGCGATGCGGCTGCGACCGGCGCGATCACGCCTGCCCCTCGGGCAATGATGCCGGCCTTCTCCCCGCGCGAGGAAGTGATGATCCTGCGAGAGACCTGCGGAGCGGACTTCCAGGCCTTCTGCCGCATGGTGCCTTTGGGAGGAGGGCGAGGCATTGCCTGCCTGCGGGACAATCTGCCGCGCGTATCGCCGGCCTGCCACCGCGTGCTGACCTCGGGATTGTAGCGCCTGTTCGAAGACTTTCTTCCCAAAAGAGGCTGTCGCGCGCCAGCGCGAAAGCCGTGAGCGGAATACCGCAAAAGCCGGCAAGCGGAGTTTGCCCGCATGCATGCAGTGCGTCTCTCACATTCGATGCCCGGCTGCCGCACGTCCGGCAGCCGTCATTTTCAATTCGATGAAATTGATGACGACACGAACGAAAGGCATTGCCATGTCATCGACTCCTTCTTTCCCGCGATTGAAACGGATTTTCCTGTATGCCTCGCTCGCCGCCAGCCTTACGCCGGCGAGTGCGTGGGCGGATGATGCAAAAGCTCTTCTCAAGACCATGTCCGACTTCCTGACGGCGCAGAAGACGATATCCTTCACCTACCAATCGTCCCTCGAAGCGGTGACGCCCGATTTCGAGAAGCTCCAGTTCGTCAGCTCCGGGACGGCCAATATGACACGTCCCGACAAGCTGCGCGTCACAAGGACCGGCGGATTCGCCGACCTCGACGTCAGCTTCGACGGCTCGTCGCTGACGGTGCATGGCAAGAACCTCGATGCCTATGCCAAGATCGACGGAAAAGGTTCGCTCGACGACCTGATCGACAGGCTGATGACGGCCGGCGTCGAGGCGCCGGGAGCGGATCTGCTGTCGTCCAATGTCTATGATGTGCTTATGTCTGACGTGACGGAGGCCAAGCATATTTCGAGCGCTTTCGTCGATGGCGTCGAATGCGAATATCTGGCTTTCCGGACACCGGAAATCGATTGGCAGATCTGGATACAGACGGGCTCGCAACCCATCCCGCGCCGTTACGTCATCACCAGCAAGCACGTCGTCCAGGCGCCGCAATACACGCTTGAAATCAGCGATTTCAAAAGCGGGGCGGATGTCGCAGCCGTTGCCTACACCATCGAAATTCCAGCCAGCGCGAAGACTGTCGATCTCAGCGAGATGCAATCGCTCGACGAGCTTCCGGCTGCCGCCGATATGGGAGAAGCGAAATGACCTATAACAAGCTGCTGTTCGCCCTCAGCCTTGCCGGCGTCCTGACGTTCACCGATTTCCGCATCGAGCGGCAGGGATCCATGCCGTTGTCGATCGGCTTCGCAACGCCGGCCGAGGCCGTCATCGGCAGGCCGCTGACGCCACTCTCCTATGCCGGCGTGGCTCGGCGGACGACGCGCCGGGTGGTCACACGCACGACGACGACGATCGCCGTGCTTCCGGCAGGCTGCCGCTATGGGCCCTATTTCGGCGGCTATTATTATCGATGCGGCGCTTATTATTATGCCAAGAGCGGCAACGTCTATGTGCAGGTGATCGTTCAGTAACCGTCACCTATCCGACTTTCGATATCTCCGCGTCCGTCACTGTTGCGGCTGAGTTTGTAGTCGCGCCACGGCCCTTCCAGTGTTCCTCGAGGCGCTGCAGCAGCACGTAGAAGGAGGGAACGAAGAGGACGGCAAGGCAGGTCGAGGCGATCATGCCGCTGAAGACCGATATGCCGATCGATTTGCGCGCCGATGCGCCCGCGCCTGTCGCCAGTACCAGAGGCAGCACGCCGAGGATGAAGGCGAAGGACGTCATCAGGATCGGCCGGAAGCGCAGGCGGGCGGCTTCGACGGCGGCGTCGAGGATTTCCATGCCTTCGGCCCGCTTCTCACGCGCATATTCGACGATGAGGATGGCATTCTTGGCGGCGAGCGCAATCAGCAGGATAAGGCCGATCTGCGTATAGAGATTGTTGGCCACACCCGCCGCGGTGAGGGCCGCCACGGTGCCGAGGAGGGCGAGCGGCACGGCAAGGATGACCGCCAGCGGCAGGATCCAGCTTTCATACTGGCCGGCGAGCACGAAATAGACGAGCAGCATGGCGAGCGCGAAGACGAAGTAGATCTGCCCGCCCACGGCCTTCTCCTGATAGGAAAGTGCGGTCCATTCGAAACCGGTGCCAGCCGGCAAGGTATGATCGGCAATCTGCTCCATCACCTCGAGCGATTGGCCGGAGCTGAAGCCCGCGGCCGGTCCGCCGACGATGGTCGCTGTGGGGTAGAGATTGTAGAGGCTGATCAGAGAGGGGCCTTGCGTCCTCGTGACATCGACGACCGTGCCGAGCGGCACCATGGTTCCGTCGCCCGCCTTGACCTTCAGATTGCGGATATCTTCGGGGCTGACACGGTAATCGGAAGCGGCCTGCGCATAGACCTGGAAGGTGCGGCCGAATTTGTTGAACTGGGTGACGTAGCTCGATCCGACATAGCCGGAGAGAGCGGAAAAGACCTGTCCCACGGTAATGCCCAATGTTTCGGCCTTGATGCGGTCGACGGAGACTGAGAGCTGCGGCACATTCGAGCGGAACGGCGTGCTCAGTCTCTGCAGCGATGATTGGGCATTGCCGTTCTTGACGATCGTGTCGGCAAGCGATTGCAGCAGCGGATAGTCGGATATGCCGTTCCGGAGCTCGACCTGCATGGTAAAGCCGTTGGCATTGCCGACGCCCTGGATCGGCGGCGGCACGACCACCAGCGTCTTGGCGGTCAGCACATGCTGCAGCGCATCGTTCAGATGCTGGTAGATCGACAGCAGGTCCTGCCCCTTTTCCTTGCCGCGCTCGTCCCAATCCTTGAGCACGACATAGGCGACGCCGGCATTCTGCAGGCTGGCGCTATTGTCGAGGACCGAAATGCCGCTGATGGTCAGCACCTGATCGACCCCGGGTGCGGCTTCGGCGATCTTGCCGACCTCTTCCATCACGGCATCCGTCCGCTCCTTCGAGGCGCCGTCGGGCAACTGCGCACTGATCAGCACATAGCCTTGATCTTCGAGCGGCAGGAAGGCGGTCGGCAGGCGAGTGAGGCCCCAGACGGCGACCCCGATCAATGCGAGCGCTGCGATGGCCATGATGCCGCTGCGGCGCGTCATCGATCCGATCAATCCGGCATAGTGGCGTTCACCCCAATCGTAGCCCCTGTTGAAGCCGCGGTAGAAGACGTTGCGTTTTTCGAGCGGCACCGGTGCGCGCAGCCAGAGGGCGCATTGCGTCGGTTTCAGGGTGACGGCGTTGATGGCGCTGATCAGCGCGGTCGCGGCGATGACGAGCGCGAACTGCCGATAGAGCTGCCCGGTCAGGCCGGGCAGGAAAGCGGCCGGAATGAAAACGGCCATCAGCACGAGTGTGATGCCGATGACCGGGCCGAGCAGTTCCTCCATCGCCTTCTCGGCCGCCTTCCGGCCCGACATGCCCGCCTCGATGTGGCGGGCGACGCCTTCGACGATGACGATGGCATCGTCGACGACGATGCCGATGGCGAGAACGATGGCAAAGAGCGTCGAGAGATTGACCGTGAAGCCCAATGCCGCCATGGCCGCGAAGGCGCCGATGATGGTGACCGGAACGGTGGTTGCGGGCACGAGCATCGCCCGCCAATCCTGCAGGAAAATCAGAATGACGATGAGAACGAGCACGCCCGCCTCGATCAGGGTGACGTAAACCTCGTCGATGGAAGCTTCGACGAATTTCGTCGTGTCGAACGGCACGTGATATTCGAGGCCGGGCGGGAAGCTCTTCGACAGCTCCTCCATCTTCGCGCGGACCGCCTGGGCCACCGCAATGGCGTTCGCCTCCGGCAATTGGAAAATGCCGATACCGGCCGCCGGCCGGCCGTTCTGCATGAAGGACTGACTGTAGGTCTGGGCGCCGAGTTCGACACGGCCGATATCGCGCACGCGGGTAATGCGGCCGCCCTGCCCGCTTTCGACCTTGACGACGATGTTTTCGTAATCGGCCGCCTCGTTCAGCCGGCCGTTGACGTTCAGCGTGTATTGAAAGAGCTGCCCTTTCGGCACTGGCGGAATGCCGATCTGGCCGGCGGCGACCTCCTGGCTCTGCTGCTGTACGACGTTGACGACATCCTGCGGGGTGAGGCCACGCGCCTGCAGCAGGTTCGGGTCCATCCAGATCCGCATGGCGTATTGGCCGGCGCCAAACACGGTGACGTTGCCGACACCCGGCAGGCGGGAGAGCTCGTTCTGCAGATTGATGACGGCATAGTTCGACAGGAACAGGCTGTCATAGCGGCTGTCGGGCGAGGTCAGGCTGACGAAACCGAGGATCGCCGTCGATTTCTTCTGCGTCGTTACGCCCTGAAGCTGGACAGCTTCCGGAAGCGACGACATTGCGATGGCGACACGGTTCTGCACCAGGACCTGCGCCTGATCGGGATCCGTTCCGATGGCAAAGGTGACGATCAGGGAATAGGTGCCGTCGCTGGCGCTCGTCGACTGCATGTAGAGCATGTCCTGCACGCCGTTGACCTGCTGCTCGATCGGCAGCGCCACGGTATCGACGAGGGTCTGGGCGCTGGCGCCGGGAAAACGCGTCGTCACCTGCACTGTCGGCGGAACGACGTTCGGATATTGCGCCACGGGCAGTTGGAAGAGGGCGACCGCGCCGATGAGCACGAAAACCAATGCCAGGACATTGGCGAGTACCGGCCGCTCGATGAAGAAACGCGAGATCATGCTGCTGTCCTTTGGACGTTCAGATGAAGCACGGTGGCGAAGTCATTGCGTGGTGGTGTTGGCCTTGGCATCGCCGGCGGCGGTGGCCGCCGGGTTCATTTCCATCTTCTCGGGCGCGACCTTGCTGCCGGGGATCGCCTGCTGGACGCCCTGGATGACGACGAGGTCCGCCGGGTCGAGGCCTGATTCCACGACGCGGAGCGGGCCTTCACGCTGGCCCGTCTTGATCGGCTTCTGCTCGACGACGTCCTCCTTGCCGAGAACGAGGACGTAGCTGCCGAGCTGATTCGTTCCGATCGCGTCGTCGCGCACCAGAAGGGCCTTATCATTGTGGCCGACCGGCACGCGCACCCTGACGAAGAGGCCGGGCAGCATGGCGTGGTCCTTGTTGTCGAACAAAGCGCGCACCTGAAGCGTGCCCGTCGAGGCGTCGAGTTGAGGCGAGACGTAGTCGAGATGGCCCTTGTGCGGATAGCCTTCCTCCGTTTGCAGACCGATCTCGGCCGGTATGCTCGGAAGGTCCGTCTGCCTGAAGGTGTGTCCCTGTTTCGCCAGGGTTTGCTTGATCATCAGCACCTGCGTTTCGCTGACGTTGAAATAGGCATAGAGCGGATCGGTCTGAACGATGCTGGCGAGCTTGGTCGGGCCGGACACGCCGACCAGCGTGCCGACATCGACAAGGTGATCCGTGACGATGCCGTCGAAGGGGGCGAGCACTTCCGTATAGCCGAGATTGATGGTCGCGAGTTCGACATTGGCCTGGGCATTGAGGATGGAGGCATTCGCCTCGTCGAGCGTCGCCTTGGCGCTGTCGACCGCAGTCTGCGTCGTCACCTGCTGCTTCATCAGATTGAGCTGCCGGTCATATTCCTGCTTTGCGCCGACCTGCGAGGCCTGCTGCGAGGCAAGCGACGCCTTCGCCTGATCGAGTTGCGCCTGGTAGGTATCGCGCTCGATGCCGAAGAGCTTGGCGCCCTTCTTCACCATCATGCCGTCCTGATAGTCGATGGACTGGATATAGCCCTGGACGCGCGCCTCGATGTCGACGGAATTGAGCGGCGCCGTGTTGCCGGTGAGCTCGAAATAGAGCGTAACCGGCTGCTGGACCGGCTGTGCGACACGAACAGGTGGCGGCGGAGGCGGAACATAGCTGTTGCCGCTCTCCTCGCATCCAGCGAGAATCGCCATGCCGGCAAATGTCAGAAAAAGTCGCAGACCCTGATGCAATCTCCCACGCATTGCCGCCGCCTCGACATGTCAAGAGCCCACTGCATAATTCCTGCAATCGGAATCGATCGAAGGATAAATTATGCAGCAATTCAAAGTGCGACAGCGTCCTTTGCGCGTCTGAAAGACGCGCTGGCTGTCGTCTTCATGCGTGCCTCGACGGCGGCCCCAACCGGCCTGCCGAAGGTTCAAGGCATGTGATATTATGTCGCGGCATTGCTAAAAATTGCAATAGCCCTCGGTGCACAATTGAATGGCGTCAGAGCGAAAAAGTCGGGCCTTGGGAATGGCTCGTTTTAACAATGTCCTGAACCGGCTATGGTTTTCCCAGGCGTTCGATGGCGGATTGCAAGGGTGCGTTGGAAACGCGGACCAGGCCGATGTAAGGATTGGCCATGTCCGAGATCAGGAAGACCGCTCCGGCGACGGAAAAGGCGCAGACAAAGAGAATGGAAAGCACGGTCGGGTTTGGCGGCGCCTGCAGCCCGAAGGTCGCGAAAAGCAGCGAGAGCCAACAGACGAGAACGCCGAGGAAGGCCCAGGGCAAACCCTCGCTGCCGGATTCGACCATCAGCCAATGCGTTTCAGCCACCACGCCGCTCACGTCGAGCGCACGCGCCTGGAGCGAGCGCTGCACGGCATCCCGCGGCGAGAGGGACCGAAGATCGCCCTGAACCGCTTCGATGTCCTGGTATTCCCCCAGGTCCTTGCCGGATGTCTCATCGGTGGTCTCGGCAGTCCAGCCACGGCTCAGCCGTCGTTGGATGAGCTCGCGCAGCAGTTGGCGCGCATGGTCGGTTTCCGGTCCGTATTGCGCCATGACGCGGTCGAGCAGGACGACCCGCGCTGCCGCCGTCCGCATCTCCGCTTCGGCATTGTCGTAAGTGGACTTGGCGGATGCGATCAGCAGGCCAAGCGCCAAGGCCGACAGCGTTCCCACCACTGCGGTTGCGAGCCTGATGACATCCTTGGATTCCGAACTGAGATGATGATCCGGCAGGCGGCCGCGCACGATCATTCCTATCGATGTCGCCGCCGACAGAAAGACAAATACAAGCCCGCCAAGCAGGAGTGAGCTCAAGTCCGGTCCCCTTACCGTCTCCGATCACGCCAGCGTCGTGACGCCCGCGAGATTTCAGTCATCATAGCGGAGGAAGGGCAGAGCGTGGAATCTTTCGTTCCTCTGCTCTCGCGGCCGGGAGCTCATTGCTGGAAGATGAGCAGCACATAAGCCATGAACAGCACAAGATGGACGGCACCCTGCATGAGATGCGTGCGGCCGCTGGCGAAGGTAATGATGCTGACGGCAAGGGTGAGCAGCAGCATCACCAGATCGCTGTGTTCCAGACCCAGGGTGACCGGGTGTCCGTAGAGATGGCTAACGGCCAGCATCGCCGGCACGGTCAAGCCGATCGTCGACAGGACCGAACCCAGGAAAATATTGACGGAACGCTGAAGATTGTCGGCGATCGAGGCGCGCACGGCGCTGATCGCCTCGGGTGTGGCGACGAGGACGGCCATGACGACACCGCCGAAAGCGGTCGGAGCATGCAGGGTTTCGATGATGTAATCGATCGGCCGCGCCAGCTGTTCGACCAGGAAGACCACCGGACCCATATAGGCGAAGAGCAGGATGGCATTGGGCCAGATCGGCCCGTGAGGCAGGGCCTGTTCGCCATGGTGTTCACGGCGGCCGTCGCTGGTGAAATACTCCTGATGGCGGCCGGCCTGGAGGAACAGGAACGTGGCGTAGAGGCCCACAGAGACGATGCCCAGTATCAATTGCCGCGGCGCCGATGGATGCTGTCCGTCCGGACCGGCCAGAAATGTCGGCATGACCAGGCTCAGCGTCGCGAGCGGCACGATGACGCCGAGATAGGCATTGGCGCCCTGCAGATTATGCTGCTGCTCCGGTCGACGCCAGGCGCCGAGCAGCAATGACAGGCCGACCATGCCGTTCAGGATGATCATGACGACCGCAAACAGGGTGTCGCGCGCAAGCGTGGGGTTGTTTTCGCCGTGAATCATGACGGCTGATATCGCCATGACTTCGATCGAGGTGATGGCAAGCGTCAGAATGAGCGTGCCGTACGGCTCTTTCAGCCGCTCAGCCAAACGATCCGCATGCCGGACGACCGATAAGGCCGAGCCCAGGACGACGGCAAACAGCCAGCCGAAAACGACGGTGAACCAAAGCGGATCGGAGAGCCGGGCGAAGAGCGGCTCGGGAAAGGCAATGAATATCAGGCTGGTGGCGATGCTGACGCCGAGGAACCATTCCCTGCGCAGGCTGATCCCCCCGACGGTGCGCGATATCGGCCGGTCAGTCATAGCCACCACCGCCGCCCGGCAAATTTCGCCGTGATACGCTCATCAATACCATTATGTCCCGCCCGCTGTTCCGCGCTGGCCGCATGAAGGGACCAAACGGCCGATTGCCTTCATGCGGAAGCCTCCGCCTTTCTCAGAATATCAAAACGACCTTATCACGCCAGAGGGCTGCAATTGGGGGCAGGCCTTTCCGCTATTCGCGACCAGTGGCCGGGATCGCTGCGCCGGTGACAACGGCTGCGGCCGGTGAAATCAGGAAGGCAATGAGGCGGGCGATCGATTGCGGCGATACCCAGCCCTCCGTCTTCGCGTTGGGCATGGCGGCACGATTTTCGGGCGTGTCGATTGTGCCGGGCAGAATGCAGTTGGCGGTAATGCGGTCGTCGCGGCATTCGGCGGCGATCGCTTCGGTCAGCCGGATGACGGCGGCTTTCGAGGCGGCATAGGCGGCCTGGTTGGCGCCCGCCTTCAGCCCGGGCGCGGCGGCGACATGGACGATGCGGCCGTAGCCGGCAGCCTTCATGATGGGGAGAACGGCAGCGCTGATCGTCAGCGCGGTGTCGGCGTTGGCGGTCATCATCCTCCTCCATTGCGCGGGAGCATCTGGCCCGACCGGCCCCATCTGGAAGCCGCCGACCGTGTTGACCAACGCGCTGACGCCACCGAAACGTGCGACGGCCTGGGCGACGGCGGCGGTGCAGGAACCGTAATCGGCAAGGTCCGTGCCCGTGATCGGCAGAAATTCGGTGGAGGCGGAGAGATCGTTGGCCAAGCTTTCCAGCCCCTGGCTCGAACGATTGATGCAGACGAGTTTCATACCGGCGGCGGCAAGCTCGTGGACGACGGCGCGGCCGAGATTGCCGCCGGCGCCCGTGACGATAACGGCTTTCTGGTCACTCATGAACGGATCTCCTGCGGGCCGGTGTTGAACGATACCGCATTGTTGATCCACGCTCAGCGGCAGCGCAAGCCTCGAAGGAGTATGGGGATATTGAGGTTAGGTCGTCGGCTTGGCTTTGATGTCCGGGACGGCGCAGGCCTCGCCGCCGCCGAAGAGGCGGGAACGGGTGAGGAAACGTTTCTCCCGGCCGTTGTCGAGCGAGAACATGCCGCCGCGTCCCGGCACGACGTCGATGATCAGCTGCGTATGCTTCCAGGCTTCGAATTGGCTGGCGCTGATATAGACCGGCACGCCGCCGATCTCGCCGAGCTTGACGTCGCTGTCGCCGACCATGAACTCGTTGGCGGGATAACACATGGGCGAGGAGCCGTCGCAGCAGCCGCCGGACTGGTGGAAGAGAATATTGGGATGATCGCCTTTGATTTCCGCGATGAGATCGAGGGCCGCGTCGGTTGCGAGAACACGCGGTTCGCCGTTGACAGTCGTTTCCATCGGTCTTCCTCTTAGGTTTCGGGAGGAAGAAATTCCCCTCCCCAACCCCTCCCCACAAGGGGGAGGGGCTATGATGCCGCTCCGGCAATTTTCCTCGCCGAAGTCTCGGCAAGGCGATGCATTGCTTTTGGAGCGAGGCAGTTCAACGCGTTAAGCCCCTCCCCCTTGTGGGGAGGGGTTGGGGAGGGGCTTTGACCTCTCCCACCATGCGGACGCTTCTCAGAAGAAGCCGAGCGCCTTCGGGCTGTAGCTCACCAGCATGTTCTTGGTCTGCTGGTAGTGATCGAGCATCATCTTATGGGTTTCGCGGCCGATGCCGGACTGCTTGTAGCCGCCGAAGGCGGCGTGGGCGGGGTAGGCGTGGTAGCAGTTGGTCCAGACGCGGCCGGCCTGGATCTCGCGGCCGAAACGGTAGCAGCGATTGGCGTCGCGGCTCCAGACGCCAGCGCCGAGGCCATAGAGCGTGTCGTTGGCGATTTCGAGCGCTTCCTTCTCATCCTTGAAGGTCGTGACCGAGACGACGGGCCCGAAGATCTCTTCCTGGAACACGCGCATCTTGTTGTGTCCCTTGAAAACCGTCGGCTTGACGTAGTAGCCGTTCGCCAGCTCACCGCCGAGATCGTTGCGCGAGCCGCCGGTCAGTACCTCGGCGCCTTCCTGCTTGCCGATATCGAGATAGGCGAGGATCTTTTCCAACTGTTCGGTCGAGGCCTGGGCGCCGATCATGGTCGCCGTGTCGAGCGGGTTGCCCTGCTTGATCGCCTCGACGCGCTTGACGGCCTTTTCCATGAAGCGGTCGTAGATCGATTCCTGGACGAGGGCGCGGCTCGGGCAGGTGCAGACTTCGCCCTGGTTGAGGGCAAACATCGCAAAGCCTTCGAGCGCCTTGTCGAGGAAATCGTCGTCCTCGGCCATCACGTCGGCGAAGAAGATGTTCGGCGATTTGCCGCCGAGTTCCAGCGTCACCGGAATGAGGTTCTGGCTGGCGTACTGCATGATGAGCCGGCCTGTCGTCGTCTCGCCGGTGAAGGCGATCTTGGCGATGCGCGGGCTGGTCGCCAGCGGCTTGCCGGCCTCGATGCCGAAACCGTTGACGATGTTGAGCACGCCGGGCGGCAGAAGATCGCCGATGAGTTCGGCCCAGAGAAGGATCGAGGCAGGTGTCTGCTCGGCGGGCTTCAGAACGACGCAGTTGCCGGCGGCAAGTGCCGGCGCCAGCTTCCAGGTCGCCATCAGGATCGGGAAGTTCCAGGGAATGATCTGGCCGACGACGCCGAGCGGTTCGTGGAAGTGATAGGCGATCGTATCGTGGTCGATTTCGCCGATCGAGCCCTCCTGGGCGCGGATGCAGGAAGCGAAGTAGCGGAAGTGGTCGATCGCCAGCGGAATGTCAGCCGCCATGGTTTCGCGGATCGGCTTGCCGTTGTCCCAGGTCTCGGCCTGGGCGAGCAGTTCCAGCTTGTCCTCCATGCGCTGGGCAATCTTCATGAGGATGTTGGAGCGCTCGGCAGCGGAGGTGCGGCCCCACTTGTCCTTTGCCGCATGGGCGGCGTCGAGCGCGAGGTTGACGTCCTTTTCATTGGAGCGGGGAATGTCGCAGAGCTTGCCGCCGGTAACGGGCGTCAGGTTTTCGAAGTATTTGCCGTCGACCGGCTCGCGCCATTCGCCGCCGATGTAGTTGCCGTATTTCAGTTTGAACGGCGACTCGACGACCTTTTGATGAAGCATGTCATCCTCCCTTGATGATCAGGTTCCGTAGTGAACCAGTGGGAGGAAAATGTGCATGTTTCGCCGAAGGGAATAGAGCGGGGCATCAATACCGCAGCGCACAGTGTCGCAAACTTGCGACAGGATCACGCCGTGACTGCCCGTGCCGTGGGAACCTTCGGGCGCCCGCTCAGTGGAGATCGAATTTCTTCATTTTCCGGTGCAGGGTGGCGCGGCTTATGCCGAGCGCGGTTGCCGCCTGGGAAACGTTGCCGCTCGTGCGCGAGAGCGCCCGCAACAGGGCCGCTTTTTCCGCTTCAACGATCTCGTCCTGCTGTGAGACGCTTGCCTCATGCAGGGCATCGGCGGCCGGGATGCCGGCGGCGATCCGCTTGTCGTCGAGCTGCAGCGCGATGCGGGCGGCCCGGGTTGCGCCAAGCACGAGGTCGTGCCTGTCGACCGCAAGCAGGGCGGCGGCGGAATTGGCCCCGGCCGGGACCATCAGGAAACGGGCGCCGGCAAAGGCCGAGCGGAAGAGGTTGAGTTCGATGCGCATCGCCGCATCGCGCACGGTCTGCGTCAGAATCGCCAGCGTCATTTCGTTGACGTCTTCCCGGCATGTCGAGATGTCGAGGGCCGCGGCGAGTTCACCGCGATGATCGCGGATCGGCGCCGTCGTGCAGCTCAAGCGGATATTCGAGCAGAAGAAATGCTGATCGCGGAAGATGGCGACGGCGCGTTCGTCGGCAAGCGCGGTGCCGATGCCATTGGTTCCGATGCTGGCTTCGGTCCATACCGTGCCCGTCCAGAGGCCGAGATCGTGAAAATCCTTGTCGTCGCCGGCCGCCCCCCGGCGCTCCAGCGCAATACCGTTCCTGTCAGTCAGAAGGATGCAGCAGCCGGCTTTGCCAACGGTGGTGAAGAGGCGGTCGAGCTCGTCTGTCGCGCCGGCGACCAGCCGTTCGGACTGTTCGCGCGCGTGCTGGAATTCCCCGTCGGTGAGACGCAGCGGCGCACGTTCTTCTTCGGGAGCCAGCTGGTGCATGGTCATGCATCGGCGCCAGGACGCGACGATCGGCGAACTCGCGGCAGCGGAATTCCGCTGCGCAGAGGTGTAGACATGCTCCGCGTGCGCTGACTGTTCGTGCATCTGCTCCTCCCACGGAACTTCAGCATAGTCTGATAGAAAAGCGGCCGGTTTGCAATTGCAGGCATCGATGGCCGCCCTCCTCTTCGCCCCGGGCCGGGCTTTATGCTGAAAAGCGTGAGCAATCCTCGCACGGCATCATGCGCCGCGTCTTTGATCTAGATCCGCTTTAAGATCAGCGGTTTCTACCGCAACAGCCAGTCTTCGATGCCGCGCGCGGCGGCGCGGCCGGTCGCAAGACAAGCGGTGAGAAGATAGCCGCCGGTCGGCGCCTCCCAGTCGAGCATCTCGCCGGCGACAAAGGTGCCCGGCAGCGCTTTCAGCATGAAACCGTCGTCGATGCCGCTCCAGCGGATGCCGCCGGCTGAAGAAATCGCCTCGCCGATCGGCCGGGTTTGAAGAACCGGCACCGGCAGGGCCTTGATCGTGCCGGCGAGGCGCCCGGCATCGGTGCGGTCGCGCTCGGAAAGGAGTTCCCGCAGCAATGCCGCCTTGACGCCGTCGAGGCCGGCGCCCTTGCGCAGGCGGTTGGAGAAGCTGGATTTGGCATCCTGCCGCGCCAGATCGCGCGCCAGTCTTTCAGCCGTCCGGCCCGGGGCGAGGTCGAGCGTCAGCGCGGCGCTGCCCCGGCTCTGCAGCCGGTCGCGCAAGCTGGCCGCATTGGCATAAACAAGGCTGCCCTCGATGCCGCTTGCGGTGATGACGAATTCGCCGGGAAAGGTGCCGGCCTCAGAGGTGGCGGTGACCGATTTCACCGGCTCGCCGGCGAAGCGTTCGCGGAAGCTCTCACTCCAGCCGACGACGAAGCCGCAATTGGCAGGCCGGAAGGCGTCGATCTCGACACCCTTCTCCAATAACCAGGGCAGCCAGCTTGCGTCGGAGCCGAGGCGCGGCCAGCTTGCGCCGCCGAGCGCCAAGAGGGCTGCGTCGCAATGGACGATGCTGCGCCCTTCGGGCGTTTCGAAAGCGAAGCCTTCCTCGGCAAAACCGGCCCAGCGGTGGCGGGTGCGCAGTGTGACGCCCTGCGCCTCCAGCCGTCTGAGCCAGGCGCGCAGCAAGGGCGAGGCTTTCATCACTTTCGGGAAGACCCTTCCGGACGAGCCGATGAAGGTTTCCGTTCCCAGTCCTGCGGCCCAATGCCTGACAGCGTTAGGGGTAAAGGCATCGAGCGCCGGGCGCAGACGATCAGAGGCCGCGCCGAAGCGCGTGACAAAGCGGGCATAGTCCTCGGAATGGGTGATGTTCAGTCCTGATTTGCCGGCGAGCAGGAATTTGCGGGCGAAGGTGGGCATGGTATCATAAACCGTCACCGCGTGACCGGAGAGCGAAAGCAGTTCGGCAGCCGCAAGGCCCGCCGGGCCGCCGCCGATGATCGCAACCCGCTTCTGGTTCATGGATGTCTTCGCCCGATTCTTTCTGATGCAGTTTTGGCGTGAGGGCGGGTCAGCCGCAAGGGCGCAGATTCATCAATGGTGCGAATTCGTGCATTGGCCGTGATCAGCGAGAACCTCGATGACACGGCATTGGTCGACGCGGCCGTGGCCGCAGCCTTCCACCATGGTTTCGAGCTCGGCCTTCAAAGCCATCAGGCTGCGGATGCGTTGTTCGACCTCGACGAGGCGCGCCTTGGCGATGGCATCGGCCGAGGCGCAGGACTGGTTCGGATCGTCCTGCAGGGTGAGCAGCGTGCGGATCGCTTCGATCTCGAAGCCGAGTTCGCGGGCATGGCGGATGAAGGTGAGGCGGCTGATATCGGCGGGTTCAAAGGAGCGCTGGTTGCCCTCGCTGCGGCTCGGCGCCGCGAGCAGGCCGATGCTCTCGTAGTAGCGCACCGTCGGCACCTTGACCCCGCTCCGGCGGGCGGCTTCGCCGATCGTGATCTTTTTCATGATTTTTCCTCTTGCACCTCTAGTCGCTAGAGGATGTATGAGAGGTGCTTCTGTTTGACAAGGAAGCGGATCATGGCTGAGACGAACGAGACGCGATACCGGGTCGGCGGCATGGATTGCGCCGCCTGCGCGAGCAAGATCGACGCGGCGGTCAGGCGGGTGGCTGGAGTCGCCGATGTTTCCGTCTCGGTGGTAGCAGGCACGATGACCGTCCGGCACGACGGCAGCAGCGACCTCAAGGCGATCGAGAAGAAAGTGACGGGGCTCGGTTATTCGGTCTCGCCCTTTGCCGGAAGCGTCGCACCGGCGCAAAACCACGGATTGCATGATCATCACGATCACGCGGGGCATGACCATGGCGATCACGATCATGAAGATCATGACCACGGTCACGACCATGCCGAGAAGGAAATCGAAGGCCTGCATGGGCATGACCATGGGCCGACGGCCGGTCCGTGGTGGCAGAGCAGGAAGGGCCGGCTGACCATTTTCTCGGGTGCGGCGCTGATTGCCGCCTATGCCGTCGGCCATCTCGTGCCCGCAATCGGGTCCTATGCCTTCATCGTCGCCATGCTGGTCGGTCTGGTGCCGATCGCGCGGCGGGCTATCATGGCGGCGCTTTCGGGCACGCCGTTTTCGATCGAGATGCTGATGACGATCGCCGCTGTCGGCGCCGTCATCATCAATGCGGGCGAGGAGGCGGCGACCGTCGTCTTCCTGTTCCTCGTCGGCGAGCTGCTCGAGGGAGTGGCAGCGGGCAAGGCGCGCGAAAGCATTCAATCGCTGACGACCCTGGTGCCGAAGAACGCTTTGCTCGAAGACAATGGGCAAACGCGTGAGGTGCCGGCGGAAAGCCTTGCCGTCGGCGCGATCATCATGGTTCGGCCCGGCGACCGCATTTCGGCTGATGGCATCATCGTATCGGGCGAGAGCGCGATCGACGAGGCGCCGGTGACGGGCGAGAGCACGCCGGTGCGCAAGGGCGTCGATGCTGTGGTCTTTGCCGGAACGGTGAATGGCGATGCGGTGCTTAGGGTTCGCGTCACCGCGGCCGCGGCTGACAACACCATCGCCCGCGTCGTCAAGCTGGTGGAAGAGGCGCAGGAATCGAAGGCGCCGACGGAGCGCTTCATCGACCGGTTCTCGCGCTATTATACGCCCGGCGTGGTGGTGGTTGCAGCACTGGTTGCGGTGGTTCCGCCGCTGTTCCTTTCCGGCGCGTGGGATGAATGGATTTACAAGGGCCTTGCCATCCTGCTGATCGGCTGCCCCTGCGCGCTCGTCATCTCGACGCCGGCGGCGATCGCCGCCTCGCTTTCCGCAGGTGCGCGGCGCGGGCTGCTGATGAAGGGCGGCGCGGTGCTGGAAAGCCTCGGGAAGGTGACGATGGTCGCCTTCGACAAGACGGGCACGCTGACGGAAGGCAAGCCGCGGGTGACCGACATCGTTTCCTTCGGCTTGAGCGAAGCGCAGCTCCTGTCGCGCGCGGCGGTGCTGGAGCAGGGCTCCAGCCATCCCTTGGCGCTCGCCATCCTCAACCGCGCCAAGGTCGACGGTGTTCCCGTGCCGCCGGCCTTCGAGCTGGAGGCGCTGCCGGGCAAGGGCGTCACCGGCAAAGTCGGCGGCGAGACTCTGGATCTGCTATCGCCGTCCACCGCCCGCGAGCGCGGGGCGCTCGATGGAGACCAGGATGCGCGCATCACCGCGTTGAACGACGAGGGCAAGAGCGTGTCAGTGCTGCTCGTCAATGGCGCGGCAGCCGGCCTGATCGCCATGCGCGACGAGCCGCGCGAGGATGCGGAAGCCGGGCTTTCGGCGCTGAAATCGGCCGGTGTCAAGGCGATGATGCTGACGGGTGACAACAAGCGGACGGCGGCAGCCGTTGCCGGCATGCTCGGCATCGACTGGCGCGGCGAGATGATGCCCGAGGACAAGCAGAAGGTCGTCGGCGAATTGAAACGCCAGGGCTTCGTCGTTGCCAAGGTCGGCGACGGCATCAACGACGCGCCGGCGCTGGCGGCCGCCGATATCGGCATCGCCATGGGTGGTGGCACCGATGTGGCGCTGGAGACGGCCGATGCCGCCGTGCTGCATGGGCGCGTCGGCGACGTGGCGCGGATGATCGCGCTTTCGCAGCGAACGATGCGCAATATCCTGGAGAATATTACCATCGCGCTCGGACTGAAGGCCGTGTTCCTGGTCACGACCATTGCCGGCATCACCGGGCTCTGGCCGGCGATTCTGGCCGATACCGGCGCCACTGTGCTGGTGACGATCAATGCGCTTCGGCTGCTTCGAATAAGGGGATAGGCGTTTGCCTATTCGGCTCGATTCGAGGCGATCCGGAATCGAAGATCGCAGAGCCGGCTATAGGTCGGCCCTTTTCGTTCCGACCTTCTCCACAGCCCATTTTGTTTAAGCTTTTGTTATCCATGTTTTTCACAGGAACGCAGCGATTTCAAACCTCTCGTAACGCGATGCGCTAACCACCCATTGACGCTGTTTTGGATTCGCGTACTATATCTAGTGTTCAAGGTTCCTTCGATTCGTGAGGATCGCGGCTAAGACGGGAATACGGTGCGTTCCGCCATGAGGGTAGAACAAAGCCGGAGCTGCCCCCGCAACTGTAAGCGGCGAGCAACTGTCCGATTTCAGGTCACTGAGGCGTGATGCCTTGGGAAGGCTGGGGGCAGGGTGCTTCGACCCGCAAGCCAGGAGACCTGCCTTGAACGAGATGTCCACGGGCGGGGTGTCTGGAAGGTCGCGTGCATGAAGCGGAATGATCCGTGCCTGCTGCGCTGCCCCGAATGTCCGCATGAGCACTTCGGGGTTGAAGTCATGTCGAGAATATCAAGGCCGCCGCCCGCGCAGATCCCGAGAGGGACCATATCGGGCGTTTAAGACGCCAACTTTGCCAGACCATTATCAAACGTTGCCCCGGACGCCGTAAGGCGCCCGATCCCAGTTCTGCGTCCTGAATTCATTGAGATCACGAGGAAGATGATGAGCGTTACCGTTTACAGCAAACCCGCCTGCGTTCAGTGCACCGCCACCTACCGCGCCCTCGACCGCCTGGGCGTCGATTACGACATCGTCGATATCTCCGAGGATGCCGAAGCGCTCGATCGTGTCCGCGGCATGGGCTACATGCAGGTTCCCGTCGTCGTTGCCGGCGAGCAGCATTGGGCGGGGTTCCGTCCGGACATGATCAGCGCGCTCTCCTGACCGGGGAAAGGCGATGGGCCTGATCGTCTACTATTCCAGCCGATCCGAAAACACCCATCGATTTGTCGCCAGGCTCGGGCTGCGCGCGGCGCGCATTCCCGCAAGCGGCGCAGACGCCTTCCATATCCGCGAACCCTTCGTGCTTGTCGTGCCGACCTATAGCGGCGACGGCGGCAAGGGGGCCGTTCCCAAACAGGTGATCCGTTTCTTGAACGATGCGGAGAACCGAGGACACATCCGCGGCGTGATTGCCGCGGGCAACAGCAATTTCGGCGAGACATACGGGCTTGCCGGCGACGTGATTTCGCGGAAATGCCAGGTGCCTTACCTCTACAGGTTCGAGCTCATCGGCACGGAGGAGGACGTCGTCAACGTCAGATACGGATTGGAACGGTTTTGGACACGGGAACAAACGCGGGATGCGGGCGCAAAACCGCATAACACTTTCGCTCATCCCGCCGGCGAACGCCCTGTGAAAGCGGCGGAAACGCTCGACTATCACGCGCTGAACGCGATGCTGAACCTTTATGACGACGAGGGCAGGATCCAGCTCGACAAGGACCGCATGGCGGCGAAGCAATATTTCCTGCAGCATGTGAACCAGAACACGGTGTTCTTTCACAATCTGCGGGAAAAGCTCGATTACCTCGTGACCGAGGGCTATTACGAGCAGGAGGTGCTCGACCAGTATTCCTTCAATTTCGTCCGCGACCTGTTCGACCAGGCCTATGCCAGGAAATTCCGGTTCCCGACCTTTCTCGGCGCCTTCAAATATTACACCAGTTATACGCTGAAGACCTTTGACGGGAAGCGCTATCTCGAGCGCTACGAGGACCGCATCTGCATGGTGACGCTGACCCTGGCACGCGGCGACGAGGCGCTTGCCCGCGACATGGTCGACGAGATCATTTCCGGCCGTTTCCAGCCGGCGACCCCGACCTTCCTCAACGCCGGCAAGAAGCAGCGCGGCGAACTGGTTTCCTGCTTCCTGCTGCGGGTCGAGGACAATATGGAATCGATCGGCCGGTCCATCAATTCGGCGCTGCAGCTGTCGAAGCGCGGCGGCGGCGTGGCGCTGTCGCTGACGAATATCCGCGAGGCCGGCGCACCGATCAAGCAGATCGAAAACCAGTCCTCGGGCATCATCCCCGTTATGAAGCTGCTTGAAGACAGTTTCTCCTATGCCAACCAGCTCGGTGCGCGCCAGGGGGCGGGTGCTGTCTATCTCAACGCGCATCACCCCGACATCATGCGGTTTCTCGATACCAAGCGCGAAAATGCCGACGAGAAGATCCGCATCAAGACGTTGTCGCTCGGTGTCGTCGTGCCCGACATCACCTTCGAACTCGCGAAAAACAATGAGGACATGTACCTGTTCTCGCCTTACGATGTTGAACGCGTCTATGGCGTGCCTTTTACCGAGATTTCGGTGACGGAAAAATATCGCGAGATGGTGGCAGACGCCCGCATCTCGAAGAAGAAGATCAAGGCGCGTGAATTCTTCCAGGTGATCGCCGAAATCCAGTTCGAGAGCGGCTATCCCTACATCATGTTCGAGGACACGGTGAACCGAGCGAACCCGGTGGCAGGTCGCATCTCCATGAGCAATCTCTGCTCGGAGATCCTGCAGGTGAGCGAGGCGAGCGAATACAATGACGACCTCTCCTACAAGCATCTCGGCAAGGATATTTCCTGCAATCTCGGCTCGCTGAACATCGCCGCGGCCATGGACTCAGCCGATTTCGGCAAGACGATCGAAACCTCGATCCGGGCGCTGACGGCAGTTTCCGACATGAGCCATATCGCCTCGGTGCCCTCGATCGAGAAGGGCAATGACGAAAGCCATGCGATCGGCCTCGGCCAGATGAACCTGCACGGCTATCTCGCCCGCGAACGCATCTTCTACGGCTCGGAGGAGGGCGTCGATTTCACCAATATCTATTTCTATACGGTGACCTACCACGCGATCCGCGCTTCGAACCTGCTGGCGGTCGAGCGGGGCCAGAGCTTCAAGGGCTTCGAAAATTCGAAATATGCCTCGGGCGAATATTTCGACAAATATACAGAACAGGAATGGAAGCCGGCGACCGGGAAGGTGCAGGCGCTGTTCGACAATGCTGGCATTCATATCCCGACGCGGGAAGATTGGGCGGCGCTGAAGAAGGCCGTCATGGCCTCCGGCCTCTATAACCAGAACCTGCAGGCAGTGCCGCCGACGGGGTCGATCTCCTATATCAACCACTCGACCTCCTCGATCCATCCGATCGTCTCGAAGATCGAGATCCGCAAGGAAGGCAAGATTGGCCGCGTCTACTATCCGGCGCCGTTCATGACCAACGACAATCTCGATTATTATCAGGACGCCTACGAGATCGGTGCGCAGAAGATCATCGACACCTATGCGGCGGCGGCCCAGCATGTCGACCAGGGCCTGTCGCTGACCCTGTTCTTCCGAGACACGGCGACGACGCGCGACATCAACAAGGCGCAGATCTACGCCTGGAGGAAGGGCATCAAAACGATCTACTACATCCGCCTTCGCCAGATGGCGCTGTCCGGCACCGAGGTGCAGGGCTGCGTGTCTTGTACGCTGTGATTTTGCGCTGCTGGCCGAGAGTTTCGAGCTTGTAGCCCCCTCATCCGCCTGCCGGCACCTTCTCCCCGATGGGGAGAAGAGACAAGCCGAATGCATGGCGTTCCCCTCTCCCCAGCGGGGAGAGGGCAGGGTGAGGGGGCCCCGCACTCCGTTAGAATTTGTCGAAGAAAGACCACCCAATGAACATATCCATCAAGCCAATCAGCCGCGTGCGCGCCATCAACTGGAACCGCATCGAGGATGACAAGGATCTCGAAGTCTGGAACCGGTTGACCGGCAATTTCTGGCTGCCGGAGAAGGTGCCGCTGTCCAACGACATTCCTTCCTGGGCGACGCTGACGGCGGCCGAGCAGCAGCTGACGATCCGCGTCTTCACCGGGTTGACGCTGCTCGACACGATCCAGAACGGCGTCGGCGCGACCAGATTGATGGAAGATGCGATGACGCCGCATGAGGAGGCGGTGCTTTCCAACGTCTCCTTCATGGAGGCGGTGCATGCGCGCTCCTATTCCTCGATTTTCTCGACGTTGTGCTCGACGCCCGATGTCGACGATGCCTATCGCTGGTCGGAGGAAAACGAGTTCCTGCAGCGGAAATCGGCGCTGATCATGGAGCAATATGCCTCCGGCGATCCCATGAAGAAGAAGGTCGCGAGCGTCTTCCTGGAAAGCTTCCTGTTCTATTCCGGCTTCTATCTGCCGATGTACTGGTCGAGCCGGGCGAAGCTCACCAACACGGCCGACATGATCCGCCTGATCATCCGCGACGAGGCGGTGCACGGCTATTATATCGGCTACAAGTTCCAGCGCGGGCTGGAGCAGCTGTCGGAAGGCCGCCGGCAGGAGATCAAGGATTTCGCCTTCGACCTCTTGCTCGAACTCTACGACAACGAGGCGCGATATACCGAAGCGCTCTATGACGGTGTCGGGCTGACCGAGGACGTCAAGAAATTCCTGCATTACAACGCCAACAAGGCGCTGATGAACCTCGGCTATGAGGCGCTTTTTCCGGCCGAAGCCTGCAAGGTCAATCCGGCGATCCTCTCGGCGCTGTCGCCGAATGCCGACGAGAACCACGACTTCTTCTCGGGTTCCGGCTCCTCCTATGTGATCGGCAAGGCTGTTGCCACCGAGGACGAGGATTGGGATTTCTGAGACTTAATTGCAGTCTCCCCTTATTATTTGCTTCCGCATCGACCACATTCACGGCAATTGAATTCGGTACTCGTCGATGATGCGGCGTAGCGGGGTTTTGATGTCTTCTTTCTTGAACGAGGCCGGGGTGGCCGTTGAAACGGGCGAAGGGGCCTGGCCGATCCGCCGGAGGCGGATCCTCGATTGGCTGGTGAACGAGACGCGCGGCGAGCGCTTCATCGACAATATCCTGGTGGCGATGTGCGGGAAGCTCTTGGCCGCAGGGGTGCCGTTGGCGCGCGCGACGCTGCATTTCAGGACCAACCATCCGCAATGGATCGGTGCTCGCATCCTCTGGAAGGAGGGCATGGCGGAGGCGAAGATCAACACATTCGCCTACGGTGTTGAAACCACGCCGGAGTTCCTGAAGAGTCCCGTCAACGCTATCCACCAGGGCGCGGAGGAGGTGCGCAGACAGTTGGAAGACCCAGCCGACAGCGAGGAGGATTCATTCTTTCAGGAACTGCGCGACGAGGGCCTGACGGAGTACATCGCGTGGCCGGTCGAGCACACTTTCGGCAAACGCCATGTCGTGACGTTTTCCACCAGCCAGCCGGGCGGGTTTACGCGCGAGCATACCGATTTCCTGCGCGATCTCCTGCCGGCGCTGACCCTCGTCAGCGAAATCAGGTTGAAGAACATCATGGCGCGCACGCTGCTGCAGACCTATGTCGGGCCGCATGCGAGCGAGCAGATCCTGTCGGGCGTGACGACACGCGGCAGCGGCGCCACCGTCGGTGCGGCGATCATGATCTGTGACCTTCGCGACTTCACGGCGCTCTCCGATCTCTGGCCGCGCGACGACGTCATCCATCTGCTGAACGATTATTTTGACGCCATGTCGGATCCCATCGAACGCTATGGCGGCGAGATCCTCAAATTCATGGGCGACGGATTGCTGGCAATTTTCCCGCTCAGCAAGGATACGGCCTGTGCCGATCTGCTGCAGGCGATCCGCGAAGGGCAGGCGTCGATGGCCGAGCTGAACGAGCAGCACGCGCGCATGGGCCGCGAACCGCTGCGCTACGGCGTCGGCGTGCATGTCGGCGACGTCATGTACGGCAATATCGGCTCGCGCCGGCGGCTGGATTTCACCGTCATCGGCCCGGCGGTCAATGTCGCCTCGCGGCTGGAAAGCCTGACCAAGGAGGTCAAGCGCCCGGTGCTCCTGTCGCGGGCCTTCGTCGAAATGGCGGGCTGCGCGAAAGACATGGACAGTCTCGGCACCTTCCCGTTGCGCGGGCTCGGAGAGCCTGTCGATGTCTTCGCTTTTCCGGAACGATAGGTTTCGGCGGACGGTAGCTCACACCCCTCGTTTGTTTCCCCAAAGCAGCACGTGCAACTGCGGCAGCACGCGCGGCGCAAACCAGCGGTCCGCCGTCACCTTCTCGACGAGCCAATGCATCCGGTCCATGACGCCGTCGATATCGATACGCGCGTCGTCGTCTTCAGGCGGCGGCGGAGTATGGTTGCACGGCTGCAAGTACAGGGGAATATAGGGGTATCGTTGGCCCACGTCTCGCGCGAATGCATAGTCGGCATCGTCGAAGACGACGATTTTCAAAGCGATCTCCGGCCCGCCGGCGGTCAGCCGAAGGCAGTTGTCGACCTCACCCCAGTCCGTCTGCATTCCGCTTGACGGCGGCTTGGGGCTCAAGACCAGGACGTCGAGATCGCGAAACCAGTTCCGGGCGATGCTTCCCTGTGTTTCCAGTGCGAAGCGGTATCCTTTGGAATGGCCGAGCTCGATCAGCGGCCCGAGCGGCTGGATCGCCGGGTTGCCTCCGGAAAGCGAAACCGTCATCGGCCTGCCTCCGGAGAGTTTCGTGACCTCCTGCCAGATCGCCTCGACCGACATGGGCATCCATTGATCCCGGAAGGCGCTGTCGACCGCATGAAGGCTGTCGCACCAGGAGCAGCGGTAATCGCAGCCGCCCGTCCTGACGAACACCGTCGGCAGTCCGATCAATGCACCTTCGCCCTGTATGGTCGGGCCGAAGATCTCGCTGACGCGGATGGTCTCCGTGCTCATGGCCTGTACTCCGCCCAAGTCTTCGGCGTTTCGCTGACGCGGACGGACGACGTCTCGGGAAAACGCTGCTTGCACCAGTCGTAGAAATGCCTGGCCAGGAATTCGGAGGTGACTTTGGAATGACCGAACACGTCGTTCAGGTGGCGATGATCGAGAGCCTCGTCGATATAGCGCTTGAGCGGCGAGAGGTCGTGATAATCGCGAACGAAGCCGTCGTCATTCAGGTTTTCGGCCGAGAGTTCGACGACCACGATGTAGTTGTGGCCGTGGAGCCGGGCGCATTGATGATCGGCCGGCAGGTGATCCAATTGATGCGAGGCGGAGAGATGAAACTCCTTGGTGATGCGGTACATCAACGCACCTCCGTCGCGGCATATTGCGACACCGCCGCCTTCCAGAAGTCGCGGTCCTCATATTCCGTCGGGTCGGCGACACTGGCGAGATGGAAGGCTTCGCGGCGTTCGACGCAGGTTCCGCAGCGCCCGCAATGGAGATTGCCGCCCTTGTAGCAGGACCAGGTTTCCGCGAAAGGCGTGCCATGTTTTGCGCCATCGGCCACGATCGCGGCTTTGGGGACCTCGACATAGGGTGCGAGCAGCTTGACGCTGGCATAACCGTCCAGCGCTTCGTTCTGCATGCGCTGGAAGGCATCGATGAAGCCCGGACGGCAGTCCGGGTAGATGAAGTGGTCGCCGCCATGCACGGCGACGGCAACGGCATCCGCTTTCTGCGCGGCGGCCAGGCCGAACGCGATCGCCAGCATGATGGCGTTGCGGTTCGGCACTACGGTCGCTTTCATGGTCTCCTCGGCATAATGGCCGTCGGGGACCTCGACATTGTCGGTCAGCGCCGATCCGCTGAGATGGCCGCCGATGGCTGATATGTCGATGATGTGATGGGGTACGGCAAGGCGCGCGGCGCATTTGGCGGCGAAATCGAGTTCCTTGCGGTGCCGCTGGCCGTAGTCGAAGGAGACGAGGCCGATAAGCCGTTCTTGCGCTGCCATCCTATGGGCAAGCGAAACGGAGTCGAGTCCGCCGGAGCAGACGACAATGGTTTTCATATTTGGGATCCCTTGTTTTGACCGGGTGGGCTGCGACCGGATTACGGGCGCGCTTCTAAGACAAAACGCGTGCGATGAAAACCACTTAATATAAGGGTATTCGAGCCGAGCGGGCTAACCAATCGGAAAGTTGATCTGCGGCGGCAGCAGCAGGTGCAAATCCTCGGCGTCCGGATTGTTGATGCGCTGCAGCAGCATGCGGCCGAGATCTTCGCCCGCTGCCGTCAGGTCCTCGTGGATGGTGTCGACCTTCGGCTGCAAATGGGTCAGAAGCCGGGAGGTTTCCTTGGCGACGATGTCGTAGTCGGCGGCAAGTGTCAGGCCGGCATCGTTCATGCCGCTGATGACGGCGAGGGCGGAGACTTCGCCGGGACAGATAAAGCCGTCGGGCGCATCCTGGGCGGCGGCGCGGACACGGATGAAATCACGCAGCACATCCGCCGGCGTATCGAGATCGATCGCCTCGGGGATCTCATGGGCGATGCCCGCCTCCCGCACCGCCGTCATGAAACCGTGCAGGATATGCTGGCAGAAGGTCAGCCGTTTCGGCGGCAGGATCACCGCCACTTTTTTGCGGCCCTTCACGATCAGCCGGCGCGTCGCTTCGTAGGCGAAAGTGAAATTGTCGTAGTCGACATAGGGATGCGGCGTCGAAAATTCGGTGCGGCCGTGACAGATGAAGGGAAAGCCGGTTTCGAGCAGCAGGCGGACGCGGGCGTCGAGCGGCTCGGTGCGCGTGAAGATCAGCCCGTCGGCGAGATGGTTGCGGATGATGTAGTCGGCGGCCTCGGCATTGGTCGTCGACAGGAAGTTCGGGGCGACGACGAGATGGTAGGAGGTTTCCTTCAGCGCCTTGGCGATGCCGTACATGATCGAGGTGGTGAAGCCGACCACTTCCTCGTGGGGATCGAGCAGAATGGCAATAACGTTGGTGCGGCCGGTCTTCAGCCGCTGGGCGGCCCGATCGGGGAGATAGCCGATCTCGCGGGCGATGCGATGCACGCGCTGGCGGGTCTCGAGCGAAATCTGCGGCGCGTCTGAGAGCGCTCGCGATACCGTCGTCACTGCCAGCCCGGTGATCGTGGCGATCGTCCGCAAGGTCGGCTTGCCGCGCTTGTGAGGAATATCGATATTTTCGCCGCGCTGCGGCCGGGGCGGTTCAGTCACTACTTCGCTTTCCACGCTGGAATTGCCGATACAATAACACGATGACCCGGATGCGCAATCAGCGAATGAAAACGTTTTAAATTTTAACGCCTTATTAGGCATGAAGATAAATATCATAAAAATCAATTAGATATTGAAATAACCATATTTTTCTCGGGTATCGAGAAAGGACTTGACGACCATATGCGTATAACGTTTTAAATGATCAACCGCGCGGAGGAGCGCGGCTGTATGCCGACCGCCGCAATGGCGGAAAGCATCGGGCGGCAGGGAAGGCCCGCCGCCAATCTCAATGGGAGGAAATTCATGCGCAAGTTTATGAGCTCGGCGGCTGTTGCTGTCGTGATGATGGCTGGCCTCGGCGCGGCACAGGCAGCCGACGTGAAGGAAGTGCAGATGCTGCACTGGTGGACATCAGGCGGCGAGGCGGCTGCTTTGAACGTCCTGAAGGAGGACCTGTCGAAGGAAGGCTTTGCCTGGAAGGATGTTCCGGTTGCCGGCGGCGGCGGTGATGCGGCGATGACGGCGCTGAAGGCGATGGTGGCGGCCGGCACCTATCCGACGGCCTCGCAGATGCTGGGTTATACCGTGCTCGATTATGCTGAGGCCGGCGTCATGGGCGATCTGACCGAGACGGCCAAGAAGGAAGGCTGGGACAAGTCGGTGCCGGCCGCACTGCAGAAGTTCTCGGTCTATGACGGCAAGTGGGTCGCAGCGCCGGTCAACGTCCACTCGGTCAACTGGCTGTGGATCAACAAGGCGGTCATGGACAAGATCGGCGGCACCGAGCCGAAGACCTTCGACGACCTGATCGCGCTGCTCGACAAGGCGAAAGCTGCCGGTGTCATCCCCTTGGCGCTCGGCGGCCAGAACTGGCAGGAAGCGACGATGTTCGATTCCATCGTGCTGTCGACCGGCGGGCCTGAGTTCTACAAGAAGGCCTTCAACGATCTCGACGAGGAATCGCTGAAGTCGGAGACGATGAAGAAGTCCTTCGACAACCTGGCCAAGATCATCCAGTACGTCGATCCGAACTTCTCCGGCCGTGACTGGAACCTGGCGACCGCCATGGTCATCAAGGGTGATGCGCTGGTGCAGGTGATGGGTGACTGGGCCAAGGGCGAATTCGTCGCCGCCAAGAAGACCCCGGATACCGACTTCCTCTGCTACCGCTTCCCCGGCACCGACGGCAGCGTCATCTATAACTCCGACATGTTCGGCATGTTCAACGTCCCCGACGACCGCAAGGCGGCCCAGGTGGCGCTGGCCACGGCGACGCTGTCGAAGAGCTTCCAGTCGGCCTTCAACGTCGTCAAGGGTTCGGTGCCGGCCCGCACCGACGTTCCCGACACCGACTTCGACGCCTGCGGCAAGAAGGGCATCGCCGACCTGAAGGCCGCCAACGAGGGCGGCACGCTGTTCGGTTCGCTCGCTCAAGGGTATGGCGCGCCTCCGGCGATCGCCAATGCCTATAAGGACGTCGTCTCGAAGTTCGTCCACGGCCAGATCAAGAGCTCCGACGAAGCCGTCACCCAGCTCGTCCAGGCGATCGACGACGCCCGCTGAGACCAGCCGATGAATATGCTTCCCCGCGTCTTTTGCGGGGAAGCGTCAGGCTCCGCAGCGATCATTGCCGAGCCGATCCTGCGGGAAGGGAGAAGATATCCATGAGCACAGTTGCCACCACCGATCCGGTTCTGACCCCCGGGCAAGCGACGCCGATTTCGCTGAGGGGCCGGCTGCAGGATGCGCTGCCGAAGATCGTGCTGGCGCCGAGCTTCGTCATCACGCTCGTCTTCGTCTACGGCTTCATCGTCTGGACGGCCTATCTGTCGTTTACCAATTCCAAGACCTTCCCCTCCTATCAGCTGACCGGGGCGCGGGCCTATCAGCGGCTGTGGCGCTGGACCTTCGAGAGCGACCCGCCATCCTCCTGGTACACCTCGATCACCAATATGGCGATCTTCGGCTTTCTCTATGTCGGCATCTGTCTGGCGCTTGGCCTGCTGCTTGCCATCCTGCTCGACCAGAAGATCCGCGGCGAGGGGCTGCTGAGGCCGATCTTCCTCTATCCGATGGCGCTCTCCTTCATCGTCACCGGGGTGGCCTGGAAATGGTTCCTCGATCCCGGCCTCGGGCTCGAGCAGACGCTGCATCACTTCGGCTGGACGAGCTTCCACTTCGACTGGATCAAGAACAAGGACTTCGTCATCTATACTGTCGTCATCGCCGGCGTCTGGCAGGCTTCGGGCTTCGTCATGGCGATGTTTCTCGCCGGTCTTCGCGGCATCGACGGCGAGATCATGAAGGCGGCCGAGATCGACGGCGCCTCGACCCTGCAGCTCTATCGCCGCATCATCATCCCGCTGTTGCGCCCGGTCTTTCTCTCCGCCTTCATCGTGCTCGCCCATATGGCGATCAAGTCCTATGACCTCGTGGTGGCGCTGACCTCCGGCGGGCCGGGCGGCTCGGCCTGGCTGCCGTCCAACTTCATGTATGAATACACCTTCAAGCGCAATGAGATGGCCGTCGGCTCGGCCAGCGCCATCATCATGCTGATGACGATCTCGGCGATCATCGTGCCCTATCTCTATTCCGAACTGAAGGAGAAGGCCCGATGAGCATCTCCGCTGCCTCTCCCGCCGCCTCCGGCAATGCAGGACGCGTTATCGGCCGCATCGTCATCTATGGCCTGCTGGTCATCTTCGCCGTCCTCTATCTGATGCCGCTCTTCGTCATGCTCACCACCTCGTTCAAGACGATGGACGAGATCCAGGGCGGCAACATGCTGGCGCTGCCGCAATCGCCGACCTTCGATCCCTGGATCAAGGCCTGGGGCGAGACCTGCGTCGGGCTGACCTGCGCCGGCATCAAGGGCTACTTCTGGAACTCGATCAAGATGGTGGTGCCGGCGGTGGCCATCTCCACCATCATGGGGGCGCTGAACGGCTATGTCCTGACCAAATGGCGCTTCCCCGGCCATACGCTGGTGTTCGGGCTGATGCTGTTTGCCTGCTTCATCCCGTTCCAGTCGGTGCTGCTGCCGATGGCGACCATCCTCGGCTCGCTCGGCCGCTTCGGCATGACGCTGCAGAACGCCACCGGCTTTTCCTTCGGCTTCGGCAATCCGACGGTCAACCTGGTCTTCGTCCATGTCGTCTACGGCTTGGGCTTCACGACGCTGTTCTTCCGCAATTTCTACGAGGCCTTCCCGACCGAGCTGGTGAGGGCCGCCCAGGTCGACGGCGCCAGCTTCTTCCAGATCTTCCGCCGCATCATGCTGCCGAACTCGCTGCCGATCATCGTCGTCACCGTCATCTACCAGTTCACCAATATCTGGAACGACTTCCTGTTTG
>NZ_LOKV01000017.1:0-13831 GCF_002211395.1 Rhizobium sp. R339
GGTCTGACGGTTGACTATCAGATCGTCGACAACTTCTACGCCAAGGCTTCGGTTCAGTACCTCGATCCGGATGATGGCGACGACTCCACCTCGGGCTACTTCCGCCTGCAGCGTTCGTTCTAATCTGATCTGACCTCGGTCAGTCAGGAAAGCCCGGCTCTCGAGTCGGGCTTTTTGTATTTGGGATGGTGTATCTTGGGGTCTACCGGCTTGGATACGATCACCGGCAATCGGCGAGAAAGGCCTGAATGGCTGCGGGGATGGCGCCGAGATGGAGAAAGGGCGCGTGTCCTTGCTCTTCTGCGATATGCAGAATTAAGCCCGAATGGCGCCGCGCCATTTCATCCGCGATCTCTTTTGAGAGCAGCGGCGAGTTTGCGCCGCGGATCAGCAGGAGGGGCAGCCGACTCAGCCTGTCGAACTGCGCCCAGAGATCGGGCAGCGGCTGGCTGAAATCGACGGATTTAAGCGCCTCCGCAATCGCGGGATCAAAATCGGCGACCGGCCGTCCGCCACTGTCGCGATAAAGGGCAAGCGCCATCTCGCGCCAATCCTGCTCTCCGAGTGCGGCAAACGAGGCGCCGTGAGTTTCCTTCAGTATGTCGGCTGCCTCTTTCCAGTCTACCGGCTTCCTGTCGCGGTTGAGGTAATCGCGGATTTGCATCAATCCCTGAACTTCGATCGCAGGACCGATATCGTTGAGGATGACGGCTTCGAGAAGATCGGGCCGCGTCGCCGCGATCAGATGCAGGATCAGCCCGCCCCGGGACGTGCCGATGAAGATTGCCCGCTCGACGCCGAGCTCGGCACAGGCGGCAATGACGTCAGTGGCCTCTACGGCGAGGCTGTAGTTGGCCTTGTTCTCATCCCAAGCGGAGTTTCCCCGCCCGCGCGAATCGAGTGCGATTACCCTGCGCGGCGCGGTCCTGTCCCGGGAGAGAAGCAGCGCGAGCGGATGGAAATCCCGCGTGTTGCGCGTAAGGCCCGGCAGACAGACCACCGGCAGCCGTCCGGCCGTTGCCGCCGCGTCGGGCCGGTAGTCACGGGCATAGAGCCTGAGCCCGTCGGCAGAAATGTAAAATCGTTCCTTGAAATCGCTCGTATCCGGCATCGCATCCTCGGGACCTGTTGACCTCGAAGATGTAGCTTGCTTTTCCAGCCACCCCAAAATGGTGTCAGGAGGCGCTGCGTCCGCCGATGAGGTCGCGCTCTATATCGGTCGGCTGGCCAAGGCGGGCCTTGTAGACCTCGTAATTTTCCATCACCCGCTGCACGTAATTGCGTGTTTCGGGGAAGGGGATACGCTCGATCCAGTCGACGATCTCGTCGATCGGTCTGCCGCGCGGATCGCCGTAGCGGCCGATCCATTCCGGCACTCGCTTCGGCCCCGCATTGTAGGCGATGAAGGTGAGGATATAGGAACCGCCGAAGGTTTCGATCTGTTCGCCGAGATAATGCGCACCGAGTGTCGCGTTATAGCCGGCATCGGCCGTCAGCTTGTCTTTGGAATAGGCGATGTTGTGGCGCTTGGCCACGGCCTGGGCGGTTCCCGGCAGAAGCTGCAGCAAACCCCGCGCATTCGCTGCTGAGACCGCAGCGGGATTGAAGGCGCTTTCCTGCCGGGCGATGGCATAGGCGAGCGCCTTGCCGGACCCGGATATATTGGCGTTCGCCGGAATAACCCCAACAGGGAAGGCGAGGGCCGCAACATCGATGCCGCGCCCATAGGCGACTTTGCCGATCTGCAGTGAGAGATGATGATTGCCGGATTGCTCGGCTTGCGCGGCGAGAATCGCCAGTTCGCCGGGGCTCTGCAGTTGATCGGCGAGCGCGAGATAGAGCATGTCGGCCCGCCATCCATGACCTGCGGCCTCCAGCCGGGCGATCGCCTGCACGGCTTCGCGGGCCTGGAAGTTCTGCCGGTCAGCCGCGCTCGGCGAGGGATAGGCAACGTTCAGCGTCTTTCGGCCCAATCTTTCGGCCGCGAGCTGGCCGTAGAAAGTGCCGGGAAAATTCGCAGCCTTGGCGTAGAATTCGCTGGACTTGCCGGGCCCCCCGGCCTCCGCCGCCCGGCCGAGCCAATACCAGGCGCGTGAAACCGAGATCGGTCCATTGGAGGTTTGAAGGATCTTGCGGAAATGTGTTTCCGCGGCCGTCGGGTCCCGCAGGCCGCGAAGCGCATACCAGCCGGCATGGAACTCGGCCTCGACGATATCCGCCGGACTCGTTGCCGCGTAGTTTGCAACGATGCGATAGGCCGGCTTGAACTGTCCCTGGTCGACGAGACCGCGGCTGACGATGCGTTGCTCGTTCCACCATTCGCCGGAATTGACGAGTTCGGTGCGCTCCCGCGGCATCTGTTCCAGAAGTGCTGCCGCCTCGGCATATTTGTCCTGCTTGCGCAGATATTCGATCCGGGCAAACAGCAGCCCGGCATCGCTCCGCCATCTCGCATCGACGGCTTTGAGCAGGGCGCCGGCATTGGCGGCTTTGCCGTCGACAGCGGCCCAGGCCTTGTAGAGCGATTGCGCCTGGCCCATGTCTCCGAAGCGTTTGGCCTGCGCCACCCGGCCCCGATACATCAGATAGTCCATCCGCGCCTTGTGGTCGGCCGGCGTCAGCAGGGCGGAAAACTCGAGGAGGATCTTATCCTCGGTCGCCTTGTCGAGCGCCTCTGCGCGCCAGACCTTGCGTATATATTTGGCAGCCTGCGCCTGTTTGCCTGAGGCAACCAGCGCCCTGCCGAGGATGACGGCGCCCTGTACCGTCTCAGGTGCAGTGTCACCGAAAGCGGCGAGCACGGCTGAAGGAGCGGGATTTTCATCATAGAGCGCGCGCTCGGAATCGGCGCGCAGCCGCGAAAGACCCGGCCAGCCCTTGAGTTCCTGCGAGGCGTTGGCGATTTCATAGGAGGGGACGCCCTTCAATCCGGAAACGGCGATCGCCCAGGTGAGGATATGGCGGTCGAGCGCGCCGCCGCGCATGCCGTTGCGGATCGAAAGCGCCAGCTGCGGATCCTTATTCGAAAGCGCGTCGAGGCCGGTCTTCAGGTCGCTATTGACGGGAGCGATCGCCGGATTGCGCGGAATGGCGCCTGTGGTGATCGCTTCCGGCACGGATGTCTCGGGAATGAAGCCGAGAGGCTTGACGGCGGGCATGGGAACGCCTTCGCCGGGAAGGGGCGACGCAACGCTACCCCACGCAGCGGCGACAAGGCCGAAGGTGGTGGAGAGGATCAAGACAGCTTTCTTCATCCGGAATCTCGCAACGAAAACACGCCCTGCCATTTGGCTAGAGGCATCTTAACGAAACCTTACCGTACCAGGTAAAATTCATTCACATCTGCTATCGGATTTTGCCTAAACCCAACTCTGTGTGCTTGTCGCAACGATTTCGTCGCTCTATGGTGCGCAACTCATATTCATGGAATGCGGCCGAAGCAAGGATTTGGTCGTGAGGAGCTTTGCATGTTCAATGGGTCCATCCCCGCCCTCGTCACCCCCTTCACGGATGCCGGCCTGATCGACGAAGACAGCTTCGCCGCGCATGTCGACTGGCAGATCAGGGAAGGCAGCAGTGGTCTCGTTCCCGTCGGCACGACGGGCGAATCGCCGACGCTGTCGCATGCCGAGCACAAACGGGTCGTGGAGCTCTGCATCGAGGTCGCCGCAAAGCGCGTTCCGGTCATGGCCGGGGCCGGCTCGAACAATACGCGCGAGGCAGTCGAGCTTGCCCAGCATGCCGAGAAGGTCGGCGCGAATGCGGTGCTCGTTGTCACGCCCTATTACAACAAGCCGACGCAGAAAGGTCTGATCGCGCATTTTTCGGCGATCGCCGAAGCCGTCGATCTGCCGATTTATATCTATAACATTCCCGGCAGGTCGGTCATCGACATGACGCCGGAAACGATGGGTGCGCTCGCCAAGGCGCACAAGAACATCGTCGGCGTCAAGGACGCGACCGGCAAGATCGAGCGCGTCTCCGAACAGCGCATCACCTGCGGCAAGGATTTTAGCCAATTGTCCGGCGAGGATGCAACCGCGCTCGGCTTCAACGCCCATGGCGGCGTCGGCTGCATTTCGGTCACGGCCAATGTCGCGCCACGCCTCTGTGCCGATTTCCAGGCAGCGACGCTGGCGGGCGATTATGCCCGCGCGCTGGAATATCAGGATCGGCTGATGCCGTTGCATAAGGCGATCTTCATGGAGCCAGGCCTCTGCGGCGCCAAATACGGGCTTTCCAGGCTTGGCCGTATGAGCCGCAACGTCCGCTCGCCCCTGCTTTCGACGCTGGAGCCGGCGACCGAGGCGGCGATTGAGGCGGCCATGCGTCATGCCGGCCTGCTGAACTGACGCCGCGGTCGTCTTCACAAGGCAGCATCGCTCCCTTACATAAGGGACAAGAAATGGGGGCGCGGCTTCTTGCGCCCCGAAGCAATGGAATGTCGTCATGGCCCCCAAAGGCAGCCAGCGCGTAGTCAACAAGATTGTGGCCGAAAACCGCAAGGCCCGCTTCAACTACGAGATTATCGACACCTATGAGGCGGGCCTCGTGCTGAAGGGCACAGAGGTCAAGTCGTTACGCGAGGGCAAGGCCAATATCGCCGAATCCTATGCATCGGATGAGGACGGCGAGATCTGGCTGATCAATTCCTATCTTCCGGAATATCTGCAGGCGAACCGCTTCAACCACGAACCGCGCCGGCGCCGCAAGCTGCTGCTGTCGGGCCGTGAAATCAATCGCCTGCGCTCGGCTGTCAACCGAGAAGGCATGACGCTGGTGCCGCTGAAGATCTATTTCAACGATCGCGGCCGTGCGAAAATGGAACTGGCGCTCGCCAAGGGCAAGAAACTCCACGACAAGCGCGAATCCGAGAAGGAGCGCGATTGGAACCGGCAGAAGAGCCGCCTGCTGAAAGACAACGGCTGACGCACCGGATTGCTGGTGGCTCTGCCGCTTTGAGCGGATCAGTCCTCGAAGTCGCTGGCGGGGGCGACTTCGGCCGGGCGCGGCGCCCGCTCCGAGGGATCGCGGCCGATTTCGGCCTTCAGAGACAAGAGATCGATAAAGTGGTCGGCCTGCCGGCGCAGGTCGTCGGCGATCATCGGCGGCTGCGTCGCCATGGTCGAGATCACCGAGACCTTGCGGCCTCTGCGCTGCAGCGCCTCGACTAGGTTCGTAAAGTCGCCGTCGCCGGAGAAGATGACCAGGTGGTCGACCGTCTCGGATTGCTCCATCGCGTCGATCGCAAGCTCGATATCCATATTGCCCTTGATCTTCCGTCGGCCCATGGAGTCGGTAAACTCCTTGGCGGGCTTGGTGACGACTTTGTAGCCGTTGTAATCGAGCCAGTCGATCAAAGGGCGGATGGAGGAATATTCCTGATCCTCGATTAGGGCGGTATAATAGTAGGCGCGCAGGAGGTAGCCGCGTTTCTGAAATGCTTTCAACAGCTTGCGGTAATCTATGTCGAAACCGAGGCTCTTGGATGCAGCGTAGAGGTTGGCACCGTCAATAAAGAGTGCAATTTTTTCGCGTGGGTCAAACATAGCTTACCAATTCCAATTGAGAGAAATCGAAATTCGCACGGTATCAAATTTCAATAAATACAATGACTTATTGCGTTTGTGGATTTGATCCTTACTTTAATAAGTGTTCATATAAGAGAGATTTAGGGCACGATTCGGCATATTCCAAGCAACCTTCGGTAGAATTGTGACATTCTCCATGGAAATTTAGCTCAGTCACGGATAAAGACGAGTGAGCTGGAATGAAAAACTTGTATTTGCCCGGTTTTAATTGTATCGGGCGTGCTAATCCCGAAATGACGACCGTAAAGGACAGGCAATGGCCCGTGTCACAGTTGAAGATTGCATTGACAAGGTGGAGAACCGCTTCGAGCTGGTTCTGCTCGCGAGCCACCGCGCTCGGCTGATTTCCCAGGGCGCCTCGATCACCATCGATCGCGACAACGACAAGAACCCTGTCGTGGCGCTGCGCGAAATTGCCGACGAGACGCTTTCGCCCGATGACCTCAAGGAAGACCTGATCCATTCGCTGCAGAAGCACGTCGAAGTCGACGAGCCCGAGCCCGATCCGGCAAGCATGATCGCCGCCAACGGCGCTGTCGCAGCCGACAGCGAAGAGCAAGACGATCTGCCGGAGACGATTACTTTCGACCAGATGTCGGAAGAGGAGCTCCTCGCCGGCATCGAAGGCCTCGTGCCGCCGGAAAAGAGCGACGACTACTAAGCGCGAAAACGAACGACGATTACCAATCGTCAATCTTGCGCCTTTATTGCTTAGGCATATTATTGCCCATGTGTGCGCCAATCGTTGATTGGCGCGCTTTTATTTTTATCGGAGTGGCTTTGGAATGATGCGGCAGTACGAGCTCGTGGAGCGGGTTCAACAATATAAGCCCGATGCCAATGAAGCACTGCTGAACAAAGCCTATGTTTACGCCATGCAGAAACATGGCCAGCAAAAGCGCGCGAGCGGGGATCCCTACATCTCCCATCCGCTCGAGGTCGCTGCCATCCTGACCGACATGCATCTCGACGAATCGACGATCGCGGTCGCCCTGCTGCACGATACGATCGAGGATACGACGGCGACGCGGGCCGAGATCGACGAACTTTTCGGCGAGGATATCGGCCGCCTGGTCGAGGGCCTGACGAAGATCAAGAAGCTCGATCTCGTCACCAAGAAGGCCAAGCAGGCGGAAAACCTGCGCAAGCTGCTGCTCGCCATTTCGGACGATGTGCGTGTGCTGCTCGTCAAGCTCGCCGACCGCCTGCACAATATGCGCACCCTCGATCACATGTCGGCCGACAAACGCGCCCGCATCTCCGAGGAGACGATGGAAATCTATGCGCCGCTCGCCGGCCGCATGGGTATGCAGGACATGCGTGAAGAGCTGGAAGAGCTCTCCTTCCGCTATATGAACCCGGAGGCTTACGAGACCGTCACCAAGCGGCTGGAGGAGCTTTCGAAGCGTAATGAGGGCATCGTCAAGAAGATCGAGGCGGAACTGCGCGACCTGCTCGTCGCAAGCGGCCTGACGAGCGCCTATGTCAAGGGCCGGCAGAAAAAGCCCTATTCCGTCTTTCGCAAGATGCAGTCGAAGTCGCTGTCCTTCGAGCAGCTTTCCGATGTCTACGGCTTCCGTCTCATCGTCGAGGACATTCCTTCCTGTTATCGCGCGCTCGGCATTGTGCACACGCGCTGGCGCGTCGTGCCCGGACGCTTCAAAGATTATATCTCGACGCCGAAGCAGAACGATTACCGCTCGCTGCACACGACCATCGTCGGTCCTTCCAGCCAGCGCATCGAACTGCAGATCCGCACCAAGCGCATGCATGAAATCGCCGAATTCGGCATCGCGGCCCACACGCTCTACAAGGACGGCGCCACCAATGCCGATGGCGACATCCTTTCGCGCGAATCCAATGCCTATTCCTGGCTGCGCCACACGATCGAGGCGCTCGCCGAGGGCGATAGCCCGGAAGAGTTCCTCGAACACACCAAGCTCGAGCTTTTTCAGGATCAGGTCTTCTGCTTCACGCCGAAGGGCAAGCTGATCGCCTTGCCGCGCGGCGCCACCCCGATCGACTTCGCCTACGCCGTTCACACCAATATCGGCGACACCACGGTCGGCGCCAAGATCAATGGCCGTATCATGCCGCTGGTGACGCGGCTGGCAAATGGCGATGAAGTTGAGATCATCCGCTCCGGCGTGCAGGTTCCGCCCGCCGCCTGGGAGGAAATCGTCGTCACCGGCAAGGCCCGCGCCGCCATCCGCCGCGCCACCCGCATGGCAATCCGCAAGCAATATGCCGGTCTCGGCCACCGCATTCTGGAGCGCACCTTCGACAGGGCGGGGAAGATCTTCTCGCGCGAGGCGATGAGACCGGCGCTGCACCGTCTTGGCCAAAAGGATGTCGAGGATGCGATTGCCGCCGTCGGCCGCGGCGAAATGTCTTCTCTCGACGTCCTGCGCGCCGTCTATCCCGACCATCAGGACGAGCGCGTCACGGTGAAACCCTCTGGCGACGACGGCTGGTTCAACGTGCGAAGTGCGGCCGGCATGATCTTCAAGATTCCCGGCAAGACGAAGGCAGGCGCCGAAGGCGGGCATTCCGAACTCGACGCCGACGTCGATATCGGCCCGATCCGCGGCCTGTCCGGCAATGTCGATGTCAAGTTCGCCTCGACAGGCGCGGTGCCTGGCGACCGTATCGTCGGCATCATGGATCAGGGCAAGGGCATCACCATCTATCCGATCCAGTCGCCGAGCCTGCAGCGCTTCGACGATCAGCCCGACCGCTGGATCGATGTGCGCTGGGATCTCGACGAGGCCAACAAGTCGCGCTTCATGGCCCGCATCATGGTGAACGCGTTGAATGAGCCTGGCACGCTCGCCAAGGTCGCTCAGACGGTTGCCGGCCTCGACGTCAATATCCGCCTGCTGAACACGGTGCGGGTGGCAGCCGATTTCACCGAGATGATGCTTGAAGTCGAGGTCTGGGATCTGCGCCAACTCAACCAGTTGCTCGCCCAGATGAAGGAACTGGATTGCATTGCCACGGTCCGGCGGCTCTACGAGTAAGCCTTTGTTAATCCGGTCACAGCCTTGAGCCGAAAATTGCACATTTTATGATCGATTCCCGATCCTTCGAGGGCGTGAAAAAGGCTAGCAATGCATTGAGCGCATGGCTGTTGCCATCTTGCGGCTGTGGTAATTAACCTTTGTCGGGCCTATCTTCTGCTCATCGAAACGCAAACAGAAGATGAGACAAGGTAATGTTTGACCCTATCAAGAAAATCGCTCGCGCCTTTCGCGCTCCCACCACGCAGGAACGTGAAATGGCCTATCTCAACGGCTCGCTCGATCGTATCGATCTCGAGTTTCGTCAGCGCCAGGTTGACCGCGGTCTGTTCCGCAATCGCTGATACCAGACTTTATACTTGAGCTGAGGTGAGGGACGTTATGCATAACGAACGCCCCTCGTGAAGAAGCTTCTCGGTACAAAGGGAAGTGGCGGCCTGTTTTCCGGGCGGTACCATTTGCCGCTCTTGTCATGGTCGCGTGCGCTGCAGTAAATACCGGCCATGTTGTTTCGCCGTCGCCAGCCAGCGGGCTTCAAGGAAAAGATGCGGGAGCTTCTGTGGCCGCGCAAGGGTTTCCTTCGCCCGATCCGTTATCTGACAATGCGCATCCTGCGCTTGAGTGCTTCGCCGCATGCTGTTGCGGCCGGGGTCGCTGCCGGTGTCTTCGTCTCGTGGACGCCTTTCGTCGGCGTGCATTTCATCATGGCCTTCGTCATCACCTATTTCCTGTCCGGCAATATGGTCGCTGCCGCGCTCGGTTGCGCGGCCTTCGGCAACCCGCTGACCTATCCCTTCATCTGGGGCATCACCTGGGAAATCGGCCATCTTCTGCTGAGCCGGGAAGATCATCTCGCCGGTCAGGCGGTGGATCTCGCCGCTCTCTTTCACAAGCTGAATTTTGCCGAGCTATGGAAGCCGGTGCTGGAGCCGATGCTGATCGGCGCCATCCCGCCGGCGGCGGTGACCTCGGTTGCGCTCTATGCGCTGACGCTCTACACCGTGAAGGGTTTTCAGACGCGCCGCCGTACGCGGTTGATGGAGCGGGCGCGCCTGCGTCTTGCCGGTCCGGCCGCCGACATGCCGAGCGTATGAAGCCGATATAGAATTCTTGAGCGACGGAAGGTTTCGGCATGATCATCGGCATTGGCAGCGATTTGATCGACATCCGCCGGGTCGAGAAATCCATCGAGCGCTTCGGCGAGCGCTTCACGCATCGCTGCTTCACCGAGATTGAGCGCGCACGTTCCGACCGGCGCGCAAACCGCGCTGCATCCTACGCCAAGCGTTTCGCCGCCAAGGAGGCCTGTTCCAAGGCGCTCGGCACCGGCATCGCGCAGGGCGTCTTCTGGAAGGACATGGGCGTCGTCAACCTGCCGAGCGGCAAGCCGACCATGCAGTTGACCGGTACTGCCGCCGTGCTCCTGGAGGCGATGCTGCCCGCGGGCCATAGACCCGCCATTCATTTGACAATAACGGATGATTATCCCTTGGCGCAGGCCTTCGTGATCATCGAGGCGTTGCCCGAGAGCCTTTGACGCGGCGTCTCGTCGCTTTTGGTGTTGTCACCATTGCCGCAACCGGCCGAAGCCGTTAGAGAGAACGACAGGAAGAATTGCGCCTCGCGGCGTCTTGAAGGAATAAGACTGCGTGTCCGAAAAAGTCGAAGCCAAGCCGAACGCCCTCTGGGAAAATATCAAAGTCATCATCCAGGCGCTGATTTTGGCGATGGTGATTCGAACTGTGCTGTTTCAGCCCTTTACCATCCCGTCCGGTTCGATGATGCCGACATTGCTGGTCGGCGATTACATCTTCGTCAATAAATTCGCCTACGGCTATTCGAAATATTCGCTGCCGTTCTCGCCTGATGTTTTCAGCGGCCGCATTTTCGGCTCCGATCCGAAGCGCGGCGATATCGTCGTTTTCCGCTTCCCGCCGAATCCCGACATCGATTACATCAAGCGCTGCATCGGCCTGCCGGGCGACCACATTCAGGTGAAGGAAGGCATTCTCTACGTCAACGGCAAGGCGGTTCCGAAGGTGCCGGACGGTGCCTTCACCTCGGATTACAAGCTCGATCCGGGCGAGGATGTGCCGGTCTTCCGCGAAACGCTCGACGACGGCAAGACATACGACACGCTCGACCAGTCCCCGGTATCGCGCGGCGACAACACCCGCGAGTTCATCGTGCCGGAAGGCCATTACTTCATGATGGGCGACAACCGCGACAACTCGCTCGACAGCCGCTTCGATGTCGGCTTCGTGCCCGCGGAAAACCTTGTCGGCCGCGCCAGCGTCATCTTCTTCTCGCTCGGCAACGACACCTCCTTCCGCGAAATCTGGAAGTGGCCGACGAACATGCGTTGGGACCGGCTCTTCAAGGTCGTTGAATGAGTAAGGCGCAGACGCTTTCTGCGGCCGACCGCGCAAAGCTCGAAGCCCTGATCGGTCATGACTTTGCCGAGAAGGAACGCCTGGATCGGGCGCTGACCCATGCCAGCGCCCGCACGGAAAAGGGCGGCAATTACGAACGGCTGGAATTCCTCGGCGACAGAGTCCTTGGGCTCTGCATCGCCGAACTGCTGTTTCGCACGTTCGGCACGGCGGGGGAAGGCGAGCTCTCGGTTCGTTTGAACCAGCTCGTCAGCGCCGAAACCTGCGCTGCGGTCGCCGACGAACTCAATCTTCACCTCTATATCCGCACCGGCGCGGACGTGAAGAAATTGACCGGAAAGCGCATGATGAACGTACGCGCCGATGTCGTCGAAAGCCTGATCGCGGCGATCTATCTCGACGGCGGCCTCGAAGTCGCCCGTCGCTTCATCCTGCGCTATTGGCAGGGCAGGGCGGCAAGGGCCGATGGCGCCAAGCGCGACGCCAAGACCGAGCTGCAGGAATGGTCGCACGCGAAATTCGGCGTCACGCCCATCTACCGGGTTGATGAACGCAGCGGGCCGGATCATGATCCGCGCTTCAAGGTGACGGTGGAAGTTGCTGGCATAAAGCCGGAAACCGGCGTAGAGCGGTCGAAGCGCGCCGCCGAACAGGTGGCAGCGACGAAGATGCTCGAGCGCGAAGGCATTTGGCAGCAATCGCCTGCCGGAAACTGACGGGACAATGACACAAGAAGAAGATATCGCGGCCGAAGCTGCCGTAGAAGCCAGTGGCCCGACGCATTCGGGCTTCGTCGCCTTGATCGGGCCGACCAATGCCGGCAAGTCGACGCTGGTCAATCGCCTTGTCGGCGCCAAGGTCTCGATCGTCAGCCACAAGGTGCAGACGACGCGCGCCATCGTTCGTGGCATCGCGATCCACGACAATGCCCAGATCGTCTTCATGGATACGCCTGGTATCTTCAAGCCGCGCCGGCGGCTCGATCGCGCCATGGTCACCTCGGCCTGGGGTGGCGCCAAGGATGCCGATCTGATCATGCTTCTGATCGACAGCGAGCGCGGCCTGCGCGGCGATGCCGAAGCGATTCTGGAAGGTCTCAAGGAAGTCCGGCAGCCGAAAATCCTGGTGCTCAACAAGATCGACCGCGTCAACCGCGAGGATCTGCTTGCGCTGGCCGCTGCTGCCAACGAGAAGATCGCCTTCGACCGCACCTTCATGATCTCCGCCGAAAACGGCTCCGGCTGCGAAGACGTCATGGATTATCTGGCGAGCACGCTTCCCGAGGGTCCCTGGTACTATCCGGAAGACCAGATTTCCGATCTGCCGATGCGCCAGCTCGCAGCCGAGATCACCCGCGAAAAGCTGTTTCTGCGCCTGCATCAGGAGCTTCCCTATTCCTCACACGTCGAAACGGAGAAATGGGAAGAGCGCAAGGACGGTTCGGTGCGCATCGAGCAGGTGATCTATGTCGAGCGCGACAGCCAGAAGAAGATCGCGCTCGGCAAAGGTGGCGAGACCATCAAAGCGATCTCGACGGCCTCCCGAAAGGAGCTCTCCGAGATCCTCGAGCAGCCCGTCCACCTCTTCCTGTTCGTCAAGGTCCGCGAAAACTGGGGCGATGATCCAGAGCGTTTCCGCGAAATGGGCCTCGACTTCCCGAAATAGAGGTGACAAGGATTTCCCCGGATAGACGCCAGCCCCTTGTTTCCTTGGAAAAAATCGGCGTCGTTCCGGAACGAATCCGGCCTTCGCGCATTTCTTGCTCGAGGGCGCGCCGATGAGGGGCCGCCGGTTTGCGTGACCGCAAGAGCAGGTATGGCAACGTCGAGACGCATCCATTCTTTCAAGACCCCTTGCGAGCTATGTCCCTTGCGGCCCCTGCCGCATTTCAGGGAGTTCAGCCACGAGGAGCTGGAATTCGTCGCCCGTTTCAAGAGGGGCGAGCTTGCCGTCGATGCCGGCTCCACCATCCTCGTCGAAGGCGCACACAGCGCACATCTTTTTACCGTGCTCGCCGGTTGGGGCTTCCGCTATAAGATGCTCGAAGACGGGCGGCGTCAGATCCTGAACTATATCATGCCGGGCGATCTGATCGGCCTGCAGGGAACGATCGCCGGCGAGATGCAGCATTCCGTCGAAGCGCTTTCCCCGGTTTCGCTGTGCGTCTTCGAACGCGACAGGCTGATGACACTCTACAACAACCACGCTTCGCTTGCCTTCGACATTACCTGGATCGCGGCGCGCGAGGAGCGCATTCTGGACGAGCATCTGCTGAGCATCGGCCGGCGCACGGCGCTGGAACGAGCGGCCTATCTGATCGCCTTTCTCTATGAGCGCGGCCGGCAGCTTGATCTCTTCAACGGCCGCAAATTCATTCCCATCACCCAGCAGCACATTGCCGATACGCTGGGCCTCTCCATCGTCCACACCAACAAGACATTGAAAAAGCTCAGCGAACGCGGCTTGATCCGCTGGCAGGAGCGCGGCTGCGAGGTTCTTAACGGCGAGGAGTTGATGGCGATCTCGGGCTGGGAAGGGCTCGGGGAGAATAAACGCCCCTTCATCTAAAGCGCGTCGCGATTTCTCAGATTCGCTCCTTTCACCGCTGCACACTTTTGCGCGACACGCTTTAAGGTTTGTTGAGATTCATCTTGAGTTGATGACGGCTGAGCAGAGATAGATGATGGCCGAGAAGCTTTGGTCGGTTTTGTCCGATCTCATTGCGATGCGCTTGAACTCTTTGAGTTTGCAGAAGAAATTCTCGATGAGATGCCGCCATTTGTAGAGTTCGGTGTCGAGCGGCAGCGGCGATGCCCGCCTTGGATGC
>NZ_LOKV01000018.1:0-11137 GCF_002211395.1 Rhizobium sp. R339
GAATGTGCAGCATCGTCGGGCCGCCGCCGTTCCTGGCGCGCTCGATCGCTTCGCCTGCCGCGGCATAGACCTTGAAGACATCGGTGCCATCCACTTCGATCGACGGGATATCGTAGCTTTCGGCGCGTCGCGTGAAGCTGCCGGCCGAGACATGCTCGTTGGCCGTCGCCTCGCCAAAGCCGTTGTCCTCGATTGCAAAGACGATCGGCAGGTTCCAGATCTTCGCAAGGTTGAAGCTCTCGGACATGACGCCTTCGTTCATCGCCCCGTCGCCGGCGAAGGCGACCGCAACCTGGCCGGTCCCGAGCAGCTTTGCGCTGAGCGCCGCTCCGCAGGTGATCGGCGCGCCGGCCGCAACGATCCCGTTCGCTCCAAGCATGCCCTTGCGCAGATCGGCAATGTGCATCGATCCGCCCTTGCCGCCGCAGGTCCCCGTCGCCCGCCCGAACAGCTCGGCCATCATGCTGTCGATATCCACGCCCTTGGCGATCGAATGACCGTGGCCGCGATGGGTCGAGGAGATGTAGTCGTCCTCGCGAAGATGCAGGCAGATGCCGACCGCGCTCGCCTCCTCGCCCGCATAAAGATGGGTGTTGCCCGGAATGTCGCCGGTTGCCATCTCCTCCATCACCCGCTCCTCGAAGCGGCGGATCATTCGCATGCTCCGATAGACCGCAATCAGCTTGTCCTGCGAAAGTTGTAAACCCGACATGTTATCCTCCGGCAGATCTTCATCATCTCTTGTGGCGTCCGACTGCGGATGTCCGCCGACATCCGCAGTCCTGCTTGTCCAACCCGTCTTGGGAGAGGTGGACGCATTCAATGCTCCGTCGGCGCGTCAGGGAAAGAAACGCGTCAACGTGTCGGCGAGCGCCGCGGGTTGCTCTTCAGCCAAATAGTGGCCGCAGTGCTCGATTGCGGTGCCTGAGACGTCGGTTGCAATTTTCTGCAGTTGAGCCACGAGATCTGGCATCGAGCCTTGATCGGCGCGAATTGCGAGAACCGGCATCTCGAGTTTGCCGCGACTGCTAAGTTCTTTATTCTGGTCCGCCGACTGGGAAATGGCGCGATAGTAAGCTAGCCCACCCATCAGGCCATTGTTGCGAAAAACCCGAAGATACTCGTTGAAATCGTCTTCGGAAAAATACGCCGGGCTCGCGGCTTTGCGCTGCAAAAACCATCTGAGGTAAATGTCCTCGCGGTTCCGGATAAGAGCCTCGGGCAGATCAGGGAGATTGTGAAAGCCCACGTGCCAAGTTCGCCACGCGGTGTCTGGGGACCACGGCAGTGTATCTGGCAGACTAATTCCAGGGATGCCGGTGTCGAGTATCGCGAGGCCACGGACGGTCTCGCCATAGGAAGCCGCATAAGGATAGGCGACCCACGCTCCAATATCATGAGCGGCCAGATAATGGGTCTCGACTCCGAGCTTTCTGGTGAACTCCCGCATCAGACGCGCGATCGAAAGCGTATCGCATCCAAATAATGGCCGATCGGAATCGCCTTGCCCCGGCAGGTCAGGCGCAATGACGCGGTAGCGTTCGCCGAGTAGGGGCAGAATCTTCCGCCACGCATACCAGCTTTGCGGAAAGCCGGGAAAGAGGACGATCGTGTTTCCGTCTGCTCGTCCCCCTGAGACGTAGTGAATTCGAACACCTTCGACGGTCAGAAAGCCGCGACCGAAACCTTCAATTCCAGTGGAGCGCCAGTCTTGCATGTCCATTGTGAACCTCCCTATCGATTATCGAGCGATTAAGCCGCTGCCTTTGCGAGTCTGGCGCTGGTTCTCCATGTGGCGAATCCAACGACCAAGAGGCACGCAAAGAGGAGCAGCGAGAAGATTGCATTCACCGAGGGTGTGAAGCCGAAACGGAGCTGGTTGAACACCCAGATCGGAAGGGTTGGCGCACCACCCGACAAGAACAAGGTCACCATCACATCGTCGGCAGATAGCGTGAGTCCGAGAAAGGCACCGGCGACAATCGTCCCGCGGATCATCGGAAACAAGACATGGACGAAGCTCTGCCAACGATTGGCGCCAAGATCCAAGGAGGCTTCCATGAGGCTCGGATCGAGGCGTCGCAGCCGTACAAGCAACAGCAGCATCGTCACCGGCATAACGAAACTCATCTGCCCGATGACAATTCGCGCAACGCCAGAGGGAATCGAGAATATTTCTGTGCCAAGGACCATCTCAATCCCGAGCACGACGCCGGGTGTGGCGATTGGCAGTGCAAAGGCGAGTTCGAAAAAGCGAGCGCCCTTCAATCTGGCATAATGAATGATCAGCGCGAAAATGGTTCCGAGCATCACCGACATCGTCACGACACAGAGTGCCACGATCACCGATCGTCGGGCCGCTTCCAGCAACGACTGATCCTGGAGGAGTTCTCGATACCAATGAAGGGTAAGGCCTTGCAGCGGGAAGATCTGTAAATTGACGGAATTGAACGAAAACAGGACGATGATCGCGAGCGGTGCATAAAGGTAGACGATAGACGCGACGACGCCAACGCTCGCTAGGCGACGACCGGTGCCGCGCCGCGAAGAGTTGGTTTCGGGCAATGTGCCTCCGGCCTCTTCGCTGAGCATTACGCCCTTCGTCGGCAATATTGTGATTATCGTGCCGAGAAGGAGGGCTACGCTGATCATAAGCGCAACCGCAACTGCTGCGCCATATGGCCAGTTGTTGGCAAAGCCGAACTGAGTAGAGACGACGACACCGAGCGTCGTGCCGTCGATACCGCCAATCATCGCTGGCGTGACGAAATCGCCGACTGTCACGAGAAATGCCAGTGAAAAGCCGATGGCGAAGTTGCGACGGGTCAACGGCCAGATCAAGTGGAGAAATGTCTGGATTGGTGTCGCGCCAGAGTCTTGCGACGCTTCGATCAGATCACGGGGAATTTTCTCGAAAGCTCCCATTGTCGAAATGAAAATGAATGGGACGGAGATGTAGGCGAATACGATTACGACCGCGGTTGGACTATAAAGGAAGGCATCGGACGGCTGATCAAGAATACCGCTGGAGACCAGGGCTGCGTTGAGAACGCCCGACTGGCCAAGAATGATGCGCCAAGCAAAAATGCGCATCAGAAGGCTGATCCAGAGCGGCAGAACAACCAGCACGGTCAGCAGGGTCTTATAGCGCCTTGCCATCCGACCGACGTAAAAGGCCAGGGGAAAAGCGATCGCAGTTGCGAGAACGCAGCCAAGAAAGCTGAATGACAAGGTGCGCGTAAGCAAAACCCAAAAGCCGGCGGAGTTCCAGATCCGCGCATAGTTTATAAGCGATGGCTCAAGGAGGATGACCCCGCCCGAAGCCTTTAGGAAGCTCACGCCGATCAATAGCACGTTCGGCAAGACAACGATCAGGAGCAACCAGGCAAGGACCGGCACGCTTGCCAGATTGAGACTGATCCTGAAGCCCAGCGGTGAAGCCTGCAAAGGTTTCGTGAGGGTGGGTGCGACATTATCAGTCATAGAACACCTGCGTATTCTGCAGATCAAAGTTGACCTGCACCGGCTGTCCGACTTCCAGCGATGAATTGTGAGCTGCAGGCACTAAGCCGATGACGTTTATCGCACCACAGCGAACGTTGACCTCGCAGCTCGTTCCCATGAACAAAACGTCTTCAACGGTTCCATGAAGCGTACCTGGAGATGGCGTAGCAACGTTTTCACTGAGCCGAACGGCCTCATAGCGGATTGCCATACGCGCCGCGCCGCAGCGTGAAGCAACGAGACCCGGCAGCGTCACATTCTCGACGTGCGCGACCGCACCATTTCCAGCGGCTTCAAATGTCACCGGGATGAGATTGGACCGGCCGACAAATCGGGAAACGAATTCATTGTTCGGCGCGAAATAGATCTCGCGCGGTGTCGCGAGCTGCGCGATCTTTCCTTCGTTGAGCACGACCACGCGATCCGACATCGACAACGCTTCGCCCTGGTCGTGTGTCACATACATGAATGCGATACCGAGTTCCTTTTGCAGAGCCACGAGCGTGTGCTGCATCTGCTGACGAAGCCGCAGATCCAGCGCAGCGAGGGGTTCGTCGAGAAGCAGCAGCTTCGGCCTTGAGACGATTGATCTTGCCAAAGCCGCCCTTTGCCTCTGCCCCCCTGACAGCTGATGTGGAAGCCTGTCGGCAAACCCAGACATCTCGACGAGTGACAGAGCTTCCATCGCCGCAGCAGATCGGCCGGATTTCGCATCGCCACGCATCCGTAGTGGGTATTCAACATTTTCCCGCACCGTGAGGTGCGGGAAAAGAGCGTAGCTTTGAAAGACAGTGCGTACGTCGCGCTTGAACGCAGGGACGCCGTTCATGGCATGCCCCGACATCGTAATCGCACCCCGGTCCGGATGCTCGAACCCTGCAACTGTTCGCAAGATGGTTGTCTTTCCAGAACCGCTCGGACCGAGAATTGAGAAGAATTCTCCGCTTCTTACGGCAAAGGAAACGTCGTCGAGCGCAGGCTTGTTTGCGCCTTCATAGGTTTTCGACACGCCTTCAAGCGAAAGCACCGTTGTCTGGGAGGTACCCATCTGTCTTCTCCGCGTTCGCGTATCGGCTCAAAGCGTACCAGCGAGGAAGTCATTCCAGATCTGGATGCGCCGCTCGACATCTTCCGGTTCTCGGAAAAACACCAGGTTGCTTTTGAACGCGGGATCCTCGGAATCGAGGATGTTCGTGTTCTTGAGCTCCTCTTCGGTGAGGCCGGCCTTGCGTGCCGCCTCTGGCGTCAGAACGCCATTGCTGCCGGAGAATTTCATGAACCGCGCCTGCCACTCGACGGACATCGTGTCATTCAGGAACTTGTAGACGATATCCCGCTGTCCCTTGGGCGTGACATAAGTTCCCTCGATCCAGGAAGGGGTTCCCTCTTTCGGAAGCGAGTACTTCGCGTTCAGGCCCTTCTTTTTCAGCGTATTCACGACTGTGACGTTGTGGCAGTAACCGAGAAGCGCCTCGCCCGAAGCATATACGTTTGCCGCATCGTCGAAGCCACGCGTGACGACGCGAACCTGCTGACGCAATTCGCGAAGTGCCTTCGTAACCGCGCCAAACTCGTCCTCGCTGAGTTTGAACGGATCCTTCGCCCCGACGTAGAGAGCAATCATCGGGATTGTGACGGTCGCGTCATCGAAGATGGTGACCTTTCCCTGATACTTCTTATCCCAAAGGGCGGCCCAGCTCGTCGGAGCTTCCTTGATAACGTCAGCATTATATTGAAGCGGCTGGGTACCCCAATGCAGCGGAATGCCCATCAGCGTATCATCGACCGAAAGCGGATCCTTCCAGTTCAGTCCGGGAAGAATGTTGGCGACATTGGGGACCTTCGATAGATCGAACGGGGCGATCTGGCCGGCCTTCTTGAGGCGGCCGGCTGTTGAGGCCTCTGAATAGACCACATCCGGCTTTACCGCACCGGACTGAAGCTGCGCAAAAACCTCATCGAGCGAAGAAATGATGACCGGCTTGATCTTCGTGCCGTTTGCTTTCTCCCATTCGGCGATCCACTCCGGCTCGTCGTAACTTTCCCAAGTCAGAAGCGTGATCGGCTCCTCTTCCGCACGGGTGGCGGAGGCGAGGAAGGGGGTAAATAAACCTGCGGCGGCGAGCCCACTACCAATTTTCAAAACCTGGCGACGGCTGGCGGTAAAGCGTGTCGAATCTCTGGTCATTTTACGAGTTCCCTTTTTGTCATTGGTCCAGGGAGCCTTCAAATCTAGCCTAACTAACGACAGTTCGGTTCATGATCCAAATGTCGTTGCCGGCCATGTTTTGGGCCCAGCGAATATGAATGGGGATGCTTTTTGACTGCCCGAACGTCCTCTCGTCCGGCAGGCGTTTGCTGACGGGCCTCCTACCGTTCAGCCTCATCATCCTCCCGCTCTTGCATCCGACGGTCAAATCGCAATTCACGATAACCTGTAATAAAGAATGCTGATCACCAGGCGGCGCGCGATCTAACGCAGGTTCGATAAAGAAAATCGATCACCGAACATTCAAATTCATAATTTGACGCCTGCGACTGACGAGCCAATAAAAACCGAGACATTGTTGATCGTCGAGGAAACAATTGGTGTTGCTATCTTCAAATAGCGCTGCGGAGCACCCGCCAGAAGCCATTCGTGCAGGTGCAAGATCCGGTACTATCAGCGGCCAGACCTCGGGAATGGCCAGAGGGTTTGCACAAGGCAATCTTGTCATCCTACCAAGAGAATGGGCGAAGGATTTCTTGAATTTCTGCCTTGCAAATCCCAAACCCTGCCCGCTGTTGGCGGTGGGTCGGCCGGGTGATCCGTCGCTACCTGGTGCCGGACGAGACATCGATATCCGTACCGACGTGCCGAGCTACCGGATCTTCCGCAACGGAAATTTGGTCGGGGAAGTGGAGAACATTACAAGTGTCTGGCAGGACGACTTCGTATCTTTCCTGATCGGATGCTCATTCTCGTTTGAATGGGCGCTGCTGGGTGCCGGTCTTAATGTCCGCCACATTGAACTCGGCACAAACGTGCCGATGTATAAGACCGATATCCAATGCGTATCGGCAGGGCGCTTTTCGGGCCAGTATGTCGCGTCGATGCGTCCGATGAAGCCTGCGGAGGCCATTCGCGCAATCGAGATTACCTCTCGGATGCCGCAGGTTCACGGTGCGCCGGTTCATTTCGGTGATCCGTCAGCGATCGGAATCGCAGACATAACCAATCCTGATTACGGCGATCCGGTACCAATCAGAGAAGGAGAGGTTCCAGTCTTCTGGGCGTGCGGTGTCACGCCGCAGGTGGCCCTGGCTAACGCAAAGCCACCGATCGCGATCACCCACTCACCGGGATGCATGCTGCTCACCGATATCCCCGACGATGATCTAATCACTGGAAAGTTTCGTTTTTCTGCACCAGATTTGTGACAGCGCAATCGGGCTCGCCTCACGGGCGCGCCTGCCCGTAGACACGAAGGATCTGTTATCGTCCTGTGCTCTCTGCGCCGGCGCACCGCACTGGGGAACGGCATGATTGATCTTCGTACCTTGGAGACTTTTTACTTTGTCGCACAGACCGGCGGTTTTAACCGTGCCGCAGAGAAGCTCCACACCACGCAACCGGCGGTATCGGCACGAATAGCCCAGCTTGAGCAGGATCTGAATGTCAGGCTATTCGATCGCAACAAGCACGGCAGTCATCTGACGGCCAAAGGGCGTGACCTTTTACGATATGTCGAGCAAATGATCGCGCTCCGCGTGGAGCTTGTCTCGGCGATCGCTGGCGATAGCGCCCTGCGCGGCAATTTGCATCTTGGCGTTTCCGACACCATTGTTCACACGTGGCTACCCGAACTTCTAAAGCGGCTCAGCGTCGAATATCCTGGAATAACGCTGGCGATCGACGTCGACGCTTCGGCGGGCCTCGCCGATGCACTGCTCAATAATGCGATCGATGTGGCGCTGTTGATGGGCCCGATCACTGCCGGGCACGTGACGAACATTCATCTTTGCAGCTACCCGCTGGACTTCGTCGCCCGTTCAGACTTTCCCGAGATTGGCGCCAGCATGAGCCTTAGAAAGCTCGCCGAATATCCAATCATCACTTTTGCCCGCCACACACGACCCCACTCGGAACTGAAAGAAATCTTTCGCAGGGCCGGTGTCACAGGTGTCCGTCTATTCGCGAACTCATCACTGTCATCGATTATTCGCATGGCGCTCGATGGCCTGGGAATTGCAGCAATTCCAAAGGAAGTTGCGCTCGAACACCTTGAGAGTGGCCGTCTGCGCCTGCTGGCCCATGAAGAGACCTTGCCCGTCCTGTCATTCACAGCAAGCTTCATCCCTCGCCCGGATATGCCACTGAGCGGTGTGGTTGCCAAACTTGCACAGGCAGTGGCGAACAACGGCGCTGCTGGAAGCAAGCACGTCGCCCGCTAAAAGCTGGCCGGCGATGCCGCCGGCCAGCCGAGCCACGTATCAGGAAATTCGGCTATATTTCTCAAGCACGACCGATTTGAACAGATGGCCATGCTTGGCGCCGAAGGCTTTCATCGCGTCCGTGTTGTTGTGGACATCGAGCGCCTTCTCATCGTCCCAGATCTCGTAGAATAGGAACTCGCCGGGCCGATCATTCGACTGGTGGAGATCATACTGGACGAAGCCAGGCTCTGTTTTTGCGACGGGAACGAGCGTCTGCAGCGCGTCCCTCACCGCATCTTCCTTACCTTCATGAGCGACGATGGTCGCCACCACAACAAGTTTGTTCTTCATTTTGACCTCCAGATCACTGAATCTCAATGGATACGTGGCACTTGATCGAATTTGCGATGAAGCATCCCTTGTGCGCCCGATCGTGGAGGCGCCGGAGCGTCTCGCGATCGGGTTGCTTTTCGCCGCCGAAGATCGCCTTGGGACGCAGAGCGATGTCGGAGACCCACATGCCGCCCTCGGGGCTCTTCGACACCCTTCCGGAAGCCTCGTCCTGATAAGCGGTCACTGCATAGCCGCTGCCTTCGCATATGGCGAGGAAGTACAGCATATGGCAGCTCGCCAAGGCGTTCACCAGCAATTGTTCCGGATCTGCCAGAGACGCGTTACCGAGATATTCGGCGGCGGCAGAGACTGGAATGGTAACCGTTGGGCTGATGATCGCCTTGTGGTCACGGCTGTACGTCTTCTTTTGTTGTTCGTGTGGGACGGCTTCCCACTCAAGTCGAACGATATGTTCTGACATCCTTGTCACCCTTTAACCCGATTTTGCGCCGTGAAGGTCGCAGACATGTTTCCCCTAGCCGAGAGCCGCCAGCATTGCTTCGGCAATCGCGAGATCGTCGTCTACCGGGCCGCCCGAAACGCCCACGGCGCCGACGACCTTGCCGTCGCGAGTGATCGGCAGGCCGCCGCCGAAGACCACGAACGGTCGCGCGCCGACCGATTCCAGGCCATAAAGCGGAGCATTCGGCTGAACCGCCTCCATCCACTGACCGGAAGGCGAGCGCAGAGCAAGCGAAGTCCAGGCCTTGTTCTGAGCAATCTGCACCGTTGAAAGTGCGGCGTCGTCGACCCGTAGAAAAGCGAGAAGGTTGCCGCCGAGATCTACAATTGCCAGGGACGAGGGCTGTTTGATCTCCCTGACTTTCGCAGCGCCCGCGGCAATGGCATTCAAGGCTTCTTCATGCGTTATAATTCTGACCATCGTGGTTCCTCGATCTGAGCCTATTGGAAAGCAATGTTGTGTGCTGCTGTCTGGCGAAGAGACCGACCGCAGCACGCTGGTTCATGCTTAATTGTAGATCCCCCCATCCACGTTGATCGCCTGCGCGGTCACATAGGAGGACTCATCGGATGCCAGGAACACGAACAGGGGAGCGACTTCGTCGGGCCGCGCCTGCCGGCCGAGCGGAATGACCAGGGGAACAAGTGCTTCCTGCTTTTCGCGCCCGCCGATGAAGTCGATGACCGGCTGGTTGAAAGGCGTGTCGATCCAGCCCGGGCATACGGCATTGACGCGAATGCCGTCGCGCGCCAGCTCAATCGCCAGCGTCGTCGTCAGGCCGATCACTGCGGCCTTGGATGATGAATAGGCGAGAAGACCGGCAGCACCGCGCTTGCCTGCGAGGGACGACATCAGCACCACGGAAGCCTTGCCGGACTTCCGAAGCTCCTGCACGGACTCACGAACAAAGATGAAATTCGCCCTGACATTGATCGCGAAGACCTTATCCCAGTCGCCGGTGCTGAAATCCTCCAACCTGCCGGAAAGCTGGATGCCAGCGTTGAGGCATAGCGTATCGATGCCCTTCATCCATTCGGCCGCTTGAGAGATTGCCGCCTTGATCTCTGATTCCTGCGTGAGGTCGGCGCGTATGAACTTCACCGCGCTGCCGAAGCGCTTCTCGACGGCCGCACCCCGCTCGGCGTCGATATCCACGACGCTGACGGTCGCCCCTTCCGCAATGAACTGCTCAAGGATCGCAAGGCCGATGTTTGCGACCCCACCGGTGAGCAAAACCCGTTTTCCTGAAAGACGCCCTGACATCGCATTTCCTTTCCTGTTGCTCGATAATGGCCGATTGCGCTTGCGGCCTTCAGGCCCCGGCCTTGGCGATAGTTTTGGTGATCTCGTTGTTGACGATGGCTGCGGCTTCCATCTGCGGCATGTGGCCGGCCCCGGGGATGTTGACGAAGGTGGCGTTGGCGGGGATCTCGCCTTGCTGTGGCACCGGCACGATCTGGTCCTGGTCACCCCAGATCAGCGTCACCGGGCATGACAGGCCGCTCAGCGCTGCGCCGATCGATTGCTTCTGGCCGCCGTCGCCGGCAATGGCGTCCGCAATGGCCGAAAGCGCCTCCGGAACACCTTCCAGCCGCTTGAAGCGCAGCGTGCCCTCGACCATGTCGTTGGTGATCTTGGACGGATCGGCAAACAGCCGCTCCAGGACAGCCTGCAGCGGGCGCCGGCGCTCGGCGGCGATGAAGTCGGTAAGGAAGTCCCGGCTCATCTCCTTGCTCAGGCCAATCGGTGCGATCAGCGTCAACGATCCGAGGCGCGACGGCAGACGTGCCGCCAGAGCCGCAGCAACGGCACCGCCGAAAGAATGCGCGACCAGATGGATCCTTCCGGAAGCAATCGGGGTGAGTGCCTCCTCGATCGCTGTGGCAATCTCGTCAACGACATTGCTGCCCGCCACGGGCGAGGAATCGCCGTGACCGGGAAGATCGACTGCGATCGTCCGCATCGTTTCGGCCAGCACCGGCTGGTTGAAGAGCCAGGTCGTCAGATCTCCGCCGAAGCCGTGCAGGAAGAGCACGGTGTCGTCGCTCGGCTCACCAGCTTCCAGCAGGTTCAGCCAACCGCCCGGGACCGTGACCTTGCGTGGGAGAGATAGCCCCCCCTCGCCGTCTTCGCCGCGGCCGATCCGATCGGCATAGCTCTGGATGAAGGCGTCGATCTCGTCTTGCGTGGCGCTCTCGTCGGCAATCACGCCGGCCAGCGCACCGACCGGGGCCGTCGTGCCTTCGGCCAGAACAATCTGCCTCAGCGTACCGCTGGCGGAGGCTTCCAGCACATTCGTCACTTTCGTGGTCTCGATCTCCAGGATCTCCTGACCGCGCGCGACGCTGCCCCCCTCGCCGA
>NZ_LOKV01000019.1:0-8731 GCF_002211395.1 Rhizobium sp. R339
CGAGTGCGCCTTCCCCATGAAGCCTGTCCCGATAAGCGCAACGTTCAACTTCTTCACCGCAAAAGCCTCCATATGGCCCGGAACGCGTCCCGCACCTGATCAAACCCAAGGACCGGACATCTGTCCGGCCCGTCAAGAAACTGTAATGTTAACGTATACAACACGAGAAAATCCCAATGTCAACGATTACATTGGAAATGTGAACGAAGAAGTCCCAGGGCGACAAGAGCGGCGAGCGAAAACACAAAAGCGAAGCACGCCAAGGGCGTTGCTCACGCTCCGCAAAGGCTCAGGCTTGCATTATCGGAAATTTACGCGGAGTCGCGCAGCTTGAGTTCGAAGGGCAAAATGATATTTGCTGCGTCTTCGGAGGGATCGCGCGGCTCGCAGACGAGGCTTGCGATCGCCGGCCCATAATCGAAGGCGGGAACCTTAACGGTGGAAAGCCAAGGCGCAAGCCACTCATTCAATCGGTTGTCGTCAAAGCCAAAGAGCGCTAGGTCGTCGGGAAATCGCATCTGCCGCTCGACTGCGGCACGGTGAACGCCATAGGCGATCATGTCATTTCCGCAGAACACGGAGAAGCGGGTTCGCTCCTGAGAGAACAATTCCCGACCCACTTCGTAGCCGCCTTCCATTGTGAAGGCCGTTTCGAAATGTCGCACGGTCGTCTGACGTCCGAGTCCGTCGAGAAATCCCTGAAGACGCTCGCTGCTTCCTGAAAATTCCCGCGGGCCGGAAATCGCGACGCAATTTTCGTATTCTCGTTCCCGGAAATAGCGCCCGACATCATGGCCGGCGGCATAGTTGTCGATGCCGACATAAGGCGCCGATACGCCCTCTGCCGGGCGCCGGTTGACGAAGATGAGATTATTCTGCCGTCCGGCCATCTCCCGCAGTTGCGGCGTGTCGATCGCGCCCTGAAGGATGATAGCCCTCGCCCGCAGCCCGAGAGCATCCGTCAGCAGGCGGTCCTGTTGTTTCGGATCTTCAGCGGCATTCGCCAGAACCATCGACAATCCGTACTCTTTGAGGGCTCTTTCGACAGATGCCGCGACGTCTGCGGTAAAATGATTCGTTGCATCCGGAACGAGCATTACCACCACGCGGCTCCTGGAAAGCCGCAGCGAGCGCCCAATTTCCGAGGGTGTATAGCCGAGCGCTTCAGCGGCGTTGCGAACGCTTTCCAACGTGTCAGGCGCTATTGCGGCGGCCTTGCCGCTAAAATACCGCGAAACGGTTGCCGTCGACACGCCCGAAAGGCGCGCAACATCCCGTACAGTCGGTGGCTTCTTCATCTCTAAATTGCTCGTTCAACATCTGACAGTGCAACGGCAATGCGTATCAGCGTACCGTCTGGCCATTTGACCAGCTGGAACGCAGCCCGTCAACGATTGCAAACGGGTTTCGCACCGCTCAGCGCATCCGTCAGAGGAGAAGCCGTCTTGTTGTCGCGGGCAGTCGCCTCACCATAGACAAATCTGGATGTCCGGGTCTCGAAGGGCTGGAAACCGGCTGTGGGGCGTCCGTGCGCATCGATTGCTCGATTGCGATGAGAACTTTAAGATCCGCCAATCCCTCCTCGCCGTCCGGTTCCGGACGCGTTCCCGTGAGGATGCATTGTGAGAAATATTGGATCTGACCGGCGAATTGGTCGTGAATGCCATAGGAGATGTTGTCGATATTGCGCTTCGTCTTCACGATGAGCCGCGAAGGGGTGTCGAAACGGAAACCGTTTTCCATGATCAATTCACCCTCGGTTCCAGCGATACGATAGGTGTCGACATCAAAAACGCCGAAACTACAGAAGAATTGTGCCAGCCGGTTTTGCGAGAAGCGTAATGTGACGGCTATGCTGGCGTCGACTTCCGTGAAACGCTGGTCGTTCTGCGGTCTTGCTGCCATCGCAAACACTTCGACCGGCTCCGCCTCAAAGACGTGTCTGGCCGCATTGATGCAATAAATCCCGATGTCCTGAAGCGGCCCACCCCAGAACTCGCTCTTCAAACGATGATTGCCGGTCTCAGACTGAAAGCCGAATGACGCAGAAAAGGCGAGCGGCTCTCCGATCTTGCGGGCGCGGACAATATCGAGTGCTGTTAATGTCGCCGGGTCGTTGTGAAGCCTATAACTCGTCATTAAAAGCACGTCGTTTCGTGCAGCTGCGTCAATCATCGCGATCGCCTCTTTCTCAGAAGTGGCGATCGGCTTTTCGACCATCACATGCTTGCCGGCGTTGGCGGCGCGCACGGCGAAGTCATGGTGCATGGGATTGGGCACCGCGATGTAAACGGCATCGACGACATCCTGCCGGAGCAGCGGGTCGAAGTCTCGATAGTCGCATACATGGTCGATACCGAAAAACGCCGCAAGTTGGGTCGCACCTTCCCGATTGCCGGAGATGATCGCAGTGACGCGAGAATTGCCCGTTTGCGGAACCGCAGGCAGGAATGCCTCCTGGGAGATCCATCCGGCCCCGACCACAGCATATCGTATTGGCGTCAGCATTTCGCACCTGTTGTTTAATCGGCAAATGTCAGCGATAGAGCGCCGGAGCTGCTTCCGGGACCATTCTTGCGTCAACGCCACTTGCCATGGCAGCAACGATGTCCTCAGCTATCTTCGTCGTCAAATAGCCGTCCCAGGCACTCGCCCCCTCTCCCGGAACCTGATCGCGTATGCTTTTGACCCAATGATCAAGCTGAGCAATGTAGGCGTTCCGAAAACGCGGAATCCAATTGTCGGGATATGTGCCTCTCGCAAAACCGGCGACATTTGCGGTTACCAGACGCGGCGTGATCGTCTGCAACGTCCCCTTCTGGCCGACAAGTTCCGCATGGACGTCGTAGCCATATCCGCAGTTCATGAACACTTCAGTTGAGACGAGTTCTCCCCTGTCGGTCTCCATCGTGATCAGCAGTGGATCGCCAGCGCCGACCGAGCGCACATGAGCAGAAACCATCTCGGAGCCCAGCAACCAGCGGCTCGCGTCGATTTCGTGGACGAAAGCGTTCGTCACCGACATCGGCCCGGCGAACCAGGTGGGCACAACCGGATTGCGGTGCACATTGTGCAGGATGACGGGCGAGCCGATCACGCCATCATCCTTCAGCCGCTTCATTTCGACATAAGCCGGATCGAAACGGCGCATGTAACCCACCTGAACCAGCCGGCGCGAAGCCTTGATCTCCGCTTCGACGACGCTCCGGGCTTCCGCGGCCGTCGTTGCCAGCGGCTTTTCGCAAAGCACCGGCTTGCCTTCTTCGATGCAGGCCAGGACGAGACCAGCATGGGTAGCGTCTGGCGCGGCGATGACAACAGCATCTGTCCGGTCGGAGCGGATAAGGTCAAGCGCATCCGCTGTCACCCACACGTCACCTGCGGCCTTCCGCGCGCGCGCCTCGTCAGCGTCGCAAACGGCGGATAGATGCGCTCCAGGCGTCGCTTCCTTCAAAATGCGGGCGTGCTCCGACCCCATGACGCCGGCGCCAATCACTCCAACGGCCAAACTCATCGCATACTCCTTCACGTGTTCGATATCTCTGGGAGGAAGCCCCGCGGGGCCGAAAGCGGACGACCCATTTGACGGGCGCAATGTTAACGTTTACATTTTGGGGAAATCTCTGAGCAGCTGATGCCATTCGTGTCAGTCAATCAGATTCTGCACGGATGTCAACGATAACATTTCTCTGATGGAGCTGGATTATGTTTAGCCTACGCAGTTTGGAGGTCTTCTATTGGGCCGCCCATCTTCACAGCTTCTCACGGGCCGCGGAAAAACTGAACACCACGCAGCCGGGCGTCTCGCAACGGATAAGCGCGCTGGAAAATCTGGTCGGCGAGCCGCTCATCAACAGATCGAGCAAGCCGATCACGCTGACAAATGTCGGACGAGTTCTCTATGGCCACGCGGAAGTGGTGCTGCGACAAGTTTCCAGGATGGAGAAGGATCTCGCGCTTAACAAGAAAACTCAACGTCGCGTTCGGCTTGGCGTTTCTGAAACAATCGTGCAGACATGGCTCGCCACGTTTCTCGAACAATGTTCGCGTGAGTTTTCGAACATCGATTTCGACATCACCGTCGATGTGACGCCCCCTATGCTGCGGGCTTTACAAGAAGGCGAAATCGACATGGCCCTCGCGCTTGGGCCCTCTATCGTGGATGGTTTCACGCAGCGAAAGCTCAACGACTTCCCGCTGCATTTCTATGCGAAACCCGGGCTTTTCGAGGGTGAGGCACTCACCTACGCGAATGCTGCTGGCTTTCCGATACTGACCTATCCCCGAAACACCTATCCATATGAATATCTGCGCGACATGCTGTTTCGCAACACCGACCGGCCGCCGCGTATTTTCACTAATTCGTCGATCTCCACGATCGAAAAGATGGCGCTCGACGGCGTTGGCATCGCGCTCGTAGCAGAAGGTTCCTTGCGAGCCGATACGCAGAACCATGATCTCAAAAAGCTTTCAACCGACATCGTCCTGCCGCCGTTAAGCTTCTATGCATTTTACCCGCTCGGCGTCGGCGGAGATATCCTCGGCGAGCTCGCACGGATCGCTGAAGCGACTGCCGACAGCTATGCTCACGCGCGATGTCACGGGACGTGATGAGCAGTCATTCGTTTCCGTTATCCCAACCGATGCAATAATATAATTTCACATTAAGTGGGCGGCACGCTTCAATCCTGGCTCTAGCTGCCATCCTGGCAGGCAAGGTCAGCGTTGCCGGCAAGAGCGTCGCCGTCCTCCTGAGCGGAGGCAATGTGGATGCGGGCAAATTTGCAAACATCATCGGCGCTCAGGATTGAGGGACCCATCATGCTTGATTTGGAAAGTGCAAAGGGCAGGAACATCGCCCAAACCATCGAAGACTTCATGACACTTGACCTGACCGGTGTCGGTCTGATCGGCAAGATCTACCAGGCGCTGCAGGCACGCCAACCGGGGCCTGCCTGCATGGCGGGCGCCAAGATCATTTGTGATCGCGTTCGCGAGCATCGCGGTCCCGTGATCATCGCGACCGGTTTTCCTGAAGGCGCGGGCGTACCCGAAACGGATGGCCCTGTTGGCGCAGCCCTATTGGCACGCGCCCTTTTTCTGGGCCTCGGCGTCGAAACGATAATCTTGACCGACAACGATTGGGTCGAGATGACCATCGGCACCTGCCGGGGCGCAGGTTTGGCCCCCCTTCCCTTTCCCGATGACGGCATCATCAAACCGGTCGACTTCGTCCGTCCGGTCTACATCCGCGCCGTACCAAAGGACGCAACTGGCTGCCAGACGATCACCGATGCGCTTCTCGACATCACCAAACCGTCGCTCGTCATCGCCATCGAACGGCCTGGCCGGAACGATCGCGGCTTGTACCACGGTCTCGGCGGCCGTCCTCTGGACGGAATGGTCGCCGATCTCGATCAGTTCTTCCTGCGTGCGAAAGCCGAAAAAATACCGTTTCTCGCGATCGGCGATGGCGGCAACGAACTCGGTATGGGCGTCATTGGCGAGGAACTTAAGAGCTTTTCTCCGAAGGCAAAGGACAGCGGTCATCCGGGGCGCGGAGGAGTTGCGGCTGCGACCGCCGCTGATCATTTGATCGTGTCAAACGTGTCCAACTGGGGCGCGACCGGTCTGATCGCCGCTCTCTCGGCGCTGCTTGAGAAACCCTCCATTTTTCATGATGGCGATCTCGAACGCAGATGCATCGAACAATGCGTCTCCTTCGGTGGCGTAGACGGCATGTTTATGGGACCAGAACCGGCGGTCGATGGCATCGCCGCGGCCGAATGGGCGGGACTGGTAACGACTTTTAGGAACACACTCGAGCGGCTGGCGGGCCGCGTGATTGGCTGGAAGGGCGACAGTGGCGATTGGCGTCAGCTGAAATAAGCAGGTGGTCGATGCACGTCGGCGACAGGCGATCGGGCGAATGTATTCAACTGCGAGTTCTCTTGCGGACGAGAGCCGCATGTTCCCTTCGGGATGACGGTTGAGGTTGAAGCTGTCATTGAGCGTGTCAATTGAGAAGCTGAGTATAGCCGCTCTTAGCGGCTATACTTGATTGCCATTTCGTCCGGCGCAGCCGTACGTCTCAAGCTGCCCATAGGCGCCGACAGGATGGCGCGCGAGACGATGATGGCCTGTTCGGCTATCGCATCCAGGTCCGCGGCATCACCACTCCATTCGCTCCAATTGCTGCCGGCATCGAGCATTGACATGATCATGTTGATCCTGCCGCGATCAACCGCGTAGCCGATTGCGGCAGCGCTCGCCTGGAAAAGGTCGGCACAAAGATCAAGCCAATGATCGATCTCCCGTCGGAATTCCGTTTCCAAAAACCCGCCAGCCCGATCCATCCGCACCAAGAGATCCCAAAGGTCGCTTGCCGGGATGCTTATCTGGCACCGTGCGACAGCCGACACCAATACATCCCAAAATTGCTCGGGTTCGGAGGCCTTATCGATGGCCTCCAGGATACTGTATCCCCAGTTCGAGTAATGCCAACGGAGCGACTGAGCGACAATTTCACTGCGACCGCCGGGAAAATGGAAATAGATGCTTGCTGCCTTGACGTTTGCCTCCTTTGCGAGAGTTCGCATCGTGACAGCCGAATAACCTTCGATGCTCGCAAGCCTCAAGAAAACCTCGAGGATTCTCTTTCGTCCGGCGGTAAGTTCTGACCAGTCACAACCGTCCAGATGCCGTTTGAAGCGGTTCCGAGCCTCGCATAGTGATGTGGGGAGGGTCATCGAATTTCCAGTCCGGAGCGGCGACCACTTTTTCCAAGAGCAGAGATAGATATCGGTCTGCCCCCGAACTCTTGCACGACGACACCCTTTTCCATTCGCTTCATTCCCATCAGATCAAAATGGATCACGCGCAGCGGTCAGCCACCCTCCGTCCATGACATAATCGCTTCCGTGAACATAGTCAGCATCGTCGCTTCCCAGAAACGCAGCAAGCTTTGCGATCTCCTCCGGCTGGCACCAGCGTCTCGCAGGCACTTTGCTGATCGCGAGATCCATGTCGGGCGAGGCGGCATTATTCTCCGGCAATGCCAGAGGCGTTGCGGTTGCCCCCGGGCAAATGGAATTAACCCGGATTCCGCGCGCTCCATATTCAAACGTCAGCTGACGAGTGAGACCGATTACGCCATGCTTGGAGGCGGTATAGGCAGAACCACCTCCGGCCGCGCTGAACCCTGACGTTGAAGAGGTGTTGATAATTGCTCCCTTTCCCTGCGCCAGCATCTGGGGAATGACTGCGCGGGCCATCAGAAACGGACCAGTCAGATTGACTGCCAAGACCCTGTTCCACTCGGCGAGACTGACCTCGTGAGCCGTCGCATGACCATCAAGAATACCGGCATTATTGCAAAGGAGATCGACGCGCCCCCAACGAGCGATGACCGCGTCTACGCCTCGCTTGGCGCTGTCTTGGTCGCTGACATCCACCTGAAGCGCAAATGCCATCGATGGATCGCTCAGCCTGTCGACCGTTTCTTTCGCGCGCTCCAAATTAATGTCCATTGCAGCCACCCGCGCACCTCGGGAGACGAATTCCCCGACCATGGCTCGCCCCATGCCGGATCCCGCTCCCGTGATGATGACAACCTTATTCGCGTAGTCTTTCATGATATTGCTCTCAGCGTTGGAGATTTCAGATACGGTTAAGTGGCTCAGTTAAGTGCCGGCCTTGGCGATAGTTTTGGTGATCTCGTTGTTGACGATGGCTGCGGCTTCCATCTGCGGCATGTGGCCGGCCCCGGGGATGTTGACGAAGGTTGCGTTGGCGGGGATCTTGCCTTGTTGCGGCACCGGCACGATCTGGTCCTGGTCACCCCAGATCAGCGTCACCGGGCATGACAGGCCGCTCAGCGCTGCGCCGATCGATTGCTTCTGACCGCCGTCGCCGGCAATGGCGTCCGCAATGGCCGAAAGCGCCTCCGGAACACCTTCCAGCCGCTTGAAGCGCAGCGTGCCCTCGACCATGTCGTTGGTGATCTTGGACGGATCGGCAAACAGCCGCTCCAGGACAGCCTGCAGCGGGCGCCGGCGCTCGGCGGCGATGAAGTCGGTAAGGAAGTCCCGGCTCATCTCCTTGCTCAGGCCAATCGGTGCGATCAGCGTCAACGATCCGAGGCGCGACGGCAGACGTGCCGCCAGAGCCGCAGCAACGGCACCGCCGAAAGAGTGCGCGACCAGATGGATCCTTCCGGAAGCAATCGGGGTGAGCGCCTCCTCGATCGCTGTGGCAATCTCGTCAACGACATTGCTGCCCGCCACCGGCGAGGAATCGCCGTGACCGGGAAGATCGACTGCGATCGTCCGCATCGTTTCGGCCAGCACCGGCTGGTTGAAGAGCCAGGTCGTCAGATCTCCGCCGAACCCGTGCAGGAAGAGCACCGTGTCGTCGCTCGGCTCACCGGCTTCCAGCAGGTTCAGCCAACCGCCCGGGACCGTGACCTTGCGTGGGAGAGATAGCCCCCCCTCGCCCTCTTCGCCGCGGCCGATGCGATCGGCATAGCTCTGGATGAAGGCGTCGATCTCGTCTTGCGTGGCGCTCTCGTCGGCAATCACGCCGGCCAGCGCACCGACCGGGGCGGTCGTGCCTTCGGCCAGAACAATCTGCCTCAGCGTACCGCTGGCGGAGGCTTCCAGCACATTCGTCACTTTCGTGGTCTCGATCTCCAGGATCTCCTGACCGCGCGCGACGCTGCCCCCCTCGCCGA
>NZ_LOKV01000020.1:0-2500 GCF_002211395.1 Rhizobium sp. R339
TTGGTTGCGGGGGCAGGATTTGAACCTGCGGCCTTCAGGTTATGAGCCTGACGAGCTACCGGGCTGCTCCACCCCGCGATATTATTTTACAGCAGAAAGGGCCGCTTTTGCGACCCTTTTGTATCGGCTTTGGCCGTAGAGATTTGTGAATGAGAAGATTTCTGAAGAAGTTGCGTTTTGCAGACCTGGCAGCGACCTACTCTCCCGCGTCTTAAGACGAAGTACCATGGGCGCAGGGGCGTTTCACGGCCGTGTTCGGAAAGGGAACGGGTGCAGCCACCCCGCCATAACCACCAGGTCGGCAAAGCGCAACTTTTTGATTTGAGAAGCTGGCGCAGGCCGAAGGCCTGCTTGTTTAAACACGTCGAAGGCTCAAACCGGACAAACACTAGCGTGTTTGCCGGGCCCGTCGCAAAGGCTGACGCCTTTGCTCTGTCGGGACGACCGCTTTGCGGTCGCCCTGAGATGAGCATGAACAATGAGAACGATCAAGCCGATCGAGCTATTAGTACCGGTAAGCTTCATGCGTTGCCGCACTTCCACACCCGGCCTATCAACGTGGTCGTCTTCCACGGCTCTGATAGGGAACACTCGTTTTCAGGTGGGTTTCCCGCTTAGATGCCTTCAGCGGTTATCCCGTCCATATATAGCTACCCTGCTATGCCCTTGGCAGGACAACAGGTCCACCAGAGATATGTCCATCCCGGTCCTCTCGTACTAGGGACAGATCCTGTCAATATTCCTACACCCACGGCAGATAGGGACCGAACTGTCTCACGACGTTCTGAACCCAGCTCACGTACCGCTTTAATTGGCGAACAGCCAAACCCTTGGGACCTGCTCCAGCCCCAGGATGCGATGAGCCGACATCGAGGTGCCAAACAACCCCGTCGATATGGACTCTTGGGGGTCATCAGCCTGTTATCCCCGGCGTACCTTTTATCCGTTGAGCGATGGCCCTTCCACGCGGGACCACCGGATCACTATGACCGACTTTCGTCTCTGCTCGACTTGTCAGTCTCGCAGTCAGGCGGGCTTATGCCATTGCACTCGACGACCGATTTCCGACCGGTCTGAGCCCACCATCGCGCGCCTCCGTTACTCTTTCGGAGGCGACCGCCCCAGTCAAACTACCCACCATACACTGTCCCGGACCCGGATGACGGGCCGCGGTTAGACATCCATGACGATAAGGGTGGTATTTCAAGGATGGCTCCACGGAAACTGGCGTCCCCGCTTCAAAGCCTACCACCTATCCTACACATGCCGACACGAATGCCAGTGTAAAGCTATAGTAAAGGTGCACGGGGTCTTTCCGTCTGACCGCAGGAACCCCGCATCTTCACGGGGAATTCAATTTCACTGAGTCTATGTTGGAGACAGCGGGGAAGTCGTTACGCCATTCGTGCAGGTCGGAACTTACCCGACAAGGAATTTCGCTACCTTAGGACCGTTATAGTTACGGCCGCCGTTTACTGGGGCTTCGATTCAAAGCTTGCACCTCTCCTCTTAACCTTCCAGCACCGGGCAGGCGTCAGACCCTATACGTCGTCTTGCGACTTCGCAGAGCCCTGTGTTTTTGATAAACAGTCGCTACCCCCTGGTCTGTGCCACCCCACAAGAGTTGCCTCATATGGGGTCACGCTTCTTCCGAAGTTACGCGTGCAATTTGCCGAGTTCCTTCAACATAGTTCTCTCAAGCGCCTTGGTATACTCTACCTGACCACCTGTGTCGGTTTCGGGTACGGTCTATACGGTGGAGCTATTTCCTGGAACCGCTCCGCTGCCCTGATAATCCAATAAACCAGAACAACTTGTGCAATCCGTCACTACCACCAGGCCCACGAATATTAACGTGGTTCCCATCGACTACGCGTGTCCGCCTCGTCTTAGGGGCCGGCTAACCCTGCTCAGATTAACTTTAAGCAGGAACCCTTGGTCTTTCGGCGAGAGGGTCTCTCACCCTCTTTATCGTTACTCATGTCAACATTCGCACTTCCGATACCTCCAGGAGCCCTCACGGGTCTCCCTTCATCAGCTTACGGAACGCTCCGCTACCACGTGTATTGCTACACATCCTCAGCTTCGGTGCATGGCTTCAGCCCCGTTACATTTTCGGCGCAAAGACCCTTATTTAGACCAGTGAGCTGTTACGCTTTCTTTAAATGATGGCTGCTTCTAAGCCAACATCCTGGTTGTTTTGGGATCCTCACATCCTTTCCCACTTAGCCATGACTTGGGGACCTTAGCTGGAGGTTAGGGTTGTTGCCCTTTTCACGACGGACGTTAGCACCCGCCGTGTGTCTGCCGAGTAGTACTCCCCGGTATTCGGAGTTTGGTTAGGATCAGTAAGACGGTGAGTCCCCATAGCCCATCCAGTGCTCTACCCCCGGGGGTATTCGCTCGACGCTCTACCTAAATAGATTTCGCGGAGAACCAGCTATTTCCGAGTTTGATTGGCCTTTCACCCCTAGCCACAAGTCATCCCAATCTATTGCAA
>NZ_LOKV01000021.1:0-3926 GCF_002211395.1 Rhizobium sp. R339
AGAAACGACGCGCCGACGAAAATCCAACCAAGCACCTCGAAGATCAGCGCGATGCCGAGGAGCACGAAAGCCATCGACATTTCGCTCTTGAACTTCCGCTTAACGGCGCGCTTGTCTACCAATCCTGGGACTTCAGAAGTTGTCGTCATTGTGCGGCGAGCTCCATGATCTTGACCTGGTCGGCATCCGCGCGGTCGAGGATGCCCGCCAGTCGTCCTTGACGGATCGTGAGGATACGGTCGCTCATGCCGAGAATCTCCGGGAGTTCGGAGGAGATCATGATCACGGCGACCCCTGTGGAAGCGAGCGTGGAGATCATTCGATGGATCTCCGCCTTGGCGCCGACATCGATCCCGCGGGTTGGTTCATCAAGGATGAGCACCTTGGGTTTTGTCAGCAGCCAGCGACCGATCAGCACTTTCTGCTGGTTGCCGCCGGAAAGGTTGAGGATCTTCTCGCCCATGCTCGGAGTTTTCACGCGCAGCGTGGTTTTCATCTCTTCGCATTCTTCGGAAAGGCGCTTCTGCTGCACGAAACCGTGCTTGACATACCCGCCATGGAGCGCCGCCAACTGCATGTTCTGTTGGATATCCAAAAGCAGGAAACAGCCCGATTCCTTGCGGTCCTCGGTCAGAAACGCCATGCCGTTCGCCATGGCGATGCCCGGAGAGGTAATTCTGATCTCTCTGCCGCCGATGGCTATGGTTCCCGAAGTCGCGGGGGTCACACCGAAGATCGTTTCGGCAATATTCGAACGGCCGGCGCCGACCAGTCCTGCAATTCCGAGGATTTCGCCGGCATGGAGATCGAATGACACGTCCTCGAATACACCCTTCAGACGGAGATCTCGAACGCTTAGAACGACGTCCCCGATCTTCGCTTCCACCTTTGGAAACATCTGTGAAATTTCGCGCCCGACCATCATGCGAATGACTTCGTCACGCGTCAGATCATTGGATGCCTTGGTGGCAATGTGCCTGCCGTCCCTGAAGATCGATACCTCGTCGGCGATCTCGAACAGCTCGTTCATCTTGTGCGTGATGTAGATGATGCCTTTGCCTTGCTCTCTGAGCGTGCGAATGATGCGAAACAGGTGCTCGACTTCGCGTTCGGTCAGCGCCGACGTCGGTTCGTCCATAATGAGGACGTCTGACTGGTAGGAGACGGCTTTTGCGATCTCGACCATTTGTCGGCTTGCCACCGATAGCTGTCCCACCCTCTCGTCGGGATCAAGATCGATTCCGAGTTCCTTGAACAGGCGGTAGGTGCTGGCCCGCAGTTCGCGATGATCGACAAGGCCGAAGCGGTTTCGCGGTTCGCGGCGAATCCAGATATTTTCCGCGATCGTCATATGATTCATCAGGTTAAGTTCCTGGTGAATCATCGCAATGCCGTTGTCGAGCGCATCAAGCGGGCTGCGCAGTTTGATCGGAAGGTTGTTGAGATAGAATTCTCCGGCATCGGGCGTGTAGATGCCGGCGATGATCTTCATCAAGGTTGACTTGCCCGCGCCGTTCTCACCCATAAGGGCGTGGACCGTTCCGCGACGAAGCCGGAAGGAGACGTTATCGAGGGCAACGTTCCCGGCGAATTCCTTGCGGACGTTTTCGACCTGCAGGAGATATTCGGCTGTCGGAACGGCTCCGCTCTCTCTTACAGCCCTGATAGTTGAGGGGGAGACTGTCTTCATTTGACCAAGCCCTTCCATGACCCGTCTGCTGAGATCGACAGGCGCACCCTGCGCGCGCCTGCCGTTCGTTGGATGCTAGTTCCGGCTGAGATAGCTTTCGACGTTCGATGGATTGACCAGCTCGTAGGGAATCCAGAGTGGCGACTCGACCTTCTCGCCCCTTGCAAGTTTCATGGCGACGTCGACCGATCCGGCGCCTTGTCCGATAGCATCCTGAAAAACGGTGACCTGGAGATCGCGGTTCTTCATGTATTGCATCGCTTCCTTAGTGGCATCGACGCCGGCCACGACCACCTCTGAGGCGTCAAACCCGGACGCTTTGAGCGAATTGATCGCACCGATGGCCATCTCGTCATTGTTCGAAATGATCGCGGCCGGCTTGTATCCCGCTGTGATCCAGTTCGTCACCAAATCCTGGGCCTTCACTGGATCCCAGTTTGCCGATTGCTCGTCGATGATCTTCATGAAATTGCATTCTGCCGTCGCAGCAACATCGTGCACGGCCTGGCTGCGCAATACCGCAGTTTCATTGGCGAGCACGCCTTGAATGATCAGGATGTCTGCGGCATCAGCCTTCCCGCGCGCCTTGAGGACGCGGCACACTTCCTGTGCTTCCAGCGTGCCGGCAACCTTCTCGTCGGAACCGACGAATGCGGCCTTCGGGCCGAGTTCGTTGACGTCACTTGGCGTGTTGTTCACGTAGACGAGCGGGATGCCCGCGTCGACAGCGAGCTTCGTCATTGTCGGCGTGGCAGACGTTTCGACCGTATTGACGATGATCGCGTCGACTTTTGCAGCGATGAAATTCTGAACCTGCGACAGCTGGCGATTGACGTCGCCTTTGGCAAATTCGATTTGCAGCGGCTGGTTCGATTGTGCAGCCCTGTCCTTGATACCCTTGACGAGAACGGCAAGGTTTGAATCGCTGTGAGATATGCTAACGCCAATGTCGCCGGCGAAAGCTGCGGATCCAAGAAATGCCATGGACGCTGTCAGGATAATCATTCGATTCATTATCTATTCCCCTTCAAATGGGTGTCCGGCAGCACCCGATTGTTCTCCGGAACGTCTGCGCCCTCCTGCAATGAGGGCTCCTCATGGTTCAGGCGGATTGCCTAACCTTCAGCTCGAATGGCAAAATTATATTTCGACCGTCCTCGAAACCCGGTTTGGGCATTTCGATCAACTCGGCGATCGCCGGACCGAATTCGAGTGCCGGCACCTTCACCGTGGTCAACCAAGGAGCCAACCACTCGTTCAGGCGGTTGTCGTCGAAGCCGAAGATGACAAGGTCGTCGGGTACACGAAGATTGCGCTCCATAGCCGCCCGATAGAAACCGTACGCGATCATGTCGTTTGCGCAGAAGACGCTGTATTTCTTCCGTTCGTGGTCGAGAAGTCGGCAGGCATGTTCGTAGCCGGCCTGCATCGTGTAGGGGCTCTCGAACTGCAGTACGCGCGAGGCATCGCCCACGCCGGCGATGAAACCGTCCAATCGCGCAGTACTGCCAAAATAATGACGCGGGCCGTGGATCGCGACCCAGTTCTCATAGCCACGCGCGATGAAGTAGTGCCCGACCGCCAGCCCGGCCTGGAAGTTATCGATGCCCACATAAGGAGCGATAATTCCCTGCGCTGGCCGCCGGTTTGCGAAGATCAGGTTGCCCTGCGTCGTCACCAGTTCGCGAAGCCTCGGTGTATCAATCGCGCCCTGCAATACGATCGCGCGCGCGCGCAGTCCTTGAGCGTCGGCGAGAAGGCGATCCTGCTGCGCGGCGTTTTCGCCGGTGTTGGCCAGGACCATCGACAGGCCGATACCCTTGAGCGCGCTTTCCACCGATACGGCGATGTCGGCGGTGAAGTGGTTGGTCGCGTCCGGCACCAGCATGACCACGACGCGGCTTTGAGCAAGCCGTAAAGAACGGCCGATTTCGGAGGGGGTGTATCCGAGAACCTTCGCCGCCTGACGGACGCTCTCGATCGTGCGAGGAGCAAGCGCGTTGGTCTTTCCCGAGAAGTAACGCGAGACGGTGGCGGTCGAGACGCCCGAGAGACGTGCGACATCACGTATGGTTGGTGGTTTCGTCATATCGCAGTCCCAAGCACCTGATGTTAACGATTACATCCTGACTTCAATCGGTGGATTATTTTGTGTTTTGCGCCTTTGCATTTGCGGCATCGACGATCGGCTTCAGATAGTCGAGGCAGACGCGGGCGACCCAGTCGGGCTCGATGC
>NZ_LOKV01000022.1:0-2420 GCF_002211395.1 Rhizobium sp. R339
TTTAGAAGTCCATGCCGGCGCCGGCCGGCATTGCCGGAGCGGCTTCCTTCTTCGGCTTCTCGGCGATCATCGCTTCCGTCGTCACCAGCAGGCCGGCAACGGAGGCGGCATCCTGCAGCGCGGTGCGCACCACCTTGGCCGGATCGATCACGCCCTGCGCATAGAGGTCGCCATATTCTCCTGTCTGAGCATTCCAGCCGTAGGAGAACTCGCTCTTTTCGCGCAGTTTGCCGACGATGATGGAGCCTTCCGCTCCGGCATTTTCGGCGATCTGGCGAACCGGCGCCTCGATGGCGCGGCGGACGATGTCGACACCGACGCGCTGGTCGTCATTGGCAGTCTTGATCGCGTCGAGCGCCTTGACGGCGCGCAGCAGCGCCACGCCGCCGCCCGGCAGAATGCCTTCCTCGACCGCCGCCCGCGTCGCATGAAGCGCGTCGTCGACGCGATCCTTCTTCTCCTTCACTTCGACCTCGGTCGAGCCGCCGACGCGAATGACGGCAACGCCGCCGGCGAGCTTGGCAAGGCGTTCCTGCAGCTTCTCCCGGTCGTAGTCGGAGGTGGTTTCCTCGATCTGGGCGCGGATCTGAGCGGTGCGACCGTCGAGTTCCGCCTTCGAACCGGCGCCGTCGATGATGGTGGTGTTTTCCTTCTCGATCGCCACCTTCTTGGCGCGACCGAGCATGTTGAGCGTCACGTTCTCGAGCTTGATGCCGAGATCTTCGGAGATGACGGTGCCGCCCGTCAGGATGGCGATGTCTTCGAGCATGGCCTTGCGGCGGTCGCCGAAACCAGGCGCCTTGACGGCAGCGATCTTGAGACCACCGCGCAGCTTGTTGACGACGAGCGTTGCAAGGGCTTCGCCCTCGACGTCTTCAGCGATGATCAGGAGCGGCTTGCCGGACTGGACGACGGCTTCGAGAACCGGCAGCATCGACTGCAGGTTCGAGAGCTTCTTCTCGTGAATGAGGATATAAGGATCCTCGAGCTCGACCCGCATCTTGTCCTGGTTGGTGACGAAATAGGGGCTGAGATAACCGCGGTCGAACTGCATGCCTTCAACGACTTCGAGCTCGGTTTCGGCGGTCTTGGCTTCTTCAACCGTGATGACGCCTTCGTTGCCGACTTTTTCCATCGCTTCGGCCAGGTAGCGGCCGATTTCGGAATCGCCATTGGCCGAGATCGCGCCGACCTGGGCGATTTCGGAATTGTTGGAGATCTTGCGGGCATTGGTCTTCAGCTCGGCGACGATGGCTTCAACGGCCAGATCGATGCCCCGCTTCAGGTCCATCGGGTTCATGCCGGATGCAACCGCCTTGGCGCCTTCCTTGACGATCGCCTGAGCGAGCACCGTCGCAGTGGTGGTACCGTCACCAGCGAGGTCGTTGGTCTTGGATGCCACTTCGCGCAGCATCTGGGCGCCCATGTTTTCGAACTTGTCTTCGAGCTCGATTTCCTTGGCGACCGAGACACCGTCCTTGGTGATGCGCGGCGCGCCGAAAGACTTGTCGATCACCACGTTGCGGCCCTTCGGACCCAGCGTCACCTTCACCGCATTGGCCAGCACATCGACCCCACGCAGCATGCGTTCACGGGCATCGCTATGAAACTTGACTTCTTTCGCAGCCATTCTGTCACTCCTTCAATAGGCAGCTTTTTTGACTAATGCGCGGAAATCGCCTCAGGCGGCGATCTTTTCGGCGGCCCGGGCCTCGATAATGCCCATGACATCGCTTTCCTTCATGATCAGCAGGTCTTCGCCATTGATCTTGATCTCGGTGCCCGACCACTTGCCGAACAGGATGCGATCGCCGACCTTGACGTCGAGCGCCTGGATCTGGCCGGCTTCGCTGCGCGCGCCGGGGCCGACGGCGATGACCTCGCCTTCCTGCGGCTTCTCCTTGGCAGTGTCGGGAATGATGATGCCGCCCTTGGTCTTTTCCTCGGAATCGACCCGGCGGACGAGAATGCGATCATGAAGCGGTCGGAACGACATGTTTTCCTCCAATGGACAAACAATAACGATGTTCCCCTGGCCGGACCGGATGACCAGTCCGGGCGGGTGCAAAACCTCTCGTCGAGCGTTCTGCGCGCAAAAATCTGGTTTTGCGCTTTTTCGATTTCAAGAGGGTCACGTAAAAAAATCAGCACTCGGCCGATATGGCTGCTAACACCCTGTAAAGGAACATAAAAATGGTGGACGCGTTCGGGATTATGTTGATCGTCGCAGAATTTTGCGCGACCTTCGATCGTCATGAAACGGAGATGAAGCATGCAATTTTTATCAGATCTCGACCGTCAGCTGAACGGCTACGGGCTGACGACAGCGCATATCCTCTATCGCATTCCTGATTTTGAATCCGTCCTGCAAAGCTATGTCTGGCAGGATTACGATCTGGCTCCGGACTTTCCGGAGATGC
>NZ_LOKV01000023.1:0-719111 GCF_002211395.1 Rhizobium sp. R339
ATCTTCCCGAAATACCAAGACCAGTGATCGCGGGCGCGAAGACTTCATCTTCGCTGGCGATGGTAGCTCCTCGTCCTGCGGACCATAACCTCAAGGCCGAAGGTTCAAATCCTGCCCCCGCAACCAAACAAATAGCCCGCCTCGTGCGGGCTTTTTGTTTGGTAACGGGTCGAGGAGTTAACGCCTCCTCAGGGGCCCCAAGGAGGCAAAGCCGACGAAGCGGCACAGAAAACCTCCAAATCCTGAACCAGAAACCAATCTAGAACAAAAAGAACTTTAAAGCCCGCGCCAAGCGGGCTTTTGGCGTTCTTGAACGCTGAATCGGTTTTGGATCAGGATCCCGTCTTGAAGAGCGAGTTCAACACCTCAATCCAATCCATTCCGGGCGAGGAATTCCGCCACCTTGATAGTATCCAGGGCACTCGCTGTCTCCCTGAAGTAAGGCAGCGCCTCCCAGAGGCTGCGATCGCCGACGACATAAAAGCGGCGTTTGGCGCGCGTCAGCGCAACGTTCAGCAGATTCGGCTTCGAAGCGGCCCAGCTGGCCGCCCCCCGGTGGTCGGCGTCGGCGCCGAGCACCATGAAGACGATGTCTTCTTCCTTGCCCTGGAACGTATGCACCGTGCCTATGCGCTCCTGCAGCCACTTCGACAGTTTTAGTGGCGAGCGGCTGTTGCCGTCCGGATCGATCCACGCTGCACGGGCCAGGGCCTGCTTCAGGCTGTTTTTGATCTCCTTGAACGGCGAGATGATATAAAGATCCGGAAGAGCGTCGTCGCGGCGATAGGTGGCGGTGAGGATATCGACGATGAAGTCCGTCTGTTCCTGAACGTTTTGTTTGCCTGATACCCTGCCCTTGACGTCGATCCAGGCGCTGTCGCCGTAAAATGGCGATGTATCGCCGGCCGGCCGGCGCTCTTTGAGCCCGAAGACCATCTTGTTCTGATAGGCGATCCGGTTGGCAAGGCTGAACATCGGATCGATGCAGCGCCGATGCACCCTGAGAGGGCTGCCGATCCAGAGCCCGTCCGCTTCCTCGCCAGGGATGATCGTTCCATAGCGGTTGGCGGCATCGGCGAGCATCTGCACGGACGTCCTGTTCGGCGAATATTCCCCGGTCGCCGTATGAGGCGAAAGAGCCGCGGCGGCGGTGATGAGCGCGCTCGGAAGCGTGAAGACCGGTTCGATCTGCTGGGGATCGCCGATCACCATGGCGCGGCGTGCCCGCGACAAGGCTCCGACCGCCGCCTGCGGCACCGCCTGACCGGCTTCATCGATGAAGACTCAGCCGATTGAAGCGGCGCCGAGTCCGCGGAACTGCCGGGCGAAGGATGCGAAGGTGGTCGAGACGACCGGAACGATCATGAAGAGGCTCTGCCAGATCGGCGCGATATGTCCGCCATCGACGGGAATGTTGTTGGATAGCAGCTTGCTGATCGCGACGATGTTTCCGCCAAAACCCCCGCCCTTCCTGCCAACCTCCGCAAGCCATGCCTCGTGCAGCGTCAAGGCCGCTTCGAACAATGCCGAACGCAGGCCGGCCAGTTCGTCCTGATGCCACAGCCCGTCGATCTGAAACCGATCGGTCTCAAGATCGGCGAGGCGCTGGGGCAGAGCGGGATGGCCGAGAGCTTCTCCCAGGCGACCGAGCTCTTCTCTCTTCCTGAACCAGATCTCACGTTGCGATCGCAGCGTCTGCTCGGCCTGTTCTTGCTTCCGCAACGCCTTTTCCCATGCAGGCCGATGATTTCGGGCAAGTTGGCTTTCGCACGCGGCGAGGGCCTTGCGCAGTTCCAGCTGCCTGCGGGCATTGCCGACGACATTCTGCCGATGCAGCCGGGCAGGTCCGGTCGACAGCAACCTCTCCCACCACGCCGGGGCACTGCGGTCGAGCAGCTGTTCCTCCTCCTTCAGCTGGGACAATCCGTCCTTGGCCTCGCGCATTTCGGCTGCGAGCCCGTCGCATCGCTCCTGTGCCGGTCGAATTTCGGCTGCGGCGGCTTCGACCGCCATAAGCGCCTTGCGGCAGAATGCATCCTGCGAAACGAATGCGATTTCGCCATAAAGAGCGCCGTAGCGTTCAAATTGGCCGATCTTGTCGCGAACCGCGCTATCGGCGGTACGAAACGCCGCCGATGCTTCGGTGAATGCCGGTCCGTCATAGCTCTTCAGCCATTCCCAGATGGTTTGCGGCTTTTCGGCGCCGGACCAGCCGGGCCTTGGCCCGTCGGCGATTTCCATAAAGGCGAAACGTTCCTTGAAAGCCCTGCGATTCCGCGAGTTGCCGAGCGCACAGGCGATCAGCCCCCATGGGCGGTCATCCTCGGAAAGTTTGAGGGCGGAGCCATTGTCCTTCTGGCAGGCGATTTTGTGCGCGACCGTCTGTAGATACCGGAACGAAGAACTCTTCGCGATCGAGCTTCGCTTCGGAAGATCGCGGGAGATATTTTCGACGGCGGCGTTATTGGACGAGGCGACGACCATTTCGAATCCCGCAAGGGCCGGGATCAGCGTCGATATCGAAGCGGTACTCCGGTCTGTGAAGATGACGCGGCGCGGCGGTCCGTCGAAGGCGTCGCGCGCCGTCTTCAAGGAAGCGAGGACACGGGCGCGCCGAACGATATTATCCGCAAACATATCACGCAGCAGCGTCGTCTTCCCCGTGCCGGGCGGGCCGTTGACCGAGAAGAGGCCGGTTTCCGATAGCTCGCCGATCGCCGAATTGATCGCGAACTGCTGCATCAGGCTCATCGCATGATGAGGCTCGCTCAGCCGTCGTCCGCGGTTGAGATTGCCGGGATGCAGAGCGCGGACAATGGCGCGGCGCCCCTCCTCCGAATAGAGGTCGATCCGCTTCTCCTGCGCAACCGGCGCGAGATAACGCCGGAGCGGCTCAGGGATATCGCCCTGTTTGACGCTCGCCATCGCTTGCTCGATGTCCTCGATGAAGAAGCTGTTCAGGATACCGATCTCTTCCTCAGCGCTTGCAATCTCCTCCTCCTCGGCGGCATCCAGCGCATTGCTGTCCTGCGGCGCCGGCAAGGCGATCACTTCGGGTTTTTCCAGCTTGTCCCGGTAGCGTATTTCGACGGCGGCGATGGGCTTTTCCTGCTGCGCTGCAAAGCCAGTCCAATCGCAGAGCATTTGATGGAGCGTCAGGATCTCGCCGGCCTCGATCGGCTGATCGGGCATGTCTTCGGAAGAGGAACTCAGCCGGCGCTGGGCTCGAAAGTTTTGAAGCAGCTCCAGGAGCTGCCGCTTGCCGTCGGCAAAGGCTTCGGAGCTGAGCGAGGAAAGGCCGGATTTCCGCACCCGCCCCAAAGCCCAGGGAAGCGTGGAAATGCAGAATGTTTCGAAAATCGGCTGGCCGGCCGGGTTGAGCTGCAGGCTGGCAAAGCAGGTGTCCCCATCGAGATCGCTGCGTTCGGCGTCCTCATATTCGCTGATATCGTCTGCAACGCTGTCGAAGTATCTGCGCGCTCCGGCAATCTCGGATTTGCTGAAAACGCCGAGGAACAGGGTAAAGCCCGCAATCTGCTTTTCCTCTGGGATCACCGGACGCCTGAGCGCTGCGCCGTCATCCTCGAGCGTGCCGGCATGCAGCCAGAAAACGCTCTTGCCTTCGCTGGAGACGATACGACTGGAGAGATCGTAGGGAATGAAGAATTCGATCTTGTGCCAGAAATCGAGAATGGCCAGAAGCCGTTCCTTTTCGGCGCCATCAATATTCACCGGCATCGCTTCTCGCTGAGCAGTTGCAAAAATAGGCTCACGCCCCTTTTAACAACGATCGCAGCGCAAAATCAAAGACCATGGGAAAATGCGTCCGTAACTGCCCGAGCGCAGCTAGGCAACAGACGAACTTCTTCAATGCAGGCGCGGCCGGCGCTTTTCGGTGAAATGGCGACCTCGATTCCAGCGCACGATGGATTGCGGCAGGATATCCGTCTTCTGCGTGGCGGGCTCGGCGGCCGCGCGAATGCGTTCGAGCGCAGCGCTCGCCTTGGCGGCGTAGTCGAGGGCGGTCGGGTCGTCCGAATGCACCTCGCAGATCGCAGCCAAGACCGTTTCCGCTTCCTCCAGCCGTTTGTCGGCAGCCAGGGCGATCCCGCGCTTGTAATGCGCCTCGACGAGATGCGGTCCCGTCTCGACGATCTGCCGGAACGTCTCTGCGGCCTGGTCGTATTGATGCAGGGCAAGCTGCGTGTCGCCAAGCCGCATCCGGATCGGCGTCGGATCGGACGCCCGCTCGACGAGCGCCTTGTAGGCGCTCAGCGCCTCCGTCAGCCTGCCCCGGTCGAACAGCAGGTTGGCAATCCCGAATTCCGCTCCGGCATGGCCGGGAGAGGATTGCAGCACTTGGTTGAAGGCGATCTCCGCCTTGCCTCGGGCTCCGTTGCGATACATCTCAAGCGCCTGCCCGTAGACGAAACGGATGCTGCGCGGGTTGAGCACGCCGTGCAGGTTCAGGCCGTTGCGGGTGCGGAACAGGGTGCAGCTGATCCGTCTTTCCTCCGCGCCGAACATATATTTATAGGGTTCGTTTCCGCGCAGGAAGTCATAGGTCTTGAAGCCGCCTTCAATCGCTCGCCGGATGCAGTAGCCGTGCAGGATGAGACCGGGGGACGGCGTCTTCCAGTTTTCGTCGCGTCCGGTGATGTAAAACAGGATGACCTTCTTCTGCCGGTCGACGATATTTGCCAGCGCACCGAGCGGCTGGTCGCCATGCCAGAGGACCGGCACGTCGAGATTGCCGCTGTTGAAGCAGTCCATCAGCATTTCGCGCGTGGTGATGATCAGCCGCTCGGTCCGCTCGGCGCCTTTGCGGGCGCTCCATTTGATCCGCCAGAGATTGAAGAGGATGTCGAGATCCCGGTCGATGGTTTCAGCGGTCGCCACCGTGATCCGATAGATATCGTCCCCTTCGATCTTGCGTAGGAACCGCCGCAGCTTCTGGCGCGTCTGGCTGCTCATGCGCTGCTCGAGATAGTCGTCGAAGCTTGCCGGCAGGCAAACGACGGGGCAGATCGTGTTGTCGATATTCTCGCTGTTCTTGGGCGAACTGTCGCGGAAGGTCACCTCCGGCCCCTGCAGCGCCTGGATCATCTTCTCGCGCCGGCCGGCAGGGCCGCTGAAATATTCGAGTTTCAGCTCGGTCCAGTTCTGATGTTTGAGGAATGAGGCAAAGCCGGCAATGGCATGATGCTCGTAATCCGGCCGGGCGATGAAGCCGGTATAATCGGCCGAAAAATTCCCGGCCATTATAATCTCGTCGTAGAAGAGCCCCGTCTTCTCGTTCAGATGCGTGATGAGCCGCAGCGGAAAGAATGCGACATAGGGTGCGTCAGGCTCGCGCTCGCGCAGCGCCAGGATGAACCAGCGGCGCCGGCGCGAGAGATAATTCTTGAGCCAGGTCCAGGAAAGGAAATGCTGCGCATCGGGATCGTCCATGAAGACCTGATCCCAATTGTCGCGTATCGCCTCGAAACCGGCGATGGTGTCGATGATATCTATGCGCAAGCTGCCCCCTCCCAATACCGCATACGACACTCGGGAAGGTTTCATTCTAGTGGGAAACACCGATCTTCAAATAAACCCTCCGGGTGATTTGCATCGCTCAAATAGGATTATTCCTTAGCCGGCGCATAAACCGGAAATCCGGAACTTGGGTCGGGGAAGATCACCTGCGGAATCAAGGCGATAACGGATCTGCGCATACCGTCTTCAAAGGTCTCCCGATAACCGCGTGCTCGCATGAATGAAGGCCCAGAGCGCCCGGCTGATGGCGACGATTTCGGCGATCGACTTTTCCAGAAGTTCGATCTCGCGCTCGTCCATCTGCTCGATCTTGCCGTAGCGGATCTCCTTGTCGTCCTCGACGAGCCGCATCAGCTGCGTGCTCGATATGTCTCCCCGCTCGTCGAAGGAATAGATGCAGTGATTGTATTTGTTGCGCGTCTTGGATTCCTTCTTCAGCCGCGACATGGCCGAAAGGATCGTTTTTCGGTCGCCTGGGGAGGTCGAAGCGAGCTTGGCAAGCCGCTCGACCAGATCTATCCGGGCGCGCGTCGTATTGAGCGTCAGAAACACGACGATGGCCGCATCCTTCTCGACCTTGAGAAGATGGGCGATGATATAGATCAGCAGGCTTTCGGTGTTCGTCCAGACATAGTTCAGGCGGCCGACCCGCAACAGGACATCGGACATCGCCGCCATGCTCGACCTTTCTCCCCGTAGGGGGACGACCCATCCCGACAGGGATGCTGCCGCCATTATATCAGAACCGCCGATGGTCCGTGAGATTTTCGGACCGCTCGGGTGAAGCACGGTCAGCGTTCCTTGAAAGCCCGGGACATGCTGTCGGTGATGGGTTTGCTCAGATATTCGAAGAAGGTGCGTTCCGAGGTCTGGATCAGCACTTCGGCCGGCATGCCGGGAACGGGATGGAAATTATGCACCCGCGCAATCTCGGAATCCGGTATTTCGACGCGCACGATATAGACGTCCTTGACCGACATCCCCGCATTCTCCTCGATCGAATCGGCCGAGACGTAGAACACCTTGCCTTCCAGAACCGGCGTCGTGCGCCGGTTGAGCGCCGTCAGGCGGATCGAGGCGGTTTCGCCTTCGCGCAACTGATCGATGGAAGTGCGCAGTACCTGTGCTTCCAAGATCAGCGGCACATGCGCCGGCAGGATTTCCATGATCGGCTTGCCTGTGGTGATGACGCCGCCGGCGGTATGGAAATAGGAGCGCACCACCGTGCCGGATACCGGCGAGCGGATAATGGTGCGCTCGAGCACGCCGGCGGCTTCGCGCATCTGCTCGCGTACGCTGTCCAGATCGGATTCGGCGGTTTCGAGCGCATCGAGTGCGGCCTGCTTGTTGGAGTTGACGGCGATGACGGCTTCCTGGCGGAATTTGGCGATCTCAGCCTCGCTCTCGTTGATCTCGCCGTTGAGACGCGAAATGTCGCCCATCGCATCGGCGATCGCCCGCTCGATCGCCAAGAGATCCGTCTTGCGCATATAGCCGACCTTGACCAGCCGGGCCTTGGCATCGCGTTCCTCGGTCAGCAGCGCCAGCTGCCTTTCGAAGGATTCCCGCTGGCCCTTATAGCCTTCGAAGCGATATTCCAGCGACTTGATGTTCTTCTCGATCAGGTTGAGCTGCTCTTCGAGCTTGATCTGCTTGCTGTGAAAGACGACGTTCTGGCTCTGGATGATTGCGTAGATATCGGGATCGCTCGATTCCTTCATGACGATGTCGGGAATGTGGAACTGCTTGATACCCTGCGCTTCGGCGCGCAGACGCGCGACGACAGCCTCGAGGCGCAGGCGGCGGAGCTGCAGCATCCGCTCGTTCGAGTGCGATGCGGTCGGATCGAGGGTCAGCAGGATATCGCCTTCCCTAACCGTGTCGCCTTCGCTGACGCGCATCTCCTTGATGATGCCGCCCTCCAGATGCTGGACGATCTTGTTGTTGCCGGTCGCGACGAAGCTTCCCTGCGCGATGATCGCCGAGGCGAGCGGCGCGGTCGCGGCCCAGAAGCCGAAACCTCCGAACGAGGTGAAGAGAACCGTCAGGCCGACGATGCTGTGCAGGCGGATCGAACGCGGCACGTCGCTATACCATTCGAGCTGCGACGAACCTGCCGTCTCCTGTTTTTTCCGTCCCATATCGTTCATCCCTCGATGCGCGGCACCGGCTGGCCGTTATTGCTGTTGTTTTTGGAAAGCGCCTGCAGCACCTCGATCCGTTCGCCGAACATGGCGACCGTCCCGTCCTTGAGCACGAGGATCTTGTCGACGCATTGGAGAAGGGCGGGGCGCTGGGTGATCGTCACGCTGGTGATGCCCTGCTTCTTGGCATGGAGCAGCGCCTTGGCAAGCGCTGCCTCGCCCTGGGTATCGAGGTTTGAGTTCGGCTCGTCGAGAACGACGAATTTCGGGTTGCCGAAGAAGGCGCGCGCCAGCGCGATACGCTGCTTCTGGCCGCCGGAAAGCGGAGCGCCGTCGGCCGCAACCATGGTCTCGTAGCCCTGCGGGAAGCTGGCGATGAGCTCGTGCACGTCGGCAAGCACGGCGGCCTCGTAGATCTGGTGGTCTTCGACGTCGTCGCGCATGCGGCAGATATTCGCCTTGATCGTTCCGGGGAAGAGCTGCACGTCCTGTGGCAGATAGCCGATGCTTTCGCCGAATTGACGCTGGTCCCAGTTGCGCAGGTCCATCAGGTCCAGGCGCACATTCCCCGATGTCGGGACGATGGAGCCGACGAGCATCTTGCCGAGCGTCGTCTTGCCGGAACCGGAATTGCCGATGATCGCCAGCGATTCCCCCTTCTTGAGCGAAAAGGAGATGCCGTTGAGAATGACCTTCTTCTGCGGCGGCGGCACGAAGAGAATGCGTTCGACATCGAGCCGGCCTTCGGGATTGGGAAGCCGCAGGCGTGGGAAGTTCAACGGCGAGTTCAGCAGCAGGCTTTTGATTCTGGCATAGGCGGCGGCCGATTTGTTGAACTGGTGCCAGCCTTCGATCGCGCCCTCGATCGGCGCCAGCGCCCGTCCCGAGATGATCGAGGCCGCGATGACCATGCCGCCGGTCAGTTCGCCGGAGAGCGACAGATGCGCGCCCCAACCGAGCAATGTCACCTGCGTCACCATGCGGCAGGCCTTCGAGATGCCGGAAAAGATGATGTTGCGATCCTGCGCTTCGACCTGCGATTTCAGCGATCCCGCCGTCTCCCGGCCCCACATCTTCACCGCCTCGGGGATCATCGCCATGGCATTGATGATCTGCGAATTGCGCGACATGGAATCGAGATGGAAATTCGCGCGGCTGAGATAGCCGTTGGATTCGGCGAATTGCCGGGCGGTGAACTTCTGGTTCAGATAGGCGATGAGGAAAAGCACCGCGCAGCAGGTCAAGATGATGATGCCGAGATGCGGGTGGACGAAATAGACGACGACCACGAAAAACGGCATCAGCGGCGCGTCGAGAAAGGCGATCAGCGTGCCGGACGTCACGAATCCGCGCAGCAGCTGCAGATCCTGCAGCGTCTGGTAGTCCTTGCCGCTGCCATGGAGCGATGCTCTTGCCGCGGCGCTGAGGATCGGCGCGCCGAGCTGCACTTCGAGCTCCACGGCGGTGCGCATCAGGATGAAGCGCCGCACGGAATCCATGAAGGCCTGCAGCAATACGGCGCCGAGCACGGCGACCGAGAGCATGACGAGAGTATCGATGGATCGGCTGGTCAACACCCGGTCGGATATCTGGAAGAGATAAAGCGGGATCGCCAGCAGCAGCACGTTGATGGCGATCGTGAACGTCATCACGATCGCCATGTTCTTTCGGACTGCCGCGATGCCGCGCGCGAGGCTGGCGGCGAAATTCACAGGCTCGCTGCGCTTGTGAAATCCGCCGCCACTGCCTCCTCCCCCGCCGCCCCCGCCGAGATCGGTATCCTTGCCGTTTCCGCCGCCCCCCGCCCGGACGCGTCGGTCGTTTTTGCCGACAGGGCCGCTCTCGCCTTCGATGGTTTTGCCGAACGGCATCGCCGGGCTCGATTTGAGCTCGGTATTCTCTCTCGGCAGTTCGGGTGCCGCTCTCGCTTCATTCTGTGACTGGGCGCGTGCTTCCAGCGGTTCCGCCGCCGGCGTCTGTACTGCCGGAGCGGGGCGCGCCGTTTCCACAGCCGATGCTGCCGGCGCCACGGTCTTTTGCGGGATGGACGTCTGCGCCGTGCCTGGCTGTTCGCTATCGGCTGTCTCGCCTGCCGCAATTTCTGCCGTCTTTTTGCTGCGGTCGGCCGGCGGAGAGCCGGCACCGCTCAGCCTGCGGAGATTCTCGACCGCCTCATTGATCGCGGAGAGACACAGGTCGGTCTTCGCCTCGTCCGAAGGAGCAGCGGAGGGAATATTGCCGGACCTCAGATCCAACGCGCTGCCCGTCGCAAAGACTTGTTTCGAAATCTGATTCATCATCATTCCTTCGCAATACTCTTAAGGTCAGGCGACCATGGCCTGCATGACGTCGGCCGGGTGCGCCGACGACCATGAGAGGTCATTGCCTGCATTGATCACTGCATCGTCGGAACTCGACGGATCGTCGTCGTCGAGGAAGGCGATGACTTCGTTGGCGAGCCTGTCGTCGATCGGTTGTGGCTGCGTCGTGTCATGCTCCACCAGCCCGCCTTGAATGAGGATGGCGTCCGAATAGAGCTGCCCCGCCAGGTAGGTCGTCTGGCCGAAACTGTCGTAGTCGACGATCTCGGCGATGTTGACGAGTGCATTGCTGCCTGTGTCGATCGTAATCGTTGCATCGGGACTGTTGTGGAGAATCGTCGACGCCGCCTGAGTGACATCGTCGGAATCGCCGAGAATGCTCACCTGCTTGATAATGGTCATGTCATAGAGATTGCCGGTGATGTAGAGCACGTTGAGCCCGGCATATCCCTGGAAGTTGGCATCGAACGGCAATCCTTCCGGCATGTTTGGATCGCGGTCGTCGATCGCCTTCTGCGCCTCGTACATGTAGTCGGGCATGACCTCGAACGGCGCTCCCGTTCCGACATTGTGGATCGAGGCGAAATTCCAGATGAGGTTGTTGCCCGTCTGTATGTCGGCGCCCGGATCGAGGTCGTCCTCCGCCCGCACCCAGTCATTGTCGTAAAGCAGCGAGATCTGCGTGATGCTGTTGATGTCGAGCACATTGCCGCCGATGATCACCAGATCGTATTGCAGACCCATCTGGAAAAAGGAGGAGAAGTTGATCGCGGTATTGCCGCCGGTCAGAACCGTGGCTTCCGACCCGGAGGTGGTGACCGTCATCGTATCGTTGTCGGTGACGAACTGATATTGCTCGATCCACTGCACGAAGGAGACGTCGCCGTCGATGACGCTGACGCGCCAGCTGTTCGGGAAGGTCGGATCGGCAGGATCGGGCTCGGCATGGTTCGACGGTTCGAAGGTGCTCTGTTCGAAGACGGCGATATTCTTGGCGATCGTTCCCGCTTCGTCGGCCGAATGGCCGGATAAGTGCAGCGCCGCGTCGATGTCGTCATTGTCGGTGTAGACGAAGGCCTGGGAGACCGCGTCGATCTGGTGATAGTTGCCCATCACCGCAGACACTGAAGCAATGACGCCGGTATTGATCACCGAAGCGATGTTGACGAGGACGTTCGCGCCGGCCGTCACGTCAAGGCTGTTGCCGGCAGGGTCGTTCTGCTCGACGGACGAATTGCTGTCGTCGGGCTCCTCCTCGGGCTTGGCGAGACCGCGGTCGGGCAAGAAATCGTCGAGGACGGGTATTTCGGTCTCGATCTTACCGTTGATGTAGACGGCGCCGTTGACGTCGGGATCGACGGTGACGAAATCATGCGTCGCGTCTGAATCGAGCGAGGTCACATCATTGTTCTTGGCATTCTCAATATAAGTTTGGAGATCCTCGGCGATCTTCAGAGCGCCCTCATAGGTATCGGTCCGGTGAAGACTCGCAAAAGGCGTGAATATCTCGGCCTCGCTACTGAAATCCGCAAGCCGCTCGATGACGAAACTGGTGTCTCGCGCAGCATGGACGCCGTCTGTCATGTCGAGATAGTCGTCGTCGTAAAGCACGTTGACCTGCAGGACGTGGCTGATCGACGAGCCAGGCCCGGCATGGACGGTCAGCTCCGGCTCGTCGGACAGCTCGATATCGTCGGGCGAGCCGAAATGCGGTAAGGGAATATCCTTTGCGGCAATCGCCGCCAGCTTCTCGAGGCTCTCTTCGAAGACGCGGCCCACATGGCGCGAGGGACTAAAATCGACATCGTAGCTGCCGCTCTTGTAGGCGATGCCGGGATCGTAATCCTTGAGCTGGAAAACCGAAGAGAAGGCAGTCGTAAAAGCCTCCTGATCCGGCAGAGCCGGCCCATCCACGTCGGGACCCTGTCCCTCGGCATGTCTGATACGCGCCCTCATCTCATCGGTGGTCATCTCGAAGAGACCGATGAAATGCGCAATGATCTCCGAAATCTTCTCGATATGCATGGTTCGGCCCTCCCATTCGTGATGACGATCGGCCTTGGGGCGCCTCCTCGCTGGAGCCGCGGTGTGGTCGTCAAAACGTTCTCAAGCAGTCAAGCTGCACCGGCTGGAGCCGGTGCAGCTGGTCTTGGTCTTTGGAGGTCAATGTCAGGTGCCGGTGTCCTCGCCCACGTCGGAGACATGAGAATTGCCGCCGATGACGCTGGAGTCGACCGTATTGCTGAGCAGATTCGCACCCTGAACGAGCTCGAGGTGGAAGCCGGAATTGGCAAGGATTGCCGAAGCATCGGCTGCGCTCGAGCCGCTGGCGTCGTCGCCGGCGTCGAGATCCCAGCGCCTGCCGTCCATCTCCATGCCTTCCGCACTGTCGGCGGTGCCGCCATTGGAATTCAGATTGTTATTGGCTCCGGCGTTGTCCATTCTGACGTTCCAGGCATCGTCCTGGTCGGCCAGATGGTTTGCCTGCACGGCGCTGAAGCCGCTGTCGTTGCCTGCGCCGCCGAGCGAGTTGTTGAGGATGCTGTCGACGTCCAGGGTGAAGGAGAAATCGTCGCCGATGTTGAAGGTGAGGTCGCCTCCGGCAATGCCGAGATTGTCGAAGTCCTTGACGTCTTCGAGAACGGCAAAGTCCGTATCCGTCTTGTTGAAGCTGTCGGAGGTGTTGTAGCTGTCGCTGACCGTCTTGGTGTCCGTATCCGTGATGGTCTTGGTATCGGTATCCGTGATGGTTTTGGTATCAGTGTCCGTGATAGTCTTGGTATCGGTGTCCGTTATAGTCTTCGTGTCGGTGTCCGTGATGGTCTTCGTGTCTGTGTCGGTGATCGTCTTGGTGTCGTCGTCGCTGTCGTAGCTCCAGTCGTAGTCGTTGTCGCGGTTGTCGCCGTTGTTGGCGGAAATATCGGCCGTCACGGCGACATCGACGCTGTTGTCCTGGTTGTCGCGATTGTCGCCATTGGCAACGCCGACATAGCCAGTGGAGCCGTCGTCGACTTCCGTTGAATTGACGGCGCTGTTGGCAAAGCCGTCGGCGAGCGCCCCGATCTTGTCATGCTTATAGACGTCAGCCATTGCAGTTCTCCAGAAAAACCGGAGCAGCTTTTCGAAATCCCTCTCATCTCAAATGGGATTTTGCTCGCGCTCGCTCCGATACGGTTAAAATCGGCAGATGGAGTCGATACTAATCATCTGCGGTTTCGTCACGATTTGTTGTTCAAATCGGTATTGGGAACGTACGCACTCAGTACAAGGCCGCACATATCCAGTCCAATATCCAAGAGCGGATATGGAGTTTTCATGCTTGCTTTTTGTTGACTTCCCTCAGAGAAGGCCGAGTAAAGAAAAAGACATGACGATACCTGGCTCTTCCATGTCGCCTCTTGGAGACGATCACAGATTGCTGGAAAAACTACGGTTTCGATAGATATCAATTCGGGCTAAGGCAGGACATATGGTGCCTGATGATCCAGTCGTCCTTCAGCCGCTTGGGGGGCGCTCCATGACCGGCCGTGGGTACTCTGAACCGAGAAGAACCCGGAGTTGTAGCGGTCGCGGCCCGGCGAGGAGCGATCTCAAGTGTCTTCCATCTCGATTTAAATCTCGTCCGATATGACGGAATCATGATAAAATGTACTGAAATACTACATCCTGCCGATTACTCTTTAAGAGGCCGGATGTAGCCCTTAAGTATCTGTTCTAGTAGAAATGCAACCGATACATTGTATTTCGATGGTTTCACTCCCAAAAACTAATTAGTTTGGGCCATTTCCTTCCTTCTCAATCCGTATTAACATAATTAAGAAATGTCTAAAAAATAAGGCGGTGACGTCCGGGTCTGACATTTCATAATATTGAGTACCCGCCATCGCTGAACGTCTGAGTAAAGTGTAACGCTAGGGGAGGCGTATATGTTCATGACAGGCTCAGGAATGGAGAATGCGGACCAGGGGAGGAAGTTAGGTCCTTCAGGAGATACTATCGCAGTGGTCGCCAAGGCAGATCTGTTTTCAGAATGCATGGTGGAGGCACTGTCAAAGAAATTTCCGAACTGTGAAGTGGCAAGCATATCGAGTACAAAACCGGTATTGGAAAAAGATACCAGCGATATGAAGCTGGTTTTATTCTACCATATACCCGGTCCCGAACTGCACGAAGCGCTGCAGGCCCTCCGCGAAAACCACCCGGAAACCTCGATCGGTCTCGTCGTCGAGGCAATCGATATGCTCGAACCCTATGTCAGCCGGCTGGTGGAAGCAAGGATCATCGACGGTGTCTTGCCGCTCAACCTCCGGCTCGATGTTTTCATGGCCGCGGTGGATCTCTTGATGAAGGGCGGCGAGCATTTTCCGTCAGCGCTTCTCAATCGTCTGACCAACAAGAACGCTCAGCTGGAGCCTTCTCTCTATCAGACGAAATCGGTCGATGCGGCGCGCAGCAATGCGCTCAAGCTGCGGCGCGACAGCATCTCCGCTTTGACGACCCGGGAAGTTCAGATCCTGGATCTCATATGCAAGGGAACGCAGAATAAGATCATCGCCGACAAGCTGCATCTTTCGGAAAACACCGTGAAGGTTCACGTCCGCAACATCTATAAGAAGATGAACGTCCGCAACCGCACGGAAGCAGCGTCCCGCTTCTTCAACGAGCATCCCGTCGGCGAAGACGACATGTCGGCCCGCTGGCGCAACTGATGCAATGCCTGGCAGCGCCGCACGCTTTCAGGCGGCGCGAAAGATGTGAGGCATTTAAAGCCGTAAGGAACTTGCGGCAGGCTCAGATCGAAGGACGCGCAAAGCAGCGCGACTTCTGTCCGAAGCCGCTTGGCGAACAGATATAGGGCGCCGAGCCGTGATAGGTTGCGGCCGTCGCCGCAGCCGGGCGGGCGGGCCGGTCGGCGGGATAGGCATAGGCCTTCGGAGCGCGCGGCGCTTCGGCCACGACGATCGCCTTTTTCGCGACCACGGCGACATCGTCGTCGACGGCCGAGCATGACATCGGTCCGATCGCAAGAAGGGCCGTTCCCCATACGCAAACCGCCAAGCGGAGGCGCCGGCTTTTCAGTCGCGCTTCATCCTGATTTTTCAACATGGCAAATCCCTCGCACATGGCGCTTCCGGATGCAAGACCGGCCGCCCCCTCACGCTCCTTCGGATCTTGGCTTCATTGAGTGAAGCTGGAGATGAGGCTCGAAGAGCTTATAGCAGAAGATGGTTCTGGATGATTAATCATTTGTTACTTGTAAGAATAGTTGCGTAATTATTTTGGATACTTGCAATTTTTGAAGTTGACCGCGGCGGCAAACGTCTTATCATTTTAATAGTAAATCAGTTATCCGAAGAATAGCTCAAAAGTTATTCATTTTTGGATAGTCAGTAAAATGAATATCCAGGGCGGATAAGGGAGATATGGGTGCATAACAAATCAAAAGACTAAATACATGGGAAGGAGTTTGTAATGCGTAGTTTCGTTCCCAGCGAAGGCTATTCTGAAATATCGAAGGTATCGGCGCCGCAGGGGGTGCGTACGGTGCTTGTGAATGGCGGGGCCGGCTTTCTCGGTTCACACCTCTGCGAGAGACTTCTGCGCCGCGGCCACCGCGTCATATGCCTCGACAATTTTTCCACCGGTCGCCGTTCGAATGTCGATCATCTTCTGTCGAACGCCCGCTTCCACATCGTCGATCACGATGTTCGCCAGCCCTTCGATATCGAAGCGTCGCTCATCTTCAACTTCGCCTCTCCCGCCTCCCCGCCCGATTATCAGCGGGATCCGGTCGGCACGCTGCTCACCAATGTGCTCGGTGCCGTCAATACCCTGGATTGCGCGCGCAAGACAGGCGCAACGGTCGTTCAGTCTTCGACCTCCGAGGTCTACGGCGACCCGAACCAGAGCCCGCAGCTTGAATCCTATTGCGGCAACGTCAATCCGATCGGGCCGCGCGGCTGCTACGATGAAGGCAAGCGCAGTGCCGAAACCCTGTTTTTCGATTATCACAGGACCTACGGCGTCGACATCAAGGTCGGCCGCATCTTCAACACCTATGGGCCGCGCATGCGTCTGGATGACGGCCGGGTGGTCTCCAACTTCATCGTCCAGGCCCTGCGCAATGACGACCTGACGATCTATGGCGATGGCGAGCAGACCCGCTCCTTCTGCTATGTCGACGATCTCGTCGAAGGTTTCCTTCGGTTTTCGGCCGCCGGCAGCGCATGCATCGGCCCGATCAATCTCGGCAATCCGCTCGAGATCACCGTTCGCCGGCTGGCGGAAATCATCCTGGAGCTGACGAATTCTCGCTCCCGGATCGTCCACCTGCCGAGGGTCACCGACGATCCGCGCCAGCGGCGGCCGGATATTTCCAAGGCCATGACCGAACTGGACTGGCAGCCCCTGGTCGGTCTCGAAACCGGCCTGGCGCGCACCGTCGATTATTTCGACGGCGTGCTTGCCGGCGAGGAAAAGGCGGAGGCGATATGAGATGCCCCGCTACATTCTGGTTACCGGCGGCGCCGGTTTCATAGGCAGTCATATCTGCAAAGCACTGTCGCGCGCCGGCATGGTGCCGGTTACCTACGACAATCTCTCGACGGGGCATGCCGACAGCGTCCGCTGGGGCCCGCTCATTCGGGGCGAGCTCGCCGATGCCGCGGCGCTGCGGCGGACGATGGCGGAATTTTCCCCGGACTGCGTCATTCATTGCGGTGCCAACGCCTATGTCGGCGAATCCGTCGACATGCCGAGGAAATATTACCGCAACAATGTCGTCGGCAGCCTCACGCTGCTCGAGGCCTGCCTCGATCAGGATATCGAGCGGATCGTCTTTTCGAGCAGCTGCGCCACCTATGGCGTTCCCGACTCGCTGCCGATATGCGAGGAAAGCCTGCAGCATCCGGTCAATCCCTATGGGCGCACCAAGCTGATCTTCGAGATGGCGCTCGAGGATTTCGCCGCCGCCTATGGCATCCGCTTCGCAGCGCTGCGTTATTTCAACGCGGCCGGAGCCGATCCGGACGGCGAACTCGCCGAACGTCATTTCCCGGAAACCCATCTCATTCCTCGCGCCCTTCTCGCGGCCGCCGGCAAGCTGGAAAGGCTCGATATATTCGGCACCGACTATGCGACGGAGGACGGAACCTGTGTCCGGGACTATGTCCATGTCAGCGATCTCGCCCAGGCGCATCTTGCCGCTGTCAATCATCTGATGGCGGACGGCGGCTCGCTCAGCGTCAATCTCGGCTCCGGCCGCGGCACATCGGTCCGTGAGATTCTCGAAGCGATCCGCCGTACGACCGGCCGGGAAGTTCCCGTCCGTTATCGCTCGCGGCGCATTGGCGATCCGCCGATCCTCTTTGCCAATACCGCAAAGGCGCAGATGGAACTCGGCTTCACCCCGGCCCTTTCGGATATCGACACGATCATCCGCACCGCCGGCCCCACCTTCGGACTGGAGGTGAGGGCATGAGCGATGCGCTGCACATGGGCCATGGCATCAGGATGGCCAAGGCCGTCGCCACTTATATGTTCGATCCTGTTTTCGCAGGTTGGAAACGCGCTGTTTACGGCTTCGGCATCCTCTGCTGGCTGGCCTCGCTCGGTTTTTTCTGGATCTGGTGGTGCCAGTCCGCCCATATCATTTCCTGGGCGGCCTTCGTGGTCATCACCGCCGTCCTTGCCTGGATCACGCTGGTGCCGGCCTATTTCATCCTGATCTTCCTCGATGCGAGGACGGTCAGCCCGCTGGCGCGGCTGCCGCAGGGGCGAGTGGCGATGGTCGTCACCAAGGCGCCGTCCGAGCCCTTCGCCGTCGTTCGAGCGACACTTCAGGCGATGCTCAATCAGGTCGGCGTCGATTTCGACGTCTGGCTGGCCGACGAGGACCCTTCGGAAGAAACCAGGCGCTGGTGCGCGGAGCACGGCGTGCGGATCTCCACCCGGAAAGGGGTGGCGGACTATCACCGCACGACCTGGCCGCGCCGGACGCGCTGCAAGGAAGGCAACCTTGCCTATTTCTACGATCATTTCGGCTATGAGCGCTACGATTTCGTCGCCCAGTTCGATGCCGATCACGTGCCGACCCCGACCTATCTCCGGGAAATCCTGCGTCCCTTCGCCGATCCGGAGATCGGCTATGTCTCGGCACCCAGCATCTGCGATGCCAATGCCGATTTAAGCTGGGCGGCGCGCGGCAGGCTCTATGCCGAGGCAAGCCTGCACGGTTCGCTGCAGACCGGCTACAACAACGGCTGGGCGCCTCTCTGCATCGGCTCTCATTATGCGGTCCGCACCGCCGCCCTCCGTCAGATCGGTGGCCTCGGCCCGGAACTTGCCGAAGATCATTCGACGACCTTGATGATGAATGCCGGCGGCTGGCGCGGCGTGCATGCCGTCGATGCGATCGCCCATGGCGACGGCCCGGCGAATTTCGCCGATCTCGTCGTGCAGGAATTCCAGTGGTCGCGCAGCCTCGTCACCATCCTGCTGCAATATTCCCGCCGCTACGTCGCCCTTTTGCCCTGGCAACTGAAATTCCAGTTCGTCTTCTCGCAGCTCTGGTATCCACTCTTCTCCGCCTTCATGGCCGTGATGTTCCTGCTGCCGGTGGCCGCCTTGCTGACGGGCCATATCTTCGTCGACGTGACCTATCCGGATTTCCTGTTGCACTTCGCGCCGATGTCGATCGTGCTGATGCTGTTTGCCTTCTTTTGGCGCGCGACGGGAACCTTCAGGCCGTATAATGCGAAACTCTTCGGCTGGGAGGGGCTGGCCTTCATCTTCCTGCGCTGGCCCTGGTCGCTTGCCGGCAGCCTTGCCGCCGTTCGCGATCATATCTCCGGCTCCTTCGTCGATTTCCGCATCACGCCGAAAGGAAAGCAGCAGCAGCACTCCTTGCCGCTGCGCGTCATCGCCCCTTATCTCGGGCTCGCCGGCCTTTGCGCCGCCGCCATGGCGCTCGCCACCGAGGCCGCTGCCGCCCAGGGCTTTTACATCTTCGCCGCGATGAACCTCTCGATCTACCTGGCGCTGACGGTGCTGATCGTCGTCCGCCACGCGATCGAAAACGATCTGTCGATGCTGCCGCAATCGCGCGGGCTGTGGTTCGCCACCGCCATGGGACTTGCGATCTGCATCACCGGCGGCATGCAGGCCGGCAATCATGGCCTGCGCAGCCTCGAGGCCCTTTCCCATGGCCAGACGATCGTCAGCTTCAGCCAATCGCAATTTACTGTAGCCGGCGCCGGCCTCGGTGGCGGCAAGACCAGGATCGTGAAGTTCCGCCTCAAATGGAATGGGTTCGGAAACACGGGACGTGCCGAACAGGGTGTGTGAGCCGGCGGAACCGGCGAGTGTCGAGAAGGAGAATGTAATGCGTATCGGATCGAGACTACACGGAGCTGCTCTTGCGCTCAGCCTGTGCCTGCCGCTGGCGGCACAAGGCGCCGAGACCGCCGAAAAGAAGAACGCGCCGACGCCGCTCAGCGCCTTTGAACTCTATCGGATCTATGGCGACAAGACCTGGGTCTGGAATACCGGCGGCGGCCGTTTCTTCGACGACGGCCGGCGGTTCGTCGCCTGGGTGAACGACAAGGGCAAGCAGTCCTTCGCCGAAGGCAGATGGGTGGTCGACGATCTCGGCCAGCTGTGCATGCGCGCCACCTGGACCAATGCTGAAGGTGCAGCCCGCGCCAGCACCTGTTTCGGCCACCGCAAGATCGGCAACACGATCTATCAGCGGCGCCAGCCGGACGGCAACTGGTACATCTTCCGCCATGCATCGGTGCGGGAGGACGACGAGTTCGGCAAGCTCGTTTCCACGGACACGGTCAGCGCGAAAGCGCGCGACCTGAAGCAGGACCTGCTGAACCAGGAAGTAGCCCGAAAAGGAGGGTGAGCCATGAAGAAGCTGATCAAAAAAAACCTCTCGACCGTCGCGATGGCGCTGCTGTTGCTGTCGGTCGCGGATCTGCCCGGTCGAAGCGAGGTGCAATATGCGGGCATTGCCCCGAACCCGGCGGCGAGCGTGCGAACGATCCTCGATAAGCGCCCCGTCCTTCATGCCGAGGGCATAAAGTTCGGCGCCTACGATCCGCACGGAGACTTCGGGGCACAGACGAACGTCTCGACCGAAGCCCTGTTCCTGCCGTGGGAAGACGTCGACCTGGAGACGCTGCGCGTCGCCGACGCTTATGCGCTGGCGAGAGGCCGCAACTTGCTGATAACGGTGGAGCCGTGGTCCTGGGACGTGGATTGGCGACTGACCTCCGCCCAGCTTCGCGCCAAGGTCCTGCGCGGCGACTATGATGTCAACATGCGGGCGATCGCGCAGATGATAACCCAGCTGAAAAGCCCGGTGATCGTCCGCTGGGGACAGGAGATGGAAGACAAGTCGGGCCGGTTTTCCTGGGCCGGCTGGAGCCCGCAGGACTATATCACGGCCTATAAGCGGATGATGGACATCGTTCGCGAGGAGGCGCCCGGCACCAAGGTAATGTGGTCGCCGAAGGGCGAGCCGGGCCTGCAGGACTACTACCCCGGCGACGATTATGTCGATCTCGTCGGGCTCTCGGTCTTCGGGCTGGAGCGCTACGACGAGCTTGCCCACAACGGCCACCGGACATTCTCCGAGGCACTGAAGCCGGGCTACGATCTCGTCGCCGGCTACGGTAAGCCCATCTGGGTAGCCGAGCTCGGCTATGAGGGGAGCGACGGCTACATGAAGCCCTGGATGGAAACCGTCACGCTGAAGCAGAGCGCCTTCCCGAACCTGGAGGAAGTGGTCTATTTCAACGATCGGGATGTGAATCCCTGGCCGTTCGATCTCGGCCGGCCGGATTGGCGCGTGGTCCAGAACGCCAGCAATTAGAGCTAAGCAGGCGCAAATGCTCTAGCCAAAAGCAAGAGAGAGGCCCGCCGGGGTTTTGCGGGCCTCTCTTCTCATGTCAGGCAAGCGATCATCCCTTGAGCGTTGCCTTACCCTCTTCGACGAGCCGGGTCGCCGCATCGGCGGGCGATGTCCGTTCGAAGGCGAGTTCGTCGCAGATCGGGCGCAGCACGCGCTGGTCGAACTGGGTTGCGCCCATCGGCACCGGCGGCGGATATTCACCCACCTGATCCTTGAGGAAATTGACGTATTTGACCGTTTCCTGCTCCGTCGGATTGAGCTGCGGCAGGATGGCCTCACGCACGGTCGGCGACATCGGTACGCCGCGCTCGACACCAAGGATCTTGCCGGCTTCGACATCGTTGACGAAGAAGTCGATGAATTTCGCGGCCGCTTCGCCGTTCTTCGTCGTGGCGCCGACACTCCAGATCAGGGCGGGACGGTAATAGTGGCCCGACGGCCCGCCCTTCTTTTCCCGCGGCAGCATGGTGATGCCGAGCTTGTTCTTGATGATCAGCTGATAGCCGACCATCTGATTGGAATAGGCCATGCCGATCACCGACTTGCCGATACCAAGCGCATTGGTGTCGATGGTGTTCTGATCGAGCGTCTGGACGTCGGCGGCAACGGTGCCGCCCGCCTTGCGCAGCGTCTCCCAGTATTCGAACCATTCTCTGGCATCGTCGGCCGTAAAGCCGAGCCCGACGCTTTCTTTGGCAAAGAGGCTCTTGCCGCGCTGGCGCAGCCAGGCGTCGAACACATAGGCGTAGCGTGCCGCATAGGGGCCGCCGGCCTTGCCGGAAGCCTTGGTAAGTTCCACGGCGAGCTTGGCATATTCATCCCAGGTAAGATCGGCCGTCGGCAGCGGGATGCCTGCCTTTTCGAATTCGACCGAGTCGAAGAACATGGAGAAAGAGTTGAGGCCGAGGCCGACACCATAGAGCTTGCCGTCGATGGTGGTCAGTTTCAGCATGTCGGCGCCGAAGGACTGGACCTTCAGCGTCGAGGGCACGAATTCGTCGAGCGGCATGCAGGCGCCGCGCTTGGAATAATCCGAGATGGTTCCCGGTTCGAGCTGGAAGATGTCGGCGATCGAGCGGCCGGCCATCTGCGTGGCGAGCTTCGTCCAGTAGCCGTCGCCGGAAAGCGATTCACCGACGATCGTGACGCCTGATGTCTTCGACTGGTAGAGCTTGGCGACGTCGAGCGTCCGCTTGGCGCGGTCATTGGACCCCCACCACATGGCGCGCAGGGACGCGTCCTCGGCAAAGGCCGGAAAGGCGCTGCCCGCGCCGAAGGCGAGACCGGCGGCAGCACCCGCTGACCCCATCAGGAATGAACGGCGATTGACCTGCATGATATCCTCCTTGTTCCCAATATGCCCTCTGCCATCCTCCAACGGCGTGCCGGGGCATTTCGGCCAAAAGAGTACGCAAAAATATTTCTATTGCAAGAAATAATCAATATCTTGCAAATTTGCATTATTTGCATAATGTTTGCCATATGAACGAACAGAAAACCAGAAGGCCGCGTCAGGCCGACATCGCCACGCTGGCCGGCGTTTCCGTCTCGACGGTGTCGCGCGTCCTCGCCAATGAACCCGGCATCAGCGACACCGTCCGCCGTCATATCCTGAAGGTGGCGGCCGAGCACGGCTATCCTGTCAAGTCGGCCGCTGAAGCCGTTTCCGGCGGGCTGGCGCTGATTGCCAGCGACGGCGTCACCGGTGGGCTCAGTGTGTTCTACGAGGCGATCGTCGAGGGCCTGCGCGCCGGCGCCGCCGAAGCGGGCATGCCCTTCGAGGTCCGGCTGGTCCGCGAGGATCGCGCCGTACCGGATGCCGTGCGCGATTACATGCAGACGGCCGGCGCCGAAGGTCTCTTTCTCGTCGGCATCGATCCGAACGAGATGCTGCGGGACTGGCTGGAAGCCAGCATGACGCCGACAGTTCTCGTCAACGGCACCGATCCCCGAATGCGTTTTGATGGTGTTTCTCCGGCTAACTTCTTCGGCGCTTATGAGGCGACAAGCCGGCTGACCAAGGCCGGCCATCGCCGCATCCTCCATCTGACCGCCTCGCACCGCCACACGATCCGCGAGCGCATTCGGGGTTTCGAAGCGGCGATCGCCGCCGTGCCCGGCGCCGAGGGCCGCCTCGTGCCCTTGGTCCTCCAGGGAAGCCCCAGCCGTGAGTCGCATGAGCGCACGGCCGCCATCCTTGCCGAGGACGCCGGCTTCACCGCCGCTTTCTGCATGAACGACTTCATCGCCGTCGGCGTACTCGAGGCCGCCACCGAGGCTGGCCTGCGTGTGCCGGAGGACTTCGCGATCGTCGGCTTCGACGATCTGCCCTGCGCTCTGATGACCAATCCGCGGCTTTCCACCATGCGCGTCGACCGCGCCGCTCTCGGGCGCGAGGCCGTCTCGCTGATGCTGTCCCGGTTCCGCAACAGAAAGGGTGCGGCGCGCCACATCTGCCAGGCGGTCGTTCCCGTTGCCGGAGGAACCGTTCCGAATGCCGAACCCGTGAGAGATGCCGATGACCTATGATCCCGCCAGCGCCAACCCGCTTGCCGGCAATCCGCTGGAAACCCGCGCCGATATGAGCCGGGCGCTGCTTGATCTCTTCGACCCGCTGCTTGCCTGTTTCTCCAGGGGCAATGCCCGCGTCAGGCTGAGCGGCGCTGCCGCCCATTTCGACCGGACGGCGGCCGATCTCGAAGGTTTCGCCCGGCCGCTCTGGGGACTGGCGCCGCTCGGCGCCGGCGGGGGTGACTTCGCCCATTGGCATCGTTTTGCCGAAGGCCTCGCAAACGGCACTGACCCCGCCCATCCCGAATATTGGGGAACGGTCAACGGCCGCGACCAGCGCATGGTCGAGCTCGCCGCTCTCGGTTTTGCCCTGGCGCTGGTGCCGGAAAAGATCTGGGAGCCGCTCGATGCGCGCGCCCGCAGCAATGTCGTCGCCTATCTCAAACATGCCAGGCAGTTCAATTATGCCGACAACAACTGGAAATTCTTCCGGATTTTCGTCGACATCGCCCTCGATCGCGTTGGCGCTGATTTCGACCGCAGCCTGACGCGGCAATATCTGGAGGAACTGGAGGGTTTCTATATCGGCGACGGCTGGTATCGCGACGGAAACGTGCGCCGCATCGACCACTACATTCCCTTCGCCATGCATTTTTACGGGCTGATCTATTCGAAGCTGGTCGACGACGATTACGCCAAGCGCTACCGAGAGCGCGCCATCCTCTTTGCCCGGGATTTCCGTCACTGGTTTGCCGCCGACGGCGCGACGATCCCCTTCGGCCGCAGCCTGACCTACCGTTTTGCCTGCGCCGGCTTCTGGTCGGCGCTCGCCTTCGCCGATGTCGAGGCGCTGCCCTGGGGCGAGGTCAAGCATCTCTGCCTGCAGCATCTGCGCTGGTGGAAGGACAAGCCAATCGCCGACCGCGACGGCGTGCTGTCGATCGGCTTCGGCTATCCGAACCTCTTGATGTCGGAGAGCTACAATTCCGCCGGCTCGCCCTATTGGGCGCTCAAGGCCTTCCTGCCGCTGGCGATCGCCGAGGATCATCCCTTCTGGACCGCTGAGGAAAAGGCGCCAGAGCAGACGTCAGCAGTTATTTCGCAGCGCCATCCCGGCATGGTGATCATGCGGGCGGGCGGCGATGTCGTGGCACTGTCCTCCGGCCAGGAAAATCTGCAGATGCGTTTCGGCACGGAAAAATACGCGAAATTCGCCTATTCCACCCGTTATGGCTTCAGCGTCGAATCCGACGAACGCGGTTTTGCGCTCGCCGCCTTCGATTCGATGCTGGCTTTCAGCGAAGACGGCCTGCACTACCGCGTCCGCGAGACGAATGAGGAAGCGAGGCTCGCGGGGGATGTGCTTTATGCGAAATGGTCACCTTTCCCCGATGTCAGCGTCGAAAGCTGGCTGGCGCCCGCGGCCCCCTGGCATATCCGCCTCCACCGGATCAGGGCGGCCCGGCCGCTGAGGGTCGCCGAAGGCGGCTTTGCCATCGCCCGCCGGGATTTCGAGCTGGACAGGCTGTCGGCTTCGGATGGCGCTGCCTATGTGATCGGCGAAGCCGATTTCAGCGGCATTCTCGACCTGGGATCGTCGGTCAAACGTGCCGGGCTCGCGCAGAAGGCCCAGCCCAATACCAATGTCATCGTCGCCAAGACCATCGTGCCGCAGCTGCGGGGCCAGATACCAGCCGGCGAGACCATCCTTGTGACGGCGGTGCTGGCGCTCGACGATCCCGCCGCCGTCGCCTCCGCCTGGGCGCAGCCGCCGAAAGCGCCCGATATTGCGGCGCTGGAGGCGCTGGTGCGGGAAAAGGGCGTGACCGTCAGCGCCATCGAAGCGCCGGGCCAGATGCCATGAGCCGCCCGGCCATCGTCCTTGCCATGGAGCCGTCGCGCACGGAGCATGTCCTGCCCGATGAGATCCTGCGCCGGCTCTCCACGATCGGCCGCCTGCTGGATTCCGAGCCGCTGCAGCACTTCGAGGACGAACGCGCTAGGCGCTTGCTGGCCGAAGCCGAAATCCTGGTCACAGGCTGGGGCGCACCTTATGTCGGGCCCGAGATTCCCGCTGCCGCGCCGCGTCTTCGCCTCATCGTCCATGCGGCGGGCACGGTGAAGGGCATCATCGACGAGGCCATCTTCGAAGCCGGCATAGCGGTCAGCCACGCGGCCGAGGCCAATGCCGTGCCGGTTGCCGAATTCACACTTGCCGCGATCCTCTTCGCCGGCAAGCGCGCCTTCCGGTTCCGCGATCTCTATGTCGCCGACCGCCACCGCGATCGAACCTACCCGCTGCAGCGCGAAGCGATCGGCAACTATGGCCGCACCCTCGGCATCGTCGGCGCCTCGCGCATCGGCCGGCGGGTAATCGAGCTGTTGAAACCCTTTAACTACAGGCTGCTGCTGTTCGATCCCATGGTCGATGCCGCCGGGGCAGCCGGACTGGGGGCGGAGAAGGTCGATCTCGACGAGTTGATGCGGCGCGCGGATATCGTTTCCCTGCACGCGCCGTCGCTGCCCTCGACGCAGCATATGATCGATGCATCAAGACTATCGCTGATGAAGGACGGGGCGACGCTCATCAACACCGCGCGCGGCATTCTTATCGATGAGGTGGCCCTGCTTTCGGAGCTGAAGACCGGCCGCATCGATGCCGTCATCGATGTCACCGATCCGGAAATTCCGGAGACGGGTTCGGCCTTTTACGACCTGCCGAACGTTTTCCTGACCCCGCACATTGCCGGCGCCATCGGCCTGGAACGGGCGCGTCTCGGCGAGATGGCGGCGGATGAGATCGAGCGTTTTGCGACCGGCCGGCCGCTGCTCTACCAGATCCGCCGGCAGGATCTCGAAAACATCGCCTGAGGCATCCCTGATAGAGCGGCACGCGTCAGCGCGGTGTCCTCAATGAATTGGGCGAGCCGTCATTGGCAAGCTCCGGCATCAGCTCGGCGATCTCGACCACCTTGCCGGTGCGCGAACTCGTCAGCGCGGCAATGCCGCAGAGCACGGACATGGCGCCCGCCCGCGTGCCGGCGCGTTGGCCGAGCCGGTCTTCCATACCGGGCTTGAAGATCATGTTGCGCATCCGATCGTCGCCGCCGTAATGCCCGCCGGTGAAATGCGGCACGACGATCCGCTCCACGGCTTGCTTGCCGTTCGGGAAATTGCGGATGAGCAGAATCGTATCCTCCTTCGGCTCTTCCCAGGGCTGGGCCTCATACTGGCGAATTTCGATGCGGCCCTTGGTGCCGTTGAAAGCCAGGTGATGGCCTTCGATCGGCTGGAAGGTGTTCAGCGAGTAGGAGACATGGACGTTGTTGCGGTAGCGGATGGAAACCACCATCGTGTCGGGAATGTCGATGTCTTCGCGGAAGACGCAGCCGTCGCGGAAATAGCCGTCGATCTTCGAAGGATCCTCGTAGAGCTGATCGAGGAAGGGATCCTTTTCGAGATCGAGATAGTAGTCGCATTCATGCGCGTGCGGACAGAGCTTGCAGCGGGGTCCGCGGAACGGGCCCTTGCGGCCGTAGTTCTGCAGATCGGCGAAGGAGGTGACGGCCTCGGGATCGCTGTCGAGATACCAGTTCAGAAGATCGAAATGGTGGGTGGCCTTGTGAACGAACAGGCTGCCGGAATTTTCCGTATAGGCATGCCAGCGGCGGAAGTAGTCGGCGCCGTGCTTGGTGTTGAGATACCAGTGGAAATCGACGGAGGTCACCCGGCCGATCTCGCCGGCATTGAGCAGTTCCTTGATCCTGGCGGCCGTCGGCGCATAGCGATAGTTGAAGGAGACGTCGACGCGGCGGCCGGTGCGCTTCTCGGCATCGAGAATCCGGCGAATCTTCTCGATCGAGGTGGTCATCGGCTTTTCGGTGATCACGTCGATGCCGGATTCCAGCGCCCGCACGATGATATCGTCATGCGTATGGTCGGGCGTGCAGACGATGGCCAGATCCGGCTTCTGCTCGGCGAGCATGGAATCGATGTTCTCATAAAGCGGTGCGTTGCTGCCGATCATGTTGCGGGCGCGCTCGCCGCGCAGCGAGTTCTTCTCGACGATAGCTGTGAGGTCGACATGTTCGCGCCAGCCGGTAAGCAGGTCCTTGCCCCACATGGTGGTGCCGCGGTTTCCGGTGCCGATCAGGGCAAAACGGCGTTTCTCCATCGAATGATTCTCCTGCACGCGTGATGAAACGAATATTGAAAATTAGATCTGGCAGCAGCTTCGGAAGCGCTCGACGCAGGTGGCGATCACCTCGTCGGCCGGGCGTTTCCACCAGGTCTCGGCCGAAAAGATCTCCACTTCCTGCGCGCCGAAGAAACCGGCCGCGTCGATCATCCGTCTTATGCCTTTGAGGTCGATCACGCCATCGCCCATCATGCCGCGGTCGAGCAGCATATCCTTCGTCGGCACCAGCCAGTCGCAGATGTGATGGGCGAAGATGCGTTTCATGCGTCCGGCGCGGGCGATCTGGTTGGCGAGGTCGGGATCCCACCAGACATGGTAGACGTCGATCGCGACGCCGACATCCTCGCCGAGCGGTTCGCACATGTCGAGCGCCTGAGCGAGCGTGTTCACGCAGGAGCGGTCGGCGGCATACATCGGATGCAGCGGCTCGATGGCGAGTTTCACGCCTGATGCCTGCGCATGCGGCAGCACGGCGGCGATGCCATCGAACACCATCTGTCGGGCCGCGACGATATCCCTCGACGCGCCCGGCAACCCGCCGACGACGAGCACGAGGCAATCGGCGGAAAAGGCGGCCGCCTCGTCGATGGCGCGCCTGTTGTCGTCGAGGTTCTTCTGCCAGTCGGCCTCGGTTGCCGCGGGAAAGAAGCCGCCGCGGCAAAGACCGGTCAGCTTGATGCCGTTGGATTTGACGATCCTGACCGCCTCGTCGAGACCGGCCTTGGCGACCTGGTCGCGCCACGGCGCGATCGAGGTGATGCCGTGCTTCAGGCAGATATCGACGGCTTCGGCAAAGCCGCATTGCTCGCGGATCGTCGCCAGATTGATCGAAAGTCCCTCGACCTGCATCTCATTCTCCTCCCATTGCCATGCTGGCGCTCAGTGAACGCCGTGGACGGCCAGCACTTGTTTCATGCGCGCCGTTGCGAGTTCCGGATCGGCCAGCACCCGCGCCTTGTCGGCCAGGCGGAAGAGTTCGGCCAGATGCGTGAGCGAGCGCGTGCTCTGCTGGCCGCCGACCATGACGAAATGGTCCTGCAGGCCGTTGAGGTAGGCGAGGAAGACGACGCCGGTCTTGTAGAAGCGGGTCGGCGCCTTGAAGATGTGCCGCGACAGCGGCACCGTCGGCTCGAGCAGATCGAAGAATTCGTGATTGCTCTTGCGGCCGAGTGCGTCGAGCGCAGCCGACGCTGCCGGCGCGATTGCATCGAAGATGCCGAGCAGCGCATCGGAATGCCCCTCTTCGTCGCCGGCGATCAGCTCCGCATAATTGAAATCGTCGCCGGTATACATGCGCACACCCTTCGGCAACTGCCGGCGCATGGTCACTTCCTTCTCCTTGGAAAGCAGCGAGATCTTGATGCCGTCGACCTTGGCGGCATTGGCTTCGATCACCTCAAGGCAGGTTTCCATCGCTTTCAGATGGTCGCCATTGCCCCAGTAACCCTGAAGCGCCGGGTCGAACATCTCTCCCAGCCAGTGGATGATGACCGGTTCCTTGACCTGGCGGAGGATGCGGTCATAGACCCTGACATAATCGTCCGGCCCCTTGGCGGCGACGGCAAGCGCCCGGCTCGCCATCAGGATGATGCGGCCGCCGGCCGCCTCCACCGTTTCGATCTGCTCTTCATAGGCCTTGATGATGGTGTCGACGGTCACGTCAGGACCGGGCGACAGGTGGTCGGTGCCGGCGCCGCAGGCGATCAGCGCATCCTTGCGCCCGGCCGCCTCGCCGAGCGCCCGGCGGATGAGGTCACGCGCCTCCGGCCAGCCGAGGCCCATGCCGCGCTGCGCCGTGTCCATCGCTTCGGCAACCCCGAGGCCGAGATCCCAGAGCCGGTGGCGGAAGGCGAGCGTCCGCTCCCAATCGATTGCCGGCGTCAGCCAGGGATCGTTGTCGGCAAGCGGATCGGCGACGACATGCGCCGCTGCAAAGGCGATGCGCGGAAAACTCTTGGCGTCGCGCTTTTTCAATTCGATGGGCGTGCCGGTCAGCGTGTAGGGGACGATCTTGCCGTCGAGGGGGAGATTGATCGTCGTCACGGCTCAGAACTCCAGTGCGGGAACGTCGAGCCAGCGGCGCTCGGCCCAGGATTTCAGCCCGAGCTCGGCCAACTGCACGCCCTTGGCGCCGGCCTCCAGGCCGTAGGGCCACGGCGCATCTTCGACGACGTGGCGGATGAACATTTCCCACTGCGCCTTGAAGCCGTTGTCGAAGGCCTGCGTGTCCGGAACTTCGTCCCAGGTCTTGTAGAAATCGATCGTCTGCGGCTGGTCGGGGTTCCAGACCGGCTTCGGCGTGTTGACGCGGTGCTGGCTCCAGCATTTCGTCAGCCCGGCGACGGCCGAACCATGCGTGCCGTCGACCTGGAAGGTGACGAGATCGTCGCGGCGCACGCGCACCGCCCAGGAGGAATTGACCTGCGCGATCACACCGCCTTCGAGTTCGAAGGTCGCATAGGCTGCATCATCGGTGTCGCAGTCATAAGGCCTGCCCTGTTCGTCAATGCGCTGCGGAATATGCGTGGCGCCGAGGCAGGAGACGGCTTTCACCTCGCCGAACAGATTGTCGAGCACGTAGCGCCAGTGGCAGAGCATGTCGAGGATGATGCCGCCGCCGTCGCCCTTGCGGTAGTTCCAGGAGGGGCGCTGGGCCGGCACGCCCCAATCGCCCTCGAAGACCCAATAGCCGAATTCGCCGCGCACCGAGAGGATCTTGCCGAAGAAGCCGGAATCCTTCAGCAGCGCCAGCTTGCGCAGGCCGGGCAGGAAGAGCTTGTCCTGAACGACGCCGTGCTTGAGCCCGGAGCGGCGCGCCTTGCGGGCAAGATCGATCGCCACCTGCAGATCGTCGGAAATCGGCTTTTCGCAATAGACGTGCTTGCCGGCGTCGAGTGCCTTGGACAGAAGCTCGGCGCGCATCAGCGTCGTGCCGGCGTCGAAGAAGACGGTGTCGTCAGGGTTGGCGAGCGCGGCATCGAGATCGGTCGACCAGCGCTGGATGTTATGCTTCTTTGCCAGCTCTTCCATCTTGGCGCCGTTGCGGCCGACGATGATCGGGTCGATCTCCAGTTTCTCGCCCGATTTCAGCGTGATCCCGCCCTGGTCGCGGAAGGCCAGGATCGAGCGCACCAAGTGCTGGTTGTAACCCATGCGGCCGGTGACGCCGTGCAAGATGATACCCAAGCGTGCCATTTTTTCCTCCCTGCAATTTTTTGCGGCGGGAGCGGGCGTCCTGGCCCGGCCCTCCCAAGCCGGTAACTAAACGGTTACTTGATGGCAGAAGAGCGGCGAGCCTGTCAATAGTCAAATCCTGCTTTCGCTATTCAGCGCTTGATCGAGGCGAGGGTGACGTGGACGATATGGCTTTCCCAGGCGTTGAGATTGGCCGGCTCGATCAGGTCACGGCCGAAGATCGTCGAGAGCGTGTACTGGTTGGAAAGGTAGAAATAGCCGAGCGAGGCGATTGTCAGGTAGACATGCAGCGGATCGGCGGTCTCGATGAAGACGCCCTGCTTCTTTCCCCGCTCGAGCACTTGGGAAAGCTCGCCGATCAGATGCGAATGCAATTCCTTGAGCCGGATGGACTGGCGCAGCCAGCGGGCACGATGCAGGTTTTCCGTGCCGAGCAGGCTCAGGAATTCCGGATGCTGGAGGAAGTAGCGCCAGGTGAAGAGCGCAAGCTCGCTGATGCCTTCCTCCGGGCTGCGGTCGCCGATATGGAGCGCCCGCTCGGCGGTACGGATGCCGACATAGGCTTCCTCGAGCACCTTGAGGTAAAGCTGCTCCTTGTCGCCGAAATAATGATAGAGCATGCGCTTGTTGGTGCCGGCCCGTTCGGCGATGGCGTCGACGCGGGCGCCGCCCATGCCGTTTTCGGCGAATTCCCGGGTCGCCGCTTCAAGGATCGCCGCGCGTGTCCGCTCCGGATCGCGCTGGGCCGTCCGTTCCGTAGACGGCCGCCGCGCCTGTTTCTTTCCGCTATTTCCCCCGCCGTCGTTCATCGCTCCACCCCTGTCTTCACATGTTGCGCTCATAAGCCTTCGGTGCGAAATTGTAAAAACCGAATTTGGAAGGGCTGCCCGCTGGAACAGAATGCTTGGAGCATGATGTCGCCCGAACCCGCTGACGCATTTCGCCACCATGCTCTGACCGACACCGCTTGACAGGCTTGCCGCTTTGCTCGTAGCTTGTAACCAATTAGTTATTTGCGCAAGCAAAACTAGTTTGGAAGCGTGTGGAGGCGCTTCCCTTTGGAGGAGGAAAAAATGACTCTGCGTGTAAACAGACGTAATTTCGTGGCCGGAGGCGCAGCCCTTCTGTCGCTCTCGGCGCTTGGAACCAGCGCTTTTGCACAGGAACAGCGCTTGCGCCTCCTGTGGTGGGGCTCGCAGCCGCGCGCCGACCGCACCAACAAGGTGTCCCAGCTCTATCAGACGAAGAATGCCGGCACGTCGATCACCGGCGAATTCCTCGGCTGGGGCGATTACTGGCCGCGCCTTGCGACCCAGGTCGCCGGCCGCAATGCGCCTGACGTCATCCAGATGGACTACCGCTATATCGTTCAGTACGCGCGTCGCGGCGCGCTTGCGCCGCTCGAATCCTATATGCCGGCCAAGCTCAATCTCGACGATTTCGATAAGGCCCAGATCGAGGGCGGCAGCGTCGACGGCCATCTTTATGGCGTCAGCCTTGGCGCGAATTCCGCCGCCACGGTGCTGAACACCACCGCCTTCAAGGAGGCCGGGGTCGATCTGCCGACGCAGGCGACCACCTGGGACGAGTTCGCCCGCATGGGCGCCGAGATCACCAAGGCCGGCAAGCGCAAAGGCATGTTCGGCCTCGCCGACGGCAGCGGCGGCGAGCCTCTGTTCGAAAACTGGCTGCGTCAGCGCGGCAAGGCGCTTTATACCGCCGACGGCAAGATCGGCTTCGACGTCGACGACGCATCGGAATGGTACGATATGTGGGCGAAGTTCCGTGAGGCCGGCGCCTGCGTTCCCGCGGATATCCAGGCTCTCGACAAGAACGATATCGAAACCAACACGGTGTCGCTCGGCAAATCTGCGGCCGGTTTTGCCCATTCCAACCAGTTCGTTGCCTATCAGGCCATGAACAAGGACAAGCTGGCGCTCACCAACTATATGCGCATCAAGGCGGATTCGAAGGGCGGCCACTATCGCAAGCCTTCGATGTTCTTCTCTGTTTCGGCCCAGTCGAAAGCGATCGATCTGGCCGTGGACTACATCAACTTCTTCGTCAAGAATCCCGAGGCAGTGCTGCTCTTGGATGTCGAACGCGGCATTCCGGAATCGGCCGCCATGCGCGAGGTCGTCGCGGCGAAGCTCGATGACAACGGCAAGGTTGCATTGGCCTATGTCAGCGGCCTCGGCGATCTTGCCGGCAAATTGCCGCCGCCGCCGCCGGCCGGTGCCGGTGAAGGCGAGTTGATGCTGCGAAACATCGCCGAACAGGTCGGTTTCGGACAGTTGTCTCCCGCCGACGGCGGCAAGCAGCTCGTCACCGAAATTACGCAGATTCTCGCACGAGGCTGATCCCGTATGAGCAATGCGATGCGCACGCCCGCAGGGGCCATAAATGTGGAAAGATATCAGGGGGCCGTGGCCGAGGGACGCTTCCGGCGTCTCTGGAATGCCAATGCCCCCGGCTATCTCTTCCTCCTGCCATGGCTTGTCGGCTTTTTCGGGCTGACGCTCGGGCCGGCCCTGATTTCGCTCTACCTCTCCTTCACCGACTTCGACATGCTGCAGTCGCCGCGGTGGGTGGGAATGGCGAATTACGTGCGCATCGCTACGGCGGATCCGAAATTCTCGGCCGCCATGCACGTCACCCTGACTTATGTTGTCTTCTCGGTGCCGTTCAAACTGACCTTCGCCTTGCTGATCGCCATGGCGCTGAACCGCGGCCTGCGCGGCCTGACCTTCTATCGCGCCATCTTCTACCTCCCTTCCTTGTTGGGCGGCAGCGTGGCGATCGCCGTGCTCTGGCGCCAGCTTTTCGCCAGCGATGGTCTCGTCAATGCCGCGCTCTCGCAGTTCGGCATCGAAGGTCCGAGCTGGATTTCGCATCCGAACTATTCGATTTACACGCTGGTGGCTCTGTCGGTCTGGCAGTTTGGCTCGCCGATGATTATTTTCCTCGCCGGCCTGCGCCAGATTCCCCAGGATATGTATGAGGCCGCAAGCCTCGACGGCGCCTCGAAATTCCGCCAATTCTACAAGATCACCCTGCCGCTTCTGACGCCGGTGATCTTCTTCAACGCCGTCGTCCAGACCATTGATGCCTTCAAGGCATTCACGCCCGCCTTCATCATCTCAGGCGGCACGGGCGGTCCGATCAACTCGACGCTGTTCTACACGCTCTACCTCTATCAGGAAGCCTTCGGCAATTTCCGCATGGGCTATGCCTCGGCGCTCGCCTGGATCCTGGTGCTGATCATCGCCGTTTTCACCGCTTTCTCTTTCCTGACCTCGCGTTATTGGGTGCACTACGATGACTGAGATGACCGCTTCCGTCACCGCGGCCAGGCCGCCATCGGATATCACCAAACGCAGCCTGCCGGCGTCGCTCATCATCCACGCCCTGCTGATCGCCGCATCGCTTCTGATGGTCTATCCGCTGTTGTGGATGGTTTCGGCATCGGTCAGGCCGGAAACCGAGATATTCTCGTCGACCTCGCTCATTCCGTCGTCGATCGATTTCTCCTCCTATGCGCGCGGCTGGGTCGGCCTCGATGTCAGCTTCGGCCGGTTCTTCTGGAATTCGCTCGTCATTTCGCTGCTTGTTGTGACGGGCAATGTCATCGCCTGTTCGCTGACGGCCTACGCCTTCGCCCGGCTGCGTTTCGCCGGCCGGAACTTCTGGTTCGCGATCATGCTCGGCACGCTGATGATCCCCTATCACGTGACGCTGATCCCGCAATATGTGCTCTTTCTCAACCTCGGCTGGGTCAACACCATCCTGCCGCTCGTCGTGCCGAAGTTCCTGGCAAGCGACGCCTTCTTCATCTTCCTGATGGTGCAGTTCTTCCGCGGCATCCCGCGCGAACTCGACGAAGCCGCCATGATGGACGGCTGCAGCGCCTGGCGCATCTATTGGAAGATCATGCTGCCGCTCTCGCTGCCGGTGCTGGCGACCGCAGCGATCTTCTCCTTCATCTGGACCTGGGACGATTTCTTCGGCCCGCTGATCTACCTGAACGACATGAACACCTACACGATCCAGCTCGGCCTGCGCACCTTCGTCGATTCCACCAGCGCATCGGATTGGGGCGGACTCTTCGCCATGTCGACTTTGACTCTCGTGCCGGTGTTCTTCTTCTTCCTATTCTTCCAGCGCCTGCTGATCGAAGGCATCGCCACGACCGGCATGAAACGCTGATGGCGGCAATGGGAAAGAGTGACATGAGCATCAAGACGGTCGCGATCGTCGGCTGCGGTATCGGCCGCTCCCACATCGTCGAAGGTTACCTGCCGCATGCCGACAAGTTCAGGGTCGCGGCGATCTGCGATCTGAACGTTGAGCGGCTGGCTGCGGTCGGCGACGAATTCGGCATCGAGCGCCGCACCACCTCCTTTGCGGAGCTGCTCGCCGACGATACGATCGATATCATCGATATCTGCACCCCTCCCGGCGTGCACCTAGAGCAGGTGGTCGCAGCGCTCGCCGCCGGCAAGCACGTCGTTTGCGAAAAGCCGCTGACCGGCTCGCTCGCCGGCGTCGATACGATCATGGAAGCGGAAAAGAACGCCAAGGGCGTTCTCATGCCGATCTTCCAGTACCGCTACGGCGACGGCATCCAGAAGGCCAAACGGATCATCGATGCCGGCATTGCCGGCAAGCCCTATACGGCCTCGGTCGAAACCTTCTGGCTGCGCAAGCCGGAATATTATGCAGTGCCCTGGCGCGGCAAATGGGCGACCGAACTCGGTGGCGTGCTCGTCACCCATGCGCTGCATCTGCACGATATGCTGATGCATCTGATGGGCCCGGCGGCAAGGGTCTTTGGCCGCGTCGCCACCCGCGTCAACGATATCGAGGTCGAGGACTGCGCCTCCGCCAGCCTGCTGATGGAAAATGGCGCCTTCGTCTCGCTGTCCTGCACCTTGGGTTCGCAGGAGCAGATCAGCCGGCTGAGGCTGCATTTCGAAAACGTCACCTTCGAAAGCACGCACGAGCCCTACACGCCGGGCAAGGATCCCTGGAAGATCATCGCCGCCAACGACGACATCAAGCAGAAGATCGACCGCGTAGTCGGCGATTGGCAGCCGGTCGCGCCGCGTTTCACCACGCAGATGGGCCAGTTTCATGCCTTCCTCAGCGGCGAGGGACCGTTGCCGGTGACGACCAGGGATGCGCGCCGCGCGCTGGAACTCGTCACCGCCATCTACCAGTCCTCCGACAGCGGCGCCGAAGTGCCGCTGCCGGTCGGTCCCGACAGTCCGAAATACGCCGATTGGCGCGCAAGAACCAGGTAACGGCCAAGTAACCGGCCAAAGTAACCGGCAACAGAGGGTTTTGAGACGATGGCAACCAGTGTCGTTCTTCAGAAGGTCGAGAAGCGCTACGGCGCCTTCGATGTGATCCACGGCATCGACCTGACGATCGATCCCGGCGAATTCGTCGTTTTCGTCGGCCCCTCGGGCTGCGGCAAGTCGACCCTTCTGCGGATGATCGCCGGCCTCGAGGAAATTTCGGCCGGGGCGCTGCTGCTCGACAGCGAACGCATGAACGAGGTGGCGCCCGCCAAGCGCGGCATCGCCATGGTCTTCCAGTCCTATGCGCTCTATCCCCACATGTCGGTCTATAAGAACCTCGCCTTCGGCCTGGAGACGGCAGGCTACAAGAAGGCCGAGATCCAGCCGAAGGTCAAACGCGCCGCCGAAATCCTGCAGATCGAGAAGCTGCTTGAGCGCAAGCCGAAGGCGCTCTCCGGCGGTCAGCGCCAGCGCGTGGCGATCGGGCGCGCCATCGTGCGCGAGCCGCGCATCTTCCTGTTCGATGAACCGCTGTCGAACCTCGATGCCGAACTGCGCGTGCAGATGCGCGTCGAGATCTCCCGCCTGCACCGCCAGCTCGGCAACACGATGATCTACGTCACCCACGACCAGGTCGAGGCCATGACGATGGCCGACAAGATCGTGGTGCTGAATTCCGGCCGCATCGAGCAGGTCGGCGCACCGCTTGATCTCTATAACAACCCCGCCAATCGCTTCGTCGCCGGCTTCATCGGCAGCCCTAAGATGAATTTCCTGAAGGCCCGCATCGAGCAGTTGGGCGAAGCCGAAACCAGCATCAATGTCTGCGGTAATTCCGTGCACCTGCCGCGCCGCCTGAAAGGCGAGTCCGGCCAGGACGTCACCTTCGGCATCCGCCCCGAGCATCTTTCCCTTTCCGGCGGCGCCATCGCGCTCTCCACCGTCAATGTCGACCTCGTCGAGAATCTCGGCGGCGCCACCATGCTCTACGCCACAACCCCGGACGGCCAGCTTCTGACCATCGCGCTTGACGGCCAGCAGAAGGTGGAGCGCGGCACCAATGTGACGACCTTTTTCGATCCGGCCCGCTGCCACGTCTTCGATGCCTCGGGCAAGACGATCTGACCAAGTGGCGCTACGCGCGTGCGAAAGAGCGCGCGCAACTTGACAGCCGATCCTCCTCTGTCCCATCATTTCGAGGTGGGCGAGGGGGATAAGCATGACGCCTGAAGATCGGATTCATGCACTCGGCATCTGGCAGGGCCCGATCGAAATCTCGCCGATATCAGGCGGCATCACCAACAGAAACTATCTGGTCAGCGATGCCGTCGCGCGTTGCGTGGTGAGGCTCGGCACCGATATCCCGATCCATCACATCATCAGGCAGAATGAGCTCGCCGCAAGCCGCGCGGCTCATGCCGCCGGCATCTCGCCCGCCGTCATCCACCATTCGCCGGGCGTTCTGGTGCTCGACTATATCGAGGCGCGGGCGCTTTCGCCGGAGGATATCAGGGCGCCTGACATGCTCGCCCGTGTCGTGCCGCTGGTGCGAGCCTGCCATCGCGACATCGCCCGGCATTTCCGCGGCCCGGCGATGATCTTCTGGGTCTTCCATGTCATCCGCGATTATGCGGCCAGCCTGAAGGCAACGGGAAGCATCCATCTTCCGCTGCTGCCGAAGCTGATCACTAGCGCCGAGACACTGGAACAAGCGGCCGGCCCGTTCGAAATCGCCTTCGGCCACAACGACCTGCTGGCCGCAAACTTCCTCGATGACGGCAAGCGGCTCTGGCTCATCGACTGGGACTATGCCGGCTTCAACACGCCGCTCTTCGATCTCGGAGGGTTGGCCTCCAACAACGAGTTCTCGCAGGCAGCCGAGAAAATGATGCTGGAGAGCTATTTCGACCGGCCGCTCACCGATGAGCTCAGCCGCCGCTACGGCGCGATGAAATGCGCTTCGCTGCTGCGCGAGACGCTCTGGAGCATGATTTCGGAAATCCATTCCACCATCGATTTCGACTACGCCGCCTATACTGCCGAAAATCTCGCGCGCTTCGAGCGCGCCTATCAAGCCTTTGAACAGGATCGATAAATGACGAGAGAATTACCGAAGAAGGCAAAGGCCGTGGTCATCGGCGGCGGCATCATCGGCTGCTCGACGGCCTATCATCTCGGCAAGCTCGGCTGGACGGATACCGTCCTGCTTGAGCGCAAGAAGCTGACCTCGGGTACCACTTTCCATGCCGCCGGCCTCGTCGGCCAGCTGCGCACCAGTGCCAATATCACCCAGCTGCTCGGCTATTCCGTCGATCTCTACAAGCGCCTGGAGGAGGAAACCGGCCTCGGCACCGGCTGGAAGATGAATGGCGGCCTGCGCCTTGCCTGCAACGAGGAGCGCTGGACCGAGGTCCGGCGCCAGGCGACCACCGCCCAATCCTTCGGCCTCGAAATGCAATTGCTGACGCCGCAGGAAGCCTTCGATCTCTGGCCGCTGATGACGATCGACGATCTCGTCGGCGCCGCCTTTCTTCCGACCGACGGCCAGGCCAATCCCTCCGACATCACTCAGGCGTTGGCGAAAGGCGCCCGCATGTCGGGCGTCTCGATCTTCGAGGATACCGAGGTTCTCGACCTGGAAATCGACAAGGGCAAGATCCGCGCCGTCGTCACGGGGCAAGGCCGCATCGAATGCGAGCGCGTCGTCGTCTGCGCCGGCCAATGGACGCGCGCCTTTGCCGCCCGCTTCGGCGTCAACGTGCCGCTGGTCTCGGTCGAGCATCAATATATCATCACCGAATCCTTCGGCGTGCCCTCCAACCTGCCGACGCTACGCGATCCCGATCGCCTGACTTATTACAAGGAGGAGGTCGGCGGCATCGTCATGGGCGGCTATGAACCGAACCCGATTGCCTGGGCGGAGAAAGGCATCCCCGAAGGTTTCCACTACACGCTGCTGGACAGCAATTTCGAGCATTTCGAGCAGATCATGGAACAGGCGCTCGGCCGCGTTCCGGCGCTGGAAAATGTCGGCGTCAAACAGCTGCTGAACGGTCCGGAAAGCTTTACGCCGGACGGTAACTTCATTCTCGGCGAAGCGCCGGAGCTGAAGAATTTCTTCGTCGGCGCCGGTTTCAACGCCTTTGGCATCGCCTCGGCCGGCGGCGCCGGCATGGCGCTCGCCGAATGGGTGACGAAGGGCGAACCGCCCTACGATCTCTGGCCGGTCGACATCCGCCGCTTCGGCCGTCCGCATTTCGATACCGACTGGGTCCGCACCCGCACGCTCGAAGCCTATGGCAAACACTACACCATGGCTTGGCCCTTCGAAGAGCATTCGAGCGGGCGGCCCTGCCGCAAGTCGCCCCTTTATGACCGGCTGAAGGCGCAGGGAGCCTGCTTCGGCGAAAAGCTCGGCTGGGAGCGGCCGAACTGGTTCGCCGATCTCTTCGCCAACGAGGAGCCGCGGGATGTCTATACCTACGGCAGACAGAACTGGTTCGAGGCCGTCGGCCGCGAGCATAAGGCGGTGCGCGAGGCGGCCGTCATCTTCGACCAGACCTCCTTCGCCAAATTCGTGCTGAAGGGCATGGACGCCGAGCAGGCCCTCTCCTGGATCGCCGCCAACGATGTCGCAAGGCCCGTGGGATCGCTCATCTACACGCAGATGCTGAACGATAAGGGCGGCATCGAATGCGACCTGACCGTCGCCCGCATCGCCGAGGACGAATATTACATCGTCACCGGCACCGGTTTCGCCACGCATGATTTTGACTGGATCGCACGCAATATTCCGGCGGAGATGCATGCCGAGCTGGTCGACGTTACCTCGGCCTATTCCGTTCTGTCGCTGATGGGACCGAATTCGCGCGCAGTGCTCGAAAAAGTGACGAGCAGCGACGTCTCGAACGCGGCCTTCCCCTTCGGCCAGGTCAGGACCATCGGCATATCGGGCTGCCCAGTGCGGGCGCTACGCATCACCTATGTCGGGGAGCTCGGCTATGAACTGCATGTCCCAGTCGAATATGCGACGACGGTCTATGACGCGCTGATGGCATCAGGCGGCGAGTTCGGTCTCGTCAATGCCGGCTACCGCGCCATCGAGAGCTGCCGTCTGGAAAAGGGCTATCGCGCCTGGGGCTCCGATATCGGCCCCGACCATACGCCCATCGAGGCCGGCCTCGGCTGGGCGGTGAAGATCAGAAAGAACATTCCCTTCCGCGGCCGCGAGGCGATCGAACGGCAGCTTTCGGGCGGGGTGAAGAAACGCCTCGCCTGCTTCGTTCCCGACGATCCCGACGTGGTGCTGCTCGGCCGCGAAACCATCTATCGCGACGGCAAACGCGTCGGCTGGCTATCGAGCGGCGGCTTCGGCTACACGCTGGGCAAGCCGATCGGCTACGGCTACATCCGCAACGCCGACGGCGTCACCGAGGATTTCGTCCTCTCCGGCAGCTATGAGCTCGATGTCGCGAGGGAACGCATTCCCTGCACGGTGACGCTGTCGCCGCTCTATGATCCCGATATGGTGCGGGTGAAGGCTTGACTATGCGGTGTGGCTGAGCGGGCGACCCAGAACTCCCTCATTCCTGTGCTCGTCACAGGAATCCAGCTACCGCGCGTCGGCGCGGTGAATGACCCGTTTACATTGTGAGGGAAGGAGTCTTTCGCGCTCAAGGACTTGAGCGCGCTGGATCCCTGTGACAGGCACAGGGATGAGGGCAGGAGACAGATCGCCCTGGAATGATCCCAACGCTCAAAACAACGGCAGCCGATCGTCCTGGATCAGGATCTCCAGCTTGTCCGACACATCCTGCGTCCACGCTCGATGTTCCGTCAAAGCCTTCGGGAAAAGTCCGGGGAGGGTGAAAAGCGCCGCCGAAATCGCCAGGCCTGTGCGGGGAACATCGGCGATTAGCGCGGTGATCTCTGCCGCGCGCGGGTCGCGCAGCTCGTAGCGTTCGCCGTTGCCATGCTCGCCGATCGCATAACGCATCCAGGCCGCGACGGCGATCGCATAGGTCTCCGCCCGGTCGCCATGCGCCAGCGCTTCGCATCCAGGTTCCAGCAGCCGCTGCGGCAGTTTCTGCGTGCCGTCCATGGCGATCTGATAGGTGCGATGCGCAATCGCCTTGTTTGCAAAGCGTGCTATCAACTCATTGGCATATTTATCGAGATCAATTCCCGGCACCGCATCGAGCGTTCGCGCCGCCGCATGCATGTGGCGGTAGGCGAGCGCCGCCAGGCCGGCATCGTCCATGACGTCGCGAATGAATTCATAGCCGCCGATATAACCGAGATAGGCGAGCAGCGAATGGGCTCCGTTGAGCATCCGGAGCTTCATCTTTTCGTAGGCCGAGACTTCCTCGACCATCAGCGCGCCGTGCACTTTTTCCCAGGCCGGCCGGCCATTGGCGAAGTGGTCTTCGATGACCCATTGCGTAAAGGGCTCGGTCTCGATCGCCGCCATATCGCTGCGTCCGGTCAGCCGCTCGGCATCGGCATAGGTCGCCTCGGTGCTTGCGGGCGTGATCCGGTCGACCATCGTCGAGGGGAAGGGCACATTCGTCTCGATCCAGCGATGCAGATCGGCGTCGATGCGGGAGGTGAATTCCAGCACGAGGCGCTTCAGCACCGCGCCGTTGCTCGGCAGGTTGTCGCAGCTCAGCGGCGTAAAGGGCGCGATGCCCTTCTGCCGGCGGCGCGCCAGACCTTCGACGAGATAGCCGATGACGCCGCGCGGCGCATGCCGGTTGGCGAGGTCGGCGACGATATCGGGATGTTTCAGATCGAGGCCGCCCGTGGCCGGATCGAAGCCATAAGCCTTTTCCGTCACCGTCATGCTGACGATGCGGATATCGGGATCTTCGAGCCGCGCCAGCAGGCCGGCGGGATCGCGCGGCGCCACATGCGCCTTCAGGATCGAGCCGATCACATGCGCCGTGGTGCCTGACGTATCGCGGATCAGGACCGTATAGAGCCCGTTCTGCGCGCTGAGATTGTCCGCGACATCAGGTGTGCGCAGGCTCGCCACCTCGATGCCCCAGTCGCCGCCCGCAGCCGCGAGCGCGCCATCCGTGAAGGGTGCGAAATGGGCGCGGAAGAAGGCGCCCGGGCCGAGATGCAGGATACCGGCCTTTAGGGCATTCCTGTCATAGGCAGGAAGCTTCGCCGTCGGCGCAAGGCCGGTCACGTTCTGCAGTCTATCGCTCACAGCTTATAGGCCTTCTTTGCGTTGTCATAGGAGAGTTCGCGCGCGACGATCTCGGCGTCCTTCCTGGAAATTCGGTGCTCGGCCGCGAGCCCGGCGAGGAAGCGGCAGACTTCGCGGCGCCAGACGTCGTGCCGCGCCGGGATCGACAGCAGCGCGCGCGTGTCGTCGTTGAAACCCGCCATATTGGCGAAGCCAGCCGTCTCCACCACCTGGTCGAGATAGCGGCGGATGCCGAGCGGGCTGTCATGGAACCACCAGGGCGGCCCGATCATCAGGCAGGGCCAATGGCCGGCCATCGGTGCGAGTTCCCGCGCATAGGTCGTCTCGTCGAGCGTGAAGAGCAGCACGCGCAAGCCAGGCGCGTGGCCGTATTTCGAAAGCAGCGCATTGAGGCCGCCGACCCAGTCGGTGCGCGTCGGAATATCGGCGCCCATATTGGGGCCGCGGGTCGCAAAGAGCCCGCTGTCGGTATTGCGCCTCGAACCGGCATGGATCTGCATCACCATGCCGTCCTCCGCCGAAAGCGCAGCCATCTCGGTCATCATCTGGCCGCGGAAAAGCTCCGCGTCGGCAGGCGAGAGCGGTCCCTTCAGCGCCTTGTCGAGCAGCGCCTGTTTTTCCGCAAGCGGAAGGTCGGCGGTGAAGGCGCTCGGCACGCCGTGATCGGTGGCGGTGGCGCCGAACTGGCGGAAATAGGCACGCCGGCGCCGATGCGCCTCGATCAGCCCGTCCCAGCGTGTTACGTCGGCACCGGTGATCTCTCCGAGCTTTATGAGGTTGTCGCGGAAGCCGACCGCATCAGGATCGGTGACGCTATCCGGTCGGTAGGTGGTGCGGACCTTGCCGATCCAGCCGTCCGCCGCCATTTTCTGATGGTGCGCCAACGGATCGAGTGCGCCTTCCGTCGTCGCGATCGTTTCGATCCCGAATCGCTGGTGCAACGCCCGCGGGCGGAATTCCGGACGGGCGAGCTGCGCGTTGATGTGATCGTAGAGCGTATCGGCATTATCAGGTGTCAGCGGCTCAGTGCAGCCGAGCACGGCCGACATCGCGTGATCGACCCAGAGGCTCGACGGCGTTCCGCGGAAGAGATGGTAGTGCTTGGCAAAGGTCCGCCAGATCGCGCGGCCCTCGGCCACCGGCTCGCCGTCGAGGCGCGGCACGCCGAGCTCGTCCAATGCGACGCCGACGCTGTGCAGCATGCGGAAGAGATAGTGATCGGGAATGACCAGCAGCGAAGCCGCATCTTCGAAAGGCTTGTCGTCGGCAAACCAGGCCGGTTCGGTGTGCCCGTGCGGGCTGACGATCGGAAGACCGCGCACCGTCTCATAGAGGTCGCGCGCAATGGTCCGTGTTGCCGGGTCGGCCGGAAAGAGCCGGTCCGGATGAAGAAAGCCGTTTCCTACATCCATCAGTATTCCTCCCTGATGGATAAAGGGCCTACCCCACAACATCAGACACGGCAAGGTCTTTTAGTAACCAAACGGTTCCGTTTTGCGCACGGCTGTATTGGCCGTCGAAAACATTGACGAAGCGACCTATTTCCGCTTTGGGGAGAACCATCTGTTCTGCCGGTTTCGGCAAAGGAGGATCGATGTCCGACGAGACGAACCGCATCACCCGGCTGGAGGAAATGCTGACCCATCAGGCAAAGACGATCGAGGAACTGTCCGATCAGCTTGGCGAGCAATGGAAGATCGTGGAGCAGATGCGCACCAAGCTCGACCGGCTGACCGAACGTTTCCTGTCGCTCGAGGAACAGTCGCTGGAAGCGCCCGCGATCACCCGCCCGCCGCATTATTGACGGCACGCGGCCTGCCGGGCGCCCCCGAAGGGAAAGCGGTTTCGCAATGTGCGCCTTTGCGCTATAGCGCTACTGCATGATTATCTCTAATCGGAAGCGTTTTAGGGATTGAATTGTGCAGCAATTCAAAGCGCTGCAGCGTCCTTTACGCCTCTGAAAAGAGGCGGCGCTGTAGGTAGGCATTCGAACGAAAGACAGTCCCATGGCGGCCACCATACGTTATCACGAAGGCGATATTTCCGCGGCCGATGCCGCCCGCTATACCGGCGCGATCGCGATCGATACCGAAACGCTTGGCCTGGTGCCGCGCCGCGACCGGCTTTGCGTCGTCCAGCTGTCGCCGGGTGACGGCACCGCCGACGTCATCCGCATCGCCGCCGGCCAGAAGGAGGCCCCCAATCTCGTCGCTTTGCTCGAAGATCCCACTCATCAGAAGATCTTCCATTACGGCCGCTTCGATATTGCCGTGCTCTTCCACACCTTCGGCGTCACGACTACGCCGGTCTTCTGCACCAAGATCGCTTCGCGGCTCTGCCGGACCTATACGGATCGCCACGGGCTGAAGGACAATCTCAAGGAGATGCTCGAGGTCGATATCTCCAAGGCGCAGCAATCTTCCGATTGGGCGGCCGAGACGCTGTCGCCGGCGCAGCTCGAATACGCCGCTTCCGACGTGCTTTATCTGCATGCCCTGCGCGACAAGCTGACCGAACGGCTGATCCGCGACGGCCGTTTCGACCATGCCACGGCCTGCTTCGCATTCTTGCCGACCCGCGCCAAGCTCGATCTGCTCGGCTGGGAAGAAGCCGATATCTTCGCGCATAGCTAAGCGAATGGCCTGTCTGGGTTCTGACGATCGCCGCGGATGGCTATCTGCGGTCGTTAGCGTTTCGTTAAGATCTCTTTATTAAAATTCACGTTAATTTTTATGCATTCGATGACGCCGGAATTGCGTCATGCGGACGGGAGGATCTGCTGGGATGCAAGGGGCCGGATGAGCGCGGTCCTTTCATAGAGCCTGCTTTCATCGTCACTTTACGAAAGGGCATGCCATGTTGTCTCCCGTTCGTGCAGCGTCCAATGCAAGCTTTTCGTCCCAAGGTCAGACTGCGGCAGTCGTCGCGGGCGGTCTCGGCCGGTCGGTGATCGCGCCCGCGCCCGTCAACGCCGTTGAAGCTACGGACCTCAATTCCGCCATCGCCGGCAAGCTCAATATCCTGCTTCTCGCCGCGCGCGAGCGCATGGTCGAAGCCCTGTTCGATGTCATCGATGCGGCCGGTCGCTCGATTTCGCTGGATCGCCGCGAGGATGAGACCAATCTTGCTTTTGCTTCCCGGCTTGCCGACGCCATACGGCGGCTGCCGGCGGCCAAGATCGACGAGGTCGAGCGCCAGCTGACCGCGCAGGGCCACAGCCTGCCGCTGCGGTTGATCGCCGAAGCGCTGAAGAACCCGACAGGGCCGGAAGCCGCCCGGATCATCGCCTATCTCGAAATCGTCCGCTATAAGGATCGCGATCTCGCCGCCCGTGCTGTTCTGCGCTCCTACGGCCAGAACGACGCTTCGCCGATGCGCGCCGAAGCCCGTCCTGAAATAAAGCTGCACGAGAACAGTTTGCCGGCCGTCATGCGCCAGCCCGCAGAAAAGGCGCCGGTGCCGGCTGATCTACTGACCGAGACCGAACCACGCGCGACTGCCGAAGAAGCGGTCATCGCCGAAGCCGTGGAAGCTGCCGATCCGGAAACGCCGCAGACGGAAAGTCGGGCTCAGCCCGCTCCGGCGGCGGCAAAGGACGTTGCCCCGGAAAAATCCAAAGCGCAGGAGAACGAAGCAAGCCAACCCTTGCCGGCGCAGACGACCGAGGCCGATGACGCGCCGGAAACGGCGGAAGCACTTCCCGCCCAGCCTCGCGCGGCGTCGGAAAAGCTCGATCCCGTCATTCCGAGGAATTGGCCGGGAATCGTCGCCTCGATGACCGAAGAAGTGGCCGAGATGATCGCCACCATCATCCGCGAGCAGGATATCGAACCCGTGGAGGAAGATGGCCTCGTCGAGGCGGCCGTGGAGATCGACGCGATTCTCGATGAAGCCGTCATCAGCGATGCCACCGAGACCTTGACGAGGCAGCCGGCCGAATTCGCCACGCCTGATACGCGCCAGTCCGCCGTACTTCGCCCGCCGCAGATGGATTTGGAGATAGCGGCCGCGGCCGCCCGCCAGCCGAAAGAGATCGCCGCGCAGCCGGAATTGCTGCCGATGCCCGCGCCGGCCGAGGTTTCCTATCTGCCGCTGCAGGCAAGAATGCCGGATGGCCTTCCCTATGCCCAGCTGCCCTATCAATTCGCCAAGGATACGCCGGAAAACGAGACGGCCGGCGAAACGCACCACCAGCATCAGCACCACCACGGCGATGCTCCCGAGGATGAGCAGCAGGCGCAGGGCGGCGGCGAGGATGCCGAGGCCGATGCCGAAGAGACCGAGGCTCAACCGGCACGCAGGACGCCGAGAATGGTCGATTCCGATCCGACGCCGCATTCCGCCGGCGCGGCCGCCGATCCCGTCTACGCGCTCTATCAGCGCATGGTCGGCTGGGAATAGCAGGTTTCATTGCTTGAAAACAAAGAACCCGCCGGATCGCTCCGGCGGGTTCTTCAATTCAAAGGCAGATGCGAGGCTTATTCGCCGCCGCGGTTCTTCAGAGCCGCGCCGAGAATGTCGCCGAGCGAAGCGCCGGAGTCGGACGAACCGAACTGAGCGACGGCTTCCTTCTCTTCCGCAATCTCCAGAGCCTTGATGGACAGCATGATCTTGCGGTCCTTCTTGGAGAAGTTGGTGACGCGGGCGTCGACGACCTGGCCGACCGAGAAGCGCTCAGGACGCTGCTCGTCGCGGTCGCGGGCGAGGTCGGCGCGACGGATGAAGGAAGTGATGTCCTCGTGGTTGACGAGCTTCACTTCGATGCCGCCATCGTTGATCGCGATGACTTCGCACGAAACGACTGCATTCTTGCGCAGGTCGCCGGAAGCAGCAGCTTCACCGACAGAGTCCTTGCCGAGCTGCTTGATGCCGAGCGAGATACGCTCCTTCTCGACATCGACGTCGAGAACGACGGCCTTGACGACGTCACCCTTGTTGAACTCCTCGATGACCTGTTCGCCCGGACGGTTCCAGTCGAGGTCGGAGAGGTGCACCATGCCGTCGACATCGCCGTCGAGGCCGATGAACAGGCCGAATTCGGTCTTGTTCTTGACTTCGCCTTCGACTTCAGTGCCGGCCGGATGGCTGCGGGCGAATGCTGCCCACGGGTTTTCCAGCGTCTGCTTGAGGCCGAGCGAGATACGGCGCTTGGACGGATCGACTTCGAGAACGACGACTTCGACTTCCTGGCTCGTGGACAGGATCTTGCCGGGGTGAACGTTCTTCTTGGTCCAGGACATTTCCGAAATGTGGATCAGGCCTTCGATGCCCGGCTCCAGCTCGACGAACGCACCGTAGTCGGTGATATTCGTGACGGTACCGGAGATCTTCTTGCCTTCCGGATACTTGGCCTGGATGCCATCCCACGGATCGCTCTCGAGCTGCTTCATGCCGAGTGAGATGCGGTGGGTTTCCTGGTTGATGCGGATGATCTGAACCTTGACCTGCTGGCCGATGTTCAGGATTTCCGACGGATGGTTCACGCGGCGCCATGCCATGTCGGTGACGTGCAGCAGGCCGTCGATGCCGCCGAGGTCGACGAACGCACCGTAATCGGTGATGTTCTTGACGACGCCGTCGACAACCTGGCCTTCTTCGAGGTTCTGAACGATTTCAGAACGCTGCTCGGCACGGGATTCTTCCAGAACCGTACGGCGCGAAACCACGATGTTGCCGCGGCGCTTGTCCATCTTGAGGATTTCGAAGGGCTGCGGGTTGTGCATCAGCGGGGTGACGTCGCGGATCGGGCGGATATCGACCTGCGAACGCGGCAGGAAGGCGATCGCGCCGTCGAGGTCGACCGTGAAGCCGCCCTTGACCTGATTGAAGATCACGCCTTCGACGCGCTCGCCGGCTTCGAACTTGGCTTCGAGCTTGATCCAGCTTTCTTCGCGGCGAGCCTTCTCGCGCGACAGAACGGCTTCGCCAAGCGCGTTTTCGATGCGCTCGACATAGACTTCGACTTCGTCGCCGACCTTCAGCGAACCGTCCTTGGCGCGCGCGCCGAATTCCTTGAGCGCGATGCGGCCTTCAACCTTGAGGCCGACGTCGACAACGGCGACGTCCTTTTCGATGCCGGTGACGATGCCCTTGGTGACATAGCCTTCGGCCAGGTCGTTCTTGGCAAAGGACTCTTCGAGAAGAGCCGCGAAATCCTCGCGGGAGGGGGTAGCTACTGACATAAAATCTCCTGCGTGTCCTGGAACTGGAGCGGACACGTATGCGCCGGTTGGTTTGCGTTGAATGGGCCTGAACCCAGTCCGCCCTCTTTCACGAAGGCAATCCGGCGCTCGGACGGAATTTCAGGCTGCTGTCTTAAAAGCGACGTGTGGCTCTTGGCACGCAATATCGCTTGAATTTAGGCATTTCGGCTCAAGACCGCATCGATGATCGATTGAGCGGCTTGAAACGCGGCCTCTATACTCATTTCCGACGTATCAAGCAAGTGCGCATCGACCGCTGGTTTCAAAGGGCTGTCGGCCCGTCCCATGTCGCGTTCGTCGCGTCGCTTGACGTCCTCGAAGATCGCATCGAAATCCGCCGTCGCCCCCTTGCCGAGAATCTCGTCGTAGCGGCGTTTCGCGCGCACCTCCGGCGATGCCGTCACATAGAGTTTCACCGGCGCATCCGGGCATACCACCGTGCCGATATCGCGCCCGTCGAGCACCGTTCCCGGCGTCCTTGCCGCAAAACGGCGCTGCGCTTCGACCAGCGCCCGCCGCACCGCCGGCATGACGGCGATCTTCGAGGCGGCTTCGCCGATCTCGTGCTTGGAAAGCATATCGCGATCCAGGCCGGCCAATTCAACCTCCCGCGCGATCTTTTCGGCCACCGCCTCGTTATCAAGCGGCAGGCCGGCGTCGAGCAGCGCCTTGGCCGTGGCGCGATAGGTCAGGCCGGTATCGAGATGATGGAAGCCGTATTGCTCAGCGATGCGGCGCGACAGCGTTCCCTTGCCGGCCGCCGCCGGTCCGTCGATGGCGATAGTGAAAGTCTTGGGCGTCATGCGATCCATCCTGGGGAAGCGGGCCGTTTCGGCGAACGATCTCGGTTTCGAGCATATGCGGACCGATTTTCGCCGGCAATGCATATGCTGCCCCGCAAGAGGGGCGAATTTACGGGCGGCGGCGGGCCTCGGCGCGGAGATGTGCTTGGCGTAATCCTCTGTAAACGCGTAGCATTCCCTTCGCTGCCTCGTCCTTTTCGGCGATAATCTTCGCCCGCTTCCGCGGCCGCCGCGGCTGGTTACCATAGACGTTGCGGCCGGTCATCCGCCGGCGCGATAAAAGCCTGCGGCGCCGATGATAAAGTTTGGCTTTGACATGGGAAGCCGCAGCGATTAAGGGGACCGGCTTATAAATTCCGATGGAAAGCCGGCTTGAACGGCATTTGCCGAATCTTGCATTCGGCCATTCTCACGAGGCTTATAGTGGCGAAAGCGGAACTTGGAACCAAGCGTACCGATCCGGAAACCGGCAAGAAATTCTACGATCTGAACCGGGATCCGATCGTCTCCCCTTATACCGGCAAGTCCTACCCTCTCTCCTTCTTCGAGGAAACCTCGGCAGCCGCCGACGTTGCCGAGGAAGACGAGGTAGCGGAAGTCGATACCGAAAACACCGAAGTCGAACTGGTTTCGCTGGAAGATGCTGATGACGGCGCGGGCGGCGACGATATCCCCGATATGGGCGACGACGATGTCGAAATCGAAGGCGATGACGACGACACCTTCCTTGAAGCCGACGAAGACGACGATGACGACGACATGAGCGACATCATCGGCGTGACCGGCGACGAAGACGAAGTCTGACGACCGCATTTCGGCCCGGACGATAAAAAATCTCCCGGGTCGATTTTTTAGGCTTGCCATCTGCGAAAACCGCAAGTAATAAGCCGCCACTCCAGAGGAAACGCCCTCCGGAGCATCCCAGGACCGGCTCAAAACCGGACCACCCTTGATGGGGCTATAGCTCAGCTGGGAGAGCGCTTGCATGGCATGCAAGAGGTCAGCGGTTCGATCCCGCTTAGCTCCACCACGCTTCGCCCTTATGGGCTTCGCGCGGCGCAGCCGCGAGAAACCATTAGGCCGAAGCAGTGCCCGGCATAGCCCGAAGGGCGGCGACGGGCTGAAATATTGATGTGGTATGTTTATATTCTCCGCAGCGTCGATTTTCCCGATCAGGAATATACCGGGTCTACCGCAGACCTAAGACAGCGCTTTGCCGCTCATAATGCCGGAAAATCCACCCACACCGCCAAGTTCGCACCGTGGAGTTTGCTCTGGTACTGCGCCTTTCCCGACAAATACAAAGCTCTTGAATTCGAAACCTATCTGAAATCGCATTCCGGCAGGGCGTTTGCCGGCAAGAGGTTGGTCCAGCCGAATCTCGATCCAACTCGCCACGCCAAGCGGAAGATCGATTCCGAATAAGCGCTGGTACGTGCGAAAGCCGAATAGCTGGAGCATGTGCTATGCTTGGCGTATTCACAGAGAAAAAGCTTTAGGCGCCCTGAGTGAACTCCTGCAGGCCGCTCCCCTGACGCCACATCCACACCACCACCATCACTCCCTCTGCGCTTCACCCTCCTGCACCGACACCCCGGCGGCCTCCATCCCCGCAAAGAACCGCTCCTGATCCTCCACCCGCGCCAGCCGCTTGATCACTTCGCGTCTGACGTTGGGGATCAATGCGGGTGCCTTACTGTTGATCCAATCGAGCTGTTCCTCCCCCTCCTGCGTTTTCCCACGGGCGCCGAGGATGGAGAGCAGGACCAGGCGATGCATCGGATTGTAATTGAGGTCCGACATGCGCGACCATAGTTCCGCGGCCTGTGTATCGCCGCGCATGAAGGCGCAGAGCGCCATTCCGACCTCGTAATAGCCGCGAGGCCCGGCATTCTTGCCGACGGCCTCCGAAATCAGCGTACAGCCTTTATCCCACTCCCCCGACATCGACAGGCGCAGGCCGTATTCGCCTGCCACCTCGGTATCGTTCGGATTGCTGGCATAGGCGGCAGCGCCGGCAACGAGCGCGCTAGCCGGATCATCGCTGAAAAACTGGGCAAGCATCAGCGCCTGGAGCGCGCGCGCATTCTTCGGGTCGAGCCGCACGGCGCGTTCGGCAAGCTCCTTTGCGACGCCGAGTGTTGCGGCCGTCGATTTCAGCTGAAGCTGGTATGAAAAGCGGAACTCGTCGAGATGAATCAACGAAAGCAGGGCGACGATATTCGAATCGGCCGGCGTTTTTTCCACGGCCTGCTGCAGGCAGGATTTCGCCACCGTCTGGGCCTGTACGGTCATTTCGCTGCGGTAGCTGTAGTAGGACAGGATGCATGAGAAAGCATCGGCCTTGCCGGCGATCGTGGCGGTATCGCTCTGGAATATGACGCCGAACGGGCGCGCGACCGCCGTCGCGATATCGCCGGCAAGGATTGCCTGCGTTTTCGGCGTGCCCTGCACCGTCATGTCGGCATCATAATTGCTGGCCCAGATCACCGCCGCATCCGACCGCCGTACGAGCCTTGCCGTCGAGTGCAGCTTGCTGCCCTCGAGCCTCACGCTTCCCTGGAGAGCGTAAAGCGCTTCCGGCGAAGCTTCGCCGTTTTTGTTCCGCGGCATCGCGGTCACGACGACAATGTCGTCGAAGCGGACCAGCTTTTCGATGATTTCATCCGTCATGACGCGGGAGATGTCGGATCCAAGCCTTCCCCCGGAGCCGCTGTCGAAACGCTCGACGATGATGGTGGGGCGATGGTCGGCTGCCGATGCCGTCTCGCGTTCCAGGCCCGGCGATCTCATCTGCTGAAACATGATGGCCGCCGCGGCGACGATAATCACCGCACCCGCGGCCAGCAGCCGATATCGCGGCCGCGGCAAGCGCCGGTTCATTTTGTCCCGGCCGACCGGATCCTCCGCCACTTCGGCCCGTTCGGCGTCATCTCCTGGCAATCCCGACCGATCGGACTGATCGAGCGGCAGCATGTCCATGGGCTCGGCGCCCCTGACTGCTTCGAAAACCGGCGCGTAGCCGCCTTTGGGAATTGTGATGATGATCCGGTCGGCGCTGCCGTCTGTCAGGTAGTAATGTTCGAGCTCCCGTCGCAGCCGGCCTGCTTCGATACGGACGCATGGATCCTGTTGGGCATCGAAGTTCGCATCCCTGCCGAAAACGGCCTGGGCGATGGTAAAGGCTTTCAGGTAGTCACGGCGGCCTGCAAGCGTTTCCGTAACGACGAATTCAAGAAATCTTCTTGCCCGTTCGGGAAGGCGAAACTCCCGGCTCGAAAGAATGCGCTCGAGTTGCTGCTGCACCTCTTCCTGCGAAGGGGCCTGCCTGTCAATGCCTGCACTTTGCATCGGTTTCCCCCGGATTCCGATTGCGGACAAGCCGCTGCACGCTATCCCACCATAGTCTCGGCTTGGCGTGGCGGCAATGCCGCCCAAGGAATTGCCTGATCGACCTTAAACAAATCCGGCCAATTGAATAAGCGGCGCAAGTCACAACTTGCGGAACGCTGGCGTAGGATACCGTATTCTACCAGAGAGGACATGTATCTTACTGCCCTAGTCTCCCTGCTCGCTCTATCATTCCCCTGTATTATGGAGGAAGCTGCGATGACGTCACCTGAGACCTCTACTCCCCATTCCATGACCAGCGCGGAGGAATTGCGCAAACGTGCTCTGGAGCTTCAGCTCCTCGAGATGGAGCGCAGCGAAAAGATCAAGGCGCGCGAAGCAAAGAAACACGCGGATTTCGTCGAGGACTTTTTCCGCAAGCAGATCGGTGAAACGGAACGCACCGTCATCAAGCGGCTGGTCATGAAGGCGGCCGCGGACGGTAAATATGAAGCGCTGATCTACAGCTTTCCATCGAGTTTCTGCACGGATAGCGGCCGGGCCATCAATAATGGTCTGCCCGGGTGGCAGAAGACGCTGCAGGGAAAGGCAAAGGAACTTCTCGAACTCTTCGAGGAGGTTGCCAAACCGCAGGGTTATGGGCTGAAGGCTATGATCATCAACTTCCCGGAAGGCATGCCAGGGGACGTCGGCTTCTTCCTCACCTGGGAGCCGCCTGTCGATTGACCGACAGAAGCGGGAACGAAGGAATATCACCGTGAAAGCGACCGAGATCGAGCGCAAGTTCCTCGTGCGCAACGATAGCTGGCGCGATTGCGCCGTCATCTCACAGGTGTTGCAGCAAGCTTACCTGTCGTACGATGAAAACTCCGTGCGTGTCCGTTTAATTGACGGCCGTTCCGCCTGCCTGACGATCAAATTCCGCACTGCGGGGCTCGCCAAAGACGAATATGAATACGAGATTCCTGTCGAGGAGGCGCGAGACCTGCTTCTTCATGCGACCGGTCATGTCATTGAAAAGACCCGCTACCGCGTCCTTCATGACGGCAGAAACTGGGATGTCGACGTCTTTGCCGGAGCCTATGAGGGATTGACGCTCGCCGAGATCGAGATGGCAAGCGAAGACGATCGGCCCGACCTGCCGCAATGGCTCGGGCATGAAGTCACGGGCATCAAACGCTACTCCAATCGCGCCATGGCTGCTGCCCTGTGTGAGCCGCATGAGGCGCGAACGGCTGGAACAATTTCAGGAAAAGTCTGAACGGCTTTCCGTCTGGAACGGTCCAGCGCTTTCGCAAGATACCGAACCGCCCGAATATCCTATTCGCTGACGATGGTCCAATTGGCGTCTGGGTTGAATTCCTTAATCGCGGCGGCGCGCTGTTCCGTCTGCGGTCCGAGATCACGCTGGTAGATCACGCTCATCCCGTTGACGATAAATGTTTGCACGCCGGTGACGCGGTATGTGACTGGCCAGGCGATGAGCGCAAAACCGCCCGTCATGTAGCCGTTGATCACGTAGCTTTGCTTGCCGCCGAGAACGTTGTCGCCCTGGGCGGTCAGGATGCGATAGCGGTATCCGAAATAACCTTCGCCGCGCTTGGCGGCGCCGAAGGCGGCCGTCTCGACCAGGCCGCTTGCCGGGCTTTCCTCGGGATAGACATTGGGATCCCAGTAGAGACCGTCCAGCTTGCCCGGGCTGCTGATCAATCTTTTTGCGAACTCGTAAATGCCGTCGCCATCGCGGTCGGCGGAAACATAGTCATACTGCGCCGCCACATATTCATGCATGGTGTCGATCGTCGCGAGTTCGTTTTCGCCGATGCGGCGATTGACGATCTCCTCAAGGCCGCGTTGCGTATCGAAGGACCATTTGCCGTCCTTGTTTTCCGTCAACGGAAACGGCAGCGGCCAGAGCCGATCGCCTATTAACACGATCTTTGCCCCTTCGGCGTCTTTCAGGCTCATCCGGCGCCCGGCGCCCTCCCGGATCAGGCCATAAGCGATCATTGCCTCGTTGCTGGCGCGCAGCCTGTCCGCGTTCAGGCCAAGCACATCGGCGAGATCCCCGATATTATCGGAGCCGAGCACCGATTTCAGCCGATCGAGCGCCGCAGCCGGGCTTTCGAACTGCGGTGAAGGCGTTGCCGCCTTGTATTCGGCGAGATCCGTCTGTCGTCCTTGCGAGAGCGCCGGCGTTGCTTGCGCCGCGCAAAGCGCTGTGGCGAGCATGAGCGGGATTACGATTGATTGAGGTCTCATGACGTAACTCCATGGGCTCGTAATGGGTGTCATCGCCGTCCCCTGCCGCCACCGCCGCCGCCGCGGCCGCCGCCGCGCGACGGCATCGGGCGCGAGTGATGAACGGGACGCGCTGACTGGCGGTGAGCGCCCATGCTTTGCGCCCCTCGTTTCGAAGCGACGGCCTGCTGGCGGCCGGATTGAACATTGCCGAGCGCGCTTGGCTGGCGTCCGCGATTGTCGGGCCTGGCGGCCATCTGCGGTTTGCTGGGTCTGTTGGCGGATTTCTGCGTCGGTTTAGCCGGGCGATTGGCGGATTTTTGCGGACGATTTTCCGGCCGGGACACGTTCTGGCGATTGGCGGCCGTCGGCTTGTTCGCCTGCGGTTTGGCCTTCAGCCCCTGCACCGTTCCTTTTCTGATATCGTCCGCGCGCGCCGCCGTGCCGCGATTGCCCGGCCTCTGCGCCGCCTTCATGTCCGCAGCCTTGTTGCGTAGCTGATTGCGATTGTCGGCTTGAAGCCCCGACTTGATCGCCGACCGGTCCAGCTTGGCAAGCTGATCCTTGCCGATGCTGAGCTTGCTGCGGTCGACATTCGCCCAGTCGACGTCATTCCACTTCATTTTTCCGTTGAAGTTGCGATTGTTTAGGCAATTGTTGCAATCGATGTCGATATCGCCGTCCCAGCGACCGCCCCACACGCCCCAGTCGTCCCAATTGACGATGGCCGCCCAGGTGAGCCCGGTGACGGCGGCGGCAAAGAACCCCGCGCCCGGATAGTAATAGTTGTCGTAATAGTCCGGATAATAGGAGATCGGCTCTGCGGCGTAGTCCGGCTCATAGAGCATTTCCGGCGGATATTGCGGGATATAGATCTTCTCGGGATCGGTCGGCCGGATGATGACGTTGTCGTTTTCGGTGACGACGGTCACCTTGTCATCCGTCTTGATGATGTTTTTCGCCACCGCCTCGTCGCGAAGCTGCTGAATGGCGATCAAGACGTCCTTCTGCTGATTGGCGAGCGCATCGGCGAGCGACTGGGTCCAATCGAGATCCTCGCTCATCATCTTGACAATGTCAGGGTAGTTGAGCAGCGAAACAACGCTGCCGTCCCAATCGCTTTTGGGCTTGAGATCGGCGTTTTTCTTTTTCGCGTCCAGAAAACGCTGGGCTTCGATGATCTGCAGGGGAAAGAGCGATGCTGCCGAAATTGCAGCCACCAGCTCGTCCGGATAGAGCGCGATCCGCGCCACCAGCACCTCGAGTTCATCTTCCGAAAGAAGGGTCGCCGCAGCTTGTTCTGTGCCCGTTTGGGCAGGCGCGGCAGCCGGGGCGGGAGCCTGCGCTCGCGTGGGAAAGGCCGGCTGCAGCGCGATGATCGCCAGAGCCGACAATCCACCCAGCAGTTTGCGGGACATTGCTTTCATCGCACGTCGACCTCCCCTGATTCAGTTGCATGACGGATGTGTTCACGGAGACTTGGGACCGGCGGCAGGCGACCGCCGGAGCATCACGATTTTCGATTGCGATATCGCCTCCCGCATCTCTTTCAACAGCGCTTCGACCAGGCCCGCATATTCCAGCCGCCGCGCCTCCCGTACCGGGAGAGGCAATTGCTCGACATGCGCCAAAGCCTCGGCTGCGGCAGCAAGATCCTCGCACATGCTGCGAAATGCCTCGCTGACATAGAAAAGGCGCTGCACCAGCCGCGCCTGGTCGGAAAAATAAGCCTCGGCCGTCTCAAGGGCGGATAAATAAGTCGATGTGCCTTCTCCCGACGCCATTTCCGCCCCCGCCGCCGAACTGCGCTAAGCAGATGAGAGAAATTATATAACAGTCGAACCGGCTGCAGACGTAAAATACGCGATCTTACGATGCGGTTCGCTGATCTCGCATCTCTCCCCGCCGCACAGGCAATTTCATCCGTCGGATCATCGGCGAACGCCTCGATAGAGATTACGCGATGCTACGGGCCTTTGCACCGAAACGGGCCTACTATTCCATTCTCGCTTGCGATCAATGGCTCGGCTGGATCAAGCCGGAAGGAGAGGGGTCGTGTTTCTCGACTATTTTGCCTTGGGTGTGCTGGTGTTCGTCGTCGTCACGCTCTTCTATGCGGTGATTGCCATTCACGACATTCCGCATCTGATGGCCAAGGCGCGCAATCACCCCCATCAGGACGCTATCCATGTTGCCGGATGGGTCAGCCTCTTCACGCTGCATGCGATCTGGCCGTTCCTGTTCATCTGGGCAACGATTTACCGCGAAGACCGCGGCTGGGGCATCCGGCAGGACGGAAAGCTTTCGGCGGAAGCCGAAGCGAATGCGGAAATTGCCCGTCTCCATGCCCGGATCGCCGAGCTCGAGGCGCAAACCTCGGAGCCGCAGAGGGAGAACGCCTGATGGATCTGCTCCTCATACTGACCTATGCCGCGATCTGCTGGACGATCTTCAAGATATTCAGGATTCCGGTGAACCAATGGACGCTCGCGACGGCCGTTCTCGGCGGGATCTTCCTGATCTCCGCCCTCCTGCTTCTGATGAGCTACAATCATCCCTATTCGAGCGACGGGCGCATCTATTTCACCTCGGCTCCGGTCATTCCCGTTGTCGGAGGCCAGGTCGTCGAGGTTCCGGTGACGCCCAACGTGCCGTTGAAGAAGGGCGACATCCTCTTTCGCATCGATCCTCGTCCATACCAGTTTTCGGTCGATCAGAAAAAAGCCGCGCTCGCCGAAGCCGAGCAGACCGTGCTGCAATTGAAAGCGGCGGTGGACGCCGCCAATTCGGCGGTTACGGGCGCAGAAGCCTCGAGGGACAGGTCCTTGCAGGCCTTCGAAAAGTTCCAGCAGTCGAACGAAAATGCGAAGTCGAGCGGCAGGGGCGCGGTCTTTTCCGAACTCGAGGTCGAAAACCGGCGCGGCATCTATCTGACTTCCGAGGCTGCAGTCGATACGGCCCGCGCGCAAGCGGTGCAGGCAAAGCTTGCCTATGAATCCGAAATCAACGGAACGAATCCGACGGTCGCCAGGTTGCAGGCGGAATTGAAGAATGCCGAATACGAGCTCGACCAGACGGTCGTGCGGGCGCCGACAGACGGCTATGTCACGCAGGTCTTCCTTCGTCCCGGAATGATGGCCAATCCGCTTCCGCTGCGGCCGGTCATGGTCTTCATCGACAGCCAGGACCGCATGCTGGCGGCCGCCTTCATCCAGAACTCGCTGCAGCGCGTCCGCGTCGGCGACGAGGCGGAGGTTTCCTTCAAAGCCGTGCCCGGCAAGATATTCAAGGCCCGGGTGCAGGAAGTCATCGATGTGATGGCCCAGGGCCAGCTGCAGCCGAGCGGCGCGCTGATCGACCCGCAATCACCCGAGCGCCTGGCTGCCGGGCAAACGCTGGCTCGGATCGAGCTGCTCGAAAATACCGATGAATATCAGCTGCCGGGCGGGGTGGTCGCGGACGTCGCTGTCTACACGCACCATTGGCACCACGTCGCCATTCTCCGCAAGGTCCTGCTGCGCATGAGCAGCTGGATGAATTACGTGTTCCTCGAGCACTGAAACGGATGCCGCTCCTGGAGCCGTCGCCGATGCGATTTGGGCGAGGATGGGCACAAGGGCGCCAGGGCAAGGGATAGGGAGCCAGCCGTGATAGGAAGTCTTCCGATGTTGCGGGGCCTTGCCGGCTTCAACAGAGACTGGCTCCGCAGTGACATTCCGGCCGGGCTGTCGATCGCCGCCGTCGGCTTGCCGAGCGCCATCGCCTATCCCGCCATCGCCGGCCTGCCACCGGAAACGGGCATCTATGCCAGCATCGTCGCGCCGATCGCATATGCGATCTTCGGTCCCTCCCGGCTTCTGGTCGTCGGCCCCGATGCCGCGACCATGACGGTGCTGGCGGCCGCCATGGGCGCCATCATCGCAGCCGAACCCGCTGGCGCGGACGCCAATAGGGTCGCCATCGCCGCCGCCCTTGCCCTCGGTGTCGGCATTTTCTGCATCGCGGCAAAATTGCTGAGGCTCGGCGTTCTCGCAAGTTTCCTATCCCGTCCCATCCTCGTCGGATTTTTTGCCGGCGTGTCGCTGTCGATCCTCGTCGGGCAAATCGGCCGTTTCACAGGGGTGAAGATCGAATCGGACGGATTGATCCCGCCGCTCGCCGAGATGCTCGCCAAGAGCGGCCTGATCCACTGGCCTTCGCTCGTGCTCGGCCTCGCCATGTTCATGCTGTTATGGATTGTCCGGGCCTTTCGCTTCAGAATTCCAGGCCCGGTTCTAGTGGTCGTCCTCTCGGTCGTTCTTTCCGCGGTCTTTGACTTTGAGGGCCGGGGCATCGCCGTTGTCGGCGACATTCCAAGCGGACTGCCGAGCCTGTCCCTGCCCGCATTGCATCAGATGCCTCTCGACAAGATCGTGCTCGGTTCGGCCGCGATCTTCCTCGTCAGCTTCGGCGCCGGCATCGTCGCGGCCAGAAGCTTCGGATCGCGGACCGGCGAGGAAGTGGATGCCAATCAGGAGCTGGTCGGGCTTGGTGCCGCCAATATCGCACCCGGCCTTTTCGGTTCGTTTCCCGTCAGCGTCTCGGATTCGCGAACCGCGATCAACCTGGCGACAGGTGGCGTTTCGCAACTCGCCGGCCTGGTTTCGGCCGCGACCTTGATTGCCGCCCTCGTCTTCCTTCAAAGCGCGCTGCGGATCCTCCCGATCCCGGCACTTGCCGCAATTCTCGCAACAGCGGCGATCAGCCTCATCGACGTTCACGAATTGAAAAAGATCTGGCGCATCAGCCGCATGGAATTCATTTTCGCGCTGATCGCCATGTGGGGCGCGATCAGCTTCGGCGTTCTCAACGGCGTCGTCGTCGCGGTTGCCGCAACCCTTGTCTATCTCTTGCGTCGGACGATGTTCCCCCGCGACGGCCTTCTCGGTCGCATCGAAGGGCGGCCCGGTTTCTTCGAGCTCGCGCGCTTTCCGGAGGCTCGCCCCATCGAGGGTGCGGCCGTCTTCACGATCCAGGGCAGCATTCTGTTTTACAACGCCGATTATGTGCGCTTGCGGCTGACCTCGGTCGCAAAGGAGCTTCCCGCCGACACAAGATGCCTCGTGCTCGATGCCGGCGCCGTCACCCATATCGACAGCACCGGCGCGGCTGCGCTCGACGCCGTGGCGAAGGTTCTGGCCAAACGGAATATCGTCTTCGCGGTGGCCGATCTCGGCGAGCAAAGCCGCGGCATTCTCGAGCGTGCGGGCGTCGTCAAGGAGATCGGTCCCGATAATTTTTTCAACGGCAGAGAAGAGGCGTTGAGAGCGCTGACTGGAAATGCCGGCGAGGCCGGCAATGCCGCTTCGGCGGGCCATGCACTTTAGGCAAACGGGAGGGAGAAAGATGGACGAGAATTACGAGCCGAGACAAACGGATGGAGAGGCCCGCGTCGCAAAGGACAAGAAGAAAAAGAAATGGGATTACGACAAGGAAATCGAGCGGCTGCAAGTGGAACTGGCCCATCTGCAGGCCTGGGTTAAGAAGGCGGGCGCCAGGGTCGTCATCATCTTCGAGGGACGAGATGCCGCCGGCAAAGGCGGCATGATCAAGCGTATAACCGAAAGGGTCAGCCCGCGCGTCTTTCGCGTCGTGGCGCTGCCGGCGCCCACGGACCGCGAGAAATCCCAGATCTACATGCAGCGTTATATCGCGCATCTGCCGGCCGCCGGTGAAATCGTCATCTTCGACCGCAGCTGGTACAACCGCGCCGGCGTCGACCGCGTCATGGGGTTCAGCAGCGAAAAAAAGGCGCAGCGTTTCCTCGAACTGGCGCCCCGCTTCGAGGCCGCGATCGTCGAAAGCGGCGTCATTCTGCTGAAATACTTCCTGACCGTCAGCGAGGAAGAGCAGGAACGTCGCTTCCGGCGCCGGATCGATGACCCGGTGCGGCAGTGGAAGCTCAGCCCGATGGATGTCGAATCCTATCAGCGCTGGTGGGACTACACACGCGCCTATGACGAGATGCTGCGGATGACCGACAGCAATCATGCGCCGTGGTGGATCGTGCCTTCGGATGACAAGAAACGCGCCCGGATCAACTGCATCTCGCACATCCTGCAGTCCATCCCCTACGAGCGCGTGAAATTCGAAGCGCCGGATCTCGGGAAGCGCCAGAAGCGGCCGGCCGGCTTCATGGAAGACCGCAGCGTCCGTCACGTCGTGCCGGACGCGACGTCGTAAGGCGACCTCGGCCTGAAGCAATTCCCAGGCGAAGCGCGAAGCGCTTTTGCCAAAAATTGCGTCAGGACAAAAGGTTAGGGCGGTCCTGCTTTTTCCTGAAAAGCTGAGCCGCTCTGGAATGAGGCGGACGGGATGCAGCGATGGAGAATACAGGCGATCGGGCGGCCCAGGCAGCGGGGCCGGGGCAGATTTCGATAGAGGCAAGGATAAGCGATCTCGTCCGATTGGGCATCATCGGGCTTTTCGCTTATTGGACCTTGGTTCTCATCGCCCCTTTTGCACTGATCGTCATCTGGTCGGCCATCCTTGCGATAGCGCTGTTCCCGATGTTCGAGGCGCTCTCCCGGGTGATGGGAAACCGGCCCGTCATCGCGGCCATCATCATCGTCCTCTTTTGTCTCGTCCTGATCATCGCGCCGCTCGCCCTCGTTGCGGTCAATTTCGCCGATGCCGCGCAGGCGCTGATCGGCAAATTATGGACAGAGAACTTTACGCTGCCCTCGGCGCCGGCCACCATTCGGGAATGGCCTGTCGTCGGCGAACGGCTTCATACCATCTGGAATCAAATTGCAGGCGATCTGGCTGCCACCGTCGTCAAATTTCAGGCGCCCATTCGTGAAGTTGCGGCCGTTATCGTCGCAAAGCTCGCCTCGATCGGCGGCGGCGTATTGAGCTTTGTCGCTTCGATCATTCTTTCCGGCATCTTTCTGACGAGAGCGGCACGGCTGGCTGGAGCAATACAGGTGCTGGCGAGCCGGATCGCCGGTGAAAAGGGCGTCGGCTTTGCCCGGCTGGCGGGAGCCACGGTGCGCAACGTATCCCGAGGCGTCATCGGCGTTGCCTTCCTGCAGACGCTCCTCTGCGGGTTATGCTTTGCCGTCTTCGGCGTCCCGGCACGCGGTGCGCTGACGTTCTTGATCTTCATGCTTTGCCTGATGCAACTGGGACCTGGCCTCGTGCTTCTTCCGGTCATCATCTGGTCGTGGTTTTCGTGGTCGCCCTCCATTGCCTTCGCCTTCACCGTCGTTGCGGTGCCAATCATGGTCATCGACAACATATTGAAGCCCATCCTGATGGCGAGAGGCCTCTCGACCCCGATGCCGGTGATCCTGATCGGCGTCATCGGCGGCACTCTTTCCCACGGGCTTCTGGGCCTGTTTCTGGGGCCGATCGTGCTCAGCGTCTTCTATGAGCTCCTGAGGGCCTGGGCATGGCCGCAAGTGATCTCGAGCGAGCCGGAAAGCAGCACAGCCGGTTTCGATGTCCAGACGGGACGCATCGGGCCCGCTGAATGAGTGGTTGTCGCAGCCTGTACCAGCCGAGTTCACCGGCTCTTGCAGTAGACCACGACCTCCTGCTCGATTTCGCGGCAGAGCTGTTCATACTCGCTGATCAGTTCTTCTGCCATCGGGCTCTGTTTTCGAAACCGCTCCAGCGCATCGACGGCAAGATCATAGGCTTCGAACATTTCCCCGAGCGCCTCACTGGTCATGCCGGCCAGAAGATGCCGGATATCGGGGAGTCTCAACATCAGTTTTCTGCGACCGCGCTCCTGGCTCATCGATCAGCTCCGCATTCAAGACATGCCCCGCAATGAATACGAAGCGATGAAAGCGTCGGATCGTTCCCGGGATCACAAAGAAATGTGCCGGATTTGGCAACGAATCCTCGGTTGTTGCGCTCGGGAAAAAATCCCGGCGACTTGCCGCAGGTCCGCTTGCTTCAACGTGTGCTCGATAATGCGAAGCGGCTCTTGCAACTCCAGGCTCCTGGGATATGATGCTTTAGAAGGTGCTTACATAATTGCGTGATCTTGTCGTAGGGGCGAGCATGAGAAACGCAACGAAGGTCAATGCGTTCAGCAGCCTTGGGCCGACGGCTGAGGAAATCTGCCGACAAGTCGAGCGAATTCTCGCAAGCGAGGAATTTCACGCGCCGAAGCGCGGCCGAAATTTCCTGGAATTCGTCGTCAGCGAAACGCTCGCCGGTCGGTCGAGCTTCCTGAAGGCGTTCACCATAGCCAATGTGGTGTTCGGCCGGGAAGCTTCGTTCGACCCGCAGAATGATCCGGTCGTCCGGATCGAGGCCGGACGGATTCGAAAGGCGCTGGAGCGTTATTATCTCGTCGCAGGCCAGGCGGACGAGGTCATCATCACGGTGCCTAAAGGCGGATATGTGCCGCATTTCGAATATCTGCGGGACGAACCGGCTCCGCCGCCGGCTGAGCCGGAACCTTCCCGCATCGAAGAATCGGCCGATCCAAATCCTCCGCTTCAGCAAGCGCCTTCTCCGGCTCCGCCGGCCACTCGCCGCCTTGGAGCCGGTCTCCCGACTGCCCTCGTGCTTCTCCTCCTTGCGCTTGCATCTGCGGTTTTCATTCTGCGAGGTGTACCGACAGGCTCACAGCCATCAGCCATGCCGACCGTTGCTGTCGAGGCGTTTGCGGAGAACAGTTCGGTTGAGCCGGGTTCGGATATCGCCCGTGGCCTGAGAGACGACGTTATCGGCCAGCTTGCCCAGCTCGATGACATTGTCGTGATGGCCGATCCCATAACCGGCGGTCGTGCCGGCTACGTGCTTCAGGGCAATGTCCAGATGGACGGGACGAGGCTGCGCTCCGTTGTGAGGCTGGTGCGCCAGGCGAACGGAGCCGTCATCTGGGCCGATAATTTCGATGGCGATCTTCGTGTTCAGAACAAGCTTGCAATTCAGGCAAGTATCGCCCGGCAGATCGCCGACGCGATAGCGCAGCCGCAAGGCGTCATTTTTCAGGCCGAGACAGATGTCGTCGCAGAGCCGGCCCGGAAGGCGGATCAGCATGTTTTTGCCTGCCGCCCCGCCTATGCCGGCTATACGAGGGCGATGACCGCGCAAAGCCACAGTGCGGTGCGCGAGTGCCTGCAACAGGCCACCCGGCGGGATCCCGACGATGCTGCGTCCTGGGCGCTCTTGTCTTTGGTCTACCTCGATGAAGTGAGATTCCGCTACAAGCTCGGCACGCCGGTTTCGGCCGCACCTCTCGAACTGGCAAACGCTTCGGCGGAGCGGGCAGCATCGCTCGCCCCCGACGATCCCAGGGTGCAGCGCGCCGTCATGCTGGCGAACTTCTTCAGAGGAGATATCGACAAGGCGCTGGCGGCAGGGACCGCGGCCTATGCCGCAGATCCCAACGACGTGGAAGTCGCGGGCGAATATGGCTTGCGGCTGGCGATGTCCGGAAAATGGCAATCGGGTTGCGAGTTGGTAGCCATCGCCATTGACAAGAATGCCGGCCTCAGAGGCCATTACGAGGGCGGGATGGCGATGTGCGCATTGATGAGGGGCGATCTGGAAGCTGCGGAACAATGGGCGCGAATATCCGATCTCGACGGCAACCCCATGCGTCATCTCGCATTGCTGTCCATTCTCGGAGCCGCAGGCAAGATGGACGAGGCCAGGCTGGAGCGCGATTGGCTCCAAAACCACGCACCGGCATTGATGACGAACATCCGCCAGGAGATTTCCCTGCGCCTGCAACGGCCGGAGGACCAGGAGAAGTTCTTCGACGGGCTGCGCGCCGCCGGGGTGACCGTCGCCTCGCCGGCGGAAAGGTGACGAACGATTTGGAACGGACGATTCCGCTACGGAAGAAGGCCCGCGGCGCCGAGCTTGCGGCTGCGTGAAATCTCCATGGCGATTTGAGCCGCAATCTCGTCCTCGACATCGAGAATTGTTTGGCCGCGCAGGTCGCGATCATATTGATTGGCCCAGACGACCGCGCCGTCGGCGCCGTTTATCAGGCGGACTTGCAGATGCAGGACCGTGCCGTCGATAAGAGCGCTTCCCTGCAGATTAAGCAGCGAACCGAGCGTCTCCATGCCGGATCGGCCGGGCGCAAGCACGACAAGGCTGTCCACCTTCATCAGTTTGGCGATCAGCTGATCGACCAATCCCTTGGCAAAATCCGCTCCTCGCTCGGTGCCGCCGAGGGCCGCGAAGGGTTCGACGACAATCCTCGTCTTGCCGTTCACCGGCGAGGCGGTGGAAGTCGGCGGGGCTTCGGGCGTTGCAAAGTAGGATGCAAGCGGACGGACGAGGATGAGTGCCGCTACCGCACCGATCAGGACGGCAATGCCGGCCGGCAGCAGAAGATCGCGATAAGCTATCGGTCGCCGATGCCCGGGCCGTCGCTGGATGTTCTCGCGATGGGACGCAACGACCGCTTCGCCTGCATTCGAGATGGCTTCACCACTCGAAAAGCGCGGGGAATAGCCGCCTTTGGGAATGGTGATGTTTATCGGGTCGCTGCTTCCGCATACGAGATAATATCGTTCGAGTGCGCGGCGGATGCGTCCGGCCTCGATTCGGACGACAGGATCGTTCTGCGCATCGAAGGAGGCGTCGCGCCCGAAGACTGCCTGTGCGATTGCAAAGGCCTTGATCTGTTCGCCATGCCCTTCCAGCGTCTGTTCCACGATATATTGCAGGAAGCGGCGGCCGCGTTCGGAGGCAAGAAATTCCGGGCTTGCCAATATGCGATCAAGCTGCGCGCGAATGCTTGCAGGTTCATGACGCGCCTGGCCGTGCCCGTTCTCCATCGGTGCCATTTCGATCTCCCGCGATATCGCCTAACGGCGACAGCGTTCTTCCCTGCAGCCGCCAGCCGACCAGATCATTTAGCCGGCGTCGCAGCGCTCGCCTGCTGCGCGCGGATCGCTTGCGTGGCCGCCGCCGCGCCGCCGCCCTTGTCGTCGCCTCCGACTTGCACCGTCGGCTGCGCGAACGAGATCCCGTTTGCCAGAAACACCTCCCGGATCTTGGCGTAGGCCTTGCGGCGGATATAGGTCTGCATGCCGGGAACCGTCGTCATGGCAAAGCTCAGCACGATGCCGTAGTCGGCGAATTGCTCGACACCCTTCATCTTCAGCGGTTCGATGAAATGCTGGCCGAGTTCAGGATCTTCCATCAGTTCGGCACCGATCTTCTTGGTCAGCTTGCGCGCTTTTTCGATGTCGGTATCGAAGCCGACGGTGATCCTGAATTTGTCGATCACCCAATCCCGGCTCAAGTTCTCGACGGCGCCCAACTCGCTGAAGGGCACCGTGTAAACCGGCCCGCGATGATGGCGCAGGCGGACCGAGCGCAGGCTGAAGCTCTCCACCGTTCCCTTGTAGTCCTTGGCTTGGATGTACTCGCCGACGCGGAAGGCGTCGTCCAGCATGTAGAATACGCCGTTGATGACATCCTTGACCAAAGTCTGCGAGCCGAAACCGATGGCCACGCCGAAGATTCCCGCGCCAGCGATCAGCGGGCCGATCTGCACGCCGAGTTGCGCCAGCACGATCAATCCGGCCATGACGGCAACGGCGACGGCCAGCGCGTTGCGGAAGATCGGGAGAAGCGTGCGGAACCGCGCACGCCGGGCCGCGTCGGCGGGCGCGAGCGATGTGGTCGTGGTCGATACCCGGAGCGTTCGGTCGATCCAACCCCGCGCCACCTGCCAAAGAAGGTCGGCGACCACGAGGATGAGAACGCTCTTCAGGCCACCGTAAAATAGAGCGACGACCGTCGGGTCGCGCTGGCCCAGCGTATCGGGATTGAGGCGCCAGACGAGCGCAAGCCATCCGACGGCGAGCGCGATAACGGCGGCGCGCGCGCCGCGGGCGATGAGGATGCCGCGCAGGCTGCCGGAATCGCTGGTGAAGGACAGTGCGATGCGGCCGACGGCTCTCAGGATTCCCGGCAATACGAGCGCATAGATGCCGATCCAGAACAGGCCCTTCATGCCGACACACCAGACGAGCCACAGGATGACGAGGAAGCCCGTTATCGCCACTTTCCAGCTGCGGCTTCCCGCCCAGATCGACCACACGGCCTCGATGGCAAGCAGCAGTCCAAACACCGAGAAACAGTAATTGATTGCCTCGCTGACGGCAGCGGAAACGCCGAGTGACTCGCCGACGGCCGCTGTGGCGACCGCAAAACAGATTACTCCGAAGAGGATCAACAGCCTTCTGCGCAGCGGGGAGTCGATTGCCGCCGCCGACAGCAGCACCGCCGTCAGTCGAAACAGGATGAACGCCGAGAGATAGGCAAGAAGCGTCAGGCGCGCGAGAGGCGGCCATTCGATCGCGAAAAACACGATGCTCATGGCGCCCGCGAATATGCCGACCGGGATAAGCCGGCCAACCAGCGTATCGCGGCGAACGGCAAATCTTCGATACGCAGCCTCGGCAACAAGGCCAAAGGCGATGAGGCCGGCGAAAATGACGAAAACCGGTGCATAGCCTCTACTGATGGCATCCTGCCTTGCCCTTGTCGCCGCCGCCGCCACTTCGACAGGTATGGCGGGTATGGCCGCCACGATCTCGTTCACCCGCGCCCGCGCACCGGCCTCCCATCTGGCCAAGCCTGAATTGGCCGATGGTGAGGCCGGTGTCGCAGGCCCGCTCCCCTGTTTGCGGCTATCAAGCCAGGCCTTGACATCGGGATCCTGCAGAAGGCGCACAAGTTCGTCGATCTTCTCACCGGGATCGGCCGCAGGCGTTTGCGCGAAAGCGTTCAACGCGAAGAGCAAGGCGGCGGTAAAGGAAAGAAGCCATCTCAACCCGGAACTCCTCACTGCGTCAGCGTCTGTTGCTTCAGGTCGCCGTCGAGCGTCTGGTCGGCGGAACGAGGCGGTCTTTTCTTCGTCACAGGCTGTTCGATGATCGCAACCGGTGCTGCGACTGCGGTGGCGGCGACGGTGCCGATATTCGTCATCGTTCCGCCGACGACGGCCGTAATGCCCTGGCCCAAAGTGACCTTGGAATCCGTCAAGGTCTGGCCGGTCATGAGGCGTTCGCCGATGAGCTGGACGATCTCGGGACTTTCGGCAAATTTGCCGTGATTGAGCCTGTCGTGCGTTTTCACCTTCGTCAGGTCGATGGCCGTGATGCCGGCTTTTTCCAGCCTCGAGCGGTAGGGCTCTTCCGCCGGATTGATGGCGCCGAGACGGGAAACGCGTCCGGTGATGAAGCTGGAAACCGCAAGAGCCTTATCGTCCTGAGAGACAAAGATCGTGAATTTCGGACGCGGATCGCCCATCTCCACATATTGCTTGGCGAAAACCTGGATATCGATGTCGGGCGAGGCGAGGATGACATTGCGGATCTTCGAGTTGACGTGGCCATCGCGTATCCCCATCTGCCGCAGGGATTCCATGGCAAGCCAAGTGCCCATCGAGTGAGCCATGATGGTGATGTCCTTGACGTCAGGATCGGCGGCCAGGGTGCGCAGCGCCTGCTCCAGCGCCGTGCGCGAATAATTCGTGCTTTCCTTGTCGTATTGGTAGGCGGTGATCTCAGCTCTCGACGGCCAGGTGAACAGGATCGGGGTCGCCTGCATCTTGCTGTCGTGCACGATCTGCGCCAGCCGGAAAACCGAATCCTCATAGGTGTTGTTGAAGCCGTGAATGAAGACCAGCGCATGTCCGCCCTTCACATGCTGGCGGAACCACACGCGCCCCTGTGCGACGGTGTCGATCTGCTGAACATGGGTCACGGCAAAATCGGTGGCAGGATCGGGTGGAAGGCGCTTCGGCCACTGCACCGTGCCCGCTTCGCGTTTTGCCGGGATCGAAATCGAGATCTGGGTCAGATGCGGCTTGGAACTGCGTTCGCCGTTGAAGAGCGTTGCCGGATCCCCGGAAGGCGATCGCGTGGTCGCAACCAGCATATCGACCTTGGATGTCCGCGCCGTCGACAATGACGTTGAAACCGGCGTCATTACGCCTTCCGGATATCCGCAACTCGTCAGAATCAAAAGGAAAAAAAGAACCGCATTATGCTTTGCCATTCACGCATCCAGCAATCGCTCGGGGAGGAGGCTTCTGGGCTTGAATATTAGCAGGCGGCACAGGCCGGCGCCTGTAGCATCACGTAATATCTGTTCGCCTTCAAGGCGGTCGACAGGACCGTGCGATTGCTCCTGAGATGTGAGCTCGAAGCCTATGCGGTCGCACCGAAGCCGATGGCGGCGCGCAAGCGCGTGTCCCTGGGGCTTTCTCCGAAAGCGCTGCGGTAGATCGCGGAAAATCTGCCGGGATGAAAAAAGCCCCAGGTCGTGCAGATGTCGCGGAGGGTTTGCTGGTTCAATGGATCTCGCAGCTGGTCGTGAACGGCTTTCAGCCTGATCGTGCGCAGGTAGGCGCCGGGTGACGTTCCGCGGAATGTCTTGAAGCCGGTTTGCAGCGCGCGCAGTGAAATCCCGACTTCATCGGCCACCATCGACATGGTGAAAGGCTCGGCGATGTTGGCATGCATGTAGTCGATCGCGCGCCGGACATGCCACGGCGCAACCGCCGAGATTTTCTTTTTTTCGAAATGGCCGGAAAGACGATGCTGGGCGAAGCGGATCACCAGGTCGGCCAGCGCTTCGCTCATTGTCGACAGGGCGAGCGGGGAGGAGAGAAGGGGACCGCCGTCGCGCATGCCCTGGATGATCGTCTGCGTCAGATTGCCGATGAGCCGGCCCGCCGGACTTGAAAGGTCCACGACGGGCTCTAGGTCGAGCGATTCGAAGGTCGGCGTTTCCAGGAGCGAGAAGAGCGTTCGTCTCATGACCTTCCAATCCAGGAAAAGCACGTCCGAACGGTGCGGACCGTGCACCAACCGATCGTCGGCCTCATGATTGTTGGCCATGAGAATCTGGCCTGGTCCGCCATCTGCGGTCCTCTTCCCGATCGTCAGCTGAAAGGACCCTTTATGGGGAATGAAAAGCGCAAGATGTTGCGGGCTTTCGTCGAGCGTCCGGATTTTCCAGGACGTCGGGTAAACCGAGTGAACCGCCGTCAGCGGGCCACCTCGTCTCATGTCCGCTGCCCAGTTGAAGGCTCGGTCGTCGCCCAGCGGCTTTGCGCCGAAGACGCCGTAGCCGGTTGTGAAGGCTCGCACCATCGACTCGAAGTCGTCACCTTCAAGAGTCGGTACAAAGCCATAATCATGCTCGCGCCGCGAGTTATTAGATCTTAGCCATACCATGCAGCTCGGCTCTTTCCGTTTTCCACACCCTGCCGGTCGAAACGCCCTCTTCTATCTCGGGCGGCATGGCTATATCCTTCCCTCCAACGCTCAGAATCAGTCTCCCTTTCTCTTCCCAAAATACTGTCGTCCCGGCTGGCTCGGCCAATCTCGACGCAGCAGGCAGGACCTCGGTTTGGCAGAAGCAAAGCATCCCCGACGAGTTTCACACCCCCAGTGTAAATCAAAATGATCTGAAAATGAAGTACGTCCCTCTAAACCATGTTGCGCCGCATTTTCTGCGCGACTCTCAACCATTGCGGGTGGCCTCCCGCAATGAGCGGGATCTTTTGCGGTTGATCTGGAAATCTCCTGGCATCGAACGCTCTGATCTGACCGAGCCGCTCGATCTCACCCAGCAATCCTTGCACAGGATTGTCGGGCGGCTCCACGACCGGGGAATGATCGCCTTCTCGCCTTCGGAAAACCGGCGCCCCGGCCCGCCGAGTCCGGAGCTGACGCTCTGCAGGGATTGGTGCCTGACGCTCGGCATTGCCGTGAATGTAGGTTCGATCGGCCTCTGTCTCATGGGGTTCGGAGAACCCCTGGAAAACATGGAAATTCTCCAGTCGGGATCTTCGCTGGCCGAAGAGATGGACAGGATCGAAGCGGCGGTCGAAGAGCTTCTCGCCCGCCGCGGCGCCAAGCGGCGCGACGTATTCGGCGTCGGTCTGGCGGTCGCCGGCCACCGCATGTTGGAAACGGCCTTCAATTGCCCGCTGCCGCTCGCGCACTGGTCATTGATCGATCTGGCGCCTCTGCTCGGAAAGCAGCTCGGCTTGCCGGTCTGGGCCGATAATGTCGCCAGAACCGCAGCTTTGGCGGAAGCGATTTTCGGTGTCGGCCGCGATGTCGCGGACTTCGCCTACATCGCCCATCTTCACGGCTATGGCGGCGGCCTCGTATCCGGCGGCATGCCGTTTCGCGGCAGTTTCGGCAATGCCGGCGAATATTCTGTTCTCTTCGGGCGTCAGGATTACGACGACCGCCCTGCGCTCAGCCTCCTGCTTCAAGAACTCCATGCCAGGGGCTATCAGGACTTGACGCTGAAGGATCTGAAAAACGAAAACCTGGTGGAGTGGGACGGCGTTGCCGAATGGGTCGACCGCGTCGCGCCCGCGCACAACCGCGCCATCAACGCCATCTGCGCGGTGTTCGACCCGGCCTTGATCGTCCTCGGCGGCGAGCTTCCGCATTCGCTGGCAAGAATGCTGATCGAACGGACCGAATTCAATAACCTGCCTCGCCACGGCGCATTGCGCGATGTCCCCAAGCTTACCGTGGCCGAGGTCATCGATGCCCCCGGCGCGATCGGCGCGGCCTTGATCCCACTCGTCGAAACCGTCTTGTGACGACGCGCTGCGCCTCCGCTTCATCGTCCAGCGGTTATCGCCCCTTCCGCAACAAGAACCTCATGAGCGGCCTTGAAGGCTTCCAGCCCGGCCGGAATGCCTGAATAGACGGTGGCGTGCAGGAGAATCTCCTTTATCTCCTCGACGCTGACGCCGTTTTGCAGCGCGCCCTTGACGTGCAGCTTCAATTCGGAAGGCTTCGAGAGCGCCGTCAGCATCGCGAGATTGAGCATCGAGCGCGTCTTTCGGTCCAATCCCTCCCGAGTCCAGGTGGAGCCCCAGCACCATTCCGTCGTCAGCCGCTGGAAAGCCATCATGAAGTCGTCTGCCTTCTCGAGGCTTCTATCGACATATTCGGCGCCGAGCACGGCGCGGCGCATTTCCAAACCTTTTTCGAATAGCTCGTTTTCGGCCACGTTATTCTCCTGATTGAGAGATTTTCCGACGGGCAGGTTCGGCCGGACGTCGAGATAGTCAAGGAAAAACACGTCTAATCGAACCGGCATCGGCTCGCAGACCGCTCGATACGGCGCCATTTGGCCGAGGCTAAACACCTCGGCTAGGCTTCATGGCCGGATCGAACGCAACAGCGAGCGGAGGTCAGCGGCCGTAAGTGACTTCGACAGACGCTTTGCCGATCGTATTGGCCCTGACATAGAATCCGACCATGGCGCCGGGCGCCGTGTCGGGCAGGGGAAGCTTGTCCACCGACAGCGCGTAGACGGTGAACTGATAGTGGTGCGGCGCATCGCCGGCCGGAGGGCAGGCGCCGCCATATCCTGAGGTGCCGAAATCGGTGTGGCCTTCGACGGCACCTTCGGGGAGCTTCTTCTCACCGCTTGCGCCGGTGGCGATCTTCGAGACATTTGCCGGAATGTTGAACACCGACCAGTGCCACCAGCCGGAGCCCGTCGGCGCATCCGGATCGTAGGCCATGATGGCGAAGCTCTTGGTGCCCTCGGGAGCGCCGGACCAGACGAGTTCCGGCGAAATGTTCTTGCCCGGGCAGCCGAAGCTGTTGAAGACCTGCTCCTCGGCCATCGCCTTGCCGGCGGTCAAATCGATGGAGGTGAGCTTCATTTCGGCCTGTGCGGCCGTGGTGCCGATGAGGGACGTGGCGAGAAGTGCTGTTATGAAACGCATTTTGCTTTCCTGCGGTTGATGATGCCGCAGAGCTATCGTCACTGCGAAAGCGCGTCTGCCCCGCTATGCTCAACTTCTGTCCCGATCCGCTCAAACAACTCGGATCCGTTGCGCACATGGCGCGGACTGACGCCGAACCGCTCCTTGAAGCGCGCCGCGAACTGGGACGGCGAGTCGTAACCGACTTCGAATGCGACCTGCGCCATGGAAAGGGCGGTCGTCTGAACAAGGGCGAGGGCCCTGTTCATCCTTGTATCGCTCAGGATTTCGCTGAAGCCGCTATTCTCGGCCGCCAGCCTGCGCCTGAGTGTTGCTTCGCTCATGTTGAATGCGTGCGCCGCATGCCGCAGCGTCCAGCCGAAGGCCGGATCGGTTTCGATCATCTGCCGCAGCCGGTCTTCGAGCCGAGAGCTCCGGCTTTGGCCCAGCACCGCTCCTGATAACGCGAACCAGGTGACGAGTTCCATCAAGCGTGCCTTGGCGATGGCGACGGGAAGCCTGGCCAGATTGCCGGGCTGACAGCAATAGTCGAACAAGGCGGCCGCTTCCGCCGGCATGTCGGAAGAACGCGCGGGAAGAGGCATCGGCGGGACGGCAATCGAGCCCATGCGGGCATAGGCATCCTCGAACAATTGTCTGGGAACGGGAAGGGCGACGGTCTGATAGTGCTGCGGTGCCTTGGGGATGTTTTCCATCATCAGGGGTTGATAATCGGGCAGCAGGCCATAGGCGCCCGCCTCGAACCGCAAAGCGTCGTCATTGGCGGCGACGATCTTCGTTCCCGACTGAACCTGTATCAGCAAGGGGCTCGTATTGACGAGACGATAGAAGCAGGCCCGCCCGCCCTGTCGGATCAAGGCTCCGGTTGGAATGGGAAAATCCTCGTGCTCCATGCATTCCCCAGCGATACGATGATGGCTCATGAGCTTCATCTGCCAGATCGCGGGACCGAAGCCAAGACAGCGAACACCACCACGGCGATTCCGGCAATATGCCGGTCCGTGCAGAATTTTCCCGCCTATCCCACCGTCTTTGCCAATTCCTCAACGAGAGGATTTATCCTTGTTGCGGGAATCTCAGCGATTCGGCCTCAGGATCCTCAGCCAATGACCAGAGCAAGACGCCGCCGCATCATCCGCACCCGACGAACCGTGACCGGGGTCGCGCTCGTCGGCGCGATCTCCTTTCTTGCCGGCATGACCGATGCAACCGGTCTTCTGCTGACCGGCGATTTCGTGTCCTTCATGACGGGCAACACGACGCGCGCTGCACTCGCCCTGAGCGACGGCAATCTCCATCACGCCGCTGTGCTGGTTTCGGCCATCCTCGTTTTCGTGCTCGGCAATGCGGCCGGAATCGTCATCTCGCACGTCTCTCACCGCCGTATTTTCGTGGTGCTCGGCAGCGTCAGCCTCGTTCTGGCGCTCGCGTCGATGCTGAACATGCGGGACATGCTGATGATGCGCTTCTACATGATCGTCTTCGCCATGGGCATGGTGAATGCGGCCGTCGAGCATATCGAGGGCCTGCCGATCGGCCTGACCTATGTGACCGGCGCCCTGTCGCGGTTCGGCCGCGGCATCGGCCGCTGGATCATCGGCGATCGCCGGCTAGACTGGACGATCCAGATCGTGCCCTGGGGCGGCATGGTCCTCGGTGCGATCGCCGGTGCCGTCCTGACGCGGCTGGTGGGCGCGCAGGCCCTGTGGCTGGTCTCCCTCTTCGCCATGGCATTGGCATTCGCCGCCATGCTCATCCCGCGCCCGCTGCAACGGCGCTTCAACCAGAAGATCGCGGCGCATCGCTCGGCCGTTGCCTCGGAGAAGTAGGACCGTCGCATTCCTGTCACCGGCGAATCGGATAGGAAGGATCGCCGTCCCATCCTCGAGGAGTAGGTCTTGTTCGTCGTCTCGAAGCTTGTCTGGGTTTTTGGTCAGCCGCTGTCGCTGGCATTCTTTCTCGTCTTCTTCGCCCTCGTCGCCGGTCTTCTGCGCTGGCGCGTCCTGAGCGTCCTCAGCGCCACGGGCTCCGCGCTTATCCTCTTCGTCACGCTCTACACCACGGCCGGCAACCTGCTGATGCAGGATCTCGAACAGCGCTTCGTCAAGCCGGCCGATCCCGATAGCCTGCAATGCATGATCGTGCTCGGCGGCGGCTTCGAAAACGAGGTCAACACGGCGCGCCATGGCATAGAATTCAACGCCGGCGCCGATCGTTTCATCGAAGCCTTACGGCTCGCCCAGAAATTTCCGCAGTCGCGCATTCTGATCTCGGGCGGCGACGGCTCGCTCTCCGGCATCTATGAAGGCGATGCGGCCGCAGCCGAGCGCTTCTTCCCGCTCTTCGGCATCGGCAAGGATCGCCTGATCGAGGAGCGGCAATCGCGCACGACCTTCGAAAATGCCGTCAACACCAAGGAATTCCTGGCGAGCCAGGGGCTTGTCCATTGCCTGCTGATCACCTCGGGGTTCCATATGCCGCGCTCCGTCGGCATTTTTCGCAAGCTCGGAATCGATGTCGTGCCCTGGCCGACCGATTACCGCACCGATGGCAAGGTAAGGCCCGGCCTCGATTTTACCCAGCCGAACCTCAATGCCCAGAACATGGCGACCGCGATCCGCGAATGGTACGGCCTCGTCGGCTACTACCTCGCCGGCCGGACGTCGGAGCTCTATCCGCGCTGAACTATTTCTTCGAGATGGTGACGAATTTGGTGCCGCGCACCCGCGCCGTCACGATGCAGGGATCGCCCTCGGTGCGGTCGCAGAAACGCGGATGCATCTTCATCGCCAGCACCATGTTGCCGAAGCGCTGGACGAAGTCGTAGCCGTAGATTTGCGCCGTCGCGATCATGAAATAACCGCCTTCGGCAACCTGCAGATAGAAGTTATAGGTGCAGCCGTCGTCGTTGCATTGCGGCCCCTTCTGTCCGTCGCAGGTCAGCAGGCCCTCGTTGACCACCGCGTCGATCAACCCGTCATTGTTGATGTCCTGCCTGGTAATGAAGCCGTCGGCGAATTCGGCCGTCTTGCACTGCTCCTGGAAGTGCTTCTTCTCGTAGATCTCCGGATCGGAGATCAGCGATTGCTGGCCGAAGGCGGCAACGGGCATGGCAAGCAGCAGGACGATATTGAGAAGGGCGAGCACCAGCGGTTTCACGGCTTTCCTCTTTTGGATAAAGGCTCCCAATGCACGCCGCCCAAAAGTGTGTAGCGGTTTTGGGACAACGACATGCATCAAATAAAGACTTCGGCTTTATGGCCGCGCCGCCTTGCGCCGCCCTTGCCGCCGTGGTTCTTTCGGTGGATTTCTGCCGGTTCCGGGGTTCGCATGTCCTTGCTCGTCTATCTCGATTATGCCGGCATTGCGCTCTTCGCTGCCACCGGCGCGCTCGCCGCTTCGCGCAAGCAGCTGGACCTGATCGGCTTTCTGTTTTTCGCCATGGTGACGGGCACCGGCGGCGGCACCGTGCGCGATATCGTGCTCGGCCGCGTGCCGGTCTTCTGGGTGCTGAACCCTGCCTATATCCTTGTCTGCTGCGTCATGGGCGTCCTCGTTTTCTTCACCGCCCATCTGCTGGAATCGCGCTATCGCCTGCTGATTTGGCTGGATGCGATCGGTCTTGCCGCCTATTGCGTGCTCGGCGCGGCCAAGGGCCTTGCCGCAACCGGTTCGCCGACTATCGCGATCGTCACCGGCACGCTGACGGCGACCTTCGGCGGCATCCTGCGCGATCTGATGGCAAACGAGCCTTCGGTTCTACTGCGGCCGGAAATCTATGTGACGGCCGCTCTCGTCGGCGCGAGCGTCTTCACGCTCGCCAATGCGCTGGAGATGCAGCTCTATCTGGCGTCCGCCTGCGGCGTCGTGGCGGCCTTTGCGGTGCGCGGCGGCGCCCTCTGGTTCGGCTGGACCTTCCCGACCTACAAGCACAAGCCCGGCCGGCATCCCGACGATGTCATGTGAGGCGGCTTTCAGTCAGCCTTGCTTCGCCCGCAGGCGGATCACCACGTCGACATGGGCGATCTCCATGCCTTCAGGCGGCTCCGGCAGATTGCCGATCGTCAGGTTGCTGACGGGAATATCCAGCACCTCGTTCTCGCCTTCGACGAAGAAATGGTGATGGTCGGAAACATTAGTGTCGAAATAGGTCTTGGCGCTCTCGACGGCGAGAACGCGGATGAGGCCGGCTTCGGTGAACTGGTGCAGCGTATTGTAGACGGTCGCGAGCGACACCGGCACGCCGGCGGTGACCGCCTCCTCGTGCAGTTCCTCGACGGTCAGATGCCGGTCGCCCTTGGCAAACAGGAGGTCGCCGAGCGCGACACGCTGGCGGGTAGGGCGCAGACCCGCGCCGCGCAGCCGTACCTCTATTGCGATCGGGGATGCACCCGTCATCAAGACCAACTCCGGTTATTCCTGCATAAAGCAATCATGTTTCTTCAAGCGGTATAACTTTTGCATCGCGGCCTTTCAATAGTTCAATGGGGACAGGAGCCCGATAAAGGCGGCAAAAACGGGCTTCTGACGCAAATAGGTCTGGTCGCGGCCCTAGCCTTCCTGTATGCGACCACCAAATAAAGGCGAGAGCCTAGTCCGGAGCCATGAATGAAGCTGCCTTGCTCATGCTTCATTTTCTGAAGAACTTGGACTACACGTTCACATCCATCGGCTTCACGCGGGGGGAAAAAGAAACTTTATGACCACCAGACAGTCCAGCTTCTCGTACGAAGAACTCATCGCCTGCGCACATGGCGAGCTGTTCGGCCCCGGCAATGCGCAGCTTCCCCTGCCGCCCATGCTGATGGTTCACCGCATCACGGAAATTTCCGAAACGGGCGGAGCCTTCGACAAGGGTTATCTGCGCGCCGCATACGACGTACGCCCCGACGACTGGTATTTTCCCTGCCATTTCGAAGGCAACCCGATCATGCCGGGCTGCCTCGGCCTCGACGGCATGTGGCAGCTGACCGGCTTCTTCCTGGGCTGGCTCGGCGAGGAAGGCCGCGGCATGGCGCTGTCAACTGGCGAAGTGAAATTCAAGGGCATGGTGCGTCCGCACACGAAGCTGCTCGAATACGGCATCGACTTCAAGCGCGTGATGCGCGGCCGGCTGGTGCTCGGCACCGCCGACGGCTGGCTGAAGGCGGACGGCGAAACCATTTATCAGGCGACCGACCTTCGCGTCGGTCTGTCGAAGGAAAAGACGGCCTGAACCGCATTTCCAGCGGCTGACGAAAACAACAAAGGTTTGATCAGATGAGACGGGTAGTTGTTACGGGTCTGGGTATCGTGTCCTCGATCGGAAACGACGCGGCCGAGGTCACCGAATCCTTGCGGCAGGCAAAGTCGGGTATTTCCTTCTCCAGCGATTTCGCGGAACACGGCTTCAAGTGCCAGGTTTGGGGCAGCCCCAAGCTCGGCGCCGCCGAGCTGGCTGAACTGGTGGACCGCCGCGCCATGCGCTTCCTTTCGCAAGGCGGCGCCTGGAACCATGTGGCCATGAAGCAGGCCCTTGCCGATTCCGGCCTGGAAGAAAAGGACTACGCGCAGAACGAGCGTGTCGGCATCATCATGGGTTCCGGCGGTCCGTCCACCCGCACGCTCATCGAGGCCGCCGATATCACCACGAAGAACAACAGCCCGAAGCGCATCGGTCCCTTTGCCGTGCCGAAGGCTATGTCCTCCACCGCATCCGCGACGCTCGCCACCTGGTTCAAGCTCCATGGCGTCAACTATTCGATCTCGTCGGCCTGCTCGACTTCGGCGCACTGCATCGGCAACGCGGCCGAGATGATCCAGTGGGGCAAGCAGGACATGGTGTTCGCCGGCGGCCACGAGGATCTCGACTGGACCATGTCCAATCTCTTCGACGCCATGGGCGCCATGTCGTCCAAATACAACGACACGCCCGACACCGCCTCGCGCGCCTATGACGCCAACCGCGACGGTTTCGTCATCGCCGGCGGCGCCGGTGTGCTGGTGCTCGAGGAGTTGGAGCACGCCAAGGCTCGCGGCGCCAAGATCTATGCCGAAATCGTCGGCTACGGCGCAACCTCGGATGGCTACGACATGGTCGCCCCCTCGGGCGAGGGCGCTGTCCGCTGCATGCGCCAGGCGCTTGCGACAGTCAAAGGCGACGTCGACTATATCAACACCCACGGCACGTCGACGCCGGTCGGCGACAGCAAGGAAATCGGCGCCATCCGCGAGGTCTTCGGATCCAAGATCCCGCATATCCAGTCGACCAAGTCGCTGACGGGCCATTCGCTCGGCGCCGCCGGCGTGCAGGAATCGATCTATTCCCTGCTGATGATGCAGCAAGGCTTCATCGGCGAAAGCGCCCATATCACCGAACTCGATCCCGAATTCGAAGGCGTGCCGATTGTGCGCAAGCGTATCGACGATGCGAAGATCGATATCGCTCTTTCGAATTCCTTCGGCTTCGGCGGGACGAACGCCACGCTCGTCTTCCAGCGCTATAACGGATAATAATATGACTGGAATCATGCAGGGTAAGCGCGGCCTCATCATGGGCGTCGCAAACAACCATTCGATTGCCTGGGGGATTTCAAAAGCGCTCGCCGCACAGGGTGCGGAACTTGCTTTTACCTATCAGGGCGATGCGCTCGGCAAGCGTGTCAGGCCGCTTGCTTCCGAGGTCAATTCGGATTTCGTGCTGCCTTGCGATGTCGAGGATATCGCTTCCGTCGATGCCGTGGTCGACGCGCTCGGCGAGCGCTGGGGCAAGCTCGATTTCATCGTCCATGCCATCGGCTTCTCCGACAAGAACGAGCTGAAGGGCCTCTACGCCGATACGACGCGCGAGAATTTCAGCCGCACCATGGTCATTTCCTGTTTCTCCTTCACGGAGATCGCCAGGCGCTGCGCTCCGCTGATGGAAGACGGCGGCGCGATGCTGACGCTGACCTATAACGGCTCGACGCGCGTCATCCCGAACTACAACGTCATGGGAGTCGCCAAGGCAGCGCTCGAAGCTTCTGTGCGCTATCTCGCTGCCGATTACGGCCCGCGCGGCATCCGCGTCAACGGCATTTCCGCCGGCCCGATCCGCACGCTCGCCGGCGCCGGCATTTCGGATGCCCGCGCGATCCTCTCCTGGAACCAGCGCAATGCGCCGCTGCGCAAGACCGTGACGATCGACCAGGTCGGTAACTCGGCGCTCTACTTGCTCTCCGACCTCTCCGCCGGCGTGACCGGCGAGATTCACTTCGTCGATGCTGGCTTCAACATCACCTCCATGCCGACGCTGGACACGCTGCGCAAGGCGGACGTCGAATAAGCGCATCCCGATCGATAACAAAAAGGCCGTGCGCAGACGATGCGCACGGCCTTTTTGTTTCAACGATCTGCAACCGGCGCCAAGCCGGTTGAGTGTGTCTTATTTCTTCGCCCATAGCACCTTGAAGCGGGCGTTGCGGCAGGTTTCTCCGCTTTCCCTGAAATTTGCGGCCAGAACCGGTTCATAAGGCAGGCCGCGATTGGCGACGAGCATCAGGCGGCCGCCGCCGCGAAGGGCGGATGCGGCGGCCTTGATCATCGCCTGGCCGAGTGACGGCTCGGCCGCGTGGCCCTCATGGAAGGGCGGGTTCGTGATGACGAGATCGTATTTGTCCTTGACCGGCTCGCCCGCCAGATCGTGCCAGAAGAAGCGCACCGGCGCGTTCGGGCAGTTTTCCGCCAGATTGTCCTTGGCGGCTTCCAGGCTCGCGTGGTTGGCCTCGTACAGGTCGAGGCGCGCGAGTCCGCGTGATCTCTCCGCCATCTCGACGGAGAGATAGCCCCATCCCGCGCCGAAATCCGCGACGTCGCCGGTGAAGTCCTGCGGCAGGCGCGAGGCAAGCAGTTCCGATCCGGCGTCGATCCGGTCGTGCGAGAACATGCCGGCGCTCGCATGGAAGCGGCCGTCGACCCGCACCGGCGCCTTCGCCAGCTTGGAGACGACCTCTCCGGTCTCTGCCGGCCGGCCGAACCAGAAGGCGACGCCGTGGTACTTCGGCATATGGTCGATGGCGAGGCCGAAGCCTTCCATGCGCTTGCGCAGCGGCTGGATGCCGTCTTCCTTGGCGCCGGCAACGACGATCAGGCCGCCGGCCCGCGTGCGGGTGATCGCGGCGGCGAGGTTGGCCTCGTTCTCGCCCTTGTGTTTCGTGCAGAGCACCAGAGCGGCGTCATAATCCTCGCCGTCGATCTCAGGCATCGCTTCGATCCGCTGCGCCAGCAGCTGCCGATAGAGCGGACGGAAGCCCTGGACGGCGCTGAGCGAGGCTGCAAAGCCTTCGGGCAGCTGAAAGCCTGCCTCGGCGCCGAGGAAGAGCACGCGCTCGCCCTCGCCAGGCGCCTGGACTGTGCCGCTGGCAAAGGGATGGAACAGGGTCTTCAGCGTCTCGCGGCTCATGGATCTCGTCTCGACTTCGGATGCAAAAAGGGCGCGGAAGATTCCCGCGCCCGGAACTAAGTCTGCACATAAACTTTGCGAAAATCGAATTCGATTTTCGAGCCTATGCGCGGGAAGGGCGGCTTATTCGGCCGCTTCTTCCTTCTTCTTCTCGTTCGGGATCTCCTGGCCGGTGGCCTGGTCGACGACCTTCATCGACAGGCGAACCTTGCCGCGCTCGTCGAAGCCAAGCAGCTTGACCCAGACCTTGTCGCCTTCCTTGACGACGTCCTGCGTCTTGGCAACACGCTCGGAAGCGAGCTGCGAGATATGGACGAGGCCGTCGCGGGCGCCGAAGAAGTTGACGAAGGCGCCGAAGTCGGCGGTCTTGACAACCGTGCCTTCGTAGATCTGGCCGATTTCAGGCTCGGCGACGATCGAGTGGATCCACTTGCGGGCCGCTTCGATCTCCTTGCCGGACGAGGAGGCGATCTTGACGGTGCCGTCGTCCTCGATGTTGATCTTGGCGCCCGTCTTCTCGACGATTTCGCGGATGATCTTGCCGCCGGAGCCGATGACTTCGCGGATCTTGTCGACCGGAATGTTCATCACTTCGATGCGCGGAGCGAATTCGCCGAGCTCGCCGCGGCTTTCGGTAATCGCCTTGGACATTTCACCGAGAATGTGGGTGCGGCCGCCCTGGGCCTGGCTGAGCGCGACCTTCATGATCTCTTCGGTGATGCCGGCGATCTTGATGTCCATCTGCAGCGAGGTGATGCCGTCGGCCGTACCTGCAACCTTGAAGTCCATGTCGCCGAGGTGATCTTCGTCACCGAGAATGTCGGAGAGAACGGCGAAGCGATCGCCTTCGAGGATCAGACCCATGGCGATACCGGCAACCGGCTTGGCAAGCGGTACGCCTGCGTCCATCAGAGCGAGCGAGGTGCCGCAGACGGTTGCCATCGAGGACGAGCCGTTCGACTCGGTGATCTCGGAGACGACGCGCAGTGTGTAGGGGAACTGCTCAGCGGACGGCAGCATCGGACGGATGGCGCGCCAAGCGAGCTTGCCGTGGCCGATTTCACGACGGCCCGGGGAGCCCATACGGCCGGTTTCGCCAACCGAGTAGGGCGGGAAGTTGTAGTGGAGCAGGAAGCGTTCCTTGTACATGCCCGTCAGGCTGTCGACATATTGTTCGTCTTCGCCGGTGCCGAGCGTGGCAACGACGATCGCCTGGGTTTCGCCGCGGGTGAACAGCGCCGAACCATGGGTGCGCGGCAGAAGCCCGACTTCCGAAACGATCGGACGAACGGTTTCGAGGTCGCGGCCGTCGATGCGGCTCTTGGTGTCGAGAATGTTCCAGCGGACGATCTTGGCCTGCAGGTGCTTGAAGATCGCGCCGACTTCCTCGGCCGTGTACCGGGCTTCGCCTTCCTCGGGGAGGAAGTGGGCCTTCACCTTCGCCTTGACGGCATCGACGGCGGCGTAGCGGTCTGCCTTCTGGGTGATCTTGTAGGCTTCGCGAAGTTCACCCTCGGCAAGGCCGAGCATCTCGGCTTCGAGCGCGGAATAGTCTTCCGGCTGGAAGTCGCGCGGCTCCTTGGCGGCGACCTCGGCGAGCTTGATGATCGCGTCGAGAACCGGCTGGAAACCCCTATGGCCGAACATGACGGCGCCGAGCATGACGTCTTCGGGCAGTTCCTTGGCTTCGGACTCGACCATCAGCACGGCGTCGTAGGTGCCGGCGACGACGAGGTCGAGGCTCGACTCGTCCATCTCGTCGAGATGCGGGTTGAGAACATATTCGCCGTTGATGTAGCCGACGCGCGCGCCGCCGACCGGGCCCATGAAGGGAACGCCGGACAGCGTCAGGGCTGCCGAAGTGGCGACCATCGACAGGATGTCGGGGTTGTTTTCAAGGTCGTGCTGGATAACGGTGACGACGACCTGCGTGTCGTTCTTGTAGCCTTCGGGGAAGAGCGGGCGGATCGGGCGGTCAATCAGGCGTGAAACGAGGGTTTCGTTTTCGCTCGGGCGTCCCTCACGCTTGAAATAGCCGCCGGGGATCTTGCCGGCTGCATAGGTCTTTTCCTGGTAGTTGACGGTGAGCGGGAAGAAGTCCTGGCCGGGCTTCGGCGCCTTGGCCGAAACGACGGTGGCAAGAACGACGGTCTCACCGTAGGTGGCGAGAACTGCGCCGTCGGCCTGACGGGCGATCTTGCCGGTTTCGAGCTTCAGCGGGCGGCCGGCCCACTCGATTTCCACTGAATGTGTATCGAACATGTCTTGTCCTTCAATGCGGGAGCACGCGCCGCCACCGATAGCAAGGCGCAGCGCACAGTCGACCGCAATCAATGCGACGTATCACGGGCAAGACAACGGGAGGCTTTTCATTTCAGATTTCGGAAACCTCGGTTCCCGGGAAATCTCAGCTTCTCAGAAAACGCGAGCTTTCGGAGAAACTGGGCCAAAGCCGCTAAGAACTTTGGCCGAAAGCATCCGGCAATCCTGCCCCATGACAGGTCAGCGGTTGGTTTGGCAGAACCGGCCCATCCGGGTCTGTCGGTCGTTCCACCGCTTGAGATAGGGCGCGGCTGGAACATTTCATCGGGAGCATCGTCCCGAAACAAAAGCCGGCGGACGCTCGGAAGCGCCCGCCGGACAATCTTAGCGGCGGATACCCAGGCTGGTGATCAGCTTGGAGTAGCGGCCTTCATCCTTCTTCTTGAGATAGTCAAGAAGCGAGCGGCGGCTCGAAACCATCGTCAGCAGGCCACGGCGGGAATGGTTATCCTTCTTGTGGTCCTTGAAGTGTTCGGTCAGGTTGTTGATGCGTTCGGTCAGGATCGCGACCTGAACTTCCGGCGAACCGGTGTCGCCTTCGGCGGTTGCGTATTCCTTGATCAGCGCAGCCTTGCGCTCAGCAGTGATCGACATCGGATGATCCTTTCTATGAGAGGAGATGAAGTCGCCAAAAGCCGGGATGCCGTCCAGCTTTGGCCGTGAATGCGAGCAGGCGTACCTGACGCTGGCGCTGCCTATAAACCAAATATCCGACGATGGAAAGGGGGATACCCGCAGCGGCCTTCAACGACCGGCCATGGCATCCCGGATCATCGCATCGTAGCCCTCGGGATCCTGCAGCATGGCGAAATGGCTGGCGTCTTTCAGGATGACCAGCTTCGCGCCCGGAATGTCTTTTGCCATCATCTCTGTATGGTCGAGCTTGACGGCCTCATCATGGTCGCCGATGGCAAGCGTGACCGGCACCGTGATCTTCCCAAGTTCCGCTGCCGTCCAGTTGGGCTGCGTCGCCCACATCTGCGAAATCTGGTTGACGAAGGCCTCGTATTCGTTGGGTGTCGGCGACTGCTTCCGATATTGCTCGCCGGCGACGGTGATGTAGTCGTTGAAAGTCTTGTTGTTCATGACGTCGGGCTTGACGCCATCTGTCGTCACATTGGCCGCCTGGGCAATGACCCGCGTCAGCTTTTCCGGGTTTTTCATCGCCATGTCGATGCCGATGATGCCGCCGTCCGACCATCCCACAAGCGTCACCTTGTCGATCTTCAGATAGTCGAGAAGGGCCACATAATCCGAGGTCATGAGATCATAGCCGAAAGGCTGCTGGCTGCGCGTCGAGCGGCCGTGACCGCGGCTGTCGGCGACGATGACGAGATGGTCTTTTGCGAACTCGGCGATCTGGTTGCCCCAGACATCGGTATTTCCAAGGCCGCCATGGATGAAGAGGATCGGTTCGCCCTCGCCATATTCGGCGTAATACATCTTGATGTCGTTCACATCGGCCATGCCGCTCGTTTTCGCCGCCGGCATCGCGGGAAAGGCCGGAAGCTCGGCCCAGCGCTCGGCGGAGCGAGCGCCGGCAACGGTCAGGAACAGCGAAAAGAACGTCAGCATTCCAACTGCGATTGCACGCATAATTTTCCCCTCGGGCCGTTATGGCCCGAAAGGAAGATATCGCATCGCCATCGCATGACAATCGTCAGCTGTGCAGACTCAGGCGAAAACCCGCTTTGGGCGAAACTCGCCCTGGCCGATTTCGCCGATCGCGATCAGCCGGCCGCGGGCCGTCGCATAGGCTTCGCTTTCGGCAATCGGCGCATCGCGGCCGCGCACGAGGATCGGATTGCCCATCTTCAGCCGATGGGCCTGGTCGTCGTTGATGACGAGATGGGGGAGCGCCGAAAGCGCCTCGCATGTATCGATCAGCAGTGCGTCGAGGGCGGCGAGCCGCTCGTCCATGTCCTCGATCGCTTCCAGCGCTACGAGGTCTGCGAGGGGCACCATGGCCCTTTCCGCGAAGGGGGCGACGAAGGTGCGCCTGAGCCCTGATACATGGCCGTAGCAGCCGAGCTCCCGGCCGAAATCGCGGGCGAGCGCGCGCACATAGGTGCCCTTGCCGCATTCCACTTCGAAATGCGCCGTATTGGCATCGGGACAGGCAAGCAGCGTCAGGCGGAAGATTTCGACCTCGCGCGAGGGAATTTCGACGGCTTCGCCCTCGCGCGCCAGGTCATACGCGCGTTCGCCCGCTATCTTGATGGCGGAAAACTGCGGCGGCACCTGGCTGATCGTGCCGATATAGCTGGGCAAGATATCGCGGATCTGCTGTTCGCTGGGGCGCTTGTCCGAGCTTTGCGTGACCTCGCCTTCGAGATCGTCCGTCGCGCGCTCCTCGCCCCAGCTCACCGTGAATTCATAGATCTTCCGGCCGTCCATCACGTAAGGGACGGTCTTCGTCGCATCGCCGAGCGCGATCGGCAGCATGCCGGAGGCGAGCGGGTCGAGAGTACCGGCATGGCCGGCCTTCTGGGCCTTGTAGAGCCACTTGATCTTGGAAACGGCTTCCGTCGAGCCGAAATCCACCGGCTTGTCGAGGATCAGCCAGCCGGAAATCGGCCGGCCCTTGGGTTTGCGTGGTTTGGACATGCGTCTCTTCTATTATTTTTCGTCGTTATCGCCGTCGAGGTCACGGCTCACCTCGGGCGAACGCAAGAGCTCGTCGATCTTCTTGTAATTGTCGAAGCTGGTATCGTCCCGGAAGCGCACCTCCGGCATGTATTTCATCTGCCGAAGCTGCGGCCCGAGCCGGCCGCGGATGAACTTGGCGTGGCGGTTCAATGCCTCGATGACGATGCTGTGGTCGGAAACGCCGAGCGGCGTCACATAGGCCGTGGCGATCTTCAGGTCGGGCGACATGCGCACTTCCGAAATCGAAATCACGGTCGCCTCGATGACGTCGTCGCGCACTTCGCCGCGCTGCAGCACCTGGGTGATCGCGGCGCGGACCTGTTCGCCAACGCGCAGCATGCGCTGCGAAGGCGCGGAAGAAGTTGGTCTGGTCATTGTTATCTCTATTTGCCGATGCGGCTGGGAATCGAACCCGTCAAAGGAGAGCGTCCATGACTCTTTTGGTTGAAAAGGTCAAGGCGGCCGACGCCAAAAGTCACGCGAGCAATCCTATTGGCTGCGGGCTTCGGCAAGTGCGCTGCGACATAACTCCGCAAAAGACGCAGCATCGGTTTCGCTCAAAAATGCGGATCGCGGAACAGCAACAAAGTACCCGACCACATGAGTTATAATAAAATGGCTCTTTGTTTCAATGAATTCCGAGACGGCGGCCCAATGCCACTCGCTTCTTACGTTTGGCAGTTCGTTGACGATTGTCTGTCTGCCTATCACTTGGGCGCGTGGGAGACTCATCTTGCTGCCGGGCGGCAACATGGAGCGGTTGTGGTATCGGTAGAAAAGTGGAAGCAGGAGATAGAGCGACAGCATCGTTGCAGAAAACAGCAAGAAGAAATAGTGCCCAAATAAAGCCTCGTCGATACCGGAGGGGCTAAGCTTGAAAATGATGCCGGCGATCAGAAGTGACGAAACTAGGAGCGTCGCAGAATAAAGTAAAATAAAGCAAAGCACAAAAATCTGCGTTGCAAACCTCCAGATTTTCGGCCGGTTCAATTGACGAAAGACATCCAGCGCCTGACGGGCAGCTATAGTGTCGCTCAGACTTGATTCGGATTCGAGATGCCAAAAGCCATCCACCAGTGTGGCGGATGGCTTTCTCATTAGTTTATTCTCGTATTGAGACATTCAACGATCAGAGCGTGCGCGTAATGTGTTCGACGCGGAAGCACTCGATGACGTCGCCGACGCGCATGTCCTCGTAGTTTTCGAAGGCCATGCCGCACTCCTGGCCCATCGGCACTTCGGAGACTTCGTCCTTGAAGCGCTTGAGGGTCTTGAGCTTGCCTTCGTGAACGACAACGTCGTTGCGGATGAGGCGCACGCCCGCTCCACGCTCGACCTTGCCTTCGACGACGCGGCAGCCTGCGACCTTGCCGACCTTGGTGATGTTGAACACCTCCAGAATCTCGGCATTGCCGATGAAGGTTTCGCGCCGTTCCGGCGACAGCAGGCCCGACATCGCTGCCTTCACATCATCCACGAGATCGTAGATGATGTTGTAGTAGCGGATCTCGATGCCCTGGCGTTCGGCGAATTGGCGTGCCTGCGCATTGGCGCGAACGTTGAAGCCGATAATGGCCGCGTTCGAAGCTTCGGCGAGCGAAATATCCGACTCTGTGATGCCGCCTGCGCCGGAATGGACGATGCGGGCGCGGACTTCGTCGGTGCCGAGCTTCTCCAGCGCGCCGGCAATCGCTTCGATCGAACCCTGCACGTCGCCCTTGATGACGAGCGGGAATTCCTTGATGCCGGTGCTCTGCATCTGCGTCATCATCTGTTCCAGCGAACCCCGCTGACCCGACAGTCGGGCAGCCGCCTTGTCGCGGGCAAGACGCTGGCGGTATTCGGAGATTTCGCGGGCGCGGCTTTCGCTTTCGACGACGGCGAACTTGTCGCCCGCCTGCGGCGTGCCGGAAAGACCAAGCACCTCGACCGGAGTCGCGGGACCCGCTTCCTTCACGTGATCGCCCTTGTCGGTGACGAGAGCGCGCACGCGGCCCCAGACGTCGCCGGCGACGATGATCTGGCCGGGGCGCAGCGTGCCCTTCTGGACGAGCACGGTGGCGACCGAGCCGCGCCCGCGGTCGAGCTGGGCTTCGATAACGGTGCCTTCCGCCGTCCGGTTCGGGTTGGCCTTGAGGTCGAGGATTTCGGCCTGCAGCAGGATCGCCTCGAGCAGCTTGTCGAGGTTCTTGCCTGTCTTGGCCGAGACTTCGACGTCGAGCACTTCACCGCCCATGGATTCCACGAAGACTTCATGCTGCAGCAGCTGGTTGCGCACCTTCTGCGGATCAGCCTCGTGCTTGTCGATCTTGTTGATCGCCACGATGATCGGAACATCGGCCGCTTTGGCATGGTTGATGGATTCGATTGTCTGCGGCATCACGCTGTCGTCAGCCGCGACCACGAGGATCGCGATATCGGTCGCCTGCGCACCGCGGGCACGCATCGCCGTAAAGGCAGCGTGGCCGGGAGTGTCGATGAAGGTGATCTTCTGGCCGTTCTGTTCCACCTGATAGGCGCCGATATGCTGCGTGATGCCGCCGGCTTCGCCGGAGACCACGTTGGCATGGCGGATGGCGTCGAGCAGCGAGGTCTTGCCGTGGTCGACGTGGCCCATGATGGTGACGACGGGCGGGCGGGAAACCAGTTCGCCCTCTTCGTCGGACAGGTTGAAGATGCCGAGCTCGACGTCGGATTCCGAGACGCGCTTGACGGTATGGCCGAATTCGCCGGCGATGAGTTCGGCGAGGTCGGCGTCGATGACGTCGCCCGGCTTCATCATCTGACCTTCCTTCATCAGGAACTTGATGACGTCGACGGCGCGTTCGGACATGCGCTGCGACAGTTCCTGAATGGTGATGGTTTCAGGCAGAACGACTTCGCGGGAGATCTTCTCGCGGGTTTCCTGCATCTGGCTGCGGCGGAACTTCTCCTGCCGGCGGCGCATCGCCGAAAGCGAACGGCTGCGGCCGGCGTCTTCGCCGTCCACGTCAGCGGTGGTGATCGTCAGCTTGCCGCGACGACGCTCTTCGTCCGTTTTCGGACGCGTCGTAACCGGCTTTGCGGGTTCCGGACGGACGACACGGCCACGAGCCGGACCGCCGCGTGCGCCGCCGCGATCATCGTCGCCGTCTTCATTGCGACGGCCGCGGACGCCTGCCGGCGCCGCAGCGCCGGGGGCCGGACGGGCGGCAGCAGGTGCTGCGCCGTCGGGCCGGCGGGCAGCTGGGGCCGATGATGCCGGCCGCGGCGTGCTCGCAGGGGCTTCAGCCGCAACCGGAGCCGGTGCCGCCGGTTCGGCGACGGCAGGAGCCTCAGCCTGTCGGGCAGCCTCTTCGGCCGCCCTGCGGGCGGCTTCCTCGGCCTCGGCCGCCTTGCGGATGGCCTCTTCAGCGGCGCGGCGCTTTTCTTCCTCGGCGCGGCGGATCGCATCCTGGGCGTCACGCGCCTGGGATTCGGCGAGCGCACGGCGACGGGCGTCCATCTCTTCCGGCGACAGGTGGTTCAGCACGACAGGGCGCGGACGGTCGTTCGAGCGCGGCTGCTGATAGGACTGCTGCGGACGCTGGTTGGTCTGGCTGCCGCCCGGCTGGTGAACGCGCGGCGCCGGCGTCGGCTGCTGCGGACGTGCCTGTGCCGGCGCGGGTGCCGGTTCGGCGGCGCGGACCGGGGCCACGGGGGCGGCGGGCGTGATCGGCTTTTCGTCTTCCGGGCGCATCGGACGCCGCTTGCGGGTCTCGACGACGACCGCCTTGGTGCGACCGCGACCCATATCCTGGCGAACGGTGCCCTGGCTCATCCCCGATGGTTTCAGGGTAAGCGTCTTCTTGCCCGTTACGCTGAGTGTCTTGTCGTCATTGCTATCGGTCATTCGTTCCCGTTCCTTCGGACAGGGAGCGATGACTAGATCAGACCCTGTCGTTCAAATACTGTCGATCAATGAGAATAGGACCGGCCGATGCCGGTGACCTTCTCATTGCTTTTGCCGGCCAGCGCCGCCCGCTGCCCGGGACTGACCGCCAATACGGTACTGTTCGAGCATCTTTGCGCGCTTCACTACACCCTCACCCGCCTGCCCTGCAAGCACTGCGGCATGGATAAAAGCATTCTGGCCCATCAGGCCTTCCATTTCGCTCTCCGAGAAGAGACGGAAGGAAGGTATCTCCTCCTCGGTCTCCATTCCGAGGTGCCAGGCCTTGCGGGCCTGGTCGATCTTCCGGACGCCGTCGTCCGCTGCATCAGTCGCATGGAACACCGCAAGCGCTGCTCCGCTTCTCACCGCGGCATCCACTTTCGAGGAGCCGCTGACGAACTGGCCGGCTTTGCGCGCCATGTTCATCATCTGCATCAATTGCGCCGCCAGCAGCCGGTCGACGCTCGCGCCGAGATCGTCTGCTGCCTTCGCGTCGCTCTTCAGCGCGCGGGCGAAGAGCTTCTTCGCCACCGCTTTGTCGACCAGCGACCGGTCGGCTTTCACCCAGCATCCGCGTCCCGGAAGCTCGCGCTTCAGGTCGGCGACGACGGTTCCGTCGGGAGCCGCGACGAAGCGGATCAGCTCATCCGGCGATCCGCTTTCACGCGTCACGATGCACATGCGTCCGTTCACGTCATAACCTGCAAGATCGTCCTCCTCAGGGAGAGCGTCCGGCTCATGCGCGGTCATCATGCTTCCTGTTCGGCTTCGGTGACCTCTTCCTCGGTCCCCTTTGCCAGGTCCTCTTCGGTGATCCAGCCGGCTGCAAGGCGGGCCTGGACGATCATCTGTTCGGCTTCGACGCGCGAGACGTCGAACTTCGAGAACAGGCCCTCGAACTTCTTCGTTTCGCCGTTCTTGCGCTCCGTCCAGCCGACGAGATCATCGGCGGCGCAACCGGCGAAATCCTCGATCGTCTTGATGCCGTCTTCACCAAGCGCCACCATCATCTGGGCGGTCATGCCGTCGATCCCGCGCAGCTCGTCCTCAACGCCGAGCGCCTTACGCTTCTCGTCCATCTCGGCTTCGAGCTTCTCGAGATATTCACGGGCGCGGGTCTGGATTTCCTGAGCCGTATCCTCGTCAAAACCATCGATCGAGGAAATTTCGTCGAGATCGACATAAGCGAGTTCCTCGACGGCGGCAAAGCCTTCCGACGCCAGAACCTGACCGACCATTTCGTCGACGTCGAGCGAGTCCATGAACAGGTTGGTGCGCTCGTTGAATTCCTTCTGACGGCGCTCCGATTCCTCGGCCTCCGTCATGATATCGATGTCCCAGCCGGTCAGCTGCGAGGCGAGGCGGACGTTCTGGCCGCGGCGGCCGATCGCAAGCGACAGCTGCTCGTCCGGAACGACGACTTCGATGCGCTCTGCATCCTCGTCGAGAACGACCTTGGCGACTTCGGCCGGCTGCAGGGCGTTGACGACGAAGGTCGCCGGGTCCTGGCTCCAGGGAATGATGTCGATCTTCTCGCCCTGAAGCTCGCCGACGACGGCCTGGACGCGCGAACCGCGCATACCAACGCAGGCGCCGACCGGATCGATCGAACTATCGTTCGAGATCACGGCGATCTTGGCGCGCGAGCCCGGATCGCGGGCAACCGACTTCACCTGGATGATGCCGTCGTAAATTTCAGGCACTTCCATGGTGAAGAGCTTCACCATGAACTGCGGATGCGTTCGCGACAGGAAGATCTGCGGACCGCGCTGCTCACGGCGGACGTCGTAGACATAGGCGCGGACGCGATCGCCATAGCGCACGTTCTCGCGCGGGATCATTTCGTCGCGGCGGATGATGCCTTCGCCGCGGCCGAGGTCAACGATGACGTTGCCGTATTCGACGCGCTTGACGGTACCGTTGACGATTTCGCCGACGCGGTCCTTGAATTCGTCGAACTGGCGGTCGCGCTCGGCTTCACGCACCTTCTGCACGATCACCTGCTTGGCGGACTGTGCGGCGATGCGGCCGAAATCCATCGGCGGCAGCGGATCGGCGATGAAATCACCGAGTGCGGCGTCCGGGTTGCGGTCGCGGGCGAGTTCCAGCGGGATCTGCGTCGAATAATCCTCGGCCTTGTCGACGACTTCGAGCAGGCGCTGCAGCCGGATTTCGCCGGTCTTCGGATTGATGTCGGCCCGGATGTTGGATTCGGTGCCGTAACGCGAGCGTGCCGCCTTCTGAATGGCATCGGCCATTGCGGCAAGCACGATCTCGCGGTCGATGACCTTTTCGCGCGCCACTGCATCTGCGATCTGCAGAAGTTCGAGCCGGTTCGCACTGACTGCCATTGTCTTGTTTCTCCGTCTTTACTCCCGGGTTCCCGTCCCTGGAGCGGTCTGTTGATCGGTTATTCCTGCTCGTCCGCTTCGTTCTGGTTGGCGGCCTGCGCTTTCGCCAGCTTGTCGGCGCGCAGCGCATCGCGGATCAGATCGTCGGTCAGAATGAGTTTCGCATCGCTGAGCGCCGTGAAAGGAATGGTGACGTTCAGCTCTTCTCCGTAGGCAACCTGGTCACGCTCGAGCGTGAAACCATCTGCGTCAGCTTCGACGATCTTGCCGCGGAAGCGCTTGCGGTTGCCGATCATGATCGACGTCTCGCATTTCACCAAGTGACCTTGCCAGCGAACGAAATCGGATTTCCGCACCATCGGACGGTCGATGCCGGGCGAAGACACTTCGAGATGATACTCTTTATCGATCGGATCTTCCACATCGAGCACGGGAGAAATCGCCATCGAGACTTCTTCACAGTCCTCGACCGTCATCGTGCCGTCGTTGCGTTCGGCCATGACCTGCATCGTCATGCCGTTCTGGTTCAGCATGCGCACACGGATCAGCCGGAAGCCCATCCCGATGAGAACGGGTTCGATGATATCGGCAAGACGCTGGTCAAGCCCGGTTTCGGTAATCAGCCGCGGCTCAAATTCGTTGTCTGCGTTCGTCATGTCCGACAAGCGGTGCGCTCCTCGCAATTTCTGCTGTTCAGGCGATCGAGCTAATAAAAAAGAGCGGGTCCTTGCGGCCCACTCTTCATCAAGCGATCAAGAATTTGAGAGCCATATAGTCGGGTTTTTACGAAATTGCAAGGTCTGCGGCGGATTCCGCCAATTCGCCTCCGGCAAGGCGAACGCGCTATGGCCAGCGCCGGTCATGCGCATATATTGCCGGGTCGGGGGCAACGACAAAAGCGGGAGAAATCGTGGCGTATACTTCGTCGACATTGGCGCCTTTGCGGCACGATACCTATCGCGCCATATGGTTTGCGAGCCTTTCCTCGAATTTCGGCGGCCTGATCCAGGCAGTGGGTGCTGCCTGGATGATGACGACGATCACCGCTTCGGAGGATATGGTCGCGCTGGTGCAGACCTCGACCGCACTGCCGATCATGCTGTTTTCCCTGATATCGGGCGCGCTCGCCGACAATTACGATCGCCGCCGCGTCATGCTGACGGCGCAGTGCATGATGCTCGTGGTCTCGGGCCTGCTGACGGCCTTCGCGCTTCTCGGCTGGATCACGCCCTGGCTGCTGCTCTTCTTCACCTTCCTGATCGGTTGCGGCACGGCGCTCAACAATCCCTCCTGGCAGGCCTCGGTCGGCGATATGGTGCCGCGCGCCGATCTTCCGGGCGCCGTCACCTTGAACAGCATGGGATTCAACATCACCCGCAGCGTCGGCCCGGCGATCGGCGGCGCCATCGTTGCGGCAGCCGGCGCCGCTGCGGCCTTTGCGGTGAACACGCTGAGTTATCTGCCATTGATTTACGCGCTGTCGCGCTGGCGGCCGAGCACACCGGTCTCGACCCTGCCGCGGGAGGCGCTCGGCAGCGCCATCTTCGCCGGCCTGCGTTACGTCTCCATGTCGCCCAATCTCGAAAAAGTTCTGGTCCGCGGTCTCATCTTCGGCATCGGCGCGAGTTCTATCCTGGCGCTGCTGCCGATCGTCGCTCTCGATCTCGTCGCCGGCGGCCCGCTGACCTATGGCTTCATGCTCGGCGCCTTCGGCATCGGCGCGATCGGCGGCGCGGTGCTGAATGCGAGGCTTCGCCAGATGCTGTCGAGCGAGATCATCATCCGGCTGGCCTTTGCCGGTTTTGCGTTGAGCGCCGTCATCGCCGCCTTCAGTCCGAGCGCCGTCCTGACCTCCGCCGGCCTGCTCATATCCGGCGCCTGCTGGGTCTCCGCGCTGTCGCTCTTCAACACCATCGTCCAGCTTTCGACGCCGCGCTGGGTCGTCGGCCGCGCGCTGTCGCTCTACCAGACCGTCACCTTCGGCGGCATCGCCGGTGGCAGCTGGCTCTGGGGTGTGGCCGCCGACCGCTACGGCGTTGCAAATGCGCTGTTGATGTCGTCGGTCGTCATGCTGCTCGGCATAACGATCGGGCTACGTTTTTCGATGCCGGCCTTCGCCTCGCTCAACCTCGATCCGCTGAACCGCTTCACCGCGCCGGCCTTGAGCCTCGACATCACGCCGCGCAGCGGCCCGATCGTCGTCCAGGTCGACTACGAGATCGCCGACGACGACCTTGCGGAATTCATGGCGTTGATGGTGGAGCGGCGGCGTATCCGCATCCGCGACGGCGCGCGGCACTGGGCGCTGATGCGCGATCTCGAAAATCCCGGGCTCTGGACCGAAAGCTACCATACGCCGACCTGGGTCGAATACATCAGACACAACCAGCGGCGTACGCAGGCCGATGCCGAAAACATCGACAGGCTGCGCGCCCTTCACCGCGGCGAAGGCCTGCCCCATGTTCATCGAATGATCGAACGTCAGGCCATTCCGCCCGGCGATGACGTCTTCCATAAGGCGCCGATCGATCTGCATCATTGAGAACAGCCATGTATAATTTCAGGCTCGCCCGCCAATCCGATCTTGCGGCCATCGTCCGGCTACTGGCCGATGACGATCTCGGCAGCGCCAGGGAGATCGTCTCGGACCCCATCGATGCGCGCTACCTCTCGGCTTTCGCCGCGATCGAGGCGGATGCCAACCAGATGCTCGCCGTGGCAAGCGATGCGGACGATCAGCTTGTCGGCTGTCTGCAGCTGAGCTTCATTCCCGGCCTGTCGAGGGCGGGCATGTGGCGCGGGCAGATCGAAAGCGTGCGCATCGCAAGGGAGCTTCGCGGCTCCGGCCTCGGCTCCGACTTCATCGAATGGGCGATCGCCCAATGCGCCGAGCGCGGCTGTGGCCTCGTGCAGCTGACATCGGACAAGACGCGGGCGGATTCGATCCGCTTCTACGAGAAGCTCGGCTTCGTCGCGAGCCATGAAGGGCTGAAGCGCAACCTCTGAAACGGCTACTTCAGCTTGCCCTTCATCGTGGCCTCGGGAAAGCAGGTCGGCTTCATGCCGTTCTTCGCCTGCCATTGGCCGATCGACCGCCGCGTCTTGTAGCCCGGCAGGCCGTCGGAACCGCCGACGTCATAGCCCTGCCGCTCCAGCGCCTTCTGCATGGCGGCGACATCCGAGCGCAGCATCTTGCCGACATCGCCCCATCGGCCATGGAAGGCGCCGGCATTCGAGCCGATCCGGTCGGCGAGATTGCCGATGTAAAGCGCATAGAGATCGGAGTTGTTGTATTCCTTGATGATGTAGAAATTCGGCGTGACGATGAATTCGGGCCCGTCGCGGCCGGCCGGAACCAGCATCATGCCCTCGGCCTTCATCTCGCTTGCGGGAAAGTCCTTGCCGGAGATGCGCGCGATGCCGAGCGAAGCCCAATGCGAAAGTGGCTTCGCGAGGTCTGGACCCTCCTGAGCGCAGGAAACCGCCTCAGGGATCGAAACCTCGAAGCCCCAGTCACGATCGCGCTGCCAGCCCTTCTTGACGAGGTAATTGGCGATCGAGGCAAGCGTATCCGGCACCGAGGTCCAGATATTGCGATGACCGTCGCCGTCGAAATCGACCGCATATTTGAGATAGCTCGTCGGCATGAATTGCGGCTGGCCGAGCGCGCCGGCCCATGAGCTCTTGAACTCGGCGGGCGTCACGTCGCCGCCGTCGAGAATATGCAGGGCCGCCACCAGCTCGGTGCGGAACATTTCCTTGCGGGTCGACATGAAGGCCTTGGTCGCCAGCACCTCGACCGCCGAGTTCGGGATCTTCGCCGCGCCGAAGCCGGTCTCCCGGCCCCAGATGGCAAGCACGATCGAGCCTGGCACGCCGTAAGTCTTCTCGATCCGCTTCAGCGTCGAACCATATTGCGCGGCAAAGCCGCGCCCCGTCGCGGCAAGCTTCTTCAGCCGGTCCTCGTTGAAATAGGGACCGGGCGATGAAAACTCCGCCTGCGTCTGTTTCTGCTCCTTGGGCGGCGGGAAGCCGGGCGGAGCGAGATCCGGCAGGTTCCAGTTCAGCGTGACGCCCGAAAAAGCCGCCTTGAAAGTCTTCTCGGAAATGCCGCCCGCCTTGGCTTCCGGCCAGAGGTCCTTCTGCACCCAGCTTTCGAATTGCGCTTCGACATCGGCTTTCGATGGGGCTGCGTGGGAGGGGAGGGGGAGGAGGGCCGCCGCTATGGCGAGTGCGAGTATTCGCGGCATATAAATTCCCCTCATATCACCGTCCTCGCCCGCAGCGCCGCCGCAAGTGTGCCCTCGTCGAGATAGTCGAGTTCGCCGCCGACAGGCACGCCGTGCGCGAGCCGCGTGATCTTCACTTCCAGCCCCTGCAACTGATCGGTGATGTAATGCGCCGTCGTCTGCCCCTCGACGGTAGCGTTGACGGCGATGATCAATTCCCGGATGCCGCCTTCGCCGATCCGGTCGACCAGCCCGCGAATGTTGAGATCGTCAGGCCCGATCCCGTCGAGCGGCGAGAGTGTGCCGCCGAGCACGTGATAGGCGGCGTTCATCGCGCCCGCCCGCTCCAGCGCCCAGAGGTCCGAAACGTCCTCGACAACGATGATGACGGATTGATCGCGCTGCGCGTCGGTGCAGACGGTGCAGGGATCGACGGTGTCGACATTGCCGCAGCGTGAGCAGATCTTCACCTTGTCATAGGCTTCGCCCATCGCATTCGACAGCGGGCCGAGAAGCTGGTCCTTCTTCTTGATCAGATGCAGCGCCGCCCGGCGGGCCGAGCGCGGCCCAAGGCCTGGCACCTTCGCCAGAAGCTGGATGAGTTTTTCGATTTCGGGGCCGGTGACTCGTTTTGCCATGCGCCGTTCTTAACTGATATGGAACGAAAACGGAATCGCGGAAGGATCGGCCGTCCCATGAAAATCCTGGCGCTGTGCAGAGGCAATCCGGAACGGCTGCCCGGCAAGAGCTACAAGACCGGCATCTTCAAGCATGGCGTCAATGGCGCCGTCATGATCGATGCCGAGGGGCTGGTCGGTGACGCGATCTGCAACCGCAAGCACCATGGCGGCGTCGATCAGGCTGTCTATATCGAGGGATCGCTGACGCTCGACTGGTGGGCGAGGGAGCTCGGCCGGCCTTATGAGCCCGGCACCTTCGGCGAAAACCTGGTGATCTCGGATCTCGACAATCGCGACGTTGCCGTCGGCGACCGCTTCGTATCAGGCGACCTCGTTCTCGAAGTCACGGCATGCCGCATGCCCTGCGCCACCTTCGCCGCCAGGATGGCCGATCCGAAATTCGTCAAACGCTACACGGTAGCCGCCCGCCCCGGCATTTATTGCCGGGTCATCCAGGGCGGCGTGGCCGAGGCCGGAATGCCGGTGCAGCACCAGTCATTTGCCGGCGAGAAAATCACCATGCCGGAGCTGATGGAAACTTTTGGGCGACGGCTTTCAGAGGCGGACCGGGTGCGATATCTCGCCGCCCCTATTCACTATAAGCTGCGGGCGATGCTGGAAGCGCAGCCTTAGCCTCAATTTCACCTGTGCACCGCGAACGCAATTGTCACAGCGTCGGCGCAGCAGCGGTGAAAATAAAAATCGAATTGCCTGCTATCAAAACGGCAGCTTGAAACCGGGCGGGATCGGCAGGCCGGCGGTCAGAGCCTTGGTCTTTTCGGCGGCGAGCGCCTCGGCCTTGTCCTTGGCGTCCTTGTGGGCGGCAACGATCAGGTCTTCGAGGATTTCGACATCGTCTTCCTTGAACAGCGACGGGTCGATCTTCAGGCTCTTGAGTTCGCCCTTGCCGGAGATGATGACGGTGACGAGGCCGCCGCCCGCCTTGCCTTCGGCCGTGAGCTCGGCGATCTCCGCCTGCATCTGCTCCATCTTGGCCTGCATTTCCTTGACTTTGCCCATCATGCCCATGATGTCGCGCATCGTCTCGCTCCTTCTTGAAACGCTAGAATTCTATGTCGTCGCCCGGCAGGATGTCGCCTTCCTCGGATTCGGCGGTGGCCGGCGGTGTCGCCTCGTCCGCCTCTTCCTCCGGCGTCGGTGCCCGCACGCGCACGTCGATGATTTTCGCGCCCGGGAATTGCGCCAGGATCGCCGCGACGTCGGGATCCTGTCGCGCGTCGATAACGTGCTGTTCCCGCGTCCTGGCCTCTGCTTCCACCATCGTCGGCCCGCCTTCTTCGCGGCTGGTGCTGACGATCCAGTGGATTCCAGTCCATTCCTTGAGCTTGACGGCGAGCTCGTTCAGCAGCGTGTTCGGCGCGCCTTCGGTGAGGTTCACATCAAGCCGGCCCGGCTCGATGCGGACAGGGCGCACGAAGTTGCGCACCAGCGCCTTCAATTTGACATCGCGCTTTTCGCCGGCGAGGTCGACGATGTCGCCAATGGAATTGATGCGCACGAGCGGCTTTGGAGCCTCTGCGGGCTTCACCTCGGTGCGGCCGATAGTCTGCGGTTCCGGATTGGGCACGGCGCGCAGCATCGCCGTCGGCCCTGAAGGCTGCGGCCGCGGTGTCGGCTCGGCTGCGCGCGCCGCCACACTGCTTTGATAGGGGACGCGCGTTCCGTTGCCGCCGCCATTGCCGGACGGCGGGGAGGAGGGACGCGAACCGGCATTGTCGCCGGAAAATTCGGCAAGCCGGCGCGCCGCATCCTCGGGCGCCGGCAGATGGGCCGCATGCGCAAGCCGGATCAGTACCATTTCGGCCGCCCCTGCCGTGCGTGACGAGCCTTCCGTTTCGGGAATGCCCTTCAGCAGCATCTGCCAGATGCGCGACAGCGTCGTGACCGCGACACCCTTGGCGAATTCCGTCGCCTTGGTGCGCTCGATTTCGCTGAGCGAGGGGTCGTTTGCGGCATCTGGCACATATTTCAGCCGGGTCACCAGATGGGTGAAATCGGCAAGATCGGTGAGCACGACGACAGGATTGGCGCCTGCCTCGTATTGGCTCTGGAATTCGCCGAGTGCGGCGGCCACGTCGCCTTTGACGACATGCTGGAAGAGATCGACGATCCGGGCGCGGTCGGCAAGACCGAGCATCCCCCGTACCGCTTCCGCCTGCACCACGCCCGCGCCGTGAGCAATCGCCTGGTCGAGCAGCGACAGGCCGTCGCGGGCCGAGCCTTCGGCCGCGCGCGCGATCATCGCCAGCGCGTCCGCTTCCGCCTCGATGCCTTCCTTGGCCGCGATCGTGGTGAACAATCCGACGAGATCCGACGCGCTGATGCGGCGCAGGTCGAAGCGCTGGCAGCGCGACAGCACGGTGATCGGCACCTTGCGGATTTCGGTGGTGGCGAAGATGAATTTCACATGTTCCGGTGGTTCTTCAAGCGTCTTCAGCAGGCCGTTGAAGGCCTGCGTCGAAAGCATGTGCACTTCGTCGATGATATAAACTTTATAGCGCGCCGAAACCGGCCGGTAGCGCACCTGCTCGATGATCTCTCTGATATCGTCGATACCGGTATGCGAGGCGGCATCCATCTCGATCACGTCGACATGGCGGCCTTCCATGATCGCCTGGCAATGTTCGCCGGGCACGCGCAGATCGATCGTCGGCTTGTCGATTTCGGCCGTCTTGTAGTTCAGCGCCCGCGCCAGGATGCGCGCCGTCGTCGTCTTGCCGACGCCGCGCACACCGGTGAGCATATAGGCCTGCGCGATGCGGCCGGTCTCGAAGGCGTTGGTGAGCGTACGGACCATCGGCTCCTGGCCGACCATCAGGTCCGTGAAATCCTTGGGGCGGTATTTTCGTGCCAGCACCCGGTATCCGGTGCCCGTCGAGGCGGCATCTTGTGATTGTCGCTCGGTCTCGCTCATCGCCCTGCTTGCGCCCGAAGCTCGGGCTTCTTGGAAGAGAAGGTGGGAGGCTGGCACGATGACCCGTGCCGGGCTCGTTAGGGCTGCTTCCTTCCGGACCTGACCCGGTTGGCGAGTGGCTCGTCCACCACCAACCTCCCGAGTGCACATATCGGCAATATCGTCATCAAAAGCAAGCCAACATGATAAAAAACTGCTAGTCCTTGGAAAAGATAGGAGGAATGCCCTTGAACGGTTTCGAGCTCGACCCCCGGCTGGAAAAAGACAGCATCAGCATCATGGTGACCGGCCTCTGCGATGTGAGATTGTCCCGGGATGCCCGCTGGCCCTGGCTCATTCTCGTGCCGCGTCGGGCAGGCATTGCCGAAATTTTTGAGCTGACGCCGCTCGACCAGGTGCTGCTCGCCTTCGAGACGGAGCTCGTTGCCAAGGCCCTGAAGGAGGTCACGGGTGCAACAAAAATCAATATCGGGGCTCTTGGCAATATCGTCCGCCAGCTTCATGTTCATGTCATTGCCCGCTTCGAAGGTGATGCCAACTGGCCGGGTCCTGTCTGGGGCTTCGGGCGCGCTGAGCCCTACGAGGATGGGAAGAGAGATGAATTCATAGCGAAGCTGCGGGAAGCCCTTTCATCATGAGTCATTCGCTTTTCGATTCGGATGTGCCGCATCCGGAACCCAGCAATCTCACCGCCTTTGCCGCCAACGACCTCAATCGTGATTCCGAACATCGCGATGAAAAGTCGGTCGAAAGGGCGCTGGCGAGGGAAGGGACGCATATCTTCGCCTTCGCCAGGGACAAGCTGGTGCTGAAGCATGACGGGCAGGTGCTCGATCCACTCTTTGCCCGCTACGAGCTGCAGGAACTGCAGCCGGATTGGGACGAGACGGTGCTTCTCGGCTACCGCAAAACCGGCGAGCCCCGCCTCGCCGTTCCCGTCGGCGTCGATGTCGAGGATCTCGCCAGCCAATACAAGCCCGCCGACGGCCGCACGCTGTTTCGCGAGATGCTGATCGACGAGGTGCTGCTCGGCGAATTCGCCCAGGCCGCCAGCCTTATCCGCTGGAACGGCGACAACCGCTTTTGCGGCCGCTGCGGCTCGGCGATGGAAATCCACATCGGCGGCTACAAGCGGGTCTGCACCGCCTGCGAGCACATGATCTTTCCTCGCACCGATCCCGTCGTCATCATGCTGACGATCGACGAGAGCCGCGACCTCTGCCTGCTCGGCCGCAGCCCGCATTTCGCGCCCGGCATGTATTCCTGTCTTGCTGGCTTCGTCGAGCCCGGCGAGACCATCGAGAACGCCGTGCGCCGCGAAACCTTGGAAGAGTCGGGCATCCGCACCGGCCGTATCCGCTACCACGCCTCGCAGCCCTGGCCGATGCCGCATTCGCTGATGATCGGCTGTTACGCCCAGGCGAAATCCACCGAGATCAAGCGCGATGAGACCGAATTGGAGGATTGCCGCTGGTTCACCCGCGAGGAAACGCTCGAGATGATCGAGCGTCCAGGCGCCAACGGCAAGGCCTCGCCGCCGAAAGGGGCGATCGCCCACCGCCTGATGCGCGACTGGGTGGAGTGGAAGCGCTAGTGCCATGCCGGTCGCCCGTTCGGAACGGCTCCTGACGCTGCTCCAGACGCTTCGGCGTTATCGCAGGCCGGTGACCGGAACGGTGCTTGCCCAAGAAACCGGCGTCAGCCTGCGCACGCTCTATCGCGACATCGCCAGCCTGCAGGCCCAGGGCGCGATGATCGAAGGCGAGGCCGGCATCGGTTATGTGCTGAAGCCCGGCTTCATGCTGCCGCCGATGATGTTTTCCGAGGAGGAGCTGGAGGCGCTGGTGCTCGGCTCGCGCTGGGTGGCCCGCGCCGCCGAGCCGCGCCTTGCCGGCGCCGGTGCCGATGCTCTAGCCAAGATCGCCGCCGTTCTGCCGGACGACTTGCGCGAAATGATTGATTCGGCCGCTCTCTTCGTCGGCCCCAAACGCCGGGATGAAGATAGCGCGGATGTCTCGGCCATCCGCAGGGCGATCCGCCTGGAGCGCATTCTCGAACTGCATTACGGCGACGAGCAGGGCCGGATCTCGCGCCGCCGCGTCTGGCCTTTCGCGCTCGGCTATTTCGAACACGTGCGCGTCCTTATGGCCTGGTGCGAGCTGCGCCAGGATTTTCGCCACTTCCGCACCGATCGCATCATCGACATGGCACTGCATGAAGTGCGTTATCCGCGTCGCCGCACGGTGCTTCTCAAGGAGTGGCGAGAGACGCAGGACGTGCCGATCGAGCGGTGAAATGCTGCTGCCATAAACTGTCAGCAGTTGGCGTTATGATCAGTCTCAATTCATCAGGAAAGGACTGATCATGGCAACGTCTTCACTCATCCGCCAAGCCAGCGACCGTTTTGCAGTTGACGCCTTTGCCGATGTCATTTCGGCAGAAACTTTCGCTGATGTCGGCCAGTCCGAGCACTCCGGCCTTCGGCGCCTGATCATGAGCATCTTTCGGATTCGCAGCGCAAACCACACCATCCTCGATCTGGAAGCGGCGCCGGATTGCCGCAAACGCGACCTTGGCTTCATGGATGGACGCGACCCGCGCCGCCAGAGCCGTTTTTCGCTCTAGACCATCTGATCGTCATTCACATCGCCGGTAGAGAACGGGGCGCGGCTTTGCAGCGCCCTCAGGCGCCTGCTGCCATAAACTGGCGGCAGGCCGTTCCTCGCCGTGTCCAATTACCAGCAACGGGAGAACCGAAATGACCAGCCCCAATCTGATTATCCTTTACGTCAAGGACCCCGGCGAAAGCGCCAGTTTCTACCGGAACCTGTTGAACCGCGAACCGGCCGTGGAGGCGCCGAATTTCGTCGCCTTCCCGCTGGATGGCGGCTTCACGCTCGGCCTCTGGCGGCGCAGCAAGGTCGAGCCGCAGCCCTCCGCCATCGGCAACCGGGGCGAAGTGGCCTTCATGGTCGCGGGAGAAAATGCCGTTGCCAGGCAATATGAGGACTGGCGCCAGCGCGGCCTGCCGATCGCCCAGGAACTGACGGAACTGGATTTCGGCCCGACCTTTGTGGTGCTCGATCCGGACGGGCATAGGCTGCGCGTCTGTGAGCCGGATAAGTAATAGCTGATGGACGGGGCCTGCCTAGAGCAGGCCCCGCATCGCATGCCCCTTATAGACGCCGAGAATGCGCACCTTCTCGGAGAAGAACCGCAGCTCCTCCAGAGCCCGGCGAACGTTCGGATCGTTCGGATGGCCCTCGATATCGGCGTAGAACTGCGTCGCGACGAATTTTCCGCCGAGCTGGTAGCTTTCGAGCTTCGTCATGTTGATGTTGTTGGTGGCAAAGCCGCCGAGCGCCTTATAGAGCGCGGCCGGAATGTTGCGGACGTTGAAGACGAAGGTGGTGACGACCTTCTCTTCCGCCGAATTGCGCTGCGCCCATTCCTCATCCCGCGACAGGATGACGAAGCGAGTAACATTGTTTTCCGTATCCTCGACATTTTCAGCGACAATCTCCAGCCCGTAGAGATCGGCGGCAAGACGCGGGGCAAGCGCGGCCATCGAGCGATCGCCGGTTTCCTTCACGAGTTTCGCCGCGCCTGCGGTATCGCCGGCGATAACAGGCTTCCAGCCATGGGCGCGCACGATCTTGCGGCACTGGCCGAGCGCGTGGATGTGGCTGTGCACCGTGCGAATCTCGTCCTTGGTGACCCCGGGGAGCACCATCAGCTGGAAGCGGATCGGCATGAAATATTCGCCGATGATGTGCAGCCGCGATTCCGGCAGCAGATGGTGGATGTCGGCGACGCGCCCGGCAATCGTGTTCTCGATCGGGATCATCGCAATGTCGGCGTCGCCGTTGTCGACCGCCGTAAATGCATCCTCGAAGGTCTGGCAGGGCAGCGGCTCCATGGTCGGGTACATGTCGCGGCTGGCCATGTCGGAATTGGCGCCGAATTCGCCCTGGAAGGCGATCCTGTTGGTCTTGATGTTCATGGTGGTTCCGTCAGTTCGACTTAGAGCATGAAGCCGAAAAGTGTGAGCGGTTTTCGGACGACATTATGCTCTAACTCTTTAATTGAGAACAGGATTCAGATTTTAGGCCAACCGAGCCTAAAATCATCCTGTTCTGGCGGCGAGGATGCGCCGCGCCTTTTCGAGGTCGCCGGGAGTATCGACACCGAGCGGAACCGTGTCAACGATCTCGGCGTCGATGCGCATGCCGGCCTCCAGCGCCCGCAGTTGCTCCAGCGCCTCGCGCTTTTCGAGTGTCGACGGGCCGAGCGAAACGAACCGTTCCAGCGCCGCGCGCCGGTAGGCGTAGAGCCCAATATGGTGGTAGAGCGGCCCCTTTCCGTAAGGCGCGGTCGCGCGGGTGAAATAGAGCGCGTGCAGACGGGTCTCGGAGACGGGCGAACCGACGACCTTGACGATGTGCGGCGCGGTCTTGTCCTCTTCATTGTCGATCTCGGTCGTCAGCGTGCCGATATCGACGGCCTCGTTCTCAAGCGGACGCAAGGCCGCCCGCACGGTTTCCGGCTCGATCGTCGGCAGATCGCCCTGGATGTTGACGATGATCTTCGCCCTTCCGTCGGGATCGACCTTCTGCAGCGCCTCGAAGATCCGGTCGGAGCCAGACTGGTGATCCTGGCTGGTCATGACGACCTCGAAGCCGGCGGCGGCGATGGTATCGAACACCTCTTGGTCGTCGACGGCGACGACCAAGCGGCCGATGGCAGCCTCCTTCGCGCGCAAGGCCACCTGCACGATCATCGGCAGGCCGCAAATATCGGCGAGCGGCTTGCCCGGAAGCCGCGTGGACGCCATCCGCGCCGGGATCAATACGAGCACGTCGTCTAAATTTGAATCACTCATGGTTCGGGCCTTCTATTCCGGGCTGAAAAGTGTCAAAAAGTCTCACACGCAAGACCATTTAGACAGTTGCAACGATCAGCCAAAAGACATAGGTTCCGCGCGATTTCAAGATGGTCCGGTTTATGGTCTGCCGGCTGCAAGGGGAGCATTGCAGATGAATTCATACGTCAATACGGCCGTGGGGGCACTGCTCGGAACGATTTTCGTTCTGATGTCGGTCTCGATCGCGTCCGAGGGGATCTTCCATTCCGAAGCGCCGGAGAAGGAAGGTTTCGCGATCGTTGCCGAAGAGGCGCCCGCCGCCGGTGGCGAAGCTGCGCCGGCTGCTGCCGTTCCGATCGCGCAATTGCTCGCTTCTGCAGATGCCAAGGCCGGTGAAGTGGTCTTCAAGAAGTGTCAGGCCTGTCATGACGCCACCAAAGGGGGGCCGAACAAAGTCGGTCCTAACCTCTTTGGTGTCGTAGATCGCCCGATCGCCTCGCATGAAGGCTTCGCCTATTCCGCCGCCATGAAGGATTTCTCCAAGGGCAGCAGCGAAAAGTGGAGCTTCGAATTCCTCAACAAGTTCCTCCTGGCGCCGAAGAAGGACGTTCCCGGCACCGCGATGGGCTTTGCCGGTCTTCCGAAGGACCAGGATCGCGCCAACGTCATCCTCTATCTGCATACGCTGGCCGATTCGCCGGTACCGCTGCCGGATCCGAACACCGCAACGCAGTAAGGCGAAGCGCAATCGCGTGACAATCGAAGCCCGGCCGCAAGCTGGGCTTTCTTCATTCCTGGAGTAAGTTCAGGCGCCGAGGAAATAGGCCCAGAGCGAGACGGTGATGGCGCCGAGCGCCGTCGTGACCGAGATCGTCGAGGCGGCGAGGCTGTGGCCGACGCCGAAGCGATTGGCGATCAGCCAGGCGTTGACGCCTGTCGGCACCGATGAGGTCAGAACGATCGCCGCCGTCCATTCGGGGCTGAGGCCAAGGAGATAGCTTGCCGCCCAGACGCAGCCCGGCAGCAGCAGCAGCTTGCATGCCGATGTGACGCTGGCGATGCCGAGATTGCCGGATACGCCATATTTCTCCAATGCCATGCCGAGCGAGATCAGCGCCGCCGGGCCGGCAATGCCGGCGATCTGGTTGACGACTGTCGCCAGCGTCGCTGTCATGGTCAGACCGGAAAGATGCATGGCCATGCCGGCCGCAAGCCCGATCACCAGCGGGTTGCGGACGAGATTGATGACAATCTGGCGCACCACGAAGACCATGCTGCGGTCGCTTTTGCCGGCGATCTTTCGCTCGGCATGTTCCATCAGAACGGTGCCGGCGACCATCATGACGGGCAGATGCACGGCGAGCAGGATCGACAGCGCCACCAGCCCCTCGTCGCCGACGGTGCGCTCGACGAGCGGCAGGCCGATGAAGACGTTGTTGGCGAAGGCCGAGGACACGCCGGCAAGCACGCCGATCCGTTCGTCGCGACCGAAGAGGCGCGTGGCGGCGATATGACCGACCGCCCAGGTGATCGCGACGCCGGAGAAATAGACGATCCAGAGCCGGAACGGCGAGGCGCCGTGAAAATCCGCCTCGGCAATCGTGCGGAAGAGTAAGAGCGGCACGGCGATCTTGAAGACGAATTCGCTGAGCGCTTCGCCGACATTCGATGCCATCAATCCGCTGCGGACGATCACCCAGCCGATGAGAATCAGGATGAAGATGGGAAGGACGTCGAGAATGATGGCTGACATGGGAGAGGCTGCTTTGCGCGGGAAGTCCCACCTCTAACAGCAAACAGCCCGGATTGAAAAGACAAAGGCGGCCCGACCGGCAACTGGGTCATCCGCAAAGCAAAAAAAGCGGGCTGAGCCCGCTTTCCCGCTCCGGCCCTGCCGGATATCCGAATCACGAAGCTGCCAGTTCATCCGTGGTCAGCGTCGCGCCGGTAAGATCGAAGGGATCATCCCTTACGGGCCCGGCTGCAACCGAAAGCTGCTCATGCCGGTCTTCTTGCGAGTATTTCTAGATTTCGAAGATGACAGAGGCATGACGAATAAGCGGCACTTTTGCGAAGAAATAGCTGCACCATTCACCATTTATCCTTCCAAACCGCGGAAATTTCGCTAAGACCGAACCCCGGCTATCACAAATCCGGGACCCCCCATTTCATGACAAGATTCGATGTTCTGACAGTCGGCAACGCAATCGTGGATATCATTGCCCGTTGCAACGACCAGTTCCTCATTGACAACCAGATCACCAAGGCGGCGATGAATCTCATCGATGCCGAGCGGGCCGAACTCTTGTATTCGCGCATGGGGCCGGCCCTCGAAGCCTCCGGCGGCAGCGCCGGCAATACGGCGGCGGGTGTCGCGAACCTCGGCGGCAAGGCCGCCTATTTCGGCAATGTCGCCGCAGATCAGCTCGGCGACATCTTCACGCACGACATCCGCGCCCAGGGCGTCCACTACCAGACGAAACCGAAGGGCACCTTCCCGCCGACGGCGCGTTCGATGATCTTCGTCACAGAGGATGGCGAGCGCTCGATGAATACCTATCTCGGCGCCTGCGTCGAACTCGGCCCGGAGGACGTCGAGGCCGATGTCGTGGCTGACGCCAAGGTCACCTATTTCGAAGGTTACCTCTGGGATCCGCCGCGCGCCAAGGAGGCCATTCGCGACTGCGCCCGCATCGCCCATGAAAACGGCCGCGAAATGTCGATGACGCTCTCCGACAGCTTCTGCGTCGACCGTTATCGCGGCGAATTCCTCGATCTGATGCGCTCGGGCACGGTCGATATCGTCTTCGCCAATCGCCAGGAAGCGCTGTCGCTGTACCAAACGGAAGATTTTGAAGAGGCGCTGAACAAGATCGCCGCCGATTGCAAGATCGCCGCGGTGACGATGAGCGAGAACGGCGCCGTCATCCTGAAGGGCCGCGAGCGCTATTACGTCGATGCGATCAGGATCAAGGAAGTGGTGGACACGACGGGTGCCGGCGATCTCTTCGCCTCCGGCTTCCTCTATGGCTATACGCAGGGACGGTCGTTGGAAGATTGCGGCAAGCTCGGTTGCCTGGCGGCCGGCATCGTCATCCAGCAGATCGGTCCGCGCCCGATGACCTCGCTGTCCGACGCCGCCAAGCGGGCTGGGCTTATTTGAAGGCTTCGCCGGGATAGGCGCCCCAGATCTCCGACTGCGCCACCCAACCGGAGGCGCCGTCGGTTTCGGCGCGGCACCAGTCGCCGGTGCATTCGCCGATCGTCAGCATCACGCCGGGTTCCAGCTTGGCGACGACCGAGGCGGAAGGCAGCGCCTCGCGGCGCAGATTGACGTAGACGCCCTTGCCCTTCGTCTTCATCCAGGGCGCGGCGATTGCGGCGCGCTGGCCTGACAGCAGCGACTGGTTGACCCAGCCTTCGGTGCCGTCGGCATCGCGGATGCGCCGCCAGTTGTCATATTCCTGAATGATTTCCACCGGCAGCCCGGATTTCAGGTACATCCACGAAACGGCGTAATCCGTTCCCGGACCGATGCGCAGATTGACGCGTTTGGATTTCAGCGTCACGAAACGCGGCAACGGCAGTCCGCTCGGCCCCTTGGCCGCCTGCGCATGGGCAAATTCGACAGTTCCCAGGGATGCGGCCAGACCGATCGCGAGGGCGAGGCAGGACTTCAGGACTTTGCTGCGCATGGAAGCTTCCGTTTGCTCGAATCTGCGGGCCAGGCCCTGCCTGCTCGCTGGCCGGGCACTGACATTCCCCGGCTGCACCACGAGTTTTGTTTGTCTTCGCGTGCGGGTCTGGTAGAAAATGCCCGGAATGGGAAAATTATCACCCCTCTTGGTTAAAGACCTCTGAACAAGGCACGACAGGCAGCCATGACAGCGAAGAAAAAACCGAAGGTCTACATCACCCGCAAGCTGCCGGATGCCGTCGAAACCCGCATGCGGGAACTCTTCGACGCCGAGCTCAACATCGACGACACGCCGCGTTCCGTTCCCGAGCTGATCGCCGCCGTCAGGACCGCCGACGTGCTGGTGCCGACCGTCACCGATCGCATCGATGCGGCGCTAATCGATGAGGCCGGGCCGCAGATGAAATTGATTGCGAGCTTTTCCAACGGCACCGACCATATCGATGTCGAGGCGGCGGCGCGCAAGGGCATCACCGTCACCAACACGCCGAACGTGCTGACCGAGGATACGGCCGACATGACGATGGCGCTCATTCTCGCGGTGCCGAGACGGCTCGGCGAAGGCGCACGCGTATTGACCGACAAGCCCGGCGAATGGGCCGGCTGGTCTCCCACCTGGATGCTCGGCCGGCGCATCCACGGCAAGCGCATCGGCATCGTCGGCATGGGCCGCATCGGCACGGCGGTCGCGCGGCGCGCCAAGGCTTTCGGTCTTTCGATCCACTATCACAACCGCAAGCGCGCCAATCCGGCCGTCGAGGACGAGCTCGAGGCGACCTATTGGGAAAGCCTCGACCAGATGCTTGCCCGCGTCGACATCGTATCCATCAACTGCCCCTCGACGCCGGCGACCTTCCATCTGCTCTCGGCCCGCCGCCTGGCGCTCCTGCAGCCGACCGCCTATCTCGTCAATACTGCCCGCGGCGACGTGGTCGATGAAGCCGCGCTGATCAAGTGCTTGAGGGAAGGCAAAATCGCCGGCGCCGGCCTCGACGTGTTCGAGAACGAACCCGCCGTCAACCCGAAGCTCGTCAAGCTCGCCAATGAGGGCAAGGTGGTGCTGCTGCCGCATATGAGCTCGGCGACGATCGAAGGCCGGGTCGACATGGGTGACAAGGTCATCATCAATATCCGCACCTTCATCGACGGCCACAGGCCGCCGAACAGGGTGCTGCCCGGCCGTTGAGACGCCGCGTCGAACGCGATCAGGTGGGGCTGATCTCGGGCGCAAGGACCTTGCGCATCTCGATGAAGGTTGTCCTGGCAAAACCGGGATGGGCCTTCTCGGCGGTTCTGGAAAAGCCCCAGGCGGCAAAGACGGCGTGATTGTCGGTAAGCTCGATGCGTGTCTCCAGCCGCAAGACGGGAAGGCCGAGCGCTGCGGCCGTCTCCTCGGCGATGTCAAGCAGCCGCCTGCCGAGGCCTCTTCCTTGCGCCGAGGGGAGAACGGCGAGCTTGCCGACATAGAGGCAACCGGCCTCCGGCCGCAGGAAAAGGCAGCCGGTCAACCTGCCATCGTCGATCGCGACATGACCGATCTCGGCTTCGGCCTTCGCTGCCAGCGATTCCGCCGTCAGGCTGAGCGCCGACGATGGCGGGTCGATCCTGCCGTTCATCGAGGCAAAGGCGGTCAGGATGAGGGCAAGCAGTTCGTCCCAGCGCGTGAAGCTGGCATCGAGGCGGATGATCGTCATGGTGCCTGCCTTGCGCGACGCCGCCTGTAGCGCACGGTCTCGAACCGTGCCGAGAGGGCGTCGTAAAGCAGCAGCCGCCCGATCAGCGGTTCGCCAGCGCCGGTGACGAGCTTGATCGCCTCCATCGCCATCATCGTGCCGATGACCCCGGTGAGCGCGCCGATGATGCCGGCTTCGGAGCAGGCAGGGATGAGACCCGGCGGGGGAGCCTCGGGAAACAGGTCGCGATATCGCGGGTTGGGCGTCCCATCCTCAGCCGTCTCATAGGGCTTCAGTACCGTCAGCGAACCATCGAAACGCCCGACGGCGCCGGTGACGAGCGGGATGCGTGCTTCTTCCGCCGCATCGGCTGCGGCATAACGCGTGTCGAAATTGTCTGAGCCGTCGATCAGGAGATCGAAGCCGGACAAGTGACGGCGGGCGGTTTCCTGAGAGAATCGCTCCTCGAAACGGATCAGCCGGATATGCGGGTTGAGCCTGGCGATCGCCAAGGCGGCGCTCTCCGTTTTCAGCTCGCCGATCGTGCCGGAATCATGGATCACCTGGCGCTGCAGGTTCGAAAGAGAGACCCTGTCGTCGTCGACGATTCCGAGCGTGCCGACGCCGGCCGCGGCCAGATATTGCAGGATCGGCGCACCGAGGCCGCCGGCGCCGATCACCAGCACGCGGGCGGCTTTCAGCTTCTGCTGGCCTGCGCCGCCGATTTCGGGGAGCAGAATGTGGCGGTGATAACGGGTGATTTCATCGGGGCTGAGCGGTTCCATGGCGCCGATCGTATCATGGCGTCCGACGCCGGGAAAAGCCGCCTTCGTCATTCGAACACCTTGCCGTCGGACACCGTGAAGACCTGCGCCCGGTCGCCCAGCGCCGAGAACATCGCGCGATCTGTGCCGGTCATGAAAGCCTGGCCGCCGAGCCCGTCGATCAGGTCGAACAGCGCGGCGCGGCGGCCTTCATCCAGATGCGCCGCGATCTCGTCGAGCAGCAGGATCGGCGCGTGGCCGGTGAGATTGCCGACGAGCCGGGCGTGCGCAAGCACCAGGCCGACGAGCAGCGCCTTCTGCTCGCCGGTCGAGCAACGTTCGGCCTCCATCGCCTTTTCGCGGTGGTGCACGATGAGATCGGCGCGGTGCGGTCCTTCCAGCGTGCGTCCCGCGCCGGCGTCGCGGTAACGGCTCTCGGCGAGCATCGCCGCGTAATCGTCCTCGAGATCGACCGACGGGCGCGAGAACTGGCCGTCCATGAAACCGGAGAGCTGCAGGGACGCAGAGGGAAAGGGAGAGGTCTCGCGCGTTTCCTCGATCAGCCGGGCGAGCAGGCCGAGCATCTCCTGCCGGGCGAGCGCCATGGCGATGCCGAGGCTTGCCATCTGCTCCTCGATGCCGGTGAGCCAGGACGGATCGAAGCGGCCTTCGTCGAGCAATTTGTTGCGGCTGCGCATGGCGCGCTCGAAATCGCTGGCGCGGCGGCCATGGGCGGGATCGAGCGACAGCACCAGCCTGTCGAGAAAGCGCCGCCGGTCGGAGGAGGCGCCGGTAAAGAGGCCGTCCATCGCCGGCGTCAGCCAGAGAAGGCGCAGGTGGTCGGTCAATTCGTCGGCAGTCCTCGCCGGCGTGCCGTTGATGCGCAGCTTGCGGGTGGTGGTGTCCTCGCCGGTTTCGATACCGGTGCCGATCTCGACTTCCCCCTCCATGCCATCGAGCGCGGCGAAGATCGAAAAGCCGCCGGCCGCGCCGACGCGGGTAATATCGCCATAGGCCGCGCGCCTGAGGCCGCGGCCGGGCGAAAGCAGCGAGACCGCCTCCATCAGATTGGTCTTGCCGGCACCATTATCTCCCGTCAGCACGACGTGCCGGCCATTAAGGCCAAGCGTCGCCGCCGCATAATTGCGGAAGTCGCTCAGCTTGAGGCGGGAAAGGGAAACCTTGTGCGGCATCGGATGTCCGGAATCGTTAAGCGTGACAGCTAAGCCGAAGCGGTGCCGATGGCAAGGCTCGCCGTTTCTTTGCAATCGTAACGTCCTGTTGGCGCTGGCGAAAAATCAGCGCTGCAGCGGGCGGCGATAGAACGGGGAGTGCTCTCAACGTTTCAAAAAAATACAACCTGGGAGGCCATGGTTGGGCGACTCCAGGCTACGCCGCCTGCAAGGAACGGCTACGGCTCGCGCGCCTTGATATCAGGGGCTTTGACGCATTTTTGCGAAACGGCTGACGTAACGTAAAGCCCAGAAAAAGTCGGTTGAAATTTGCAACTTTCGGGTTGAGTTATCCCGCAGAAACGATATGGTGAACAAAGCGTTTATGTAAAGAGAGTGGTGAAGTGCCAGATCCGGTTGATATTATCGTTGGTCGCAACATCAGACAGCTTCGCGCCCTTCGCCGTGTTTCCCAGCTCGAACTTGGTGAAGCACTCGGACTGACTTTCCAGCAGATCCAGAAATACGAAAAGGGAACGAACCGCGTTTCTGCCAGCAAACTGCACCAGATCGCAGTATTTCTCGGTGTCGAGATCTCCGCTCTCTTCGAGGGAACGGGCATATCGGAATTCGGCAGCCGGATCGAACTCAGCCCCGACGCCTATGCGCTTGCCCTGAGCTACGACAAGCTGAGCTCGACCGCAGGCAAGGAAGCCGTCAAGACCATCCTCACGCTCATGACCGGCGAAGCGGTCGAAAGCGCCGCCTGAGCGTCAGCTTTATGCCAGGAAAAACGGGGCCTCTTCAAGGAATGGAGGGCGCCCGGACCTTTGCATGTCTGCAGCGCAATCGCGCGGCAGGTCCACATCACCTAAGGAACAGAGCGTCTGGGTGACGGCGTGCGAAGAGAGCGGCTGCGGCGGATGCGTCGCCTGAAGGCATGCCGCGCAAAGTGGGCAGCGGTTTTTTTTCGACAACGATGTGCGAGGAAATGAAGACCTGAAGCGCGCGAAGCGATCCGAAAGATCGCCGCATATGTTAGTGAATCTCGCACCCATGCAGCGCCGTCAGCAGATCGTCCTGCGTCTGGTGGCCGGCATGGTAGAGGTCGATCGCCATGCTGGCGATGGAAAGGCCCTGCTGGCTGCGAAGCTTGATGTTGCGTTCGGCGCACCATGTGTAGATGGCGCCGGCGAGAACGTCGATGTCTTCGGACTGAGAGGAAAAGGCTGGCGCCATGATGGATACTCTTGCTTCCGTGGTCCCGCGTCCGATGGGACGCGCTGAGAACGCTGTGTTGTCTTAATTGCGCATCATTCTCCCGGTATCGGTGCCGTCTTCTGATTATGCGCTGACGGCAGAGATTGAAGTCATTTGGAAAACTTGCAAGCGGCATCATCCGCCTGCGTTAACGCAGTTTCTTTTCCGATTGAACGCCGTATCGATCTGGAACAGATGTCCCAAATTGGGACTGGCCCGATAAAAAAGCCGGAGACGTTTCCGTCCCCGGCTGTTGCGATTGCGTATCGATCGGAGCCTCAGCCTTCGAAGAATTCCTTCATCCGGGCAAAGAAGCCCGTCGATTCGGGATTGTTCTCCTTGGAGGAAATCTGCTCGAACTCCTGCAGCAGCTCGCGCTGACGCTTCGTCAGCTTCTGCGGCGTTTCGATCTGGATCTGAATGTAGAGGTCGCCCGTCTGCGCCGAACGCAGCACCGGCATGCCCTTGCTCTTCAGACGGAACTGCTTGCCGGCCTGCGTGCCCTCGGGAACCGTTACGCGCGATTTCGTGCCGTCGAGCGTCGCCACGTCGAAAGTACCGCCGAGGGCGGCCGTCGTCATCGAGATCGGAACGGCGCAATAGAGATCGGCTCCATCGCGCTGGTAGAACTCGTGCGGCTTCACCGACAGGAAGATATAGAGATCGCCGGCCGGTCCGCCGCGGGTGCCGGCTTCACCCTCGCCCTGGAGGCGAATGCGTGTGCCGTCCTCGATGCCCGAGGGAATATTGACCGAGAGCGAACGCTCTTCCGTCACCCGGCCCTGGCCGTGGCACTTCTGGCAGGGATCGGGAATGATCTGGCCGCGGCCATGGCAGGTCGGGCAGGTCCGCTCGATCGAGAAGAAGCCCTGCGCGGCGCGCACACGCCCCGTCCCCTGGCAGGTGCCGCAGTTCTTCGGCTGCGTGCCGGGCTTGGCGCCTGAACCCGAACAGACGTCGCAGGTGATCGACGTCGGCACGCGGATCTGCGCCGTCTTGCCGGAGAAGGCCTCTTCCAGCGTGATTTCCATGTTGTAGCGAAGATCGGCGCCGCGTTCGCGCCCGCCCGACGAGCGCTGGCGCGCGCGTCCGCCGCCCATCATCTCGCCGAAAATATCCTCGAAAATGTCCGAGAAGCCGCCGCCGGCAAATCCGCCGCCACCGCCGCCCATGCCGCCATGCTCGAAGGCCGCATGGCCGTAACGATCATAGGCCGCCCGCTTCTGCGGGTCCTTGAGCATTTCATAGGCTTCGTTGATTTCCTTGAACTTCCGTTCGGCGTCCTTGTCATCCGGGTTCTTGTCCGGATGGTATTTCATCGCCAGTTTTCGGAAGGCGCTTTTCAGCTCTTTCTCGTCCGCCGACTTGGCTACACCCAGAGTTTCGTAAAAGTCCGCTTTTGCCATTAAGGATTAAACCCCGGAAATGGATTTCCGGCTGCCATGGTGAGCAGCCGGATCAGGTGTTGAAGCATAACCACGCCGCCGCGGATTACGCGGACTTCTTGCGGTCGTCGTCCTTGATTTCCTCGTAGTCGGCATCGACGACATTGTCGCCGCCTTCCGCCGAGGCATCGGCAGCAGCGCCGCCTTCGGCCTGCTGTGCTTCATAGATCGCCTGGCCGAGCTTCATGGAAACTTCCATGAGTGTCTGGGTCTTGGCCTTGATGTCTTCGGCGTCGGCTTCGGTTGCCTCGGTCGCGGACTTCAGAGCGGCGATCGCATCCGAGATTGCGGTGCGGTCGGCTTCGGAGACCTTGTCGCCGTAATCCTTCAGCGACTTTTCCGTGGAGTGGATCAGGCTTTCGGCCTGGTTCTTGGCTTCCACGCCCTCGCGGCGCTTCTTGTCTTCGGCCGCATGCGACTCGGCATCCTTGACCATCTTCTCGATGTCGGCGTCGGAAAGACCGCCGGAAGCCTGGATGCGGATCTGCTGTTCCTTGCCGGTGCCCTTGTCCTTGGCCGAAACCTGCACGATGCCGTTGGCGTCGATGTCGAAGGTGACTTCGATCTGCGGCACGCCGCGCGGCGACGGCGGCAGGCCGACGAGGTCGAACTGGCCGAGCAGCTTGTTATCGGCAGCCATTTCGCGCTCGCCCTGCGAAACGCGGATGGTGACGGCCTGCTGGTTGTCTTCCGCGGTCGAGAAGGTCTGGCTCTTCTTCGTCGGGATCGTCGTGTTGCGCTCGATCAGGCGGGTGAAGACGCCGCCGAGCGTTTCGATGCCGAGCGACAGCGGGGTCACGTCGAGGAGCAGAACGTCCTTGACGTCGCCCTGGAGAACGCCGGCCTGGATCGCGGCGCCGAGGGCGACGACTTCATCCGGGTTGACGCCCTTGTGCGGCTCCTTGCCGAACAGCTGCTTGACGACTTCCTGTACCTTCGGCATGCGGCTCATACCGCCGACGAGAACGACTTCGTCGATTTCGGCTGCGGTAACGCCGGCATCCTTGAGGGCTGCCTTGCAGGGCGCGATCGTGCGCTGGACGAGATCGTCGACCAGGCTTTCGAGCTTGGCGCGGGTCAGCTTCAGCGTCAGGTGCTTCGGGCCCGAGGCGTCAGCCGTGATGAACGGCAGGTTGATTTCGGTCTGCTGCGAGGACGACAGCTCGATCTTGGCCTTTTCGGCAGCTTCCTTGAGGCGCTGCAGGGCAAGCTTGTCGTTCTTCAGGTCGATGCCGTTGTCCTTCTTGAACTCGGCAACGAGATATTCGACGAGACGCATGTCGAAGTCTTCACCGCCGAGGAAGGTGTCGCCGTTGGTGGACTTCACTTCGAAGACGCCGTCGCCGATTTCCAGGATCGAAATATCGAAGGTGCCGCCGCCAAGGTCGTAAACGGCGATCGTCTTGCCGTCCTTCTTGTCGAGGCCGTAGGCGAGAGCGGCAGCGGTCGGCTCGTTGATGATGCGGAGCACTTCAAGACCGGCGATGCGGCCGGCATCCTTGGTTGCCTGGCGCTGAGCGTCGTTGAAGTATGCCGGAACGGTGATGACGGCCTTTTCGACCTTTTCGCCGAGATAGGATTCGGCGGTTTCCTTCATCTTCTGAAGGATCATCGCGGAAATCTGTGCGGGCGAGTAGCCCTTGCCATTGGCTTCGACCCAGGCGTCGCCATTGTCGCCCTTGACGATGCTGAAGGGAACGAGATGCTTGTCCTTCTCGACGGTCGGATCTTCGTAGCGGCGGCCGATCAGGCGCTTCACCGCAAAGAGCGTGTTCGTCGGGTTGGTGACCGCCTGGCGCTTGGCCGGCTGGCCGACGAGGCGCTCGCCATCATCGGAAAAAGCCACCATGGAAGGGGTGGTGCGTGCACCTTCCGCATTCTCGATGACCTTCGCGTCCTTGCCGTCCATGACTGCGACGCAGGAATTCGTCGTTCCAAGGTCGATACCAATTACTTTTGCCATGTCATTCTCTCCTTGAAGCAAGCTGTCGGAACCCCGAGAAGGCATTTCCCTGACAGCCCCTTACGGGATGGGTCTACTTGAGATTACGCAATCGTGATTGCGGTGATGCGGCGTATATAAGGAGCGGTTTTCTGGACTGCAAGGCGGCAATTGGCCCGGAATCCAGCAAAACGAATGTGTTGCATTCAATTTTGACGGCAGCCGGGAAGGAGGTCTGCCGCTTGCCCGGAAGGGAGCCGTTTCCTAAAGCATCGGGCTTGTGCCGGGCGTGCCGCAAAAATCTCATTGGCCCATGATCAGATCAAGCAGGGTGGTGCGGCGCGGCTGCACCGAAGAGGTCGCCTGCGGCGTCCCGACATCGCCGGGCGGCACGACGTTTCCATAGCCGGAGCCATCGCCTTCGGCGACGTCTGAAGGCGGAACCGGACCGTTTCCGGACGGCGCATTTTGCTGGCGCACGGGCGCCTGCGGATAGCGATTGGAACTTTCGTCACCGCCGAAGACGCCGGAAATGATGCCGCCGATCGTCGTCGATGGCGGCGCCTCGGCCGTGACCGGCTGCCCGCCGTCGGGTACGGCCTGCGCCATCGGCTGGCCGTTGTTCTGATCGCCGATCAGCTGGCCGTTGCCAAAGAGCGGAGCCGGCGAAAGACCCTTATGGGCGGCGATCATGAATTCCTTCCAGGCCTTGGCCGGAAGACCGCCGCCGGTCACTTTCTTCATCGGCTTGCCGTCGTCATTGCCGAACCAGACGCCTGTCGTGAGATTGCTGGTGAAGCCGACGAACAGCGCGTCGCGCGAATTCTGAGTCGTGCCGGTCTTTCCTGCCGCCTGCCAGCCGGGGATCTTGGCGCTCTTGCCGGTGCCGTTTTCGATGACGCCCATCATCATCGCATCCATTTCGGCGGCGATCTGCTCGGAGAGCACGCGCGGCGGGCTGTCATAGGTATTTTCGTAGAGAACCTTGCCTTCGGCGGTGGTCACCCGGCGGATGACATGCGGCGTCGCCTTGTAGCCGCCGTTCATGAAGGCGGCGTAGGAGGCGGTCAGCTCCATCAGCGAGACCTCGGATGTGCCGAGCGCAATCGACGCGTTCGGCTGCAGCTCGCTTTCGATGCCGAGCCGGTGGGCGAGCTTGATCACCTGATCCGGCCCGTCATACATCACCAGCTGCGCGGCCACTGTGTTCAGTGACTTGGCAAGCGCGGTTGCCAGTGTCACTTCGCCATTGTATTTTTTCTCGTAATTCTCCGGCGTCCAATCGCCGATGCGGATCGGCGCGTCGTTGAACACCGAAAAAGGCGTCAGTCCCTTCTCCAGCGCAGCGGCATAGACGAAGGGTTTGAACGAGGATCCCGGTTGGCGCTTCGCCTTGACGGCGCGGTTGAACTGGCTTGCCGCATAATCCCTGCCGCCGACGAGCGCGCGGATCGCGCCGGTGCCGTCGATCGAGACGAGTGCCGCCTGCGAGGCGTCGAGCTTGCCGCCTTCCTTGTCGAGCACGTCGACCAGCGATTGTTCGGCCTTCTTCTCCAGTGATTTGTCGATGGTCGTATCGACGATGACGTCTTCCTTGATGTCGCCGATCAGCCCGGGCAATTGATCCATCACCATGTCGGCGACATAGTGCCCGGCGCCCGACCAATAGCTCTTGGCCGAAGCCGGGGTCTGCGACATCGCCGTCTTCACCTCGGAATCGGTGATGAAGCCCTGCTCTCGCATCGCCGCGAGTACGAGTTGGGCGCGTGCATTCGCCGCTTCCGCGTCGCGGGCCGGCGACAGCCGCGACGGCGCCTTGAGCAGGCCGGCCAGCACGGCGGCCTCGCCGAGGTTCACGTCACGCGCTGATTTGTTGAAGTAGCGCCGCGACGCCGCTTCGACGCCATAGGCATTCGATCCGAAGAACACGCGGTTGAGATACATCGCAAGGATCTGGTCCTTGGTATATTTCTGCTCCAGCCAGAGCGCCAGCAGCACCTCCTGCACCTTGCGCTCCAGCGTTCTCTCGGGAGAGAGGAAGAGGTTCTTGGCAAGCTGCTGCGTCAGTGTCGAGCCGCCCTGCACCATGTGGCCGGCGGTGAAGTTGGTGACGATCGCTCGGCCGAGGCCGAGCGGATCAACGCCGAAATGCGAATAGAAGCGCCGGTCTTCGATGGCGATGACGGCTTCCGGAATATAGGGCGACATGTTTTCGAGCGACAGCGCCTCGCCGCCGGTGGCACCGCGATTGGCGATGACGCTGCCGTCGACGGCGGTAATCTTGACGTTCGGCGGCCGTTCCGGGATCGCCCATGTGCTGGCGCTCGGCATGCGCGAGCCGTAATAGACGACAAGCCCGGCGACGCCGATGCCGGCCCAGATGAAAAGCACGACGCACCAGTAGACCACGCCGCGCAGGAAGCCGAAAAAGCCGCCGCCTTCGCGCTCGCGCGGCTCGCGCCGCCGGCGGGGAGCCGCCCTCTGTTTCGGGGGTTTTGAGCTGCCGCGCCGCGCGGACCGGTTTCCGGCTATGCGGTCGTCGGCATCGAGCGAGAACTCGTCATCGTCGCGTGCCGGACGGCCGCTGAAGGACGGTTCGATTCTGTCGCCTGATCTGCCTCTGCCTGCCATCGCCGACCGGTCACACCCCTGTTCGATCGCGAAGCCCGGCTTCGCACAACGGCGCACTTGCGGGCGACGCGATCATCCGAGTGAACTTTAATTGCGGCGATTTAACGGGGTGTTAAAGAACATAAAGTGGCGGAAACTACGCCTCTCGCCTTCAATACTGGCGAGCCTCGTAATCATCGGTCGTCTCCGGGTCTTGCTTATATTCCCATTGGCCCAAATGGAAACGGCGCCAGATCTGGCCGGAAGGATTGAGGTTTGTCCCATCGGTGAGGCGCACGGGAAGGATGGGATTGTATTTATGCCAAACGGTAAGGTCTTTGGCGGCCGCCCGAGGGCCGAAAAGCCCGAAGAAAGCCAGGTAGTCTTGCGTCATCAGCTTCCAGCCTCGAACGGATCAAATCAATCCGCAATGTCGTGAAGGTGCAATAAAGAACCCTGCAAGACAAGGGCATCACGAGATCCTCACAGCAAATCGTCGGTGGCTTCCGTCGCACCCACGACGCTGCGTTGCACATCTTTTCTCGGACAGGTGGAACCAACAGGCTTCGAGGTTGTTTATGGGGAAGCGGGACAGCCCCCTCACGTCCCGCGAATGATCGGCCGTCTCCCCTCAACACGCGCCGATCGACATCAGGCCCGGTGCATCCCCCCAAGGGATCGCCGGGCTTTTTCTCGAGTGCCCGCCGTGCCGACAAATGCCAAAAGGGCGGCGCTGCCGCCGCCCCTTATTTATCATTGGTCGCAGGAGAGATCGCCGGGGAGGCAATCAGGATCTCTGCGATCCGGTCTGCGGTTTCCATCTCGCCAGCCGTCCTGCCTCTCCTGATCGCCGGCTCGATTGCGCCAGTCTCTGTCGCGGTCCCGGTTGCGCCAATCCCTGTCGCCGTCCCGGTTGCGATCCGCATCGCGCCAGTTCCGGTCGTCGTTCCGGTTGTCTCGGTCCCGCCGATCCCGGTCCCGGGCGCGATTGTCGCGGTCGCGGTAGTAATAGTCCGGGCCGCGGCTCCAGCGGTCACGCTCGCGGTAGAAATCTCGGTTGCGGTAATAGCGATCCCAATAATTGTCGACGCTGAAGCGGATGACCGGAATGCCGAGCGGACGGTAATATTGCGGACCGACATAGATGCGGCGCTGCTGATAGAGGGCCTGGACATATTGGCCGGAGACCCAGCCGCGGCCGCCGTAGAATTCCACGTCGCACCAGTTGACGTCGGAAAGGCAGCCGCGAATCTCGACGGCGGAGCCGGCGGGTATGACCGCGACGGCAGGATACCGGGTGCTCGGTCCCGCACGCATGTTGACGTTCGCCGTCGAATAGCCCTCGGCAGCCTGCGCGACCACAGGCGCCAGCACGAACAGGCCGGCCGCAGCGATTTTAGCAAACAGATTTTTCACGCTTCTCTTACTCCTGATAGGCGCATTCTCGGGCAGCGCCTTGTATTTGCCATCCGACCGAACGGTGAAACCTTCGCCCTCTACGCGAGAGAGCGTTATCATTCACCTTGTCTTTCAATGACTTATATGACGATCGCGATGAACGTAGCTTGAACGGGGAGACTCCCGCGCCTTCTCATAGCCGGGCAACCCCGCGCATTCGAGGAGGCGTTAACGATCCGTTAACCTTTCGAGGGCAGTCTGCCTGCAATACCCGCTGCTCCTTGACCACGGATGAACTGGCACTGAGCGAGCGGATGACGAAAGGCCGGTTTCAACCGGCCTTTTTGTTATCGCGATCTGGAACGCCGCACCTTCAGGCGGCGAGCGCCTGAAGGATCCGCACCCAGGAGCGGATGCCCTTGTGGTAGGAAACGAGCTCGTATTTTTCGTTCGGCGAATGGATGCGGTCATCGCTGAGGCCGAAGCCGACGAGCAGCGATTCCATGCCGAGCATCTTCTGGAAATCGCCGACGATCGGGATCGAGCCGCCCATGCCGATGACGATGGCGGGTTTCGGCCACTCGTCGGACAGCGCGCTCTTCGCCTTGGTCAGAACAGGCGAATCATAGGAGAGATGAATCGCCGGCGAGCCGCCGTGCGAATGGAATTCGACCGAGCAGTCGGCCGGAATCTTCGACCTGATATAGCTGCGGAAGGCCTCGCGGATGGCGGCCGGATCCTGCGTGCCGACGAGTCGGAACGATACCTTCGCCGAAGCCTTGGCGGCGATCACCGTCTTGAAGCCTTCGCCGGTATATCCGCCCCAGATGCCGTTGACCTCGGCAGTCGGCCGCGCCCAGGTAAGTTCCAGCACCGAGCGGCCTTTTTCGCCGGATGGAATGGAAAGGCCGACTTCGCCGAGGAAGCTTTCCGCCGTCTTGCCGAGCGTCTCCCATGACGCCTTGATGTTGTCGGGCGTCTCCTCGACGCCTTCATAGAAGCCGTCGAGCGTAATGCGGCCCGTTTCGTCATGCAGGCCGGCAAGGGCCTCGACGAGGATATGGATCGGATTTGCCGCAGCACCGCCGAAGAGGCCGGAGTGCAGATCGCGGTCGGCAGCCGTCACGATCACTTCCTCGCCGACGAGGCCGCGCAGCGCTGCGGCGATCGCCGGCGTGTCGCGGTCCCACATGCCGGTATCGCAAACCAGCGCATAATCGGCCTTGAGTTCGGCGGCATTGGCTTCCAGGAAGGGCTTCAGCGACGGCGAACCGGATTCTTCCTCGCCCTCGAACAGGATGGTGATGCGGCAGGGAAGGGCGCCGTTGATTTCCTTATAGGCGCGGCAGGCCTCGACGAAGGTCATCAACTGGCCCTTGTCATCCGACGTGCCGCGGCCGGTCAGGATCTCGCGGCCTTCGCCGACATCCTTGATCGACGGCTCGAAGGGGTCGTTCTCCCAAAGTTCGATCGGATCGACCGGCTGAACGTCGTAGTGGCCGTAGAAAAGAACGTGCGGCGCATCGGCGCCGGCGCCGGCATGGTGGGCGACCACCATCGGATGGCCGGGCGTGTCGCGCACCGATGCCTCGAAGCCCAGCCCCTGGAGATAGGCGACCAGCCATTCGGCGGCTTTGCGGCATTCTGCCTTATAGGCGGGATCGGTGGAAATCGACTGGATGCGCAGAAGCTCGAACAGCTTTTCAAGGCTCGATGAAAGATTCTGGTCCGCGCGCGAAAGCACCGGTTGTATATCGGTCATTTTCGACTCCTTTTCGAAATTCGGCCGGACGATAGACCAAACCGGAAAGGCAGGCGAGGCGGAAAAGCAAAATCGATGGGGCGCAAGCGCGCCGAAACGACTCGGATCGCTTTGACGGAAGCACGTCTAAAGCTCTTTGTTTTTTTGCATGTCGTTATCCCCGAACCGCTGCCCATGTCCTGAGGACATGCATTAGTAATAAAGAAGAAAGTTCTAATTCAATTTACAGTTATTTAGCACAAGCTAAATAGCATCGGCCGAAAGCAAGCTGTTCGGGGGGAGCAGATGTTCTCGGTCATTACATGTATTCGCGACAATCACGATTGGCGCCTGGTTATAGTGGCGGCCGCTGTCTGCTTGGTTGGCGCCATGGCGGCGATGCTGCTGCTTTCCCGTGCGCAGGAGTGCGACGCCGGGCGGCGCAAGCTCTGGATCGGCGCATCCGGCTTTGCCTTCGGCACCGGTGTATGGGCAACGCATTTCATCGCGATGCTCGCTTATGACGGCGGCACGCCGATCAGCTACGCACTCGACCTGACACTGCTTTCCTTTTTTCTGTCGGTCACAAGCTCGTGGGTGGCGATCCTCGCCGCGACGCAACGTGACGGACAATTTTCCCGCATTTGCGGCGGCGTCCTGATGGCTCTCGGCATTGCCGCCATGCACCTGACCGGCATGCAGGCGATCGAGACGCAGGCGGTGATCCTCTACGATCCCGTGATGACACTGACAGCGGTTCTGGCCGGAATGTTTCTGGCGAGCGCCGCCTTCCATATCTTTTTCACTTTGAAGGGCATGCGGCGGCTGCTGACCTCGTCCCTGGTCTTCGTCCTTGCCATCTGCACGCTCCACTTCATCTCGATGGGCAGCATTACGCTCGTGCCGGACCCCGGCAAGGAGGTTCCCACATTGGTGCTCGACACCAGGGTGCTCGCCGCCATCGTCGTGGTGGCGGCAACCGCTCTCATCCTGGTCGTCCTTGCCGTGGTCTTCGTCCAAAGCCATCTGACGGATCTGCGCGGACTTGCCAATGCCTCGCAGGAGGGGCTGCTGATCCTGCGCGAAGGCCGGATCATCGACGCCAACGAGCGGTTCCAGGCCTTGTCAGGCTGGATGCTGGCCGCCCTCTTGGGCAAGGCGCCCTCGGATGTCCTGACGGTCGTTCAAGGAGCGCGGGAGAACAGGCCCGGCGAGACGCTGCTGAACACACGCGCCGGCAGGGAAATTGCCGTCGAGGCGACCAGCAGCAGGATCGTTTATCGTGGCCGCAATTGCGAGGTGCTGGCGGTACGCGATCTCACCGAGCGCAAGCAGGCCGAGGAGATGATCGAGCATCTCGCCCACCACGACGTGCTGACCGACCTGCCGAACAGGTCGCTCTTCGACACCCGCATCCGGCAGGCGCTGCAGGTGGCCGAACGAAAGAACACCGAAGTCGCGCTGTTCCTTCTCGACCTTGATCGGTTCAAGGCGGTCAACGATATCTTCGGCCATGCCGAAGGCGACCGCATTCTCTGCAAGGTGGCCTCGATCCTGCGCCGGGTGGCGGGTGACAGCGATACGATCGCCCGCCTCGGCGGCGACGAATTCGCCATCATCCAGCCCGCGGCGCAACAGCCGGCGTCGGCGCAAAGGCTTGCGGCTGCGATCATCGACGAATTCGCCGCCGAGATGGACACGGCCCGGGATCCGACCGCCGTCGGCGTCAGCCTCGGCATCGCGCTCTATCCCAGGGATGGGAGCACGGCTGAAGAACTCTACAACAATGCCGATACCGCGCTCTACCGCGTCAAGCACGACGGCCGCGGCCAGGCCTGCTTCTTCGATGCGGAAATGGACGAAGCGGCGCGCAACCGCCGCCAGATCGAGAGCGACCTGCGCCACGCGATCATCCGCAACCAGCTTCATGTCAGCTACCAGCCGATCCTCAACGCGCAGAGTGGCGAGATCAGCGGCTACGAGGCCCTGATGCGCTGGCACCGGCCGGGCCACGGCATGACCGAGCCGGACGTCTTCATCCCGATCGCCGAGGAAAGCGGTTCGATCGTGCAGCTTGGCGAATGGATATTGCAGCAGGCCTGCATGGAGGCCATGCGCTGGCCGCAGCCGCTGAGGATTGCCGTCAATGTTTCGCCGGTGCAGTTCATGCTGCCCAATCTGTGCGAGCGGATCGGGGCGGTCCTCGCCGAGACGGGACTGGCGCCCGATCGGCTGGAACTCGAGATCACCGAGGCAGCCCTGATCCGCGATCGCGACCGGGTGATGGTGACGCTGCAGCGCCTGCGCAAATTGGGCGTGCACATCGTCATGGACGATTTCGGCACCGGCTACTCCTCGCTCTCCAACCTGCGCTCGTTCCCCTTTGACAAGATCAAGGTCGACCGCAGCTTCACCGGCGTGCTGGAGCATGATGCGACGGCTCGATCGATCGTGCGCGCCATCATCGGTCTCGGCCACAGCCTCGGCATGCCCGTGGTCACCGAGGGCGTGGAAACCGAGGTGCAGCGCCGGATCGTCGTCGAGGAAGGCTGCGCGCAGGTGCAGGGCATATTGCTCGGCGAGCCGGATATCGAGCCGAGCGTAAAGCTTGCCGCTCATCAAGGCTTCATGCCCAAGCAGGCCGGAACCGGCGTGCCGCCGCGATGGCGCACAAGCCTCGTCAGCGAATGATCTTAATTTGGTCAGAGCGCCTTGGCGTTTTCCAGGAGCCGGCGGATATATTCGAGCGTCAGTTCACGCTCGAAAGAGCGAAAACCTTTGAACAGCGCAAGGTCGGCCTCGCGCGCGGTCTCGATCGCCTCCGCCTCCATGGCGCGCGCCTTCGGCGTCAGGAAGATCAGTTGCGCCCGCTTGTCGGATGGATGCGGCTGCCGTTCGATCAATCCGTCTCGGACCATGCGCGAAAGCGTATTGGCCATGGTCGCCTGCTCGATGTCGACCCGTTCGAGAAGCTGTTTCTGGGTCAGTCCGTCTTCGGCCCAAAGCTCCAGCAAGATGGGAAACTGGCCCGGAGAAAAACCAAGCCCGACCGCGCGCTGGTGCAGCGAGCGGGCGAAACCTTTCGCCAACTGGCTGGCAAGGTAAGCTCCCGAATCCATGCGGTTAAATCCCATGATTGCAAGTTGGCTCAAAAGCATGCCGGAGACAATGCAGCAAATCGCCCAGGATGATCCAAAACATATGAGCCGAGATCATAATTTCGAGTGGCTGCAAAAAACATAAAGCCGCCATGGCCTGGAGGTTGGCCATGGCGGCTTGATAGTGAGGACAAAGGCCCGGAGAGGGGGATAAGGCCTTTGTCCAAGCCTGACGCGGCGGGGGACAAGCCGGTGATCAGACCCGCGGCACATCAAGCGCCGGTGACATGGATTTGTGACTACGAATGTGGTTTTTCAAGGGTAACGCTACGTTACAAATCGGTAACAGTTTGGTGAGCAGAAATCTCTCGGATTTCAAACGCCCATAATCTCAGGCGTTCGAACTTTATATGGACCTCGTCCCGTGCCCGCGCTATCCATGCACGCATGAAAAAAGGCGATCACCTCTTCCTAGTCGACGGTTCCGGATTCATTTTTCGGGCGTTTCATGCATTGCCGCCGCTAACGCGCAAAACAGACGGCCTGCCGGTCGGCGCCGTTTCCGGTTTCTGCAACATGCTGTGGAAGCTGTTGAGAGATGCGCGCAATACGGATGTCGGCGTCACGCCGACCCATCTTGCCGTCATCTTCGACTATTCGGCCAAGACGTTCCGCAAGGATCTCTACGATGCCTACAAGGCCAATCGCTCGGCGCCTCCGGAAGAACTCGTTCCGCAATTCGGCCTCATAAGAGAGGCGACGCGCGCCTTCAACTTGCCCTGCATCGAGACCGAAGGCTTCGAGGCCGACGACATCATCGCCACTTACGCCCGCTTGGCCGAGGCGTCGGGCGCCGATGTCACCATCGTCTCGTCAGACAAGGATCTGATGCAGCTCGTCACACCGAATGTCCACATGTACGACAGCATGAAGGACAAGCAGATCGGCATTCCCGATGTCGTCGAGAAATGGGGCGTGCCGCCGGAAAAGATGATCGACCTACAGGCGATGACCGGCGATTCCGTCGACAATGTCCCCGGCATTCCCGGCATCGGCCCGAAGACTGCCGCCCAATTGCTCGAGGAATATGGCGACCTCGACACGCTGCTCGAACGCGCCACCGAGATCAAGCAGGTCAAGCGCCGCGAGACGATCCTCGCCAATATCGACATGGCAAAGCTTTCGCGCGAACTCGTGCGGCTGCGCACCGATGTTCCGCTCGACCTCGATCTCGATGCGCTGGTGCTGGAACCGCAGAACGGGCCGAAGCTGATCGGCTTCCTCAAGGCGATGGAATTCACCACGCTGACGCGCCGGGTCGCCGAAGTTTGCGATTGCGATGCGAGCGCCATCGAACCGGCGGTCGTGCGCATCGAATGGGGTGATGCGGCCCACGGTCCCGATCTCAGTGCGGCAGAGCCGGAACCGGTCGCCGGCGGCATCCCTGACGTTGCCGGTGAAGCCGTGCCGGTGCCGCAGCGTGCGAAGACGAAGGCCGCCGTCGAAGGCGCCTTTTCGCCTGCCGATCTTGCCAAGACGCGGGCCGAGGCCTTCGCGACGCTGCCCTTCGATCATTCCGCCTATGTGACGATCCGCGATCTCGCCGCACTCGACCGCTGGATCGCCGATGCGCGCGATACCGGCCTCGTCGCCTTCGATACCGAGACCACGTCGCTCGATGCGATGCAGGCCGAGCTCGTCGGTTTCTCGATGGCGATTGCCGACAATGTCGCCGATCCCACCGGCACGAAGATCCGCGCCGCCTACGTGCCGCTTGCCCACAAGAACGGCGTCGGCGATCTGCTTGGCGGCGGCCTTGCCGAAAACCAGATCCCGATGCGCGATGCCCTGCCGCGGCTCAAGGCCTTGCTGGAGGACGAATCGGTTCTCAAGGTCGCCCAGAACCTGAAATACGATTACCTCCTGATGAAGCGATACGGCGTCGAGACCAGAAGTTTCGACGATACGATGCTGATTTCCTACGTGCTCGACGCCGGCACTGGCGCCCACGGCATGGACCCGCTCTCGGAAAAATTCCTCGGCCATACGCCGATCCCCTACAAGGATGTGGCTGGCAGCGGCAAGGCGAACGTCACCTTCGATCTGGTCGATATCGACCGCGCCACCCATTATGCCGCCGAAGATGCCGATGTGACGCTGCGCCTCTGGCTGGTGTTGAAGCCGAGGCTGGCGGCCGCGGGCTTGACCAGCGTTTACGAACGGCTGGAGCGGCCGCTGCTGCCAGTGCTGGCGCACATGGAATCGCGTGGCATCACCGTCGACCGGCAGATTCTGTCGCGCCTCTCCGGCGAGCTCGCCCAGGGCGCCGCACGCCTGGAGGACGAGATCTACACGCTGGCCGGCGAGCGTTTCAATATCGGTTCGCCGAAGCAGCTGGGCGATATCCTGTTCGGCAAGATGGGCCTTGCCGGCGGCAGCAAGACGAAGACCGGCCAATGGTCGACTTCTGCGTCGGTTCTGGAGGATCTCGCCGCCGCCGGTTTCGAACTGCCGCGCAAGATTGTCGACTGGCGCCAGCTCACCAAGCTGAAATCCACCTATACCGACGCGCTGCCCGGCTATGTCCATCCGGGAACCAAGCGGGTTCACACCTCCTATTCGCTGGCATCGACGACGACGGGGCGCCTGTCCTCTTCCGAGCCGAACCTGCAGAACATTCCGGTGCGCACCGCCGAAGGCCGCAAGATCCGTACCGCCTTCATCTCGACGCCGGGCCACAAGCTGATCTCGGCCGACTACAGCCAGATCGAACTGCGCGTGCTCGCCCATGTGGCCGAGATCCCGCAGTTGACCAAGGCATTCGAGGATGGCGTCGACATCCATGCCATGACGGCGTCGGAAATGTTCGGTGTGCCCGTCGAAGGCATGCCGAGTGAGGTCCGCCGCCGCGCCAAGGCGATCAATTTCGGCATCATCTACGGCATCTCGGCCTTCGGGCTTGCTAACCAGCTTTCGATCGAGCGTTCGGAAGCCGGCGATTACATCAAGAAGTATTTCGAGCGCTTCCCCGGCATCCGCGACTATATGGACAGCCGCAAGGCGATGGCGCGCGACAAGGGCTATGTCGAAACGATCTTCGGCCGGCGAATCAATTATCCGGAGATTCGTTCCTCCAATCCGTCCGTGCGGGCCTTCAACGAACGGGCGGCAATCAACGCCCCGATCCAGGGCTCGGCGGCGGACGTCATCCGCCGGGCGATGATCAAGATGGAGCCGGCGCTCGCGGAAGCCGGCCTTGCCGAGCGCGTTCGCATGCTGCTGCAGGTGCATGACGAACTCATCTTCGAAGTCGAGGACGAGGATGTCGAAAAGGCGATGCCCATCATCGTCTCGGTCATGGAAAATGCCACCATGCCGGCGCTCGAAATGCGCGTGCCGCTGAAGGTCGATGCGCGTGCCGCCACCAATTGGGACGAGGCGCACTAGCCACGTCCCTAAAAAAGCGAAGATTTTTCCTCTTTACCCAATTCATTGAAATCACAGCAACTTATGCCCAGAAGCCGTATCGGAACGATACGGCAGGAAGGAACTTATTAACCTTCCTTTTCTATCCCGGTAGGGTCGTAATTTGCCAAGCGTGAGTGAGTAGCGGACGCATGCGTTTTCCCAGAACCAATTTGACGGATGCCGCAGATTTTTCCAGCGGGCTTGAAACTGAGCTTCGAGAGGAAGATGCCGGCGAAAGGCCGCCGGCGCCGATTTGGCAGAGCAATTTTTCCCTGGCGCCGAACGTTCGTTTCACCCGAACGCCGGAAACGCTGATCAGCCGGCGCCGGTCGCCGAACGAACCCGTTCGCGATGATTCGCAAATTGCACAGCAGGCGATCCGAATCGAGCCGGTCGCCGTCGACGTGCCCTTCGATATTTACCTGCCGGAGCCGGAAGAGCTTGCCCCGGCGCCTGTTCCCGTGGTCGAGGCTCAACAGCCGGCGCTCTCCGTCGCAGCTGAAGCGCCGGGCCTGCGTGCGGCGTCCGAGCTGTCTTCGATTTCGGATTTTGCCTTCTGGGAAGTCATGGCCTTCGAGGAGGTCGAGCCGATCCGCGCGCCCGCAATCATTCTGCCGAAGATCGAGACCACCCCAGAATCGATCACCTCCTTGTTCCGCGTCATGGAATGGCGTCCGGGCGCACCGAAAATCACGCCCGCCGCATCCCGCCCGGTCCAGCCGCTGGTTGCAGCGCCGGTGCGGCCTGCCGTGCGCCTGCCCGCGGCGATATCGCGGGAAAGACCCGCCCCGGCTCCGGAGGCGCCCGTCGCGCCGGTGCTTCAGGTCGCTCAGGCACCTCAGGCAGCACCCGTTCCTCAAGCTGCACCTGTAGCTCAGGCTGCACCGGCCCCCCGTCAGATGCCGCCCGTCGCGGCGGTCCTGCCGTCGCCGCGTCTTGCGGCAAGGCCGGAAAAGGTCGATTCGTCAGGCTACGAGTTTCCGCCTCGGGCTCTTTTGCAGGAGCCGCCGGAGCGCCTTGGCGAGATCATGTCGCAGGAGACGCTGGAGCAGAATGCCGGCCTCCTGGAAAGCGTGCTGGAGGATTTCGGCGTCAAGGGCGAGATCATCCATGTCCGCCCCGGTCCCGTCGTCACTCTCTACGAATTCGAGCCGGCGCCGGGCGTGAAGTCGTCGCGCGTCATCGGCCTTGCCGATGATATCGCCCGCTCGATGTCGGCGCTTTCGGCCCGTGTTGCCGTCGTGCCGGGCCGCAACGTCATCGGCATCGAACTGCCGAATGTCACCCGCGAAACCGTCTATTTCCGCGAGATGATCGAAAGCCAGGATTTCGAGAAGAGCGGCTATAAGCTGGCGCTCGGCCTCGGCAAGACCATCGGCGGCGAGCCCGTCATTGCCGAACTCGCCAAGATGCCGCATTTGCTCGTTGCCGGCACCACCGGCTCGGGCAAGTCGGTCGCCATCAACACGATGATCCTGTCGCTGCTCTACCGGATGACGCCGGAGCAGTGCCGGCTGATCATGGTCGATCCGAAGATGCTCGAACTTTCCGTCTATGACGGCATTCCGCATCTGCTGACGCCTGTCGTTACCGATCCGAAGAAGGCGGTCATGGCGCTGAAATGGGCCGTGCGTGAAATGGAGGAGCGTTATCGCAAGATGTCGCGCCTCGGCGTACGCAACATCGACGGCTATAACGACCGTGTGGCGCAGGCGCGCGAAAAGGACGAAACCGTCCACATCATGGTCCAGGTCGGCTTCGACCGGCAGACCGGCGCGCCGATCGAGGAGCAGCAGGAGCTGGATCTGGCGCCGATGCCCTATATCGTCGTCATCGTCGACGAGATGGCCGACCTGATGATGGTCGCCGGCAAGGAGATCGAAGGTGCGATCCAGCGTCTCGCGCAAATGGCGCGTGCCGCCGGCATTCACCTGATCATGGCGACGCAGCGCCCGTCGGTCGACGTCATAACAGGCACGATCAAGGCGAACTTCCCGACCCGCATCTCCTTCCAGGTCACCTCGAAGATCGACAGCCGCACCATTCTAGGCGAACAGGGCGCCGAGCAACTGCTCGGCCAGGGCGACATGCTGCATATGCAGGGCGGCGGGCGCATCGCCCGCGTTCACGGCCCGTTCGTCTCGGATGCCGAGGTCGAAAAGGTCGTTGCCCATCTGAAGACGCAGGGACGCCCCGAATATCTCGATACCGTCACCGCCGATGAGGAGGAAGAGACGGAAGAGGAAGAGGGCGGCGCGGTGTTCGACAAGAGCGCCATGGGCGCCGAGGACGGTGACGAGCTTTACCAGCAGGCGGTCAAGGTCGTCATGCGCGACAAGAAATGCTCCACCTCCTACATCCAACGCCGCCTCGGCATCGGCTACAACCGTGCGGCCTCCCTGGTGGAGCGCATGGAAAAGGAAGGTCTCGTCGGACCGGCTAACCACGTCGGCAAGCGCGAGATTGTATCGGGACGAGGCGAGGGCGACTGATCGATGGCGGGACGGAGTGCGGGCGCATTCCGTCTCACGGTCTCAGCGCCGCCAATCGCACGGTCTCGCTAACGAATTCGGTCTTTCCGCCGGTATAGACGTCCCAATCACCGTCTGCCTGCGCAGCCAGCCGCCGTTTCAGTTCGGCATAGGCCGTGGCTCTCTCGGGATGATCTCTGAGGTAGTCGCGAAACAGGATGCGTTGCCGATGCGCGAAATTTTCCGGGCCGCAAAGATAAAGCCTGAACCCGTACCCTTCGCAGTCTCGGGTGAAGACCCACCGGCCTTCTCCATGAAGGTCGCCGTGAAAGATGAAATTCGCCGCGCGCAGCAATTCGATCGCCGTCTGTAGAGCATCGGCGGAAATCGTCACGGCATCGACGTCGATCTTCGGCTTGGCCGCCAGGCCAGGCACGGAGGTGCTGCCGATATGATCGATGGAAAGTACGAGGCCCGGGAGCAGGACGGAGACCTCGGCGCTGATGTCGTCAAAAAGCAGCGGCCAGGAAGGGTCGTAATCGACAACTTTGATGGCGCGCATGCTGGTCTCTCGCTTGCGGTCAGTGCACCTCGGCCAGGAGCCCGTCCAGGATCTCGATCATCTTCTGCTCGGCCTCTTCGAGCGAGCCGCTATTGTCGAGATCCGTCACGTCGTATTCGCCACGCACTGTCAGCGGTCCGCGGGCGAGCCGCGCCATGATATCCTCATGCGTCTCGCGTCCGCGCGCCTCCAGCCGACCGGCAAGTACCTCGGGGCGGGCGGTGACGTTGATCACCTTCAGCCGGGGGAAGGCGGCCTGGAAACGGTGAAGCGCGGAGCGCGAGCCGTTGGCGACGACGATATGGCCCTTCGACAGCGCCACCGAGACTTCGGCCGGAATGCCGTATTTCAGGCCGTGCGCTTCCCACCAGACGGCGAAGGAACCTGACTGCTCCATGGCTGCAAAGCCTTGGAGGGAGACGGAAAGATGATCCTCGCCCCCGGCGTCGCGGTGACGGGTGATGACGCGGCGGGTGAAATGAACCTCGGCGCGGCCGGTGAAATGCCGGGCGGCAAGCTTCATCAGCGTGTCCTTGCCGGCGCCGCTCGGCCCGACGACGACGACCATGATGCCGTGCTCGGCGCCGGCTCCGGGATGCGGTTCGTGCGGCATCATGCGACACGGCGTCCCTGGCGCCAGACGGAGCGCGTCACCGGCACGCCATGCGAACGGTGAACGCGCACGAGATCGGCGCGCAGCCCGGTTGCGATCCGGCCGCGGTCGTCGAGGCTGACGGTACGGGCGGGCGTCGACGTCACCATGGCGATCGCCTTCGGCAGCGTGATGCTCTCCACCTCGTCAGCGAGGATGAAAGGCGCGTGCAGCAGGCTGAGCGGCACGTAATCGGAGGATAGCACGTCGAGCACGCCCATTTCGGCGAGATCGCGGGCGGCGATATTGCCCGAGTGGGATTTGCCGCGCACGATATTCGGCGCGCCCATCAGCACGCTCATGCCGTGCTCGTGCGAGGCCCGGGCGGCATCGAAGCTGGTCGGGAATTCGGCAAGGCGCACACCGTTGTCGATCGCCTCGTCGACATGCGAAAGCGTTGCATCGTCATGGCTTGCGACGGTGATGCCGCGCTCACCACAGACCTTGGCAATGGCGTTGCGATGCGGCGTCGAATTGCGCGCCGATTCGGCCTGACGTTTGGCGACGAAGCGGGCGAAGACCTCGTCGCTCAAGCCGCGCTTCTTCTGGTAGTAGAAAATGTACTGGTCCATTGTCTGGAACTGCCGCTGGCCGGGCGCATGGTCCATCAATGAGACGAGGCGCACATGCGGATCGTTTTCGAAATCGGCGAAATGCTCGAGCACATTGTCGGCCGAGACCTCGCAGCGCAGGTGAATGAGGTGCTCGGCGCGCAGCCGTCCTTCCTTCTCCGCCGCCTGGATGGCATCGGCCATCTCGCGCATCTCGCCATGCTCGAAGCCGCCGTCCTCGTCCGCCCCCATTCGCAGGCAGTCGAAAACCGTGGTAATGCCCGATGTGACGATCTGGGCGTCGTGCGCCTGGATCGCGGCCGTCTTGTTCCAGCGGATGCCGGGACGCGGCTGGTAATGGCCTTCGAGATGGTCGGTGTGCAGCTCCACGAGGCCCGGAATGATGTAGTCGCCATCGAAATCTTCGCCGGCTACCGAATTGCCTTCGGAGATATCGGCAATCTTGCCGTCGCGAATGAGCATCGAGCCTGTGAGGATGTCGTCCTCGAGAACGATGCGGGCATTGGAAAACACGGTCTCTTTGCTCATGGGCGTCTGATCTTTCAGCGTTTGGCGCCGGCAAGCGGCAGCCAGGAATGAACTTTGAACGGGGCGCCGCGCGTCTCCTCGGTGAAGACGGCAAGGCCGGAAATCAAAAGCGGCCGGCCGGTGAAACCGGAAAAACGCTCGGCCAGGATCGCCTTCATCACTGCGGCACGTATCTCCGGCACCTGGCCGGTCAGTGTCATGTGAAAGCCGAAATCCTCCATGACGTAAGGATAACCCCAGCGCAGCAGATTGGCACGCTGGCTGTCGCTGAGCTTCTCCGGATCGCGCCTGATAATATCGGCTTCGGAGAGCGCCGCGCGAAAGGGCTCAAAGGATTTTACCACCTTCGCGGCGAAATCCTGAAGAGGTTGATGAGGAGAACCGGGAACAAGGGCAAAAAAACGGCCGAGCTGGCCAAGCACGAGCTCGGGGATCTCAAAAGCCGGCGTGCGCGCGGCAAACTCTTCAACAACCGCCATGAGATCCCTCTCGGTGACCGAGGCGGCAAGCGAAAACGGCGCCTTGATCGTGGCGTGAAAGCCGTAGCGTCGCGGGTCGGCGGTCAGTTCGAACTGCTCGGCGGCACTCAGCGTCTCATGCTCCGGCGCAGGATAGGTCTCGCCGGTGAAAGCATCGCGGCCGAGCCAGCGCGAGGCCGCGCCGGTCAGGGGATCATCCTTCGGCGGCGAAAAATAGAGAGCGTAGCGCAAGGCTTTTATCCTGGGGATCGTCGAGACGGGGGAGCGCAATGTGCAGTGATTTGGCGGCGAACCGCAAGCAGGCTCCCGGCTAAAAGATTTCCGTGACAGAATGATGATGGCGGCAGCGCCCCCACGCTTTGAATTCTTAGGTCAGTGCGCTTTCGTGCCCATCAGCCGGTGGCGCAACGCGTTCGAGGCCGCGTCGAAGAGGAAGACGACGATCAGGATCAGAATGACCATGTAGGCGACGTTTTCCCAATTGGCGTTGGTGCGCATGGCCTCCCAGAGTTTGAGGCCGATGCCGCCCGCGCCGACGGCGCCGATGATCGTCGCGCCGCGAACGTTCGATTCCCACTGATAGAGCGTCTGGCTGACGATAACAGGGACGATCTGCGGCATAATGCCGTAACGGTGGACGAGCACGGCCTCAGCGCCGGTCGATTTGACGCCCTCCCGCGGCTTGTTGTCGATATTCTCCAGCCCTTCGGAATAGAGCTTGCCGAGCGTGCCGGTCTCGGTGAGGAAGATTGCGCCGGAACCGGCAAGCGGGCCGGGACCGAAGGCGCGGGTCAGGAACAGCGCCCAGATCAGCATGTCGACCGAGCGCAGGAAATCGAAGAAGCGCTTGAGGATCTGGTTCAAAAGCCGGTTCGGCGTGATGTTGCGCGCCGCCAGGAAGGCGAGCGGGAAGGCGGCGAGCGAGCCGAGCAGCGTTCCGAGGAACGCCATGACGATTGTCTGGAAAAGCTTCGTCCAGACGTCGCCATGCTGCCACTCGCTGTTGTTCCAGATGTCGTCGAAGGCAAGCGACAGGTTGGACTGGTCGGGCTTGAGGCGCGGGCCGGAGACGATGAGGCTGACGACCTCGCCGGCCGGCTTGTCGAAGAAGGACGATTGCGGGTCGAACAGGAAGTTCGCCCAGCCGATGAAACGCTTGCGGATCTTCACGCGGTCGACGGAAATGCTGACGTCGCCGCCAAAGCCGAGATTTGCGAGCACGTTGTCGTCATAAACGGTCATCCAGCTCGGCACGGGTCCGACGACCTTCGGCGCGCCGCTCGACACGTCGACGGGGACGCTGACGCCATGCGCGGCGACGATCGTCTCGCTCTTCGAGACGGTAACGGTGCGGCTCGTGCCGATGATGGAAACGGTGACGCTGCCGTCGGGATTGTTGACCAGCCAATCGGGGTGGGGATTGTCGCCGAGCGGCGAGAAACGGGGATAACGCACCTCGATCGAACCGTCGTCCTGAATGCGGAATTCCGGCTGAACGTCGTAGCTCACCCATTGGCTGAGATAAATACCGACACGCTCCCAGCGGGCTTCGGCGAAGAGCTTCGGCAGGTCGAAGAACCAGACGGCGTAGAGGCCGTAGAGCAGCGTCGCGATCGCGATCATCAGCCCGCCGAAACGCTGGCGGAACGACCGGTGGAAATATTCGGGATAGCGCGCTTCTATCTCGTTCATGCGGTTTGCGTCGATCACCGTCATGGCGGCCTCAATGTTGTAGAAGGAAAGCATGCTCGCCGACGAGACGGCGGCGCAGCCATGCGGAGAACTGATCGACGGCGACGATCGTCACGAACAGCAGGAGAACGAGCGCCATCGTCTTGGCGCCGAAGCCGCGCGAGATCGAAAGCTTCAGTTCCTCGCCGATGCCGCCGCCGCCGACGGCGCCGATAATGGTCGAGGCGCGCACGTTGATCTCAAGGCGCAAGAGCGTATAGGAGGTGAAATTCGGCAGCACCTGCGGCAGGGCGGCGAAGCGAACGCGCTCGCACCAGTTGGCACCGACCGCTTTCATGCCCTCATGCGGCTTCATGTCGATATTCTCGGCCACCTCGTAGAAGAGTTTGCCGAGTGCGCCGATCGTGTGCAGGGTGATGGCGATGATGGCGGCGACCGGCCCGATCGACAGGATCGCCGAAAACAGGCCGGCGATGACGATCTCCGGGAAGGCGCGCAGGAATTCCATCAGCCGTTTGGTGAAGATGCGCAACGGCCATGAACTGGTCAGGTTGCGCGCGGCAAAGAAGCTCAAGGGAACGGCAAAGATAAAGGCGATGATCGTCGAAAGCAGCGCCACGTTGATCGTGACGATCATCAGCTCGAAATATTCGGGAATGTAGAAGGCGCCCGAGACATAGACGCGCCCCTTGTCGAAATTGAATTCCTCGCCGCCCTTGTCGTTCACGCTCGCTATGTCGAACAGCGCGCGCCAGACGTCGTTCCAGTCCTTGGGAATGAGCCAGCTCAGAAAATCGAAGAGATGCGGCAGGCGGTCGAAGAAATGGCCGGCGTTGCTCTCGTCGGCGAAGCGGACGGAGCTGACGAAAGCCGCGATCAGGATGACCAGGCCGAGCACGGTATAGAAGCGGCGCTTGGCGACCATGCGGCCCCAGGCGGTGCCGATCTCCTCGGTGCTCTGCATGTGCGGCTGTGTATCGGCAATAGTCATGGACGCCCCGCCCGGTTACAAAGAAAGGGCGGCCGTTTCCGGCCGCCCCGCATTCCAAAGCCCGATCAGCCGCCGATGGCAGCTTTGCGGACTTCGACAACAGTGTTGTAGAACTCGTGCTTGACGGGGGCATAGCCCTTGTAATCACCGCCTTCGACGGCTGCGAAGCACTTGTGATCCTTTTCCGGCAACGCCGTGAAGAAGGCTGCGAGCTTCGTCTGCCACTCCTGGCCTAGAGCGTTGCGAACGACGAGCGGACCGTTCGGGATCAGCGGCGAACGCCAGACTTCGACCAGCTTGTTCGGATCGACGGCGCCCTTGTCGACTTCCTTGCGGAAGGTGCCGGAGGTGTAGCCGTCCTTGAAATCGCCGATGCCCGAGGAGTCGTCGACGGCAACGTCGACCTTGCCGTCATAGGCGGCGAGAAGGTTGTTCTCATGGCCGCCGTTGAACTGCGTCGAAGCGAAGAACTTGTCATTCGGCATGCCCGTATCCTTCGGGATCTGCGTCAGCGGCACGAGATAGCCCGAGGTGGAATCCGGATCGGCATAACCGAGCTTCTTGCCCTTGGCGTCCTTGATGGTCTTGATGCCGGAGGACTTCAGCGCGAGGCCGATCGAGTGGTAGCCGGTCGAACCGTCCTTCTGCTGCGTCGTGAGGATCGGCGTAACGGCCTTCGGATCCTTGATGTAGACGGCTGCATAGCCGGAAGCGCCGAGTTCGGCGAAGTCGAGCGTGCCGCCGAGCAGGCCCTGGATGACGCCGTCATAATCGGCGGCCGGGAAGAGCGAGACCTTCTCGAAGCCGAATTCCTGCTTCAGGTGGTCGGCGAGGCAGGCATAGTTGCGCAGGCGGTCGGTTTCGTTTTCGCCGCCGAGGATGCCGATACGGAATTCCTTGAGGTCTGCGGCGTTGGCGGCGCCGGCGAGCGCAAACAGCGCCGTTGCCGCAAAGAGTGCTTTCTTCAACATGCGTTCTCTCCTATCGGCCGGTGTCCCCGGCCTTCCCGTTACAAAGAAATGTGCCCTTGACGCGGGCCTTCGATCGCGGCCGTCCCGCTCAGAGACCGGCCAGCGCCAGCGGCTGGACGCCGGCGGATTGATTGTCCGCCCGCTCGGGCGCGATGTTGATCGATGTGGAGGTCATCGTTTCGTCGATGCCGGCCCCGTCCCTGTCCGTCCCGTAGATCGCCCTCACCGCGTCGGCCGTCAGTTCCGACGGCTTGCCGTCGAAGACGACGCGGCCGCCGGCCATGCCGACGATGCGCTCACAATAGTTGCGGGCGGTATCGAGCGTGTGCAGGTTGGTGATGACGGTGATGCCCTCGCGCTCGTTGATATCGCGCAGCGCGTCCATGACGATCTTGGCGTTCAGCGGATCGAGCGAGGCGATCGGCTCGTCGGCAAGCACCATCTTCGGGTTCTGCATCAGCGCGCGAGCGATCGCCACGCGCTGCTGCTGTCCGCCGGAAAGCGTGCCGGCCGCCTGCAGTGCCGTCTGCTCGATGCCGAGGCGTTCGAGGGCGGCGATCGCATGCACGCGCTCCTCGCGGGTGAAGATGTTAAGCAAGCTGAGAAACGTCGAGCGGTGATTGAGGCGGCCGAGCATGACATTGGTGAGAACATCGAGGCGCGGCACCAGGTTGAACTGCTGGAAAATCATCGCACAGTCGCGCTGCCAGTTGCGCAGCGCCCGGCCGCGAAGCCCGGAAACCTCGACGCCGGCGAAGTGAATAGAGCCGGAGCTCGGCTCCTGCAGGCGGTTGATCATGCGCAGCAGCGTCGACTTGCCGGCGCCGGAGCGGCCGATGATGCCGACCATCTGGCCTTGGGGAATGCTGAGCGTGACGGTGTCGACGGCGAGCTTGCTTCCGAAACGGCGTGTGACATTCTGCAGCTCGAACATCATGCTCTTCCCTTGTATTCCAGGCTCTGATGAGCATCGCATTAGTCCCGCTTCGTGAACCTCGCGTGTCATATTTGTGTAGTTCGTGTCACAATTCTCCGTGCCTATATCGGAGGTTTAGCCAGCATATCTCGCCAGAAAATCTTCCGCGCTCAGGTTGCGAAAATCCTGCAACGCCTGGCGCAGAAGGTCATGGTCCCAGTCCCACCAGGCAAGCCGGTCCATGCGCTCGCCGACCGCTTTCGGAAAGCGCTCGCGGATCAATTGAGCCGGCACACCGCCGACGATCGAGTAGGCCGCGACATTCTTCGAGACGACGGCGCCGGCGCCGATCACCGCGCCGTTGCCGACGCTGACGCCCGGCAGGATCGTCGCCCCATGGCCGATCCAGACGTCGTTGCCGATCGTCACCCGGTTTGCGCGCCGCCAGGCGAAGAAATCTTCCTCCACGTCGCCGTCCGGCCAGTAGTCGGCGGCGCGATAGGTGAAATGGTGCAGCGTCGCACGCCAGGTCGGATGATTGGTGGCGTTGATGCGCACGGCGGCGGCGATGTTGACGAACTTGCCGATCGTCGCGCACCAGACGGAGCCGTCCTGCATGATGTAGGAATAGTCGCCGAAGGTGGCCTCGCTGATGCGGCAGCGATCGGAGACCTCCGTATAGCGCCCGAAGGTGGAATCGCTGACCTCGGCCGTTGCGTGGATATAGGGCTCGATATCAAGCTTGCGGCTCATGCGGCGATCTCACGCGGCGAGAATTGCTGGACGTCGAGGATGCGGTCGGCGACCGCCTCGCGCACTTCCTTGTCGTGGAAGATGCCGAGAAGGGCGACGCCCGCCTTTTTCTTCTCCGCGATCATATCGACGACGACGGCACGATTCTTGGCATCGAGCGAGGCTGTGGGTTCGTCGAGAAGCAGGATCGTATGCTCAGTGATGAAGCCGCGGGCAATGTTGACGCGCTGCTGTTCGCCGCCGGAGAAGGTGGCGGGCGGAAGCTGCCACAGCGCTTCCGGCAGGTTGAGCCGGGCAAGCAGGGCGCCCGCCTTTTCCCGTGCTGGTCCGGCTGCCTCGCCATGCGCCACCAGCGGTTCCGCCACCACGTCGATTGCCGCGACGCGCGGCACGGTGCGCAGGAATTGGCTGACATAGCCGAGCGTATTGCGCCGCACGTTGAGTATGGTGCGCGGATCGGCGGAAGCGAGATCGACGATGCGCTCCTCGTGGCGGACGAGGATCTGGCCGGTATCGACGGCGTAGTTGCCGTAGATCATCTTGAGCAGCGAGCTTTTGCCGATGCCCGACGGGCCGCCGAGCACGACGCATTCGCCTGATGCGACCGAGAAGGCGACATCGGAGACGACAGGCAGCCGGATGCCGTCGCGCAGGTGCATGGTGAAGCTCTTCGAGACTTCGGAAACGACGAGGGGCGTTGGCATGATGTCTTCTTCCTTGGTTTTGGACCTGCAGCGGCGCTCAGACCTGCAGGATCGAGGAAACGAGCAGTTGTGTGTAGGGTTCGCGCGGATCGTCGAGCACCCGGTCGGTGAGCCCGTGTTCGATGACGTGGCCGTCCTTCATCACCATCATGCGATGCGATAGCAGACGCGCGACCGCAAGATCGTGGGTGACGATGATGGCAGAGAGGCCGAGATCGTTGACGAGACCGCGCACGAGATCGAGCAGGCGCGCCTGCACGGAGACGTCGAGGCCGCCGGTCGGCTCGTCCATGAAGACCAGCCGCGGACCGGTGACGAGATTGCGGGCGATCTGCAGGCGCTGGCGCATGCCGCCGGAAAAGGCGCGCGGCTGGTCGTCGATGCGGTCGGCATCGATCTCGACGCGTTCGAGCCAGTCGATCGCCGAGGCGCGGATCTTGCCGTAGTGCCGGTCGCCGATCGCCATCAGTCTCTCGCCGACATTGGCGCCGGCCGAGACCGTCATGCGCAGGCCGTCGGCCGGGTTCTGATGCACGAAGCCCCAGTCCGTGCGCATCAGGAAACGCCGCTCGGCCTCGTTCATGCGGTAGAGATCGCGGTAGCTGCCGTCGCGCATGTGGTATTCGACGCTGCCCGTGCTCGGCAGCAGACGGGTGGAGAGGCAATTCAGCAGGGTGGTCTTGCCGGAGCCGGATTCGCCGACGATGGCGAGCACTTCGCCCGGCCAGAGCTCGAAAGAGACATCGCGGCAGCCGATGCGGTTGCCGTAGAATTTCGAGACATCATGGACTTTGAGAAGCGGAGTATCGCTCATTCTGCAGCCTCCCGGGCCAGCATCTCGCCGGCATGCCCCTGTGCGCGGCGGTCTTCGCAATGATCGGTGTCGGAGCAGACGAACATGCGGCCGCCCTTGTCGTCGAGGATGACTTCGTCGAGATAGACATCCTCCGCGGCGCAAAGGGCGCAGGGTTTGTCGAAGCGCTGGATGTCGAAGGGATAGTCCTCGAAATCCAGGCTGACGACGTCGGTATAGGGCGGGACTGCATAGATGCGCTTCTCTCGGCCGGCGCCGAAGAGCTGAAGGGCATCCGACATATGCATCTTCGGATTGTCGAATTTCGGCGTCGGCGACGGGTCCATGACGTAGCGGCCGTGAACCTTTACCGGATAGGCGTAGGTCCTGGAGATGCGGCCGTTATGGGCAATGTCTTCATAGAGCTTCACATGCATGAGACCGTATTCTTCCAGCGCATGCATCTTGCGCGTCTCGGTTTCGCGCGGCTCGAGGAAGCGCAGCGGCTCGGGAATCGGCACCTGATAGACGAGCACCTGTCCGGCCCTGAGCTTTTCCTCAGGGATACGGTGGCGCGTCTGGATGATCGTCGCTTCGCTTGTGTGAGTGGTCACCGCGACATTGGCGACCTTCTGGAAGAAGGCGCGGATGGAGACGGCGTTGGTCGTGTCGTCGGCGCCCTGGTCGATGACCTTCAGCACGTCGTCGGGCCCGATGATCGAGGCCGTCACTTGCACGCCGCCGGTGCCCCAGCCGTAGGGCATCGGCATTTCGCGCGAGGCGAAGGGCACCTGATAGCCGGGAATGGCGATCGCCTTCAGGATGGCGCGGCGGATCATCCGCTTGGTCTGTTCGTCGAGATAGGCGAAGTTGTAGCTGGCCAGATCGCTCATTCGGCGGCTTCCTTCATGTCTTCGCCGCTGTTGCGGGCGGCTTCGAATTCGCGACGCATGCGGCGGACGAGATCGAGTTCGGCCTGGAAGTCCACATAATGCGGAAGCTTCAGATGCTCGACGAAGCCTGTCGCCTGGACGTTGTCGGAATGGGAGATGACGAATTCCTCGTCCTGGGCCGGCGCGGTGATATCCTCGCCGAGCTCTTCAGCCCGCAATGCGCGATCCACCAGCGACATCGCCATCGCCTTGCGCTCGCTCTGGCCGAAGACGAGCCCATAGCCGCGGGTGAATTGCGGCGGCGCCTTGGCCGACCCCTTGAACTGGTTGACCATCTGGCATTCGGTGATCTGGATGGTGCCGAGCGAGACGGCGAAGCCGAGTTCCGATACATCGAACTCCACCTCGACCTCGCCGATGCGGATCTCGCCGGTGAAGGGATGATTGCGGCCATAGCCGCGCTGCGTGGAATAACCGAGCGCCAGCAAAAAACCCTCGTCGCCGCGGGCAAGCGCCTGCAGGCGCAGATCGCGGCTCATCGGAAATTCCATCGGCTCGCGGGTCAGGTCGCCGATCTCGTGATCCTCGGGCATGTCGCCATCGGCCTCGATCAACCCTTCCTCGCCGAGGATTTCGGAGACACGCATGACGCGGCCGGTTTCGGCAGTGCGCTGGACGGGCGCCTCGACCGCTTCATCGGAAAGCAGCGAGGGATCGAGCAGGCGGTGGGTATAATCGAAGGTGGGCCCAAGTAGCTGGCCGCCCGGCAGATCCTTGTAGGTCGCCGAGATGCGCCGCTCGATGGTCATATCAGCCGTGTCGAGCGGCCTGGAATAGCCGAAGCGCGGCAGCGTCGTGCGATAGGCGCGCAGCAGGAAGATCGCCTCGATCATATCGCCGCGCGACTGGCGGACGGCCAGTGCGGCGAGCGTACGGTCGAAAAGCGAGGCCTCGGCCATGACGCGGTCGACGGCGAGCGCCAGCTGCGCCACGATCTGGTCGATGCCGATCGCCGGCAGCGAGCGGTCGCCGCGCCGGCGGTCGGCAAGCAGGCGGTGGGCATTGGCGATGGCGGCCTCGCCACCCTTGACGGCAACATACATGAGCTCAGATCTCCGTTGCTGTGATCTTGGTGGTGCGCGGCAGGCAGAGAAACCGCTTGCCCGATGTCAGCACGATGTCGATGCCGCGGGGGAAGAGCGCGCGATTCTCGGTCCAGAGCCGTAAAAAAGTCTCCGGCAGGCCAACCGGCGCGATCTCCGCGACGCTCTGGATGCCGGGACCCATCAGCGCCAATCCGCGTCCGCCTTCGAGTGCGGAAAGTTCGATGACGAGGGTCGTCGAGCGGTCGGGGTATTCCTGCGTCCCCAATGCAAAGAGGCCGAAAGAGCAAAGCGTGGTGCCCGCCTCGATGAAGGCAAAGCGCGCATCGGCCTTTTCGGGAGTCAGCGGAGCGCCGGTATGGAAGCCGAGCCAGTCCGGCACGGCGGATTTCGCCAATCCCTGCGTCAGCCACACGGACGTGTCGTGGTCGCAAAGGGTGAGCGCGATCGCGCCGGCGGCGATGCCGAGCGGCGCCGGCGGATCGATATCCGGCCCTGCGGTCTGGATGGTGCCGGGGCGGGCCATGCCGTCCATCAGCATCTTGAAGACGCTCTGCGCATGGAAAACCGGATCGGCAAAGCCGCCGGTCAAGGCTTCTGTAGCGAGTCCCATCAGTTGTCCCCCCGCACCATGGTGAAGAAATCGACGCGGGTCGCGGCCGTCTCCTCCGCCTTGCGGCGTTCGGCGGCGGCGAGGCGTTCGGCGATCGGTAAAAGCAGCGCCTGTTCGACGAAATCCTTCGTCGCATCTTCCTGCCAGAGCGCGTCGAAGATCGCCGCAAGCCGCGCCTTCTTGCGGTCGGTGCCGAGCGCCTGCGCATGGCCGATAGAGCCGGATTCCAGCCGGACCGTCGCGCGCGTCACCGTCACTTCGCCAAGGTTGAACGGCGCCCCGCCGCCGCCGATGCGGCCGCGCACCATGACCAGCCCGGTCTCCGGTCCGCGCACCGGATGCGCCGCGGGCTTTTGCGGCAAGGCATCCCAGACCGCCTGGAGTTCGCTCCGTTCCGCACGCGCCAGCAGGTCGGCGGCGCGTTTGCGCCCTAAGACCGCCTGTGACGCAGCGTCGTTCCTGTCCGCTGATGCCATCGCCGCTTCCTCTAAAATGTCTATTGATATAGACAACCATACAAGCTATACCTAGCCTTAAATCGATGTCGTGACAAGCGTGTGACATCGCCGGCGCAGGGCAGGGGCTGAATGGCAGGATTGAAGCAGGTGCAGAGGCAGACCGGTGTGGCGCTGTGGCGTCAGATCGCCGACCGGATTCGCGAGGCGATCGGCACGGGAGCCTATGACGAGACGGAAATGGTGCCGCCGGAAACGGTGTTGGCGCTGCAATTCGGCGTCAACAGGCATACGGTGCGCAGTGCGCTTGCAGCCTTGGCGCAGGAGGGGATCGTGCGCGCGGTGCAAGGCCGCGGCACGCTGATCGAGCGCAAGGAGCGGCTGAACTTCCCGATCACCCGGCGCACCCGCTTCACCGCCGGCATCGGCGATCAGGCGCGCGAGACGCGCGGCCTTCTGCTCGATGGGGCGACGGAGGAGGCGAGCGCCGAGGTCGCCCGCTGGCTGGGCCTCAAGCCGGGGGAACAGGTTGTCCGGCTGGAAACATTGCGCCATGCCGACAAGCGGCCGGTCTCAAAGGCGACGAGCTGGTTTCCCGCCGTCCGCTTCGCCGGGATCGGCGAGGCCTATCGCAAGCACGAATCGATCACCAAGGCTTTCGCCGAACTCGGCCTGTCGGACTATGTCCGCGCAACCACCGAGGTGACGGCCGCGCATGCGGGCACGGCCGACCTCGCCGATCTGGAACTCACCCCCGGCGCGATCCTGCTGATCGCCAAGGCGATGAATACCGATCTCGACGGCGTGCCGGTGCAATATTCGATCAGCCGCTTCGCGGCCGACCGGGTGCAGTTCACGATTGAAAATTGAGAAATGACGTGCCGGCCGCTCCGGCTGGCACGTTCAGCAGGCCTCAGTGCGCGCCGGACATGTCGCCGAGCACTTCCTTTGAAGCCACGGTGGAATCGGCATTCAGCTTGTAGACCATGGGAACGCCGGTCGCGAGGTTGAGGGCGAGCACGCCTTCCTTGGTCAGCTTGTCGAGCACCATGACCAGCGAACGCAGCGAATTGCCGTGGGCAGCGACCAGCACCTTTTCGCCACGCAGCACCCGCGGCAGGATTTCGGTGAGGTAATAGGGCCAGACGCGGGCGCCGGTGTCGCGCAGGCTTTCACCGCCCGGAGGCGGCACGTCATAGGAGCGGCGCCAGACATGCACCTGTTCCTCGCCCCATTTGGCGCGCGCATCGTCCTTGTTGAGGCCGGAGAGATCGCCGTAGTCGCGCTCGTTCAGCGCCTGGTCGCGGATCGTCTGGAGATCGGGCTGGCCGACCTTGTCGAGGATGAGCTTCAGTGTGTGCTGGGCGCGCACCAGCGCCGAGGTATAGGCGACGTCGAATTTGATCCCGTATTCGGCAAGGGCGGCACCGCCGGCATTGGCTTCCTGAATGCCGAGCTCCGTCAGGTCGGGGTCCTTCCAGCCGGTGAAGAGATTCTTCAGGTTCCAGTCGCTCTGGCCGTGGCGAACGAGGACGAGGGTACCGCTCATGAATATGCCTCCGATATGTCGTTATTGGGAAGAAAGCCCGAGCACGTCGAGCATGGAATAGAGACCCGGCTTCTTGTCGCGCGCCCAGAGTGCGGCCTTGATGGCGCCGCGCGCGAAGATCGAGCGGTCGGCAGCACTGTGCGACAGGGTGACGATTTCGCCTTCTCCGGCGAAAAGCACGGAATGTTCGCCGATGACGGAGCCGCCGCGCAGCGTCGCAAAGCCGATCGTGCCGGCCTCGCGGGCTCCGGTATGGCCGTCGCGCACCCTGACCGATTTCGAGGCGAGATCGATATTGCGGCCCTTGGCCGCGGCTTCGCCGAGGAGAAGGGCGGTGCCGGAAGGCGCATCCACCTTGTGCCTATGATGCATTTCCAGGATTTCGATGTCCCAATCATCAGGTTCGAGCGCCCGGGCTGCCTGTTCGGTAAGCACGCTGAGCAGATTGACCCCGAGGCTCATATTGCCCGACTTGACGACACGGGCGTGGCGGGCGGCCGCCGCGATCCTGGCGTTGTCGTCTTCCGAACAGCCGGTGGTGCCGATGACATGGACGATGCGGGCCTGTGCGGCGAGACCGGAGAATTCCACTGTGGCAGCGGGCGAAGTGAAATCGAGCACGCCTTCGGCATGCAGGAAGGCCTGCAGCGGGTCGTCGCCGATGATGACGCCGGTCGGGCCGAGGCCGGCGATTTCGCCGGCATCCTTGCCGACGAAGGGCGAACCGGCGCGCTCGACGGCGGCATGCAGCGTCACGCCCTCGATGGAATGGATGAGCCGGATCAGCGTCTGTCCCATGCGCCCTGCTGCGCCAACCACCACCAGTTTCATCGCAGCATCGCTCATCTCGGTCATCCGTATCAGCTCAGTTTGAATCGGAGGCCGAGGGCCTCTGCAGATTGTTGAGGCGAGCGTAAAGACCGTCGCTGACCTTCGCAAGCGTCTCGTGATTGCCCTCTTCCACGACCCGGCCCTGCTGCATGACGACGATCTTGTCGGCGCGCACCACGGTCGAAAGCCGGTGGGCGATGACGACGACGGTGCGTCCGGTCATCGCCTCGTCGAGCGCCTTCTGCACGGCGGCTTCGGATTCGGTGTCGAGCGCCGAGGTCGCTTCGTCGAGCAGCAGGATCGGCGCGTTGCGGACGAGCGCGCGGGCGATCGACAGGCGCTGGCGCTGGCCGCCCGAAAGCGTCACGCCGTTTTCGCCGACCGGCGTATCGTAGCCCTGCGGCTGGGCTGAGATGAAGTCATGCGCATAGGCAAGCCGGGCCGCTTCTTCCACCTCGGCATCGGTCGCTTCCGGCCGGCCGTAGCGGATATTGTCGCGGATCGTGCCCTCGAACAGATAGGGCTGCTGCGAGACATAGGCGAGTTGCTGGCGCAGCGACTTCTTGGTGATGTGGGCGATATCCTGCCCGTCGATCAGGATTTCGCCTTCGCGCGGATCGTAAAAGCGCGGAATGAGGCTGATGACGGTGGATTTGCCCGCACCTGAAGGGCCGACGAGCGCTGTGGTTTCTCCGCCTTCGGCGACGAAGCTGACGCCGCTCAGCACGCTCTCATTGCCATAGGCGAAGGAGACGTTGCGGAATTCGATGCGGGCCTGCGTCACAACAAGCGGCCGCGCATCCGGCAGATCGCGCTGGCGCGGCTCCATGTCGAGCAACTCGTAGATCATCCGGGCATTGACGACGGCGCGTTCCATCTGCACCTGCAGGCGGGCCAGCCGGCGGGCCGGATCATAGGCAAGGAGCAGCGCCGTCACAAAGGAGAAGAAGGCGCCCGGCGGCACATTGTAATAGATCGAGCGGTAGGCGGCATAGGCAAGCACGCTGGCGACGGCAAAGCCCGCGAAGCTCTCCGTCAGCGGCGAGGTGCGCTCGGAAAGCCGCGCAATGCGGTTCGCCCGGTTTTCGGCAGCCTTGATGAGCTTGTTGACCTTGCTTTCCAGCTCCTCTTCCATCGTGAAGGCTTTGACGATGGCAATGCCCTGGATCGTCTCCTGCATCGCGCCCAGCACGTGGCTGTTCAGATGCACCGCCTCGCGGGTCGCCGAGCGGAGCCGCTTGGAAACATAGCGCAGCGCGTAAAGCAGCGGCGGCGCCATGATGAAGACGGCGAGGCTGAGCAGCGGGTCCTGCAGGACCATCACGCCAATCAGCGACACGAAGGTCAGGAGGTCGCGCACCGTCGACGTGATCGTCAGATTGAGCACGTCGCGGATGCCGGTGACGTTCTGGCTCACCTGCGCGGCGATGTGAGCCGAGCGCGCCTCGCTGAAGTAGCCGACCGAAAGCGTCATCAGATGCGAATAGAGGCGGCGCTGATATCGGGCGACGATATCGTTGCCGACCTTGGAGAGCGCCACTGCCTGGCCGTAGCTCGCAAAACCGCGCAGCACGAAGGCGACGAAGATCGAAAGACAGATGATCCAGACGACGTCGGCGCGGCGGTTGGCGAAGGCCTCGTCGATGATTGCCCGCATGATCCAGGCGGTGAATGCCGTCGAAAGCGCCACGACCACGAGGCAGGCGATCGCAAAGACATAACCCCAGAGATGGTCGCGGCCGTTTTCAGCGATGATGCGCTTCAGGATGCCGGTGACGGTATCGCTGCTGACGCTCTGCTTTCTGCTTTCCACGGCTTCCAAATATTAAGCTTCCTGTCCGAGGCCAAGCGCGCCGTAAATGCGGCGCGCACTTTCGCGGGCTCTATAAAGAGTTGGGACTGGTTTGGCTAGAGCGCCCCGCGCCCGGGAGGGGGCGCGCGCTGGTCAGCGCCGCCAGCGGCGGCCTTCCGTCGAGACGCCGAAATTGGCCGGCATGCGCGCATAGGAGGAAAGCCCGGCGAGCGCTGCCAGCGGATGCGTCACCACATAGGTCGGGATCGTGCGTAGCAGCGCGCTGTGCGGCGCCTTGTCCTCGAAGGCGGTGCGAAATTCCGGCTTCTTCAGCGCCGGGAGAATCTTCTGCGAGATGCCGCCGGAGAGGTAGACGCCGCCCCGTGCCATGAACACCATCGCCATATCGCCCGCCACGCGGCCGAGATAGGTGGCAAATAGCGACACCGTCTCCACCGCCGCCTTGTCGCTGCCAACAAGCGCATGCGAGGTGATGTCGGCCGGATCCTTCATCGTCGGCTGAATGCCGTCGACGATACAGATGGCGTTGTAGAGATTGACGAGGCCGCGCCCGCAGAGGATCTGTTCGGCCGAAACACGGCCTTCGATCGTCTCGATATGCGGGAAAATATCATAGTCGCGCTTGCTGCGCGGTCCGAGATCGATATGGCCGCCTTCGCCCGGAACCGGGATCCAGCTGTGCTGGGCATGCACGAGCCCGCCGACGCCGAGGCCGGTGCCGGGTCCGAGCACGACGCGCGACGCGATCATGTCGCCGGTGGCGCTGCCGATGCGCTCGCGGTTTTCATCCGACAGGGCGGCGATCGCCAGCGCCTGTGCCTCGAAATCGTTGACGACGAGCACGTCCTCGATGCCCAAGCCCTCGATCATCGTCCTCGGCCGCACCACCCAGTCGCAATTGGTCAGCGGGATTTCGTCGTCATTGATCGGGCCGGCGACGGCAAGGATCGCCGAACGCGGCTGCACAGCGGTCTTGTCGAGCACGCCCTTCTGGATCGCTTCGTCGATCGTCGCGAAATCCGCCGTGCGCACGTTCGGAAACTGCCTCGGCTCGGCATAGGCATCGGACAGGATGGAAAAGCGGGCATTGGTGCCGCCGATATCGCCGATCAGGATCGGGAAGGGCAGCGGAGCGGTACTGTTGTTCGGTTTTGGCATGGCCGGTCCCGTGCTGATCAGGCTTCGAGTGTGGGAAGGAGCTTTATAGCGGTCGCGTGGTTGAGCGCCATCGGAATGTCGTAGACGATCGCCAGCCGCATCAGCGCCTTCACGTCGACATCATGCGGCATCGGCGTCAGCGGATCGACAAAGAAGATCAGGGCGCCGACCTCGCCGGTCGAGATCAGCGCGCCGATCTGCTGGTCGCCGCCGAGCGGCCCGCTTTTGAGCCTAGTGACGTCGAGATCGGGGGCGGCGTCGAGCACACGCCCGCCGGTCGTGCCTGTCGCGACGATCTTCCAGCGGGAAAGGACGTCCCTGTTGGCGCGGGCGAAATCCGCCATATCGTCCTTCTTCTGGTCATGCGCAATCAAAGCGAGGCATTTGCCGCCGGCCATGAACCCAATCTCCGCCCGAACAATTCAATCGATTTGACCGCTTCTATACCAAGAGTTTGCGATTTGAAAGACAGCCTGCCGGCGCCGCTCACTGCATCACCGGCTTGTCGTTCGGAAACGGGCCGACATCCGGCAGCATCCCCTCGGCATCGGCGGCAGGGTCCGCGGCCGGAGCGGCGGTGAGCGCGCTCGCGGCGGAAGATCCGCCGTAAGTCGCGGCCTGCACGGAGGCGACGGAAGCGGAATCGAGCACGGCGCCGCAGGCCTTCGGCAGATCGGAGACCATCATCTCGCGCGGCGGCTTCGGCGGTTTGGCGCCGGGCTTCGGCGGCTTGGGTGGCGCCCACGGGGCCGGCGTGAACCAATAGGCGAGCGACTTGTCGCAGCCGTCTCCCGCGGCGACGGGAGCTTGCGGCGTGCATCCGGCTGCGCCGGGCGGGCACTTCATCCGGATGTGGAAATGCGAGTCATGGCCGTATATCGGCCGGAGCTTGCCGAGGTTGGTGCGATCGCCCGTCCAGGTGTCGCACATCTTTTTCTTGATCGCAGGATTGACGAAAATCCGCTCCACCTGGGGATAGCTCGCCGCCAGCATCAAAAGCCGCGCCCGCGATTGCGTCCATACCTTGGGATCGACGGTCAGGAACTTGTTCTTCTGCAGCATGGTTGTGAAAGGCAGGCTCTCACGCTCCTCGGCCGTCAGGCGGCGCGCCGGCATCGGCGTGAACCATATATCGGCATCGAGGCCGATCTGGTGCGAGGAATGGCCGTTGAGCATCGGCCCACCGCGCGGCTGGGCGATGTCGCCGACGAGAATGCCCGGCCAGCCGGCATACGTGACCGCATCCTGAGAAAACCGTTCCAGGAGCGCGATCATCGCAGGGTTGCCCCAGCGGCGGTTGCGCGAAAGCCGCATCGCCTGCCAGGTCGGGCCGTCGGTCGGCAGCGCCACGGCGCCGGTCATGCAGCCCTTGGCGTAGAAACCGATCGGCTGCGCCGGCCCCTCAGTCGGCAGGCTGGCGCCGCCGAACAGGGCCTTGGCGCTGCCCGGGCTCGGCTTCTTCTGCTGAGCGCCGACGTCGCCGGCGGCAAGGCTCGCGCCGATCGTGCCGGCGAGCGCCAGTTTGCCGAATGTCTTGAAAGCCTGAGCGAAGCCGAATGCCATGCTGTTCCCTTGAGAGTGATTTGCGTTCGAATCTATCGTGAAAAGTGATTTTGGTGAATCGATGTTTTGGCGGGCGTGGACTGGAACAAGCGCTGACGGATCGCGTGACGATGGACCTCGTGGAGCTGAAACGAGCGAAAGTCAAAATTTCGCGAGCCTGGCAAAAACCAAACTCTCTCCTGTTTTTCGCCAGTATTTTCCTTATTGTCGAATCTATCAATAATTAGGGGAAAGCGTGAATGGCGGCTTTGTGGTCGAAGATCGGTCTGGTTCTGTCGCTTGCCGGCGCTCTGGTGCCAGTGACTGTTATGGCCGAGGATCAGCCGTTTCAGATCGGAAGCTCTGTCATCAGCGAGATGAAGTACAAGCCGGGCTTTGCGCATTTCAATTACGTCAATCCCAACGCCCCGAAGGGCGGCGACCTGCGCCTGTCCGCGAGCGGCGCCTTCGACACCTTCAATCCCTTGCTTGCCAAAGGCCAGACGGCGGTCGGTCTTTCGCTCGTACACGACACGTTGATGAAGTCAGCCGATGACGAGCTCCTCGTCTCCTATGGCCTGCTTGCCGAGGGGCTGTCCTTTCCCGCTGACGTCTCGAGCGCGACCTTTCGCCTGCGCAAGGAAGCGAAATGGGCGGATGGCCAGCCGGTGACGCCCGAGGACGTCATCTTCAGCCTGGACAAGACCAAGGAACTCAATCCCGTCACCGCGAACTATTATCGCCATGTGGTAAAGGCCGAAAAGACCGGTGATCGCGACGTCACCTTCACCTTCGACGAGAAGAACAATCGCGAGCTCCCGAATATTCTCGGCCAGCTGGTGGTCGTGCCGAAACATTGGTGGGAGGGGCAGGGACCGGACGGCAAGCCGCGCGATATTTCCAAGACGACGCTCGAGCCGGTGATGGGGTCCGGACCGTATAAGATCGCATCCTTCTCGCCCGGTTCGACGATCCGCTATGAGCTGCGTGACGACTATTGGGGCAAGGACCTCAACGTGAATGTCGGCCAGAACAATTTCCGCAACGTCATCTACACCTATTTCGGCGATCGCGATGTCGAGTTCGAAGCCTTTCGCGCCGGCAACAGCGACTATTGGCAGGAGACGACGGCTTCCCGCTGGGCGACGGGATATGATTTTCCCGCGGTGAAGGAGGGGCGCGTCAAGAAGGAAGAGGTTGCAAACCCGCTGCGCTCCACCGGCATCCTGCAGGCTCTCGTGCCCAACATGCGGCGCGACATCTTCAAGGACGAGCGCGTCCGCGAGGCGCTGAACTACGGTTTCGATTTCGAGGAGTTGAACCGCACGGTTGCCTTCAACAGCTACAAGCGCATCGACAGTTACTTTTGGAACACCGAACTCGCCTCGTCCGGCCTGCCGCAGGGGCGTGAGCTGGAAATATTGCAGGGGATGAAGGACAAGGTTCCGCCCGAGGTCTTCACGACGCCCTACACCAATCCCGTCGGGGGCGATCCCCAGAAAAGCCGCGACAACCTCCGCAAGGCGATTGCGCTTCTGAAGGAAGCCGGATGGGAGCTCAAGGCCAATCGCATGGTCAACACCAAGACCGGCCAGCCGATGAGCTTCGAGATCCTGTTGTCGAGCCCGATACTGGAGCGCTGGGCCGTGCCTTATGCCAACAATCTCCGGAAAATCGGCATAGATGCGCGGGTGCGGACGGTCGATGCATCGCAAGCTGTCAATCGCGAGCGCAGCTTCGACTACGACATGATCTGGAATGTCTGGGCGCAGACGATGAACCCCGGCAACGAACAGGCCGACTATTGGGGATCCGGCTCGGTCAACCAGCAAGGCTCCCAGAATTATGCCGGCATCGCCAATCCGGCCGTCGACGAACTCATCCGCATGATCATCTTCGCGCCGAACCGCGATGAACAGGTAGCGGCGATCAAGGCGATGGACAGGGTCCTGCTTGCAAACCACTACGTCATTCCGCTGTTCTATCGCGGCAACTATAACCTCGCCTATTGGAACACGATCACCCATCCGGCCGAATTCCCGGCCTATAGCCTCGGCTTCCCCGATGCCTGGTGGTCAGCCTCGGCAAAATGAGCGGGCTTGCATTGCAGGGCCCCTCGGCTCCAAATGGCACAAGCGAATCACGACAAGCCGGCAAAGCCGGCAAGGGAAGGCTGACGGATTGAGCGGCATCAGACTGGACGGCAGGCAGACAAGAAGAACATTTCCGGAGGCTGAAGGCTGATGGGCGCTTATGTCATTCGCCGCCTGCTTCTGATGATCCCGACCATCGTCGGCATCATGGCGATTTCCTTCATCGTCATTCAATTCGCGCCGGGTGGCCCCGTCGAGCAGGTGATCGCCCAATTGACCGGTCAGGCCGATGGCGCCGACCAGCGCCTGTCAGGCGGCGGCGACCTCCTGGGTGATAGCGGTGGCGACGAAGGCTCCAGGTATCGCGGCGCCCAGGGGCTCGATCCGGAACTAATCGCCAAGCTGGAAAAACAGTTCGGCTTCGACAAACCGCCGCTGACGCGTTTCGGCGAGATGATGTGGAATTACATCCGCTTCGATTTCGGCGAGAGCTTCTTCCGCAATACCTCCGTGCTCGACCTCATCAAGGAGAAGCTGCCGGTGTCGATCTCGCTCGGCATCTGGATCCTGATCTTCTCCTATGCCATCTCCATCCCGCTCGGTATCCGCAAGGCGGTCAAGGACGGATCGACCTTCGACGTCTGGACCTCGGGCGTCATCATCATCGGTTACGCCGTGCCGAGCTTCCTCTTCGGCATTCTGCTGATCGTGCTTTTCGCCGGCGGTTCCTTCTACGACTGGTTTCCGCTGCGGGGTCTCGTCTCCGACAATTTCGACCAGCTCGCCTGGTGGCAGAAGCCGCTCGACTATTTCTGGCATCTCACCCTGCCGTTGATTTCGCTTTCTCTCGCCGCCTTCGCCACCACGACGCTGCTGACCAAGAATTCCTTCATCGAGGAGATCAAGAAGCAGTATGTCGTCACCGCTCGCGCCAAGGGCCTGAACGAGCGACAGGTGCTCTACGGCCATGTCTTCCGCAATGCCATGCTGATCATCATCGCCGGTTTCCCCGGCGCCTTCATCTCCGCTTTCTTCACCGGCTCGCTGCTCATCGAAAACATCTTCTCGCTGGATGGCCTCGGCCGCCTCGGCTATCTCTCGGTGGTCAACCGGGATTATCCGATCGTCTTCGCCACACTCTACATCTTCTCGCTGCTCGGCCTTTTCGTCAGCCTGGTCTCGGACCTGATCTACACCTGGATCGATCCGCGCATCGATTTCGAGCGGAGGGATGTCTGATGGACGCCGCCGCAAATCCCGCCGTCGCAACCCCGGTCAAGCCGCCGCGCAAGGGACTGCTCTCGCCGACCAACATCCGCCGCTGGAAGAATTTCCGTGCGAACGGCCGCGGCTACTGGTCGTTGTGGCTGTTCCTGCTGCTGTTCGGGCTCAGCCTGTTTGCCGAATTCCTCGCCAACGACCGGCCGATCATCGCCTCCTACAAGGGCGAGATCCTGTTTCCGGTGCTGATTGATTACCCCGAGGAGAAGTTCGGCGGCTTCCTGGCGGAAACCGATTATCGCTCCTCGGTGATTGCGGACGAAATCAACGCCAATGGCTGGATGATCTGGCCGCCGATCCGCTATTCCTACCGCTCGGTCAATTCGAACATTCCGCATTCGGCGCCGACCGCCCCCTTCTGGCTGATGACCAAGGAGGAGCGCTGCGCCGGTTATCCCCAAGGCGCGAACGATCCCGCCTGCACCCTCGGCAATCTCAACTGGCTCGGCACCGACGATCAGGCCCGCGACGTGCTGGCGCGCGTCATCTACGGTTTCCGTATCTCCGTGCTCTTCGGCCTCGCGCTCACCATCTGCTCGGCGATCATCGGCGTCACGGCGGGCGCGGTGCAGGGTTATTTCGGCGGCTGGACCGACCTTTTGCTGCAGCGTTTCATCGAGATCTGGTCGTCGATGCCGGTGCTCTACATCCTGCTGATCATCGCTGCGATCCTGCCGCCCGGCTTCTTCGTGCTGCTCGGCATCATGCTGCTCTTTTCCTGGGTCGGCTTCGTCGGCATCGTGCGCGCCGAATTCCTGCGCGCCCGCAATTTCGAATATGTCCGCGCCGCCCGCGCGCTCGGCGTCAACAACCGCACCATCATGTGGCGTCACCTCTTGCCCAATGCCATGGTGGCGACGCTGACCTTCCTGCCCTTCATTCTCTCCGGCTCGATCACAACGCTGACCTCGCTCGATTTCCTGGGCTTCGGCATGCCGCCGGGCTCCCCCTCGCTCGGCGAGATGATCGCCCAGGGCAAGACCAACCTGCAGGCGCCCTGGCTGGGGCTGACGGCCTTCTTCACTATGTCGATCATGCTCTCCCTGCTGATCTTCATCGGCGAAGCCGTGCGCGACGCCTTCGATCCGAGGAAGACGTTTCAATGAGTGAGATGACAAAACCGCTGCTTTCCGTCCGCGATCTCTCGGTTGCCTTTCACCAGGGCGGCGAGACCTCGCTCGCCGTCGATCGTATCTCCTTCGACATCGCCAAGGGCGAGGTCGTGGCGCTCGTCGGCGAATCCGGTTCCGGCAAATCCGTCTCTGCCAATTCGATCCTGCGGCTCCTGCCTTACCCTTCCGCAAGCCATCCCTCCGGCGAAATCCTGTTCAAGGGCAAGGACCTCCTGAAGGCGCCGGAGCGGGTGTTGCGGGAGGTGCGCGGCAACGACATCACCATGATCTTCCAGGAGCCGATGACCTCGCTCAATCCGCTTCACACGATCGAAAAGCAGATTGGTGAGATACTCGCTTTGCACCAGGGTCTGACCGGCCAGCCGGCGCGTGAGCGCGTGCTGGAATTGTTGAACCAGGTCGGCATCCGCGAGCCGGAGAAGCGGTTGAAAGCCTATCCGCACGAACTGTCAGGCGGCCAGCGCCAGCGTGTCATGATCGCCATGGCGCTCGCCAACCGGCCCGAATTGCTGATCGCCGACGAGCCGACGACGGCGCTCGACGTCACCGTGCAGGCGCAGATCCTCGAATTGCTGCGGCAATTGAAGACGGCGCACGGCATGTCGCTGCTGTTCATCACCCACGATCTCGGCATCGTGCGCAAATTCGCCGACCGCGTCTGCGTCATGACCAAGGGCAAGATCGTCGAGGCCGGCACGGTGGAGGAGGTCTTCACCAATCCAAAGCACGACTATACACGCCACCTTCTCGCCTCCGAGCCGCGCGGCGAGCCGCCGCTTGCCGATCCGTCGAAGCCGGTGGTGATGGAAGGCTCCGATATCCGCGTCTGGTTCCCAATCAAGGCAGGCCTGATGCGCCGGGTCGTCGATCATGTGAAGGCGGTCGACGGCATCGATCTTTCGCTGCGCGCCGGGCAGACGCTGGGCGTCGTCGGCGAATCCGGTTCCGGCAAGACCACGCTTGGTCTCGCGCTCACCCGGCTGATCTCCTCGCAGGGGCGGATCGCATTTATCGGCAAGGATATAGCCGGCTATTCGTTCAGTGAGATGCGGCCGCTGCGCAATCAGCTGCAGATCGTCTTCCAGGATCCCTACGGCTCGCTCAGCCCCCGCATGTCGGTCGGCGATATCATTGCCGAAGGGCTGAAGGTGCATGAGCGCGCCTTGAGCGCCGAAGAGCGCGACCAGCGCGTGTGCTGGGCGCTGGAGGAGGTGGGGCTCGATCCACTGACCCGCTGGCGTTATCCGCATGAATTCTCCGGCGGCCAGCGCCAGCGCATCGCCATTGCCCGCGCCATGGTGCTGAAGCCGCGCTTCGTCATGCTCGACGAGCCCACATCCGCGCTCGACATGAGCGTGCAGGCCCAGGTGGTCGATCTCCTGCGCGACCTGCAAAAGAAGCATGACCTCGCCTATCTCTTCATCAGCCATGACCTGAAGGTGGTGAAGGCGCTTGCCAACGACGTCATCGTCATGCGTTTCGGCAAGGTGGTCGAGCAGGGGCCTTCCGCGGAGATCTTCCGCGCGCCGAAGGACGAATACACCAGGGCGCTGATGGCCGCCGCTTTCAACATCGAGGCGGTGCCGACGCCCGCCGTGCAGCAGTAAAGAAGATCATGTCCGCACGTCCTCCCGTTCTCGTCGATATCAAGTTCAATCCCGAAGGCGTTGCTCGCGTCCTGAAGACGGCCTTTGCCGATCGCGGCAGCATCAATCTCGCCGAGCCCGCCAATAGCGGGCGTGATCTAAGCGAAGCTGAATACGCCCTTCTCTGGAAACCGGATGCCGACCTCTTCCAGCGGGCGCCGAACCTCAAGGCAATCTTCTCGGGCGGCGCCGGCGTCGACCATATCATCGGCATGGACGGCCTGCCCGATATCCCGATTGTCCGTTTCGTCGATCGCAGCCTGACGACCCGCATGAGCGAATGGGTCGTCATGCAGTGCCTGATGCATCTGCGTGGCCAATACGCCCATGATATCAGCCAGCGGCAGCGCCAATGGGCCAAGCTGATTGCGCCGGAGGCGGCCGAGGTGACGGTCGGTGTGATGGGCCTTGGCGTCCTCGGCCAGGATGCAGTCGCCAAGCTCAAGGTGATGGGTTTCGATGTCATCGGCTGGTCGCGCACCCGCAAGGAGATCAATGGCGTCGAAACCTTCGATGCGCGCGCGCTGGATCGCTTCCTCGCAAAGACGGACATTCTTGTCGGCCTGCTGCCGCTGACGCCTGAGACAACAGGGTTTTATAATAGCGGGCTCTTTAAGAAGCTCCGCCGCGATGGGGCGCTTGAAAAGCCGGTCTTCATCAATGCCGGCCGCGGCAAAAGCCAGGTCGAGGCCGATATCGTCTCGGCTATCCGGGATGGCACGCTCGGCGGTGCGTCCCTCGATGTCTTCGAAGTGGAGCCGCTGGCTTCCGGCAGCCCGTTGTGGAATCTGGAGAACGTCTTCATCACGCCGCATGATGCGGCCGTCTCGGAAGAAAACGCACTCTTCCGTCATGTCGAGGCGCAGATCGCCCGGTTCGAGCGCGGCGAGCCGCTGCAATTCGTCGTCGACCGCGCCGTCGGCTATTGAGGGCCCGGAACCTTCAAGACAGCAGACCGTTTTCCTGCAGAGTTCTTTATGGCCGATCGGCCGTCAAGACAGCGGAAGGAGACGATGATGGCGCATCAGACGGAAACACGCTGGGAAAAGTCCGATGGCAAGCTTCACCGGGAAGAACAGATCCCGCCGGTGAAGGCAAGGCAGGGGCGTATGGGTTATCGCATCCTGATGGTGCTGCTCGCCGCCCTGGTGCTAGCTTTCGTGGTCTGGATTCCAGTCGAAATCTGGGGCAATCGCGAGGCGGAGGAAGTGGCGCCGCAACAGCCCGGTCAGCAGCTTCAGTCGCAGCAGCCAAGCGCAGCGCCTGCGCCGACGCTGCAGAACGGCAATGCGATTCCGACCGAAACGCCGAACACCACGCCGGCCGCTCCGAATGTCGCGCCTGCACCAGCCCAGCCGGCCGCGCCGGCCCAGTAAAGCTTTGCCAGTTAATCTCCTGCATCCCGCCGCCATGCCGCGGCGGGATGTTTATTGTTTTGTCTGGACTTTCTCTGCCGATTTTTCGATAAGAAGGCGCACGAGCCGGTTTCGTGCGCCCGGCCGGAGCTTAGCAGCACCTCGGAACTTGGCAGCGCCTGACCGGAGTGGACAGGGGCAGGAATCTCATGGCCAAGACTGATATCGCGAGACGCGTCTACAATCACGCTTGGAAACTCGACCCGATCATCCGTAGCCTGATCGATACCGACTTCTATAAGCTCCTGATGCTGCAGATGATCTGGAAGCTCTATCCCGATGTGAACGCCTCCTTCACGCTGATCAACCGTACCAAGCGCGTGCATCTCGCCGAGGAGATCGACGAGGGCGAATTGCGCGAACAGCTCGATCATGCCCGCACATTGAGGCTCTCCAAGAAGGAGATGATCTGGCTTGCGGGTAACAGCTTCTATGGCCGCGCCCAAATCTTCGAGCCGGAATTCCTCGCCTGGCTTTCCAACTTCCAGCTCCCCGAATACGAGCTGTCGAAGAAGGATGGGCAATATGTCCTGGATTTCCACGGGTCGTGGAAAGAAACCACCATGTGGGAGATCCCGGCACTTGCCATCGTCAACGAGCTGCGTTCGCGCTCGGCGATGAAGGCGCTCGGCCCCTTCACCCTCGATGTGCTCTATGCTCGCGCCAAGGCGAAGATGTGGTCGAAAGTCGAGCGGCTGAAGGAGCTTCCCGGCCTGCGCATCTCCGATTTCGGCACCCGCCGCCGCCACAGCTTCCTCTGGCAGCGCTGGTGCGTCGAGGCGCTGAAGGAAGGCATCGGACCGGCCTTTACCGGCACAAGCAACGTATTGCTGGCGATGGATTCCGATCTCGAAGCGGTCGGCACCAATGCCCATGAACTGCCGATGGTGGCCGCAGCGCTGGCGGAAACCGACGAGCAGCTGCGCAACGCGCCCTACAAGATCCTGCGCGATTGGAACAAGCTCTATGGCGGCAATCTTCTGATCGTCCTGCCGGATGCTTTTGGCACCGCTGCCTTCCTGCGCGACGCGCCGGAATGGGTCGCCGACTGGACCGGCTTCCGCCCGGACAGCGCACCGCCGATCGAAGGTGGCGAGAAGATCATCGACTGGTGGAAGAAGATGGGCCGCGATCCGCGCCAGAAGCTCTTGATCTTTTCCGATGGCCTCGATGTCGACGCCATCATCGATACCTACCGGCATTTCGAAGGACGCGTGCGCATGAGCTTCGGCTGGGGCACCAATCTGACGAATGATTTTGCCGGCTGCGCGCCGACCGAAATATCGGGCCTCAACCCGATCTCCGTCGTCTGTAAGGTCAGCGACGCCAACGGCCGTCCGGCGGTAAAACTCTCGGACAACCCGCAGAAGGCAACCGGCGAGCCGGCGGAGGTCGAACGTTACCTGAAATTCTTCGGCGCCGAGGATCGGGTCGATCAGACCGTCCTGGTATAGGCACGCGGCGAGGCGCGGCCCTCCCGGGGCATATCGATATGCCCCGCCATCGCATCCTCGATCGACCAGCCGAAGCGCCAGGCGTCGAACATCGAATACCATTCCTGCAGATCGGTGATCGGGAGGACATTCGGCTTCGACATCGGGTTGTCGGCCAAGGTACGGCCAAGTGCACGGTCGCGCACGCCGCGCTCCTGCATTTCAAGCAGATTCTCGAACATCATCACCCCGACCCTCCATTCGATGGGTTTATGCAATCATGCTAATGAAGCATTGTCGAGTCCGGATATCGCCATTCCGGTTTTTCACAGGATTAGCCCCAATTCGCTATTTTGGGATGGTCACGGCTTAGTCTGACGTCGATCCTGGCGAGACCAACGAAGCGTGACGGGGAGGCCCGGTTTCCTGGCTGGGGTCCGCCACCGGGCCTCCCGGCTGTCCGAATCTCTCAAAGCCGGCAGCGTCGACAACTTGCCGTTTTCCGCTCGGGTCGATCCAACTGCGATGGGTACGAGCATTAGCCAAGGGTTAATATCCACCGGCCTCGCCCCGAATCGAACCATCCCGGCGCGGGCTGGCATCCGTCTCCGCTTCAGGCAGCCAATCTGCGAAACCGCGTCCTGATCCTGTCGAGGTAATAATGACCGGGAGACGGCGCCGCCGTCATCGCATGGGCTTCCGACGACGGAACGCCCTCGAACAGGCGCTCTTCGCCATTCTTGAAGCAGATCCTGAGCCGCCCATCTTCCTGGTTGAAATAGACGGATTTGATGATCTTCGATTTGACCGAAAGTTCTTCCACCTGTTTTACCTCTGTTTTTAGTTTTGCAGACGGTAAACCCAAACGTGCAAAGACGCGGTGAAGCAGCGTGGTAAAAATTCAGGAATCTTTCTGATCAGTCCTGGCGCTTTTCTCGATGGGGGATCGGGCCTTCGTTTCGCGCTGGCTCATTATCCGTATTCGCCATGGACACGAAGATTGGGCCAGCCAGGTCAGGCTTAAAATTCAATCTATTGGAAGATCAAAACGCGGATGCCGAAAATGGCGGACAGGGAGGGATTCGAACCCTCGGTACGCTTTCACGTACACACGCGTTCCAGGCGTGCGCCTTAAACCACTCGGCCACCTGTCCTTTGGCGTTCGCGCCCGGATAGGAGCAAATCGTCGGAACGGCGCGATATATACCGATGAATTTTTGCCGATCAACCCAAATCTAACAGTTTTTTGACTTCTTCCGATAAAACTCGCCTGCGCCCATCCCATTGTGCTTCACCTCATCGACGACTATGTAATTCTCAAGGTGGAGAATGGCGCGGGTTGGCCGGAATTGTCCGGCATATCGAAGCGTCGGAGGGATTGATGCGTTTCCTGTTGCGTCTGGCGAGTCTTGTCGCGCTTGCGGCAGCCGTTATTGCCGGGACCATCGATTCGATACAGTCGGTTGCGGCCTCGGCCGTGGTGATGACCCCGATCTCCGATGCCTGGCAGGATGTGAGCCCGGCGACCCTGACCTCGCTGCAATCGTCTCTTTCCTACTACGTCCACCCGCGTTTTTATGCTTTCATTTTCCAGTGGCTGATGCTCCAGCCGGCCTTTGCCGTCTTCCTGGTGATCGCGCTGCTGCTCTGGATGGTCGGCTACAAGAAGCCGCAGATTTCCGGACGCTTCATTGCATAGAAGCATAGTCTTGCGGGTATGATCCGGTGACAAATTTCGAAGGATGCCGCCTTCTCCATGCTCTCGACATCGATCGCCGGATTGGCTAGAAAATCCGCATTCAGATGAGAGGGGCGTCCAAAAATCGGTCTCGAAGAACCGATTTTCAGCAATCGCCGCAAATCTTTACCAACCGAAAAATTTCTGGTGAATTTTTCCGTGAGCCATGCAAGGATGCGCGCAGCCTGGCCTCCGGGGGGAGGTCGGTGGTTCCGCAGACATGTCCAAAAAGGACTTGCGGGAGGACCCCTAACAAATAGCAACAACAGGGCTGCAACTCATGAAAAAATCCCTTCTCACCCTCCTTGCCATGGCTGCCATGTCGACGACGGCGCTGGCCGCCGATGTCAAGCCGGCGCTGGTTTACGGCACTGGCGGGAAGTTCGATAAGTCTTTCAACGAAGCGGCCTATAACGGCGCAGAGAAATTCAAGGCCGAGACCGGCATTGCCTATCGCGATTTCGAGCCGACGGGCGACACCCAGGGCGAACAGGCTATCCGCAACTTCGCAAGCCGCGGTTTCAATCCGGTGGTTGCCGTTTCCTTCGCCTGGACCTCGGCTATCGAGAAGGTTGCAGCCGAATTCCCCGATACCAAGTTCATCATCGTCGATTCCGTCGTCGACAAGCCAAACGTCCGTTCGGTCGTCTACAAGGAAGAAGAGGGCTCCTATCTCGTCGGCATTCTCGCCGGCATGGCCTCTAAGACCGGCAAGGTCGGTTTCGTCGGCGGCATGGACATTCCGCTGATCCGCAAATTCGAATGTGGCTATGAGCAGGGCGCCCGCGCCGCAAAGGCCGGTATCGAAGTATTCCAGAACATGACAGGCACCACCGGTGCGGCCTGGAACGACCCGGTTCGCGGCGGTGAGCTCACCAAGAACCAGATCGACCAGGGTGCCGACGTCATTTACGCGGCAGCCGGCGCCACCGGTCTCGGCGTTCTGCAGACCGCTGCCGACAACAAGAAGCTGTCGATCGGCGTCGACTCCAATCAGAACCACCTGCATCCCGGCTCGGTGCTGACCTCGATGGTCAAGCGCGTCGACCTCGCCGTCTACAACGCCTATACCGACACCAAGAACGACAAGTTCACCGGCGGCGTCCAAGCGCTCGGCGTCAAGGAAGATGGTGTCGGTGCTGCGATCGACGACAACAACAAGTCGCTGATCACGCCGGAAATGCAGGCCGCCGTCGACAAGGCGAAGGCCGACATCATTGCCGGAACCGTCAAGGTTCACGATTATACCTCGGACAACGCTTGCCCGAAGTGATCCGTGCCCTGATGTAATCGACGATTGAGATCGGGCGTATGGCGGAGGGGATTTTCGCCATACGCCCTTTTCTTATTTGGAGCCTGCAGTGACAGATAAGCCCGCTATCGAGCTTGTCGGCATCGATAAGAAATTCGGTGCCGTCCACGCCAACAAGGATATCAACCTCACCGTTGCCAAGGGGACGATCCACGGCATCATCGGTGAAAACGGCGCCGGCAAATCGACGCTGATGTCGATCATCTACGGTTTTTACCACGCCGATAGCGGCGAGATCCGCGTCAACGGCAATCCGGTCACCATCCGCGACAGCCAGGCGGCGATCGCCGCCGGGATCGGCATGGTGCACCAGCATTTCATGCTGGTCGACAATTTCACGGTGCTGGAGAACATCATGCTCGGCGCCGAAGGCGGCATGCTGCTGGCGAGAGGCGTCGCTTCGGCCCGCGCCGAGCTGAAGCGGCTGGAAACGGAATATGGGCTGGAAGTCGATCCAGATGCGCTCATCGAAGAGCTTCCGGTCGGCCTGCAGCAGCGCGTCGAAATCCTGAAAGCCATGTATCGCGGCGCCGAGATCCTGATCCTCGACGAGCCCACCGGCGTGCTGACGCCGGCGGAGGCCGACCATCTTTTCCGCATCCTCAAGGTGCTGCGCGACCAGGGCAAGACGATCATCCTCATCACCCATAAGTTGCGCGAGATCATGGCGATCACCGATACGGTGTCCGTCATGCGCCGCGGCGAGATGGTCGCGACCCGCAAGACGGCGGAAACGACGGTGGAGGAACTCGCCGAGTTGATGGTCGGCCGCCGCGTGCTGCTGCGCGTTCAGAAGGGTGAGGCAAACCCCGGCGCTCCGGTGCTCACGGTTCGCAACCTCACCGTCAAGGACAATCGCGGCGTCACCATGGTCGACAATGTCTCCTTCGACGTGAGGGCCGGCGAGATCGTTGGCATCGCCGGTGTCGCCGGCAACGGCCAGTCGGAATTGCTGGAGGCGATTGCCGGCATCCGCAAGCCCACCTCCGGAGAAATCCTTCTCGACGGTCAGACGATCGACAAGGCCGACCCTGCCCGTCTGCGCGAACTCGGCCTCGCCCATATTCCCGAAGACCGCCATCATATGGGGCTGGTGCTGAAGTTCGAGGAATACGAAAATTCCGTGCTCGGCTATCATCGCCGCCCGGGTTACAGCAAAGGTCCGCTGCTCGATCTCGAAGCGATCCGCAGGGATGCGATGGAAAAGATCGAGAAATACGACATCCGCCCGCCGAACCCGCGGCTGAAGACGGCGAATTTCTCCGGCGGCAACCAGCAGAAGATCGTCGTCGCCCGCGAGATCGAACGCGACCCGAAGATGCTGATCATCGGCCAGCCGACCCGCGGCGTCGATATCGGCGCCATCGAATTCATTCACCGCCGGATCATCGAGATGCGCGATGCGGGCAAGGCGATCCTGCTCGTCTCCGTCGAACTCGATGAGATCCGCGCCCTTTCAGACCGTATCCTTGTCATGTTCGCCGGCCATGTCGTCGGCGAGAAGACGCCCGATGCCGGTGAACAGACCCTCGGCCTGATGATGGCCGGCATTGCCGCGTGAGGATTTTATGAGCACTGCATCAGTTCCATTGCCCAACTGGATCAGTTACGGCCTGATCCCGCTGTTGAACCTCCTCGTCGCTTTCCTGATATCGGGCTTCGTCGTCTGGCTGATCGGCGAGAGCCCGCTCGATGCGCTGTCGCTGCTGCTCGAAGGCGCGTTCGGCAGCGGCGAAGGCATAGGATTCACGCTCTATTACGCGACGAGTTTCATCTTCACCGGCCTTTCCGTCGCGGTTGCCATCCATGCCGGCCTTTTCAACATCGGCTCGGAAGGTCAGGCCTATATTGGCGGCCTCGGCTGCGCGCTCGTGGCGCTGGCGCTCGATCGCTATGTGCCGTGGTATGTGACGATGCCGATCGCCGTCATAGGCGCTGGTCTCTTTGGTGCAGCCTGGGCCTTCATTCCCGCGTTCCTTCAGGCCAAGCGCGGCAGCCATATCGTCATCACGACGATCATGTTCAACTACATCGCCGCCGCTCTCATGGTGTACCTGCTGGTGCACGTGCTGATCGTGCCGGGCAAGATGGCGCCGGAAACCCGCACCTTCCTCGAGGGCGGGCAGTTGCCGAAGCTTGGCTGGGTCATGAGCATCTTCGGCAGTAAGCTGGGTGCCGCACCCTTCAACGTCTCCTTCATCATCGCCCTTTTTGCCGCCTGGTTTGTCTGGATCCTCATCTGGCGCACCAAGCTTGGCTTCGAGATGCGAACGCTGGGCGTGAGTTCGACGGCGGCAGCCTATGCCGGCATTCCCTATGCGCGGATCGTCATCATCGCCATGCTGCTGTCCGGTGCGCTCGCCGGCATGATGGCGCTGAACCCGGTCATGGGCTCTTCCGCCCGCCTGCAGGTGGAGTTCGTCGGCGGCGCCGGTTTCGTCGGTATCGCCGTATCGCTGATGGGCCGCAATCATCCGCTCGGCATCATCTTCGCCGCAGTCCTTTTCGGCGTCCTTTATCAGGGCGGCGACTGGATCTCCTTCGAAATGCCGAACATCACCCGCGAAATGATCCTCGTCATCCAAGGTCTGGTGATCCTGTTCGCCGGCGCGCTGGAATATATGTTCCGGCCGGCGATGGTGCGCGTCTATCAACAGTTCAAGCGAGCCTGAAGGAGCGGACGATGGATTATTATGACATCTTCATCAATGTCCTGAGCTCGACGGTACGGCTCTCCATCCCGCTGATCTTTACAGCGCTCGCAGGCCTGTTTTCCGAGCGTGCGGGCATCTTCGATATCGGTCTCGAGGGCAAGATGCTGGGCTCGGCCTTCGCCGCCGCCTGCGTGGCCTATCTCACCGGCTCGGCCTGGCTTGGTCTCGGCGCCGGCATCGTCTGCTCGGTGGCGCTCAGTCTGGTGCATGGCTTTGCCTCGATCACCAACCGCGGCAACCAGATCGTGTCGGGTGTCGCCATCAACTTCTTCATCGCCGGTATCACCATCGTGCTCGGCCAGGCCTGGTTCGGCCAGGGCGGGCGCACGCCGCAACTGCCGCCGGATGCGCGCTTCGCGCCGATCATCCTGCCGGGCGCCGATGCCGCCCGCGACATCCCGATCATCGGCCCGCTCTACGCCAACGTCATATCGGGCAACAATATCCTCACCTATCTCGCCTTTCTCGCCGTGCCCTTTTCCTGGTGGGTGCTTTACCGCACGCGCTTCGGCCTCAGGATGCGCGCCGTCGGCGAAAACCCGGGCGCGGTCGATACGGCTGGCATCTCGGTCACCTGGCTGCGCTACCGCGCCGTCATGTGCGCCGGCATCCTCTGCGGCTTTGCCGGCACTTATCTCGCGATCGCCCAGTCCGCCGCCTTCATCAAGGACATGTCGGCCGGCAAGGGCTATATCGCGCTCGCCGCTCTGGTCTTCGCCAAGTGGAAGCCGGTGCCGGTCATGTTCGCCTGCCTGCTCTTCGGCTTCCTCGATGCGTTGGCGAACTTCATGCAGGGCAAGCAGGTGCCGCTGATCGGCGAGGTGCCGGTCCAGGTCTTCCAGGCGCTGCCCTATATCCTGACCTGCGTCCTGCTTGCCGGCTTCATCGGCGTCGCGATCCCGCCGAAGGCCGGCGGAGTGCCTTATACGAAGGAGCGTTGATCATGTCCCACGACCTGTTCGAAGCCGCCCGCGGGGCAATGGCCTTTGCCCATGCGCCTTATTCGAAATTTCCCGTCGGCGCGGCGATCCGCGCCGAGGACGGCAAGGTCTATACCGGCGCCAACATCGAGAACCTGTCCTTTCCGCAAGGGTGGTGCGCCGAGCCGACGGCGATCAGCGCCATGATCATGGGCGGCGCCAAACAAATCGTCGAAATGGCCGTCATTGCCGAGAAACTCCCGCTCTGCCCGCCTTGCGGCGGCTGTCGGCAGAAGATCTCCGAATTCGCCTCCAAGGATACCAGGATCTATCTCTGCGACGAGGCGGGCGTGCAGAAGACCATGACCATGGAAGAGCTTCTTCCCTTCAGCTTCGAGACCGAACTCGGATGAGGGCGACGGTCGATCTGCTTGCCGCATTGCTCGGCACCATCAAGCCGCGCCACGGCATCGTGCTCGGCTCCGGCCTCGGTGCCCTCGTTGGGCAGCTGGAAGGCGCCGTGCGTATTCCCTATCGCGACCTGCCGGGCTTTCCCGTCAGCGCCGTGTCGGGCCATGCCGGCGAAGTCGTCGCCGGCCGCCTCGGCGGCGTGCCTGTGGTCATGCTCTCCGGCCGCGTCCACTACTATGAGAAGGGCGATGCCAATGCCATGCGGCTGCCGATCGAGGTCTTGAAGGCGCTCGGCGTCGAGGCATTGATCCTGACCAATTCGGCAGGGTCGCTGCGTGACGACATGCCGCCCGGTTCGGTGATGCAGATCACCGATCATATCAACTATTCCGGCATGAACCCGCTGATCGGCGAAGAAAGCGATCATCGCTTCGTCGGCATGACCAATGCTTATGATGCCGGTCTGGCCGCCGCGATGCAGAAGGCTGCGGCAAAGCTCAAGATCGAGCTGGCCCAGGGTGTTTACATGTGGTTCTCCGGCCCGAGCTTCGAAACGCCGGCCGAAATCCGCATGGCGCGCATCCTTGGCGCCGATGCCGTCGGCATGTCGACGGTGCCCGAGGTCATCATCGCAAGAATGCTGGGCCTGAGGGTTGCGGCCGCCTCCGTTATCACCAACTATGGGGCAGGCATGACCGGCAATGAGCTCAGCCACGAAGAAACCAAGGACATGGCGCCAATCGGCGGCGCCCGTCTTGCCGCCATACTGAAAGACATGCTTGCGGCCGGAACAGGATGATTTTAGGCCGGGTCGGCCTAAAATCCGAATCCTGTTCTACATTCAAGAGTGAGAGCATGATGTCGTCCGAAAACCGCTCCACACTATTCGGCCTCATGCTCTAGAGGAAGCGAAAATGAATAGCCATTCCATCCGGGAGACGGCAGCCGTCGCCCTTTCCCTTCTCGATCTCACCAATCTGAAGGACGATTGCACCGAAGCCCAGATCGACGCGCTCTGCGCCCGTGCGCAGACGCCCTATGGCAACAGCGCCGCGATCTGCATCTGGCCGCGTTTCGTCGCCCATGCCCGCAATATTCTCGGCACGGGCCATGCGGTGCGGATCGCGACCGTCGTCAACTTCCCTTCCGGCGATATGGAAGTCGCCGATGTCGCCGCCGAAACACGCGAAGCGATCGCCGATGGCGCCGATGAAATCGATCTGGTCATTCCCTACCGCAAATTCATATCAGGCAATGAGAAGGCGGTGACCGACATGGTCAGGGCCGTTCGTGCCGAATGCGCCGGTCCGGTTCTCCTCAAGGTCATCATCGAGACCGGCGAGCTGAAGGATGCGGCATTGATCCGCCGTGCCTCCGAACTCGCCATCGAAGCTGGCGCCGATTTCATCAAGACTTCCACCGGCAAGGTCGCTGTCAACGCGACGCTCGAAGCCGCCGACATCATGATCCGCGCCATTCGTGAGAGCGGCCGCAAGGTCGGCTTCAAGCCGGCCGGCGGCATCGGCTCGGTAGCCGATGCGGCGCTCTATCTCAGCCTTGCCGAGACCATCATGACACCGGATTGGGCGATGCCGTCGACCTTCCGTTTCGGCGCCTCCGGTCTGCTCGATGATATTCTGGCGGTTCTCGGTGGGGCGCAGTCGGTATCCGCTGCGGCATCGAGCTATTGAAATGATCCCGCAGGAGATCATTCGGCGCAAGCGCAACGGCGAGGAGCTCGCCTCTAACGATATCAGCTCCTTCATCGCCGCGCTTGCCGCCGGGCAACTGTCGGAAGGTCAGATCGGCGCCTTTGCCATGGCCGTCTGGTTCAAGGGCATGTCGCGGGCCGAAATCGTGGCCTTGACGCTGGCGATGGCCAACTCCGGCGACAGGCTGGAATGGGCCGACATCGATCGCCCGGTCGCCGACAAACATTCGACTGGAGGCGTCGGCGACAATGTTTCGCTGATGCTGGCGCCGATCGCCGCCGCCTGCGGCCTCGCCGTTCCGATGATATCGGGACGCGGCCTCGGCCACACGGGCGGCACGCTGGATAAGCTCGAATCCATTCCAGGCTATACGATTACCCCGGATGCGGATCTGTTCCGCAGGGTGGTGAAAGAGGCGGGATGCGCCATCATCGGCCAGACCGGCGCCTTGGCGCCTGCCGACGGCAGGCTCTATGCCGTGCGCGACGTGACCGCCACCGTCGATTCCATTCCCCTGATCACCGCCTCCATCCTCTCCAAGAAACTCGCCGCCGGCCTTCAGACGCTGGTGCTCGATGTCAAGGTCGGCAACGGCGCTTTCATGGCTGAGCGCGATCAGGCGGAGGACCTGGCGCGTTCGTTGGTCGACGTGGCGAATGGCGCAGGCGTGAAAACCTCGGCGCTGATCACCGACATGAACGAGCCGCTCGCCGACAGCGCCGGCAACGCCGTCGAGTTGCGCAACTGCCTGGATTTCCTGGCGGACAGGAAAGGGAATACGCGGCTCGAAGCCGTTGTTCTTGCCTTCGCCGCCGAGATGCTGGTGAAATCGGGCATTGCCGCTTTGCCTGAGGAAGGTGAGGCGATGGCGCGCCAGGCGCTGTCGTCGGGAAAGGCGGCGGAGGTTTTTGCACGCATGGTATCCATGCTCGGCGGCCCGGCCGATCTTGTCGAGAACCCCGACAAATACCTGGCCCGAGCGCCAGTGGAAAAGCCTGTCATGGCCGCCCGGTCCGGCTGGCTTGCCGCCTGCGACGCTCGCGGCATCGGTGTCAGCGTCATCGATCTTGGCGGCGGAAGACGCCATCCCGCCGACCGGATCGATCACCGCGTTGGCTTCTCCGAGCTTCTGCCGCTCGGCACCCGCGTGACTGCCGGCGAGCCGATCGCTCTCGTTCACGCCGCCGACGAAGCCGCGGCCGAGAGGGCAGCCGCAGCGCTTGCCGCGCACTACATCATTGCTGAGCACGAGCCGGCGCTGAGCCCGGTCATTGCGGGCCTTATCTGACGCAGTCTATTGCTTGAGGCTGAGCGAGCCGTCGGCCACGGAATAGGAGGCGAGCTTCTGCAGGAAGCTCATGCCGACCAGCGTCGTCGTCAGCGCTTCATCCTTGAGGACGAAGGCTTCGACATCGCGGACGCGGATGCCGCCGATTTCGATCCGGTCGAGCGTCACATGCGCAGCCTTGGTCTGGCCGTTCGCGGTGTTCACGCCATAGCGGAAATCGAGCTGGTTGGCTGTGAAGCCCAGCCGGCGCGCGAGCGTCTCGTTGAGCGCGACATAGGTGGCGCCGGTATCGATCAGGCCTTGCACCGGCTTGCCGTTGATCTTGAAGCTGCCGGTGTAGTGACCCTGCGCATCCGCCCGCATGCGGATCACATTGCTGCCGGAGACGGGTGCGGAGGCTGCGGGCTTCTCGCTTTCGGTCGAGATGTAATTGGCGGAAAGAGTGTCGGCGGGCGACTGGCCGGTGCCTGTGAAGAAGGACGGCACCTGTGTGGCGAGCACCGCGGCGATGCTGGCGAATATGGCGGTACGCACGAGCATGAAACAGAAATCCTTCCTGTATAAACCCCGCTTCATGCGGGGCCTCATGCTTCCAGACTGCTAAGCCTGAAGTGCTGACAAGTTGCTAATATCGACAGGAAAAAGGCCCGGGCGAACCGCCGGGCCTTGAAAGTCTTTCGATTTGGTAAAGGAAGGCTGAAATTACTTGGTGCCGTACATGCGGTCGCCGGCATCGCCGAGGCCGGGCACGATATAGCCCTTCTCGTTGAGGTGGCTGTCGATCGCCGCGGTGAAGACGGGTACGTCGGGATGCGCCGCGCGGAAATTGCGGATGCCTTCCGGGGCGGCAAGCAGGCAGAGGAAGCGGATGTTGTGAGCGCCGCGCTCCTTGAGCTTGTCGATCGCCGCGATCGAGGAGTTGCCGGTCGCAAGCATCGGATCGACGACGATGATCAGGCGCTCGGCCACATCTTCCGGCGCCTTGAAATAATATTCGACCGGCTGCAGGGTCTCGTGATCGCGATAGACGCCGATGTGGGAGACGCGGGCGGAAGGCACGAGATCGAGCATGCCTTCAAGCAGACCGTTGCCGGCGCGCAAGATCGAGGCGAAGACCAGCTTCTTGCCTTCCAGGATCGGAGACTCGATCGTCTGCAGCGGCGTCTCGATCGTTTCCATCGTCAGCTCGAGATCTCGGGTCACCTCGTAACAGAGCAGCGTGGAGATTTCGCGCAGCAGGCGCCGGAAACTTCCCGTCGATGTCTCCTTGCGCCGCATGATGGTGAGTTTGTGCTGCACAAGCGGGTGATCGATGACCGTGACGCCGTCCATGGGGAAGCCTTTCATTCTTTCTATCGAATGTTTCTTTCACGGAAATTGGCTCAACCGCAAGAGCGGAGCCGAATTTGCGCCAATCTTCCCCAACCTCCGGAACCTTTCCCGGTCAGGGAAGCTCTAGCCCTCAAAGGCGAGAAAGCAAAGCCTTCCGCGTCTCGTCGTCGACGAAAGCCGCTTCGATTGCGGTGCGCGTCATGGCGTCGATCTCCGCATCGCCGAAGCCGAAAGCTTCGGCGGCAAGCGCATATTCCCGCTCGAGCGACGTATGGAAGAAAGGCGGATCATCGGAGCTGATCGTCACCTGCACCCCCGCTTCCTTCAGCCGGCGCAGCGGATGCGAAGCGAAATCGGGAAAGACCCGCAGCGCGATATTTGAGCCGGGGCAGACCTCGAGCACGGTGCCGAGATCGGCAAGCCGCTTCACCAGATCGAGATCCTCGATGGCACGCACGCCATGGCCGATGCGCGCGGGACGCACGGCATCGAGCGCGTCTGCGACGCTGAACGCGCCGCAGACCTCGCCAGCGTGGATGGTAAGTCCCAGGCCGGCATCGCGGGCGATATCGAAGGCCCTGATATAGTCGGCGACGCGGCCCATGCGCTCTTCGCCGGCAAGGTTGAAGCCTGTGATCAAGGGATTGCCGGCCTTGGCAGCATATTCGGCGGCGCCGATCACGCTCTCCGGGCCGAAATGTCGCTCGCCGGTGACGATCAGCCGGGTCTCGATGCCGCTCTTTTCCCGAGCGCGCCGGATGCCTTCGCAGACACCCGAGATATAGGCATCGGCGCCGAGCCCGATGCGCTTGCCGTGATCGGGTGACACGATGAGCTCGCTGTAAATCGTGTTGATGGCGGCCAGTTCGTCGAGATAGGTTTCGGTCAGGAGCGCATAGTCCTCCTCGGTCTTGTAGACCTCCGAAACCTTGTCGTAGCATTCGAGGAAACTTGCGAAATCATGCCAGACATAGGCGCCGTCGCGAAGCTGCCCGCTAATGTCGATGCCGTATTTCCGCGCCTGCGCCTCGGTCAAAGCTGGCGGTGCCGCACCCTCCAGATGGCAGTGCAGCTCGGCCTTCTTCAAATGTGATGTCACAGAAAACCCCTTCCATGCGGCCCGGCGGGAATGCCGAGATGCCGCGCAATACTTTCGCCGATATCGGCATAGGTGCGGCGCACGCCGATCGAACGCGACCTTATGCCGGGGCCATAGGCGATAACAGGCACGCGCTCGCGCGTATGGTCCGTGCCGCGCCAGGTCGGATCGCAGCCATGATCGGCGGTGAGCACGACGAGATCGCCCGGCTTCAACCTCTTATGGACTTCGGGCAGGCGGGCATCGAAAGCTTCCAGCGCCGCGGCATAACCCGGCACGTCGCGGCGATGGCCGTAATTCATGTCGAAATCGACGAAATTGGTGAAGACGAGATCGCCGTCCTCGGCCTCGTCGATCGCCGACAGCGACGCATCCATCAGCGCCTCGTTGCCAGTCGCCTTGATGACCCTCGATATGCCCTGATGGGCGAAGATATCGCCGATCTTTCCCACGGCATGCACGCGCCTGTTGTGCTCGACAAGCCGGTCGAGCAGCGTCGGCTCCGGCGGCAGCACGGAGAAGTCGCGCCGGTTTCCGGTGCGCTGGAAGGTCGAAGCAAATTGGCCGATGAAGGGCCGGGCGATGACGCGGCCGATATTGTAGGGATCGAGCAACCCGCGGGCGACGCGGCAGAAGGCGAGCAGCCGATCGAGGCCGAAATGTCCCTCATGCGCCGCGACCTGGAAGACCGAGTCCGAGGAAGTGTAGCAGATCGGCTTGCCGGTGCGGATATGCTCCTCGCCGAGACGGGCGATGATCTCGGTTCCCGAGGCATGGCAGTTGCCGAGAATGCCGGGCACATCCGCGTCCCTGCACAATGCCTCGATAAGCTCCGGCGGAAAGGCATCGCCTTCCGTCGGGAAATAACCCCAGTCGAAATTGACCGGGGTTCCCGCGATCTCCCAATGGCCTGAGGGCGTGTCCTTGCCGCGGGAGATTTCGGTGGCGGCTCCGTAAACGCCGTAGATCTTTTCCGGCAGAGGCATGCCGGCCGGAAACTGGCCGGACGCGGCCCGCGCGATATGCATCAGCCCGAGCTCGGACATATTCGGCAGGCAAAGCGGCCCGCTGCGCAGACCGGCGCGATCCCCGGCTCCGGCTGCGCAGAACTCGGCGATATGGCCGAGTGTATCGGCGCCCTCGTCGCCATAGGCTGCCGCATCCGGCGCGCCGCCGACGCCGAAGGAATCCAGAACGAAAAGAAAGGCACGCGCCATTTTAAAAACCCGAAAAACCGATCGCCGGCCCCTGAGACTGCAGGGGGTGGCCCAGGCTCAGGCATATAATGCCGCGATCGGCTTGGCAAATTCGTGAAAGAGGTGAAAGTCGGTCAGCAGTCGCCGCAGGGGATCGAGTCTCCCTGCCGCTGGCGATAGAAATAACTCCGGCTGATGGTGATCGTCCTTATGCCGTCCGGCATGAAGTTCGGCGCGAATAGGAACATCGTGTAGGGGATGCTGAGTTCGGTGCGGACCAGGAAGCTGTTCGCCGTCTTCATGTCCGCCGGCACATCGGCCACGGTGGCGTTCTTGGCATAGGGCACCGTCCCGTCCTGCGCCCAGGACCACAGCACTTTGGCGTTGGCGCCGGCGTCGATGGTAATTCCGGTGATCTTCAGCTTCAGCGACGTGGTGTTGTAGGGGACGAACATTGCGGTAGCGACCGACGGCATCTGCGCCAGCGTGCTCTTCGTGACGGATTGCTGCTGGGTGACGATATCGGCGATCGTTCCTGCGGCGCGGGTCACGCGCTTGCTGACGCTGAGGCCGATCGTAATCTCGAAAGCACCGATATAAAGCATGATGAGCACGGGAAACAGGATCGCGAATTCGATCGCGCCGGCGCCCTTGCGCTCCCGTGCCAGCCGCCGCGCCGTCGATACAAGCCTGGTGAACGGGTTGCGCAACGCCATTATGGATACTGCTCGTTCTGGAAGGCCGTGGTCGCGACGATCAGATATTGCGTCGGCATCGAGCCGTTGGACGGCCGTATCGTCGTGATGTAAGGCCGCACCAGGTCCGTAATGATTTCCCAGCGATAGTAGGCGCGCAGCATATTGATGGTGCCGGCGCCGCCCGGCGTATATTTGAAAGCCGCCGCGTTGATGTCTGCATATTTGTCAGTGGAGAGCTTAGGGACCGTCGTCGGGATAGCCGAAAACGTGCTGAACGTCTGCACATCCAGGTACAGTTTGCTCGGTGTAGCGACCTCGGTCGCCGAGCATCTGATCAGGATCGAGATCTCGTTGCAGAAAGCCTGACGGAACTGCGTCTGGCTCATATCGGTCGTGCGGCCGAGATTGTAGGTGATCTGGCCGGTTCTCATCCGCCGGCCCATCGTGTCGACAGCGTTGGAGACGAGTTCCTCGGCGGCGAAGGCGACGAAGGTTTCGAGGATCGCGAAGATCACCATGAAGTAGGGAATGGCGAGCAGCGCGAATTCGATCGCCGCCGCGCCGTCGCGCGAGCGGGCAAGCGAGCGCAATCGCGAAAGACGGAACGGCGCGAAGGCGCGCTGCTTATCCGTCTTCTGATCAGTGACCGTCATTGCCTGGACCCATGCGAGATTTTCCAGCCGTCACACTAAGGGTCGTTCGTTGATTTTCCGTTTCAGCCTGATACGACGATTTTAACAAATGGCCGAAGAAGACGGGGCTAGCCGATCAGGGCGAGGTGGCGGTCGTGGCCTGCTGCGCATGCTGCTCGCAGTTCGGCGTGCAGGAAAGCACCGAGCGCTCTGTCTGCCGGTAGACGCGCACCGTATTGCCCTCGTCGATCGATACCAGAATGCGCTCGTCCAAGATCGCATTGCCGTCGGCATCGAGCAGGACCAGATTGGTGGTGCCGAAGCTGCGTCCCGTCAGCACGATGGTCTTGGCGTCGGCCACGGTCGCATCGGCGACTTTGGCGTTGCCGACGATCACCTTGCTGACCGGGCGATCGAGCTTCAAGACGCGCGCGTGATCCATATAGACACGCAGCATGTCATCGTCCGCGGCCGCACAAATGCCGGAAATACCGAAAACGGCGGCCATGCCGGCAAAGAATATAATTTTGCCGCTCGATGACATCTGGTCCTCTTTCACGATCACAGCGCAATGACACATAGAATGGGAAAAAATGGTGAACGAAGCCTTAAGCCATTTATTCTATGTTCTGGAATGAAGCGCAGTGGCTCGCTTTGAAACGGACGCAATCGCCAGTTGTCATAACGAGACACGCTGCTCGTTCTATTCCGGGATGATCGCAGCCTCAGCCGTGCAGCATCCTTTGGAATATAAGTAGATATTTAGAGAATCGAGTAAGAAAACGCTTACCCTACAAGGGCCTGTTGTCTCATTCACAGGTTGTTAACGCTCTTCTTTAAGCGGATGGAAACGCCCATTCGCTAGGTTGCAGTCATCCGATCAACGGCAACAGTTGGCGGACGTGCTGAACATCAACTGGAGTTAGGAGTAACCATGACCAAGCTTTTTAGCCGTTTTCTGAAGGACGAATCCGGCGCGACCGCAATCGAATACGGCCTGATCGCAGCTCTCATTTCTGTCGCCCTCATTGCTGGCGCCACGACCCTCGGCGGCAAGATCGGCAACACGTTCAACGGTCTGAGCACCAAAATGACGACCGCTGAAACCGCAAGCGGCGGCTGATCTGGTTACCGCCACGCGGCGTACGGATGATATCGGCCGGATTTGCTTCGGCCGAACTTTCGAGCGGGCTCACAGGCTGAACGGCCGTGAGCCTTTTCGTGTCTTGCTATGATCGGGTAAACGCATGATCGCAGCTTCAGTTTTCGTGATACTGCCACTCTGCCTCGCCATGGCGGCGTTTTCGGATCTGTTCACCATGACGATCCCGAACCGCATTTCCCTGATCCTGATCGCCTCCTTTATCGTTCTCGCGCCGCTGTCCGGTCTTGGCCTGCAGGCGATCGGCATGCATCTTGCCGGAGGCGCCATCGTCTTTACCGCCTGCTTTGCTCTTTTTGCCTTCAATGTGATGGGCGGCGGAGACGCCAAGCTGTTGAGCGCCACCGCGCTATGGTTCGGGCTGAACGAATCCCTGCTTTTCTTCATGACCGATGTCGCCGCGGTCGGTGGTCTCGTCACCTTGCTCATCCTGGCGGTGAGAGCGCAGTCGGACACCATCCTTGCCATCGGCCTGCCGGTGCCGAACTCGGTCCTGCTCGCCAAGAAGATCCCCTACGGCATCGCCATTGCGATCGGCGGCTTTATGGCCTTCCCGTCCTCGCCGCTTTTCCTGGCCGCGCTCGAAAGCCTGAAATAACGGCATTTTAAATGCCCGTTAACTTAAAATGTAAGTGTTCCATTAACCATAATTATACCAATTCCTGAGCATTCTGCAGGGCGAACATATCGTGCCCTGAGGAATGACCGATGAAACCGGCCCGCGTTATAATTCTAGGTGTTGCCGTGGTGGCAGCCGGTCTTGCCGGTTTCCTTGCGATGCAAATGGCGGGTAACCCTGACGTCGTCACCCAGGTGCAGTCGGTCGTCGAGAAGGAACCGACTGTCAACGTCCTCGTCTCGAGCCGCACCCTGCCGGTCGGCGCGAGGCTGGACGAGAAGGCGGTCCATTGGATGGCCTGGCCGCAGGACGGCGTCGTCCAGGGGCTGATCACGGAAGCCGAAAAGCCGGACGCGATCAAGGATCTGCAGGGCGCCGTCGTGCGTCTGCCGATCTTCGAAGGCGAACCGATCCGGCCGGAAAAGGTCGCAGATTCCAACAGCCGCATCCTGTCCTCGCTGCTGCCGGCCGGCAAGCGCGCGGTGGCGACCGAGATATCGGTGGCGACGGGCGCCGGCGGTTTCATCCTGCCGAACGACCGCGTTGACGTCATCATGGTCCGCAAGGGCGCCGAGGCCAACAAGCTGATCACCGAAACCGTGCTGAGCAATGTCCGGGTTCTCGCCATCGACCAGCAGATCCAGGAAAATGAGGATGGCTCGAAGGCGGTGGTCGGCACGACCGCGACGCTGGAACTGACCCCGGATCAAACGAAGGTGCTCGCCGTCGCCCAGCAGATGGCGGACCGGCTGTCGCTTGCGCTGCGCTCGGTCGCCGATGCGCAGGAGCAGGATACCAGTGCGGCGGATTATCTGCTGAGCGGCGATAACGGCAGTGCGATCATCCAGGTCATCAAGTCGGGCACCATCGTCACGGATGCCGGCAGCGCGCCGAAGGCGGAGTAAGAGGACGTGCAAATGGGCAATTCAACACGGCGCGCCAAGCTTCTCCTGACAGGCTGCATCTCGCTGGCAATCGGCGTCTCAGGCGTGGCGCCGGTGCCGCTTCTCGGTATCGGCGGGGCGTTGGCCGATTCCGATAGCCTGGTCCGCATCTCGCAGACCGGCCCCAATGCCCATCGCCGGCTGAAGCTCGGGCTGAACAAGGCTGTCGTCGTTGATCTGCCGGAGGATGCGCACGACATCCTCGTCTCCGATCCGACCATGGCTGACGCGGTGACCCGCACCTCGCGGCGGATTTATCTGTTCGGCAAAAAGGTCGGTCAGACGAATATCTTCGTCTTCGGCAGCGACGGGCAGGAGATCGTCAATCTCGACATCGAGATCGAGCGCGACGTTTCCGGCCTCGAAGTCAACCTCCGCCGCTTCATTCCAGACTCCAAAATCAATGTCGAAATCGTCTCCGACAACATCGTGCTCACCGGCACGGTACGCACGCCGCAGGATGCGACGCAGGCGGCCGATCTGGCCCAGGTCTTCCTGAAGGGCGGCGAAGCGACGACGAGAACCGAGACGGCATCCGGCACCGGCGGCGACAGCTCGGTGGCGCTCTTTGCCGAAGGCCGCCAGTCCTCGCAGGTCGTCAACCTGCTGCAGATCCAGGGCGAAGACCAGGTCACCCTCAAGGTGACGATCGCCGAGGTTCGCCGCGAGGTCCTGAAGCAGCTCGGCTTCGACAATCTCGTCTCCAATTCCTCCGGCATGACGGTCGCGCAGCTCGGCACGCCTTCCGCCGACAGCGCGACGGCGACCGTCGGTGGCGGCCTGGCGGCCCTCTTCAAAAGTTCGATCGGCAAATATGACATCTCTACCTACCTCAACGCGCTCGAACAGGCGAAAGTCGTCAAGACGCTCGCCGAACCGACGCTGACGGCGATATCGGGCCAGGCCGCGACCTTCAATTCCGGCGGCCAGCAGCTCTATTCGACGACCGACAGCGACGGCAATGTCACCGTTGTTCCCTTCAACTACGGCATCAACCTCGCCTTCAAGCCGGTCGTCCTGTCGTCGGGACGCATTGCTCTTGAAATCAAGACCAATGTTTCCGAACCCGTGGCCGGCAGCGGCAACGCCACCTATCAGCGCCGTTCGGCGGAGACCTCGGTGGAACTGCCCTCGGGCGGCTCGATCGCGCTCGCCGGTCTCATCCGCGACAACGTTTCCCAGACCATGGGCGGCACGCCCGGCGTCTCGAAGATCCCGCTGCTTGGCACGCTCTTCCGCCAGAAGGGCTTCGAGCGTCAGGAAACCGAGCTCGTCATCATCGCGACGCCCTATCTGGTGCGCCCGGTGGCGCGCAACCAGCTCAACCGGCCGGACGATAATTTCAGCCCCGAGAACGACGGTGCAACCTTCTTCCTCAACCGTGTGAACAAGGTCTATGGCCGCCGCGAGGCGCCTGTCGCCGACGCGCAGTTCCACGGCTCGATCGGGTTCATCTACAAATGAGCGGAGTGCGATCGGCAGCAATGGCACAGAACAGAGATCAGGCGATGGCCCATAAGAATTCGACGACACCCCGCCTCGGAATCTCCAAGGCGCTTCTTGCCACGGCCCTCGTTTCGGCGGCCGTCCTTTCCGGATGCGCCGGCCCGCACGACCAGCTGACGACCGGCGGCATTCCTGACGACTATCGCGCCCGCCATCCGATCATCGTCACGGAAGCCGAGCAGACGGTGGATATTCCCGTCGCATCGACCGACCGCCGGCTGACCATCGCCCAGCGCGATCTCATCCGCGGCTTCGCCGCAAACTATATCTCGCGTGCGTCAGGCCCGGTTTACGTCATGTCGCCGCAAGGCTCGCCCAATTCGGCAGCCGCCTACCAGCTGCGCAATCAGGTCCGCGCCGAGCTGGCGGCAAGAGGGATCGCAAGCTCGAAGATCGTCAATACCTCCTATACTGCCGCCGGTGCCGGCGATGCGGCGCCGATCCGTCTGAGCTTTACCGGCACGACTGCGGTCACCACGCAATGCGGCCAGTGGCCCAAGGATATCTCCGACGATTTCACCAATCAGAATTACTATAATTTCGGCTGCGCCTCGCAGAACAACCTCGCCGCCCAGATTGCCAATCCGGAAGATCTGATTGCGCCTCGCGGCATGACGCCGATCGATGCTCAGCGGCGCAACAACGCCATCCAGGAATATCGGACGACGACATCGACGATCGAAGACGTCGGCGACAGCAGCAGCGGATTCTGAGGCGGAACGGGACGATGAGCGCGATCGAATACGAAATCAGGAACCCGAGCGAGCTTCGCCACGCCGAGGAGGCTGTGCGCATGGCGGATCTGGAAAACATGCGGCCGCTGCCGCGCATTTCCGTCCATGCTTTCTGCGAGAGCGAAGCGCTGCAGCATGTCATGGAGCGCTGCGCCAATGACCGGCGTATGGCGAAGGTCAGCTTGCGCATCACCAGCGGCGGCATCGCCGCTGCCGCCAACATGTTTTCAGGCGCCCCAACGCCGAACCTGATCATCCTGGAGACCAAGGCCAATTCCGGAAGCCTGCTCGGCGAACTCGCGCCGCTCGCCGCCGTCTGCGACCCCACCACCAAGGTCGTGATCGTCGGCTATTACAATGACATCGGCCTCTATCGCGAACTCATCCGCAACGGCATTTCCGAATATATGGTCCAGCCGGTCGCCATGCCGGACATCCTGACGGCAATGGCGTCGATTTTCGTCGATCCGGAGGCCGAGCCGCTCGGCCGCAGCATCGCCTTCATCGGCTCGAAGGGCGGCACCGGCGCCTCGACCGTGGCGCATAATTGCGCTTTCGGCATTTCCAATCTCTTCTCCACCGAGACGATCCTCGCCGATCTAGACCTGCCTTACGGCACGGCGAACATCGACTTCGACCAGGATCCGGCGCAGGGTATCGCCGAAGCGGTCTACGCGCCCGATCGTCTCGACGAAGTCTTCCTCGATCGCCTGCTGACGAAGTGCTCCGAGCATCTGTCCCTGCTCGCGGCGCCCTCGCTGCTCGACCGCGCCTATGATTTCGACGGCCAGGCCTTCCAACCAGTGCTCGACGTCCTGCAGCGCAGCGCGCCGGTCACCGTGCTCGACGTTCCGCATGCATGGTCGGAATGGACCCGTTCTGTGCTGTCGAGCGTCGACGAGGTGGTTCTCTGCGCAGTGCCCGACCTCGCCAACCTGCGCAACGCCAAAAACATGCTGGATGCGCTGCGCAAGATGCGGCCGAACGATAAGCCGCCGCATCTGGTCCTCAATCAGGTCGGCATGCCGAAGCGTCCGGAGATTTCGCCGTCGGACTTCTGCGAGCCGCTGGAGATCGACCCAATCGCCATCATTCCCTTCGACATCAACCTCTTCGGCAATGCCGCCAACAGCGGCCGGATGATTTCCGAGGTCGATCCCAAGTCGCCGACGGCGGAAACCTTTTCGCAGATATCGCATATCGTCACCGGCCGCGTCGCGATCAGGAAGGCGAAGAAGGGCGGCCTGCTTGGCCTCCTGAAGCGCAAGTAGACGAATAGAAAGAAGAAGCGGCATGTTTGGAAAACGCGGAAACGAAGGTTTCGGAAAGGCCGGAGGCACGATCGCTCCTCCGCCGCCGGCTCCGGCCGCCGCTCCCGCGGCTTCCTCTCCTGCCGTCCTCGTCGAACCGTCGCGCGAACCCGCGCGCCAGCAGGTGACGCCGCCGCCGATGCAGGCGCCGCAGCGCAAGCGTCCGGTTCGCACCGACGAATATTACGATACCAAGGCGCAGGTCTTTTCCGCGCTGATCGACACGATCGATCTCTCGCAGCTTTCCAAGCTCGACGGCGAAAGCGCGCGCGAGGAAATTCGCGACATCGTCAACGACATCATCACCATAAAGAATTTCGCGATGTCGATCTCCGAGCAGGAAGAGCTGCTCGAGGATATCTGTAACGACGTCCTGGGTTACGGCCCGCTGGAGCCCTTGCTGGCGCGCGACGACATCGCCGACATCATGGTCAACGGCGCCGGCCAGACCTTCATCGAAGTCGGCGGCAAGACGATCGAATCGGAAATCCGCTTCCGCGACAATGCGCAGCTTCTCTCCATCTGCCAGCGCATCGTCAGCCAGGTCGGCCGCCGTGTCGACGAATCGAGCCCGATCTGCGACGCCCGCCTGCCCGATGGTTCGCGCGTCAACGTCATCGCGCCGCCGCTGTCGATCGACGGGCCGGCGCTGACGATCCGTAAATTCAAGAAGGACAAGCTGACGCTCGATCAGCTCGTCCGCTTCGGCGCGATCACCCCGGAAGGCGCGACCGTACTGCAGATCATCGGGCGCGTGCGCTGCAACGTCATCATCTCGGGCGGCACGGGCTCGGGCAAGACGACGCTGCTGAACTGCCTCACGAATTACATCGACAGGGACGAGCGCGTCATCACCTGCGAGGACACGGCCGAACTGCAGCTGCAGCAGCCGCATGTCGTACGTCTCGAAACGCGCCCGCCGAACATCGAAGGCGAGGGCGAGATCACCATGCGCGATCTCGTCAAGAACTGCCTGCGTATGCGTCCCGAACGTATCATCGTCGGCGAAGTCCGCGGACCCGAGGTTTTCGACCTGCTGCAGGCGATGAACACCGGCCACGACGGCTCGATGGGCACGATCCACGCCAACACCCCGCGCGAATGCCTGAGCCGTATCGAATCCATGATCGCCATGGGAGGCTTCACGCTGCCGGCAAAGACGGTGCGCGAGATCATCTCCACCTCGGTCGACGTCATCATTCAGGCGGCGCGCCTTCGTGACGGCTCGCGCCGCATCACCCAGATCACCGAGGTGATCGGCATGGAAGGCGACGTCATCATCACCCAGGACCTGATGCGCTACGAGATCGAAGGCGAGGATGCGGGCGGCCGGCTGATCGGCCGGCACATGTCCACCGGCGTCGGTAAGCCGCATTTCTGGGATCGGGCGCGTTACTTCAACGAAGAAAAGCGCCTTGCCGCCGCCCTCGACGCAATGGAAGCGAAAACCAAGGATTAGGGTGATGTTCGGCTTCGATCCGATAGTCCTGGCAATCGTCGTGCTCGCCGCAGTTTCCGCGGCGGCGGTCGCCTATGCCCTGATGTTTTCCCGGATCGAGGCCGACAAGAAATCGGCAAGCCGTATCAATCGCGTCAAATCGGCTGAGGTCGACCGGGTCAAAGTCAAGGCTGCCCGCGACCGCGTGCAGGAATTGTCGAAGCGCCGCAAATCGGTGCAGGACAATCTGAAAGATCTGGAAAAGCGCCAGAACGAAAAGACCAAGAAGACGCTGTCGCTGAAATCCCGGCTGGTGCAGGCCGGCTTGTCGATCACGCTGACGCAGTTCTATCTCTTCAGCGCCGTCTTCGCCTCGGTGCTGCTGCTCATGGCTTTCATCGTCGGTGCGTCATGGATGATCTTGGTCGGCATCGCCGTCGTCGCCGGGCTCGGTCTGCCGCGCTGGATCGTCGGTTTCCTCATCAAGCGCCGCCAGAACAAGTTCCTCAACGAATTCCCCAACGCGCTCGACGTCATCACCCGTTCGATCAAATCGGGCCTGCCCCTCAACGATGCGATCCGTCTCATCGCGACCGAAGGCGTAGAGCCGGTCAAGAGCGAGTTCCGCCGCGTCATCGAGGCGCAGCAGGTGGGATTGAGCATTCCTGACGCCTGCGCCCGTATGACGAACCAGATGCCGCTCCAGGAAGTCAACTTCTTCGCCATCGTCATCGCCATTCAGTCGCAGGCCGGCGGTAATCTCTCGGAAGCGATCGGCAATCTCTCGAAGGTTTTGCGTGATCGCCGGAAGATGAAGGCCAAGGTTTCGGCGCTCTCCATGGAAGCCAAGGCATCGGCCGTTATCATCGGCGCTCTGCCTTTCATCGTCGCGACCCTCGTCTACCTCACCTCGCCGAATTACATGATGGTTCTTTTCACCGATCCGCGCGGCCATTTCATCATGGGCGTCTCCGCGATCTGGATGTCGATCGGCATTTTCGTCATGCGCAACATGGTCAATTTTGACATTTAGCGGGAAGGAAGCACCATGTCGCAGGACCTTGCCGCAACGTTGACCAATCCGAGCATGCTGATTGCCGTCTTCGTCGCGATCGCCGTTTTCGCCACATTTTATACGATCGCCATTCCATTCTTCGAGCGTGGCGATCTCAACAAGCGCATGAAGGCCGTGTCGACCGAGCGCGAACAGATCCGTGCCCGCGAACGTGCCCGCATGAACGCGGAACCCGGCGCCAGCAAGGCGTCGTTGAGGACACAGAACAGCCGCCCGGTCCGCCAGATCGTCGAGCGCTTCAACCTGCGCAAGGCGCTCGTCGACGAAAATACGGTCAACAAGCTCAAGTCCGCCGGCTTCCGTTCGGAAAATGCTCTGAATACCTTCCTTGCGGCGCGTTTCCTGCTGCCTTTCCTTTTCCTGGCGCTTGCCGCCTTCTGGGTCTTCGGTCTCGGCGGGCTTGCCGATCGCGGCATGCCCATGCGCTTACTGGCCGTCATCGGTATCGGATATCTCGGATTCTACGCGCCGAATATCTATATTTCGAACAGCGTGACCAAGCGCCAGCACTCGATCAAGCGCGCCTGGCCGGATGCGCTGGACCTGATGCTGATCTGCGTCGAATCCGGCATCTCGATCGAGGCGGCGATGCGCCGCGTGTCCGAAGAACTCGGGGAGCAGTCGCCGCCGCTCGCCGAGGAGATGGTACTGACCACGGCCGAGCTCTCTTTCCTGCCCGATCGCCGCGTGGCGCTCGAAAATCTCGCCACGCGCACGCAGCTCGAGCTGGTGCGGTCGGTGACCCAGGCCCTGATCCAGGCGGACCGTTACGGCACCCCCATCGCGCAGGCTCTGCGCGTTCTCGCTCAGGAAGGCCGCGACGAACGGATGAACGAAGCGGAAAAGAAGGCGGCCGCGCTGCCGCCGAAACTGACGGTGCCGATGATCCTGTTCTTCCTGCCGGTGCTGATCGCCGTCATTCTCGGCCCGGCCGGCATCCAGGTGGCCGACAGGTTCTGACGGTTATTCCGGCGCCGCACCGCGACATCGAAGACCCAGACTGCGTGACCGGCGCTGGCATAGCTGATAAACAGGGAATGTATTTCGACGCCCGGCTTCCATCCGGTCTCGAAAGAGAGGTTTCGATGTCTTCCGCAGGTGTTTTCATCAGCATCATGGCAGCCTTGATCGTCGGTGCGATGAGCCCCGGCCCAAGCTTTGTCGTCGTCTCCCGGATTGCCATCTCCCGTTCAAGACTGGATGGGCTTGCGGCCGCATTGGGCATGGGCGCCGGCGGCGTCGTTTTTGCCGCGCTGGCGCTCGCCGGTCTGACGCGCTGCTGTCGCAGTTCGAATGGCTCTATGTGCTGCTCAAGGTCGCGGGCGGCGCCTATCTTGTCTATATCGCGGTCAATATCTGGAAGGGTGCGGGCGAACCGCTCGAGGTTTCCGACGCCGTCAATGGCCGCCGCGCCCCTCTGCGCAGCTTCACGACCGCATTGCTGACGCAGCTCAGCAACCCGAAGACCATCATCGTCTACGCCAGCCTTTTTGCGGCACTGCTGCCGAGGGACGTGCCGCTCGATCTGGTCGTCGCGCTGCCGCTCGGCGTCTTTGCGGTGGAGGCGGGGTGGTATTCGATCGTGGAGCTCGCCTTTTCGGCCCGCCACCCGCGGCGGCTCTATCTGGCTGCCAAGGGCTGGATCGACCGGGCCGCCGGCGCCGTCATGGGCGGCCTTGGCCTGCGTCTCATTCTTTCAGGCCTCAGCGTCCGCTAAACATTGTTTAGTTGGTATTGCCGCCATCCGCCGCGCCCGGAGTTTTGTCCTTGGCGGCGAGCTTCTGCCAGGAGTTTTGCTGCGAGAGCATGCTTCTGAGATAGGCGACATTGGCATCGGCCTGCTGCGGCGAAAGTTCGCGCCGCGCGATCTGCTCGGCCTCAGGGAAGCGTCCCTGCAGGCCGACGACGAGGGCGAGGTTCTGCCTGACGCGGCTGTCGGCTGTCGGCTGGCTGGCGGCGGACCGTAGATAGGTTTCGGCCGTGCGCAGGTCGCCGGTCAGCACATAGGACATGCCGAGATTGGAAAGAATCGAAGGTTCGTTCGGCTGGATGTCGAGCGCGTCGCGGTAGCGTTTCCTGGCGTCTGTTGCCTTGCCCATCTGGTCGAGGATCGCGCCTTCGGCCGAGATCAGCCGCCAGTCCGGGCGGTCGGGCGTCTGGGCGCGGCCGATCGTGTTGAGCGCCTGCTCGAACTGGCCGGCGGCGGCCTGCGCCTTGCCGTAGGCGGCCAGCACATTGCGGTCGCCGGGATTGGCGATTGCCACCTGCTGCATGACGGCGAGCGCCTGGGCATCGCGCCCGTTCATGCGTAAGAGATTGGCATAGTTGACGCCGTTGACGGGATCGCGCGGGTTCTTCTCATAGGCCTGGCCGATCCGGTCCGTCGCCGAGCGCAGCTCGGTCGCGTCCATCTCTTCGACCGGCTTTGTAATCTTCGGCACCGAACCCGTCGTCATCCGGTCCTTGGTCGTCGAGCAACCGGCAAGCGCCAGGATGACCAGCGATGCCGCAGCACCTTGCAGGATACGATTGGTGAATGTGGTGGTGAGCGAGGCAGGCATGACGCGTTCCCGGATTCCAAAATCGGCGCCTGACCTCGAACGCGGAACAGGGAAAGGTTTGACGCAATCTTCACTCCAGCAATAGTCTGTTAACCCTAACAGACCGTTAAGGAGTGATTCCTGACGACCGCCGAAGGACAATCATGGCCCCCTATCAGTTTATCGAGAGACCGACCCCCTTCAACACGAAGGGCGGTTCGACGCTGCCGATCTTTGCCGTCACCCCCGCCCATATCGAAACCGGCACGATCGATCCGATCGCGCTCGACTGGGCGAAAAAGGCAGGGTTCAAGGCCGAAAGCGGATCGCTGCTGCTGATCCCGACGGCCGAAGGCCATCTTGGCGGCGCGCTTTACGGTCTCGGCACCAATCCGTCCGAACTGCCATACATCACCGGCAGGCTTGCGCGCGCGCTGCCGGCCGGCGACTGGCACATCGAGACCGCGCCGCTGACGGCAAATCGTCTGGCCCTCGGCTTCGGCCTCGGCAGCTATCGTTTCGACCGCTATAAATCCGAAAAATCGACGGCGGCGACGCTGATGATTCCCCGGGATGCCGACGCCGCCGATATCAAACGCCAGCTCGCCGGCGTCTTTCTCGCCCGCGACCTCATCAACACCCCGACCAACGATATGGGGCCGGAACAGCTCGAAGCCGCGTTCCGTGGGCTGGCCCAGCATTACAAGGCGGAGATGTCGGTCATATCGGGCGACGAGCTGCTCGAGCAGAATTTCCCGCTGGTCCACACCGTCGGCCGCGCCAGCGCCGATGCGCCGCGCCTCCTTGAGCTGCGCTGGGGCAAGAAGGGCCATCGCAAGGTGACGCTCGTCGGCAAGGGCGTCTGCTTCGATACCGGCGGCCTCGACATCAAGCCAGCCGCCTCCATGCTGCTGATGAAGAAGGACATGGGCGGCGCCGCCAATGTCATGGGCCTTGCCCTGATGATCATGGACGCCAAACTGAAGGTCGATCTGCGCGTCATCATCCCGGTCGTCGAAAATGCGATCTCGTCCAATGCCTTCCGTCCCGGCGACATCTACCGCAGCCGCAAGGGGCTGACCGTCCAGATCGACAATACCGATGCCGAAGGCCGGCTGATTCTTGCAGATGCGCTCGCCTATGCCGACGAGGAGGAACCCGACCTGCTGATTGATATGGCGACGCTAACGGGAGCTGCCCGCGTCGCGCTCGGTCCGGATCTGCCGCCCTTTTTCACCGACGACGCCAATCTGGCGCATGACCTGACCGAGGCCAGCCTCGAAACCGACGATCCGATCTGGCGCCTGCCGCTTTATGCCGGCTACGAAAAGGATATCCGCACCAAATTCGCCGACCTGACAAACGCCCCGGCCGGCGGCATGGCGGGGGCGATTACGGCGGCGCTCTTCCTCAAGCGTTTCGTCAGCAAGACGAAGAGCTGGGCGCATTTCGATATTTACGGCTGGGCCCAGTCCGAGCGGCCGCACTCACCGGGCGGCGGCGAGGCGCAGGCAATACGCGCGCTTTTCCACCATATTCGCCAGACGGCAAGATGAGCATGTCGCGCAGAAGTGTGCAGCGGTTTTGCGGCAACGACACGCTCAAAGACAAGGACCTAAAGCGCCGGGAGCGAGAGATCGCGATGCGCTTTAGGCCGATCGTTAAAATTTTATTCACCCTAAGGGGCGGCAGTTTCTGCCGCCCCTTGCATGTGTATGGCAACTGCCGGAAAATGGAACGCTAGCGTAACGATTTTCCGGAGGGGCCGTGCCGATCGAACTGACCGCCTCGCAGGCCCTGGGGCTTTGGCATGGCGTGGCGCTCGATCAGGTGCGCCACGATGACCGCGATTTGACGTTGCGCCAGATGGCGATCCTGCTGCATATTTATCTGGTGCCGCCGCCGCACACGGTACGCGGGCTTGCCGCCACGCTCGGTGTCACCAAGCCGGTCATTACCCGCGCGCTCGATACCATGGGCGAGATGGGCCTGGTCGATCGCGTGCGCGACGATGCCGACCGGCGTAATGTGATCATCAAGCGCACCGTCGGCGGCGCGCTTTATCTGGAAAAGCTTGGCGATCTCGTCCGCGATCAGGGTCGCAGGCTGCCGATCTGAGAGGACACCAATGACGATACTCGACCGCCGCCTGCATGCCTATCGGCCGGATCTCGCGGAAGCGGGACTTGAAGGCAAGGTCGAGGCGTCGCGCTTCGTTAAAGGCGCCCCGGCGCGGGTCGCCGTTCCCGTCGTGCCCTTGCGGCCTGCACCGGATTTTGCGCGCGGCATCGATACGGAACTGCTGCTGGGCGAAGAGGTGACTGTTTTCGATCGCGCCGGCGGCTGGTGCTGGGTGAAAGCGGCGTCCGATGGTTACGTCGGCTATCTCCCGGCAGAAGCGCTTTTAGAAGGCAAGCCGGCGCCGACCCATATCGTTACCGTGCAGCGCAGTTTCGTCTATCCGGAACCGGAACTGCGTAAACCTCATCAGGCCATTCTTTCGATGGGAAGCCGTGTTCATGTGGCAGGCGAGGCGGCGGCGCGCGGCAATCGGTATGTCGTGCTGGAGGATGGAACGGCGCTCTTTTCCCGGCATGTCCAGCCGATCGGCGCGCTCGACGGAGCTGACTATGTCGACATCGTCGCCCGTTTTCTCGAAGCACCCTATCTCTGGGGCGGGCGTTCCGGCCTCGGCATCGATTGCTCCGGCCTCATCCAGCTTGCGATGCTGATGACGGGCAGGCATGCGCCGCGCGATACCGACATGCAGGCGGCAGGTCTCGGCGAGCCGATCGATCGTTCCGAAATTCGCCGCGGCGACCTGGTGTTCTGGAAGGGCCATGTCGCCGTCTTCGAGGATCGGGAAACGATCATCCACGCCAACGGCTACAGCATGACGGTGGCGCGCGAGAATTTCGAGGCTGCCGTCAGGCGCATCGGCTCGCTCTACGAGAAGCCGACCGGCTATCGCCGCCCGATCGCCTGATCAGCGGTTGGCCTCGCGCGGATCGAGGAGATCGCGCAACCCGTCGCCGAGCATGTTGAAGCCGAAGACCGCAAGCGCGATGGCAAGGCCGGGCAGGATCGCCAGCCAAGGGGCCGCTCCCAGATAGGTCTGCGCATCGGCCAGCATGCGGCCCCAGCTCGGGGCCGGCGGCGCCATGCCGAGCCCAAGGAAGCTCAGACCCGCTTCGGTCAGGATCGCGAGCCCCAGCTGGATCGCGCCATGCACGATGATCGCGCTCAAGATGTTTGGCAGCACGTGCCGCAGCGAAATGGAAAGCCGCGTATTGCCGATGGCGCGCGCCGCGGTGACATAATCGCGGCTCCAGGCCTGCAGCGAGGCGGCAAGCGTCACCCGGGCAAAGACGGGTACCATGAAAACGGCGATCGCGGTAATCGCGGTGAACCGCCCCGGACCAAGAAAGGCGCCGAGCATCATGGCGGAGAGGATCGGCGGCAATGCGAAGATGACGTCGCAGATCCGCATCAGCAGTGCTTCGAATGGGCCTCGGATCGCGGCTGCCGAAATTCCGGCGATCGAGCCGAGCGTCCCGCCGATGGCGAAAGCGGTGATGGCGATGGAGAGCGAGTTCCAGCACCCCGCCATCAGCATCGACAGCACGTCGCGGCCCAACTGATCCGTACCGAGCAGGCCGAAGGCAAGCGGCGGCTGGAGCTTGTGCACGATCTGCATTTTCGCCGGCGGCAACGGCGTCCAGACGAGCGACAGCAACGCGACGGCGATCAGCGTGCCGATGATGACGGCTCCCGAAATCAAATTCATTCGCCGGCTAAGTTTAAAACCCCGGCGGCGAGAGGGGGGAGCGGAGGAGATGACGGGCGCCATTCTCAGGCCGCCTTTCTCATCCGGGGATCGATCGCCGGGTAGGAGAGATCGATGATGAAATTCATCACGATGACCAGTGCCGCGAAGAACAGCACGACATCCTGCATCACGATGATATCGCGCTGGGCGAGCGCCTGAAGCGCCAACCGTCCAAGGCCGGGCAGGTTGAAGACGTTTTCCACCAGCACGGCGCCGGCGACGAGGAAGGTGAATTGCAGCCCGATCACCGTGAGGATCGGGATCAGCGCATTCGGCACGATATGCCGCCACAGGACCGCGCTGCGCGAAAGCCCCTTGGCCACCGCGGTGCGGGCGAAATCCTCATGCATCGTCTCCAGCACCGCGGAGCGCGCGACGCGCGTCAACACGCCGGCCTGCGGCATTGCCAGTGCGACGGCCGGCATAACAAGCGCCTGCAATGCCGGCAGAAGGCCGGCGCTCCAGCCTGGAAAGCCGCCTGCCGGCATCAGCCCGAGCGTCGTGGAAAACAGGATGATCAGCAGCAGGCCGACCCAGAAGCCGGGCACGGCGATGCTGATTTGCGAAAAGACTGTTGCGATGACGGCGAGGAAGCCGCCGCGCCGGGCGGCGGCCAGCGCGCCGAGCGGCAAGGCGATCGCCACCGAAAGCACGATCGCCATCAGCGCCAGCGGCAGGGTCACCGCCAGCCGCTCGACGATCAGCCCCGCGACCGGGACGCCGTAAGTGTAGGACTGCCCGAGATCGCCGGAAAATACGCCGGCCAACCATTGCCCGTAACGGAGGATGAGCGGTTGGTCGAGTCCGAGATCGCGCCGCAGCGCCGCCAGCGTCTCCGGGCTTGCCGAGGTGCCGAGCATGATCGCGGCGGGATCGCCGGGCAGGAGATCCATGACGGTGAAAATCAGCAGCGAGACGATGAAAAGGGTGAGGAGAAGACCGGCGAGACGGCGGGCGAGCAGTGCGATCATGTGAGCCACGCTGCCGGACTGGCTTCTGGGACCGCGTGGTAGCCCCCTCGCCAAGCTTTCGAAGTGACGCGACCGCCACCCCACCCATCCACATTCCTGTGCTTGTCACAGGAATCCAGCCACGGCGCGTCCGCGCCGTGAGTGTCTCTCATCCGGTCGAAAGAGTCTTTCGCGCCCAAGGACTTGGGCGCACTGGATTCCTGTGACGAGCACAGGACTGAGGGATGGAGAGGGCAGTGACCGGCATTGAACGGTTCGCCGCCCGGCATTCCTTCGCTCATCTCTGCGCCTCACGCATTCAACGATGCCTACTCTTCCCAAGAAACCCCAGACAGCACATTGGACGGAATCGGTTCGTTCTCCCACAGCCCCTTCAGCTTCCTGTCCCAGACGCCGAGCTTCGGCATGACGAAAAGGTAGAGCGCCGGCACGTCCTCGGCGAGGATCTTCTGCGCTTGCCCGTAGATCGCATTCTGCGCAGCCGGATCCGTGGTCTCCTGGACTTTCTTCATCAGCGCGTTGAAATCAGGGTTCTTGTAGTTGAAGTAATAGGGATCGCGCGCGTAGATATCGATGTCGAGCGGCTCGGCATGGGCCACGATGGTCATGTCGAAGTTGCGGTCCTTCATGATGTCCTGGACCCATTTCGCCGGAAATTCCGTTGGCTCGATATTCATCGTCACGCCGGTCTCGGCCAGCATCGCCTGCATCACCTCGGCACTGCGCGGCGCATAAGCCATCTGCGGCGTCTTGATGGTGAAGGTGAAGCCGTTGGGATAGCCGGCCTCGGCAAGCAGCGCCTTGGCCTTCTCGACGTTGTAGGGAAGCACGCCGGTCATATCCTGATAGCCCGGATCGTTCGGCGTGTAGTGGCTGCCGATCGGCGTGCCGAGGCCGGACCAGGCTCCGTCGATCACCGTCTTGCGGTCGATCGCCATCATCAGCGCCTGGCGCACGCGCTTGTCGTCGAAAGGCTTCTTGGCATTGTTCATGCCGGCAACGACCTTGAGTTCGGTATTGCCGATCCTGGTGACGAGCCTGGCATCGCTGTCGAAGGAACTCATCAGCTCGGGTGCCGCAAATTCCGGAAACGCATCGAGATCGCCGGCTTTCAGCGCCGCGGCCTGCGCCTGCGGATCGGCGATGAAGCGGAAGGTCACCTTGTCGAGCCTGGCGGCCGCGTCCTTGTTCCAGTAATCGGCATTTCTTTCGAGCTCGACCTTGTCGCCCTTCGCCCAGCCCGCGAATTTGAACGGGCCGGTGCCGATCGGCGTCACCTTGTCCTTGGCGGCCGTCTTCGGACCGACCATCACCGAGGCCGGCCAGCCGAGCCAGTAAATCAGGCTGCCGGTCGGCGCCGAGAGGTGCAGCACCAGCGTTTCGGCGTCGGGCGTGTCGATGGAGGCGATCGAGGCGAAGAAGCGTTTCTGCGGATTGACCGAATCCGGTCCGCGGGCGCGGTCGAGCGAAAATTTGGCGACGGCGGCATCGAAGGCTTCGCCGTCATGGAATCTGACGCCGCTCTGCAGCTTGAACGTATAGGTCAGCCCGTCCGGTGAAATCTCCCAGCTTTTCGCCAGCTGCGGCTGAACCTTGCCGGCCTGGTCGATCCTCACGAGGCCCTCGAACACGTTCTGCCAGGTCACCTGGCCGATCGCGACCGGTGCCGCGATCGTCGGATCGAGTCCGGTCGGCTCGACGCTCATGCCGAGATTGAGAGTGGTCTTCGCCGCTTCGGCCGGCGCCATCGCCGCCATCACGAGTCCCGCCGAAAGCACGGCACTGAGGGAAGACTGCCGGGCGAAGCGCGCCGAAGGCACGAAGGAAAGCTTGATCATCATATTCCTGTCTGGCCGCGCGCGGGCGAAGGCCTTCATCAATAGGCTGCGGCTTACGACGTGCACACATTATGATAATTTTCTGCGCTCCGTGTAGCTAAAAAAGCTACACCGCAAATCCGCCGAAAATGCAAGGGCAGGCGCTAGGCTTTGGTCTGCAACCGGCGGCCCGTACGGTCGCGCATGAAATCTTCGATGAAATCGACCAGTGTCGCCGCCGCGAAAGACAGTTTCCGGTCCGGCGCGACGCAGAGATCGATATGGGTGCGGATGCCGCTCTTGCCGGCAAGCGGGATGGCACGCAGCTGGCCGGCTTCGATCTCGCGGCGAACGGCAAGCGCCGGCAGCAACGTGGCGGCAGCGCCGCTGAGCACAAGCTCCTTCAGCATCTCGATCGAGCTCGTGACGAAGACGGGATCGAGGTCCAGCCCCTCCTTTTCGACCAGCGCATCGAAGGCCTGGCGGAAGCCGAAGGAATGCTCGGGCAGCGCCAACGGGTAGTCTGCAAGCTTTCTCAGGCTGATATCGACTTGCGCGGCAGCCGGATGCTGCGGCGTGACGATCAGATCATAGGCGATCTCGGAACGCAGCCGGACGCTGGTGCCCGACATAACGGGGGCAAACAGCGTCACGGCGATATCCGCCTCGGCGCTGCTGACGGCGTCGACTGCCTGCCGCGCACTGGTGATCGTCACCTTGAAACGCAGTTTTGGGTATTGCAGACTGAATTCGGCGAGCGCCGGTGCCAGCAGATTGGTGACGGTGGCGCCATTGGCATAGATGCTGACATGGCCGTGTTGCAGCCCCTTCAGGTCTTCGATCAGCTGCTGGACGTGATCGAGTTCGCGCAGCGTCCGCCCGGCGCGGGCGGCAAGCAGCTCACCGGCGGCCGTCAGCTTGACGCCGCGCGAGCTGCGCTCGACGAGCGGCGCGCCGAAATGAGATTCCAGGTTTTCGATCTGCCGGCTGATCGCCGTCGGCGCGACGTTGAGGTTCTCGGCGGCCTGGCGTATCGAATTGGTCCTGACCAACTCGTCGAAATACATCAGCGCCCGGATCTGCATTCACGTCTCTCCGCCATTCGGCCTTTTTGTTCCAGGTGCGACCCTATCCAATCAACCGGCGTTCGGGTAGCGGTCGCGCCATGCCTTTTGCGCCTTCGGCGGCAAGGGCGGTTGCCTCATAGACGCCGCGGGCGACCGCCCGCGCCATGACGACAGCGGCAAGATGACAAAGCTCCATCAGGCTTGCCATATCGTCTCGTTGATGCCTGGCTGTCGACGCGGCAAAGACGGTGTCGCCGTCAAGCGGCAGGTGCGCTGGCAGCAGCGCTCGGGCAAGGCCGTCATGGCCGGCGAGCGAAAGCCGGTGCGCTTCGGCCTTGGTCAGCTGTGCGTCGGTCACCACCGCGCCGATCGTCGTCGCGGGCGCACTCATCCCTTTGAGCCGCATCCGATGGTCGACTGCTGCAGGCATGCCGAGGCCGCCGAATTCGCCGTTCTTTTCGAAGGGCGCCGCCCAGAAATGCGGTCCGTCGCCGATCGTTGCCGAACCGAGCGCATTGACGGCGACGATCGCTGCCACACGATGCCCGGCGCTGCTGACGGCGCTTGCCGAGCCGAGCCCGCCCTTGAAGGTTGCCGTCGTTGCTCCCGTGCCGGCGCCGACGGTCCCGAGCGCGAATGCGCCCTTGATGGCGGCCTTCAATGCCGCATAGCCCATGTCGCGATAGGGGGCGTGAAGGCCCCAATCCTTGTTGCCGCCGTTCAGCAGGTCCATCAGGATCGCCTGCGGCACGATCGGAATCCTGACCGGCCCGACTGCAAAACCGCGGCCGGCTTCGCGCAGGCCGGATTGCACGCCGCCCGCGGCATCCATCCCGAAGGCGGAGCCGCCCGAAAGCACGAAGGCATCGACGGCGCTGACAGTCATGGATGGGTCGAGCAGGCTGGTGTCGCGCCCGCCGGGCGCGCCTCCCAGCACCGTGCCGGATGCGACGGCCGGTTCGTCGAAGACGATAACCGTGACGCCGGAACCGAGCGCAAGGTCGGTCGCATGGCCGACGGAAACACCTTCGATATCGGTGAGCAGATTGAGAAGATCGGGCAAGGGCTGATCCTGGTGGCGCTGATCCGGCCGATAGGACTGCAATTGCCCTCAAAAAACAAGACCGGCCCCTGTGGCAGGACCGGTCACATCGGAAAAGCCGCGACAGTCGGCAGCGGCCGCATGCCGTCAGGCATGAAGCGGCTTCGGATGACGGCGGGTCATCAGGTCGTGAATTGCCAGCCGCACCTCATCGGGCGAGCCGAACCGCTGTTCGTCGAGGTCGTGCACGTGGAATTTCACGGCGATGAATTTCAACCGGTCTTCATCCGGAATGACAATCCCGACGGGGACGCCTGCATATTCGATAACTTGCTTCTTCATAGATAGAACTCCTGCCGCGCGAAATGCGCAGCCATGGCGAATTGACTTGTCTGGTACCGTTGAAAGGAGGACGAACGTCACATTCGACAGTTCGGGCGGGAGAGGGCGCCCGGACGGTCATTGCCAAGCACGGATCGCCCAAGGACAGTGGCGAGAATATCGATGTCTATCATGTCTCGTTCCTTGTGTTGGCGTTGCGCTTGCTAGGCCCCGGCATGACCCGGGACCGGTGAAGGCTGTCTTCAATATCTACTAACTTAGTAGAGATTACCCGATAGCCTGTCGGAAACATATTCCGAAACGTGTCAAAATATCGACGATCCGAAAAAATTAATTCCGCACTATCTGAACTTACGGAAAGAAACATATCAGCTCTTCGTAAAATTCGCGTGACAGAATCGCAATCGATCGATCGTCGCAGCAGACATAGGAAGCCCGTCCGATTCAGGCAATGGGCCGCATCATTAAAAATCGAAGTGCCGCGAAATGACCGATTTGGTTAACGCCGAAAACCCTGTGTCACCAGCCTTCATCGAGCACCTTTTCCAGCATGTCGGCGAAGAAATCCGCGTTTTCGGTGCTGAGGCAGAGCGGCGGTTTGATCTTCAGCACATTTTGGTGATCGCCCGTCGGCTGCATGATCACGCCGAGTTCGAGAAGCCGGTCGCAGATCGCTGCGGTTTCTTCCGTCGCCGGCTCCAGCGTCGTTCTGTCGCGCACGAATTCAAGGCCGAGATAAAGCCCCATGCCATGGACGGCGCCGGCGATCGGATGGCGGTCGATCAGCGCGGCAAGCCGCCCCTTCAGATGATCGCCGACCGTTCGGGCGTTTTCCTGCAGCTCCTCCTCGGCCATGATGTCGAGCACCGCCATGCCGGCGGCGCAGCTGACCGGGCTGCCGCCGGTCGAGGAAAAGAAACTGCCTTCTTTCTCCAGCGATTCGGCGATCTCGCGCGTGGTGATGACGGCGCCGAGCGGATGGCCGTTGCCCATGCCCTTGGCGATGGTGACGATGTCGGGCACCACCCCCTGCTGCTCGAAGCCCCAGAAATAATGGCCGAGCCTGGCGTAACCGACTTGCACTTCGTCGGCGATGCAAAGCCCGCCGCGGGCGCGCACCTGCGTATAGACATCCCTGAGATAACCGTCCGGCAGCGGGATGCCGCCGGCATTGCCATAGACCGATTCGCAGATGAAACCCGCCAGGCCCTCGCCGCCAGCGTCGATCGCCTCCAGCGCCGGCGTTATCGCATGCAGATAGCTCGCCGCCGTATCGGGACCACGGAACGCGCCGCGATAGGTGTTCGGCGAAACGACGGCATACACCCAGTCCGGCCGGGTGGTCAGAGCTTGCGGATTGTCGGCGATCGAGGTGGAGACGGCATCGCTCGCCGCCGACCAGCCGTGATAGGCTTCGAGCAGGCAGAGCATGTTCGGGGCGCCGCTATGGGCCTGCGCCAGCCGGATCGCCAGATCGTTCGCCTCCGAGCCGCTGTTGACGAGGAAGACCGTGTCGAGTCCGTCCGGCGCAAGGGCGGCGAGACGTTCGGAAAATTCCGTGATCGCGGCATAGTGAAAGCGTGAATTGGTGTTCAGCCGCAGCCACTGGGAATTGATCGCCGCCGCGAGCCTGGGGTGGCCATGGCCGAGGATGGTGACGTTGTTGACCATGTCGAGATAGGCGCGGCCCTCGACATCGAACAGATATTCTTTCCAGCCGCGCTCGATCTGCGGCGGCGTTGCGTAATAGTTTTTCTGCGCGCCCGCGAGGTGCGCCTGGCGCCTGGCCAGCAGCTTATCGGTTTCCGGCTGCGGCGCATCGGCGTCCCTGCCGAGAAGCAGCGAAGGCGAAGGGCAGAGCACCGACCAGGCCGCAGTTTCACGCGGTGTGGCAAAAAGCGGTGGTTCGAGCCCCGCGACGCTGCAGAGCTGGACACGCAGCCCGCCGAGCGATGGAGATTTCCCGAAAACCGCGCCGAGCGGATCGCCGGCGGCGACCTCCGCCCCATCCTCGACCGCAGCGTCGAGCCCGTCGAGATGCAGCGTGATATTTTCGCTGGTCAGTGTCAGGTGCTGCTCCTTCCAGCCGATACGGCCGGCAAAGGGGGCGGCAGCCGCGCTTCCGGCGGCAAGGCATATATCGACATGCAGGGCGCAGGTCGCCTGGGCCTTGGCGCTTCCGAGGCCGGCGCGGGACAGCCGGTATTCGCCGTAGCGGGTTGCGGCTGCGCCGTTCTCGGTCGCGGCGCGGGCGAGCAGCCGCCAGTCCATATCGGCGTTCAGCCAGTTGCCGGCCGAAAAATGCGGGCTCTGCACCCCGAGATCGACATAGGCGATCCCGTCGGGATCGATATCGGGCAGCAGAGGCTGCCATTCCGACGCTTGCAGAGCGGCGGTCTCGGTGCCCGCCGCCTTGAGGATCGCCGCTTCCATCAGTTCGAAGGGAACCGACATTGCCGTATCGAAGATCGCCCGCTCATGGTCGAGATTGCCGCGGACATAATCATTGTCGGGATCGAGTGAAATCTGCTGCTCGCTGCTTGCGACCAGAATGACCGCGCGGGCGACGACCAGCGGCCACAGCGCCTTCAGTTCGTCCTCGCTCAGCGGATAGATCGCCTGATAGGCGGTGACGGCGGGCAGGATATGAAAAGGGTCGCCGTCCGCCTGATGCAGCAGCGAAGCGCAGGTGACGGCGAGATCGCCGACCAGCCAGCCGCGGATGATGTCGCCGAAATCGATCACCCCGTCGGGAATCGTGTGGCCGCGGGCGTTGCGATGGCCGACGACATTGTCGCCGGTGACGTCGTGATGCACGGCCTGCAGCCGAAGCGACGGCGCCAAGGGCTGGATGCGGCGAACGGCCATCACCATGGTCTTGGCGATCCGGTCGCGCGCGGCGCTGTCGGTGATGGCTGAAAGCAGCTGCACGGCGACCGGCCCGGCGCGCCGGAGATCCCATTGCAGGCTGCGATCGAGGCCGGGATGGCTGAAATCGGCAAGCGCCTGCGCCAGCCGCGCACAGAGCGCGCCCAGGGCCGCAACGGAAGCCGGGGCCACATATGTCAGTCCCGTCAGGCCCTGGCCTTCCAGATATTCCAGCAGCCGGACCTGATAATTCCGCTCCCGCAGCGTCACGCTAACGATCTCCTGCCCGTCTTTGGCGGGGATCACATCGGGAACGCGCGGCGCGTTTTCCTTGCTCCTGAGGTGATGGATCGCGGCATTCTGCGCTTCGAGTTCGCGGGCCTCGTAGGCGGCGTGGCAGATTTTCAGGACGTAGCGGCCGCTCGCGGTATCGACGCGGTAGTTCCGATCCTGCTGGCTGCCGAGCTCGGCAGCCACGCCGGAGAGGCCGTAATGGGTAAGGAGGATCTCTTCCGCGTCCGCGACGCTAACGTCGGGACGCGGCAGCGCCATGCGATCAACAAGCACCTCGTCGGTCATGGCACCCCTCCCGCAGCATGATTCGATGATCTGTTGGCGAGATAATCAAATACTTACTGCTGGGAGGCAACGGGAGATCGCCGTCCACGAACAAAAGAGATGCAGGTCCCTGCCTTCACTCAACCCATGCGTTCGGAGGCATAGCTTCCGGGGCTTGCCGGGAAGACGACGGTGCGGTTGCCGTTGATGAAGGTGCGGTGATGGATATGGGCGTGGATGGCCCGTGCCAGCACCTGGCTTTCGACGTCGCGGCCGATCGAGACATAATCGTCGGGCGACTGCGCATGGGTGATGCGCGCCGTATCCTGCTCGATGATCGGGCCTTCGTCGAGATCGGCGGTGACGTAATGGGCGGTGGCGCCGATCAGCTTGACGCCGCGCTGATAGGCCTGCTTATAGGGATTGGCGCCCTTGAAGGACGGCAGGAAGGAATGGTGGATGTTGATGATCTTGCCCGACATCTGCTTGCAGAGCTGATCGGAGAGAACCTGCATGTAGCGGGCGAGCACGATGAGCTCGGTGCCGGTCTGGTTGACGAGATCGACGAGCTGGGCTTCGGCCTGCGGCTTGTTCTCCTTGGTCACCTTGATGTGGTGGAAGGGAATGTCGTGATTGACCACGACCTTCTGGTAGTCGAAATGGTTGGAGACGACGCCGACGATGTCGATCGGCAGCGCGCCGATCTTCCAGCGGTAGAGCAAGTCGTTGAGACAATGGCCGAAGCGCGACACCATCAGGAGCACCTTCATGCGCGTCTCGCTGTCGTGGAATTCGTAGTCCATCTCGAAGGGCGCGGCGACTGCGGCAAAATCGGCGCTGATCGCGGAGCCGGACAGGCCCTCTTCCGAAATGAAGCTGACGCGCATGAAGAACTTGCCGGTATCGAGATCATCGAATTGCGAGCTGTCGATGATGTTGCAGCCCTTCTCGGCCAGATAGCTCGAAATCGCCGCCACGATGCCGCGCGTCGATTTGCAGGATACCGTCAATACATAGTTTGTCATGTCTCTCCCTCTTCCCTCTTGAAGGCCGCCGCCGTGCTTAGATCAAAGCCCCGGCCGCGAATAGGTCGGCGCACTTTCATTCATGCGACAAATTGCAAGAGAAACCATCACGTTTCTGCAAGTTCTCTCATTGCCAGGCCCGCAGCTTAGAAGAACTTGCGCGAAAAACTGTGCCGCCAGCGCCGCCTGCATGCGTATTCTCGCCTTCGATGCGAAAGTCAGGCGGGTGGACGGCTCGCCACCGCCACTTTCCGGCGGGGCGTGGTGATTTCGTGGATGATGGCGCCGCCGATCGATGAAAGCACGAGCGAGAAGATCACGAAAAGCACCGGCTGCTGCAGGATGCCGATCGGCAGGCGGTCGGCGACGACCCTCAGGAAAGCCAGGGTGAAGGCGTGGGTGATATAGATGCTGTAGGAGCAGTCGCCGAGATAATTCAGCCACCCCAGAACCGGTAGCCGGGAAAAGTCGATGGAAACCACGCCGTAGATGATGAAGATCGCCGGGACTCCCCAGGCGTAGAACCGGCTCTCTGGCGGCATCAGCGCTTCGTTGACGAAGAGGAACGCAAAGCCGGTGGCGAGTGCGGCCCATGCCCAGCGGTTCGGCAGGACGATCTTCTGCCCGTAAAGCCGGCCGAGCACGACGCCGGCGAGAAACTCCAGCATGATCGGCTCGCCGTAGAACCGGGTGGCCGTCGTTTCCGGCAGCAGCCGGCAGGCAATCAGAATCACGGCAAAGACGGCAAACATCGCCGGAATCCGGCGTGCTTCCGAAAGCGGCAGCAAGAGCGCAAACACGAAATAGAAGAACATCTCGTAATTCAGCGTCCAGCCCGGCACGACGACCGGTGTGATCGTGCCGGGATCGGCGGCATTGGCCCAGGGCAGGAAGAACAGCGAGGCGACGAGATGCGGAAGATCGAATATCGTTGACTTCAAGAGCGACGGCGCCAGCAGCGCCACAACAGCCGAAAACAACGTCGCCAGCCAATAGAGCGGCACGATCCGTCTGATGCGGCGGCGGGCGAAATCGACGGGGCTCATGGCGCGCCCGCTCGTCGTCAGCCACATCACGAAACCGCTGAGGACGAAGAAGATGTCGACGCCGGTTTCACCATAGAGAAAGGCCGTGGCATCGACGGCGGGATTGACTTTGGCAAGCTGCAAGATTGCATGGAAATAGACGACCATCAGCGCTGCAATGGCGCGCAGATATTGAAGCTGGACAAGCATCGAGCGTCTTGCTCCAGAGCATGATGCCGAAAAGTGTGGGCGGTTTTCGGACGACATCATGCTCTATTTTTTGATTTAGAACAGGATTCAGATTTTAGGCCGATCTGGCCTAAAATCATCCTGTTCTAGGGCTCGCGGCCGCCGGTCCCTACCGTGCTGCTGCGGTCAACTCTCTACATCTGCCGCACGACCCTGCCGGATGCGCGGGCTGTCGTGGAAGCGCATATATCCGACGACGAACCAGAGGAGGCCAGCAATCTTCATCGAGAAAACAGCGGTCCCCCCGATCATCATATTCAGAAAAATGAAAAGAGAAAGTGAATGGGCGCAACGCCGCTGCGCCGCCGTGCGGCCGGCAGGAAACAGGCAAACGAACAGCCACAAGGCGATGACGCCGAAGATCGTCGCTGCGTAGATCAGGTAGACGTAGCCGCTGTCGGCGAATTCGGCGACCCGGTCGACAGAAAGGCCGAGTACGGCGAGCGGATCGAGCTCCATGATCTTCTTCATCGTCAGGTTGATGCGGCCGGTGAAATTGTCGCCCGTCGCATTTGGTTTCATGGTGTAGACGAGGAATCCCGCCGCGACGATCAGCGGCATCAGTGCCAGATTGAAATTTCTCGGTATCTTCGGAAAGACGAAATAGCCGACAATGCAGGCAAAACAGAAGATCAGCATCGTGCGCGTATCGTTCGTCACCAGGATCAGCACCGCCGTAGCGATGAACAGCAGCCGATCCCAGCGGCTTATTCTTTCCCACATGGAGATCAGATAGATTGCGATCACGCCGCAGAAATTGGCGAGCGACACCTGCTCGAGGAAGATCGATGACGAGCGGTGGTCGATGATGCCGAAGGAGAAGCGCTCGGGAAAACCGAGCGCGTTCTGGAACAGGCCTGTCGTGTTGTAGCTCAGCGGCAGCAATCCGCGCGTATTGGCGAAATAATCGGACGGATGCACGATGCTGACATAAAAGGGCACGCTGACGATCTCGAAAATCAGGAAGATCAGCACGACGAGGCTTGCCCAGCGGAAGGCAAGCTTCATCGATCTCTCATTGCTCCAGCCGCCGAGGCCGGAAAAGCAGAAGATGATCAGCACATTGCGGAAATGATCGACGAACGGCGTGCGGTTGAGCACGCTGACATAGATGGTCACCACGAGCGTGAACAGCAGAAAGAGAAAGGCCGGCAGATCCGTCTCGTAGATCCCCTTGTGAAGGATGTAGATGATGGCGCTTGCCAGGATCAGCCCTTCGCTGGCGGCGACATGCGTCATTGAGAGCGGCATGATGTTGTGGTTGATGAAGGCGAGAATGCCGTTGTAGAGCATGGAGAGCAGGCCGAGCCAGAGCACCACGTGATCGACGTGCGACGCCGCGTCGGCGGCATCGAGCCGGTTGCCTGTTATAGTGAAGGCCGTAGCCTTGTGGTCGCTGACGGCCATGCTCAGTTCCCCGCTGCCTTGACGGCGGCACACGCGCGGGCGCCGGCTTTGGCCTTCGCCGCTTCGGCGAGAAGCCGCATCTGCGGCCGTTCGGCCTCGCCCTTGCGCGGCTGGACGTTGAAAGGTTCGTTTGCCGGCCACCATTCGCCCGCCGCCCAATAGGACCAGCCGAGCCAGACGTCGCTATTGCCTGACATGGTGGCATAGATTTCCTTCAGCCCGCTCATGCAGTCCTTGTCCGTGGAGGCGCCGAATTCTCCGAGAAAGCCGCGCTTGTGGTTCCGCTTCAGCCAGGCGGTGACACCGGCGATTGCCTCGACCGCACCATCCCTACCTTCACAGGTCGGATGCGTTCCGGAGGAATCGACGTCGAGATATTGGTGGACCTCGTAAGCGTAGAAGTCGAGCGGATCGCGCACGCCGAGCATGACTGTGCCGTTGGCGCCGCCGATCACATCCTTTTCCCAGCTGTGAGCTCCGCTCCATGCGGTGCCCGGCACGAGGATGAGGTTGCGCGCGCCCACCGCACGGATGCTCCGGATCGCTGCATTGGCGGCATCAAGCCAATCCGTCGCCTTGACGTCGTGCGGCTCGTTCATCAGGCCGAAGAGGATGCCTTCCTGGCCGGCGAATTCGACGGCGAGCCTCGCCCAGAAATCCGCAAATGCGGCATTCGTCGCCGGCGCCGTGCCGACCTGCGTCTTGTCGTAATAGCCGAAATTGTGCGGGTCGAGCAGAACGGCCATGCCGTGCTTGCGGACCAGTCCGACGGTATCCTTCAGCCGCTTGAGTTCGTCGTCGTCGAGCCGCCCGCCAAGCGCCGGCTGCAGCCGCTCCCAGCGGAAGGGCAGGCGGATGATCGTCATGCCCTGCCTGGCGAAATAGGCGATCGTGTCTTCGGTGGGATAGGTGTAGTTCGTGCCGTAAATACCGCCGCGTTCGCCATATTCGCCGCCGGAAAGATTGACGCCGCGATAACAGGGGCTGCCGGCCGCAAGCGCCGGGGCGGGGCCGAGAGCGGCCGCAAGCAGCAGCGCCATCAGATGTCGTATCGTCCTCATGGCCGTCCCTCGCAGCAGCGGCAAATGCAACATCAGCGTCGCGGCCGATATTTTAACGGTCCGTTAGCTAAGAATTTCTAAAGTCTCAGCCACCTCGGCTTCAGTCTTTCACGCTGGGCGGGACACGAGTGCGCGTATGAACCAGTATGACAGGAACAGGGTAAGCCGGCTTCCAGGCTGGCGCAGTTATGAGTCGTCTCAGACTGCGCCGGAAGGTGTGCGCATGCGCAGCCCTGTCGTGCGCCCGGATGACTTCGCCCGTCCTGCGCCTGAGCCCGCTATGCCTCCCGTCGTGCCGCCGGCAACCATTGCGGAAAGCCGCCAATACGAGCGTCCCGCGCCTCAGCCGGCCAGACAGCCCATCCCCGATGCGCCGTCGAACGCGGCACCCGTGGCTGCCGGCCCGCTCATCGATCTCCGCTCCAGCATCGCCGCGATCTGGAGCCGGCGGCTGGTGGTGCTCGGCCTGGCGCTTCTCGGAGCCGTCGGCGGCGCAGTTGTGGCGCCGCGCATCGCGCAGAAATACACTGCCGTCAGCAGCCTCTATTTCGACCCGCGCCAGATCGGCCTTGCCGATGCCGGCGCGCAATCCTCGGGACCCTCGCCGGAAATGATCTCGGCACTGATCGACAGCCAGGTGCAGATCCTGACTTCGGGCAACGTCCTGCGCCGTGTCGTCGACGCCATGAAGCTCGATCAGGATCCTGAATTCACCGGCGGCAGATCGGATGGCGCCGCCGTGATCGGCGCGCTGCAGAAGGCGCTTGTCATCACCCGCGAGGCCAGCACCTATGTCGTCTCGCTTGCCGCGACGACGAACGATCCGGAGAAATCCGCAAGGCTCGCCAACCAGGTCGTCACCTCCTTCACCGAGGAGGAGAACAGCGCGTCGAACGGCCTCTACGAAAATACCTCCTCGACGCTCGATGGCCGCCTTGACGATCTGCGCCAGAAGGTGCTGGAGGCGGAGCAGGCTGTCGAAACGTTCCGCGCCGACAATGACATGGCCGCGACCGAGGGCAACCTGATCTCCGATCAGCGGCTCGCCTCTTTGAACACGCTGCTGGTGACGGCCCAGGAAAAGACCATCCAGGCCAAAGCCCGTGCCGATGCCGTCGCCGATCTCCGCGTCGAGGACATCGTCGCCGGCAACCAGGCGGAGGGCGGCGTGACATCGCCGCTCGTCAGCCTGCGTCAGCAATATGCCACCCAGGCCGCCGCCGTCGGCAGCCTCGAAAGCCAGATGGGCACGCGCCATCCGCGTCTGCAGGCGGCCCGATCCTCGCTCCAGAGCATATCGGGCGAAATCAAGGGTGAATTGCAGCGACTCGCCACGTCGGCAAGGGGCGAATACGAGCAGGCCAAAGCCGCCGAAGACAGCGTCGCCAAGGAGCTCGCCGTCCAGAAGGCGCTGCAGGCGACGACCTCGGATAAGCAGGTGGAATTGAATGAATTGCAGCGCAAGGCGACTGCGGCGCGCGATATCTACGAGACGGTGCTGAAACGCTCCAGCCAGACGAGCGAGGAGCAGAGCCTCAGCCAGAGCAATATCCGCGTCATCTCACCGGCCGAACCGCCTGTTAAGGCCGATGGTCCCGGCAAGACGATCCTGCTGATCGCAGGCATCATCGGCGGCTCGCTGGCCGGTCTCTTCCTCGGCGCGGGCTTTGCCATCCTCGCCGGCCTCTTCGCCCATCCCGTCATCAGAAGTTATTTCAGGAAATCGCCGGCCGCGTCGGCTTGATCGTGTGCGCCGATCTTCCTACATCCGCAAAAGCGGCTTATCGCCGGCAGGAGAGCGTCCCATGCGGCTGTTGATCATGTTTCTGATATCGCTCGGCGTCGCGCCCAGCCTCGCCCCGGCCTCCGCCTTTGCCGTCGACTGGAGGAAATCCGTCACGTCAGACGTTCAACCCCTCTACCCTTATAAGGGCCTTCCCGGCGTCAAGGCGCAGCCGGACAAGAAGGAAGAGGAATCTTACAATTGCCGCACTGAAACCGTTCAGATCCGCCTCCGCTACGACGAGATCTTCCGCTCCGGCGGCATGCCGACCCTGATGTACGTCTGCGAACGCGACGGCTTCATCTCCATGGGCGGCAAGGTTCCGCTCCGCGGCCATTATCAGCCGGTGCGGTAGGCGTTTCGGCTGATTGGCAAAGCCCCTGGATGCAACTGCCGGAAACGTTCGGCCGGAAGCTCCATCTTGAGATAGTCGAAGCCCGCATTTGCTTGCGATCGATCGACGACTGAATATTTCACCGTGCCCTCTTCTTCTGTGCGCCGCAGCGGCAGGCTTTCTGCCGCCGCAAAGCCCAGCCGCCTGTAAAGGCCGATCGCCTTCTCATTGTGAGCGAAGACCTGCAGCTCGGCGGTTTCGATCTCAAGCCGGGAAAACATCTCGTCCGCGGCTCCGTCAGCAACGACACCGTTTCCACCTTGCGCGGCACGCTTCTTGCATTATTACTAATATTCTAATTCTTGGGGAGAAAGTGCCATGCAATGGAACACATCGGCGGATTTTGCGCCTCTTGTTCTTTTTGTTGGAGGCCGGCGAAAGCACAAGATCGTCAGGACGCTCCGAGACGCAGCCGAGGTTCTGATGATCGACTGGCCCCTTGACGACGGAGAGGAATACGTCGCGGCCGTGAAGGCCTGCGCCGATGCCGTCACTGGGCAAGCCGGGATGCACGAACTCAGGGAATTGCTTTTGAGCGCCGCCAGAGAGGCCGGCATCGCGGTTTTGTCGGTGATAGCAGACAACAGGAAGATGGCGCCGAATATGGCTGCGTGAAGACCGGAAGCCACGCTTGTGTCGTCTGAGCTGGTTCGACCTCCGGAATCGGCATCAGGTTTGTAGACAAAACATCGTCAATGGCCTTCGTTGGAAGGCGCCGATGTACGATTTCTGGAAGATTTGATTATCTGATCTTGGTAGCGATCAAGATTGGAATGGTGCCCAGAAGAGGACTCGAACCTCCACGCCTCGCGGCACAGGTACCTGAAACCTGCGCGTCTACCAATTCCGCCATCTGGGCGACGGAGAGCGATGTAAGGGGGTGGCCTGCGACTGTCAACTGGGTTTTTGAAGTTTTCCTGACAGTTGGCAAAAAACTGCAATTCACATCGGGAGAAGTGCGGCCGGATAGGCATAGCGCCGGTGCCTGCGCGCCCTATATAAGGGAAGGATCAAAAGGAATTGGATCATGCCCGCTCCCCGCACGCTTCTGCTCGCCGGCCTTTTGGCCGTCCTGTCGCCCGCAATGGCAGCCGCCGATTCGCTGAAGGTGGGTAGGCCGGGGCTCGGGCCGGTCAATACGGGATCGACGCTCTGCGATTTTCGCGGCTGCTTCGGCTTCGGACCGCAGCAGTGGCATCGCCCCGCCTATGTTCAGCCGAATTACCGTCCGAGGGGCGCGGGGCCGACCTATTACCTGCCGGGGGCGGCCGGGCGGCCGCAGCTCACCTATGATCCGCCGCCGGTGCGCCGCGTGCAGCCGAAGGAGCCGAACAAGCACATCGCCTGGTGCACCAATGAATACCGCTCCTACAATCCGAGGACGGATCACTTCCTCACCTATGAGGGTGTCTACCGGGTCTGCCGCTCGCCCTACCGCTAAGGGATGCCGCAGTTAGCTTTCGAGCGAAGCGCGGTCGACATGGCCGAGATCGCGGCCGGGCTCGACGATGTCGCGGACCCGCTGCTTCAGCTCCTTCGGCCCGGGAAAGCCGCCGTCGCGCTTGCGTTCCCAGATGAGGTCGCCATTGACGCGGATCTCGAAATTGCCGCCGGTGGCGGGGATCAGCGCCACTTCGGCGAGGCTGTCGGAAAAGGTGTGCAGCAGTTCCTGCGCCATCCAGGCGGCGCGCAGCAGCCAGTTGCATTGAGTGCAGTAGAGGATCGAGACACGGGCTTTGTCGGTCATGGCGATTTCCTTTCGTTCAGGCTGGTTTAAGCCGTGCGGGCTGCTCGCGCAATCGGCCTCGCACAACCGTCTTGCCTGCTGCTTGCGGGCATGGTCTTCTCCCGCCGTCGGCCATATCGGAAAAAGCCAATGCGAGTCGCTGTCGTCGAAAACATGAGGAACACCGGCCTTGGCGCGCTTGCCAAAGCGCTTGACGAGGCGGGAGCGGAGATCGAGTGGTTCCGGGTCTGGCAGGACGGTACCCTGCCGCAGGACATATCGGGCCATGACGCGCTCGTTGTTCTCGGCGGCGAGCAGAGCGCGCTGGATGACGAGACGCACCCGTACCTGCCGGAACTCGTGCGGCTGGCGCGCCGCTTCGGCGATGCCGGCAGGGCCGTGCTCGGCATCTGCCTCGGCAGCCAGATCCTCGCCCGGGCCTATGGCGCCGACAATCTGCTGGGCGCCGCCCACGAGTTCGGCTGGCACAGCATCGGCGTCACCAGTGAAGGCCGGGCCGATCCGCTGTTGTCCGATGTGGGCGGCGAATTCACCATCTTTCAGTGGCACGCCGATACGTTTTCCTTGCCCGAAGGTGCGGTTCGTCTCGCGTCGAGCCCCATCGCCGAGAACCAGGCCTTCCGTATCGGCCGCGCCGTCTACGGCACCCAGTTTCACTTCGAGGCCGATACTGCGGTCGTCGGGCAGTGGAAGGCCGAATTCCCCGGCACGATCGATCGCATCGCTCCCGGCTGGCTGGAGAATTATAGTGAATTGGCGGCGCGCCATGGTGCCGCCGCCGATGCCACAGGCCTTGCCATCGCGCGCGCCTGGGTCAGCCTTATCGATCGGCAGGCGGCCCGGCCGCTGTCGCAGGCGATTGCGTGAGGGGCGAGGCCATGCCGGCAAGCGAACGCGAAAAGATGGCGGCCGGTGAATGGTATTGCTGCCTCGACGACGAACTCGATCTGCTGCGCCGCCAGGCGCGACTGGCCGTCCACGCCCATAACACCCTGCCGCCCGACGAGCGCGGCGCCGCGGCACCTGCCCTGAGGGCGCTCTTTGCCGAGGCCGCGCCCGATATCTTCATCGAAGCGCCGTTCCACTGCTCCTACGGCATCAATATCGTTCTCGGCGAGCGCGTCTATTTCAATGCCGGCTGCACCATCCTTGACTCCGGTAGCGTCATGATCGGCGATCGCACCATGTTCGGGCCGGGCGTGCAGATCTATTGCGCCGAACATCACAAGGATCTCGCCCTTCGCCGCGCGGGCATCGAAATCGCCCGGCCGGTCGAGATCGGCAGCGACGTCTGGATCGGCGGCGGCGCCATCATCCTCGGTGGGGTGGCGATCGGCGATGGCGCGATCGTCGGCGCCGGTGCCGTCGTGACGAAGGACGTACCGGCAGGTGCAACCATCGTCGGCAATCCCGCGCGCCAGATAAGCCGCTTCTGAGATTCGCGGCCCGCGGGCTCCCTCGACAATGGTGCCGGCTCCGCTAGATCAGATGACGGAAGGGGAGAAATATCATGACAGCACGGAACTTACCCATGGAAGGCGGCTGCCGCTGCGGCCGGGTGCGGTTGAAGATCAGCGCGCCGCCGCTACTCACCATGGCCTGCCATTGCACGGGCTGCCAAAGGATGACGGCAAGCGCCTATTCGCTGAGCGCCGCCATCCCGAGCGAAGGTTTCGAGGTCACGAAAGGCGAGCCCGTCATCGGCGGCCTGCATGGCACGACGAAGCATTATTTCTGCGCACACTGCATGAGCTGGATGTTCACCCGGCCGGAAGGCATGGACTGGTTCGTCAACCTGCGCGTCACCATGCTCGATGATCCGAGCTGGTTCACGCCCTTCATCGAGACATGGACCAGCGAAAAGCTGGCCTTCGCCGAGACGGGAGCGGTCTACAGCTACGCGACACTGCCTGAGATGGCGGCGTATGAGGGGTTGGTGAAGGAGTATATGGCGGGAAACTGAATTCAAAAGCCCTGGAAGAGAAAATCCAGGGCGCCGGTAATGATATCGCTTTTATCGGATAGATCCGCGACCGCTATTCCCAATTCGGTTGTCGGAATCGATGCCATGCGCTGAGTCGCCATGACATGGATTTCACCGTCGATGGCAAAGCGCGGATTCAGTCGCGAGATTGACCAGCTCATTTCTAGCACTGGATACAGCGGAACCATGACTCGCGAAGGCAGATCGTCAAGCAGGTTGGCTTGAAGGTCGATGGCGAGGGCATTCCCGCTTTTCAGGCGATAGACATGAAAGCGCGCCATCAAAACTGACGATACTTGGCAAACGGCAGCCCGTGCTTTTCGACATACTCGTTTTCCAGCCGGATAGCCTCGGCGTTTTCGATACGCCACAGCCGCTCGCGTTCCGCCTTTATGGCCTTTGCGATCCCATCTTCTGCCGCCCGGGATATATTGATCTTCAGCTCGCGGGCCTGCGAGACAAGTCCCTCATCGAGAGAAAGGTTCGCTGCTTTTCTCGCCTGATGCGCCATAACGATCTCCTGGATCTCATGCGCAGATCATATGCGCATGAGATGTCGTTGAGAAGCGTTATTCGTCGCCCATCTTCAATGCGGCGATGAAGGCTTCCTGCGGAATCTCCACCTTGCCGAACTGGCGCATGCGCTTCTTGCCGGCCTTCTGCTTGTCGAGCAGCTTGCGCTTGCGCGTGGCGTCGCCGCCGTAGCATTTCGCCGTCACGTCCTTGCGCAGCGCTGAGATCGTCTCGCGGGCGATGACGTTGCCGCCGATCGCGGCCTGGATCGGGATCTTGAACATGTGCTTCGGGATCAGCTCTTTGAGCTTCTCGCACATGTCGCGGCCGCGCTTTTCGGCGGCGGTGCGGTGCACCATCATCGACAGCGCATCGACCGGCTCGCCGTTGACGAGGATCGACATCTTCACGAGGTTGCCCTCGCGGTGGTCAGTGAGCGTATAGTCGAAGGAGGCATAGCCCTTCGAGATCGATTTCAGCCGGTCGTAGAAATCGAAGACGACTTCGTTGAGCGGCAGGTCGTAGGTCAGCATCGCGCGCGTGCCGACATAGGTCAGCTCGATCTGGATACCGCGCCGGTCCTGGCAGAGCTTCAGGATGCCGCCGAGATAATCGTCGGGTGTCAGGATCGTCGCGCGGATCCACGGCTCGTGGATTTCCGAGATCTTGACGACGTCGGGCATGTCGGCCGGATTGTGCAGCTCGCGCTCCGTGCCGTCGGTCATGAACATCTTGTAGACGACGGAAGGGGCGGTGGCGATGAGGTCGAGGTCGAACTCGCGCTCCAGACGTTCCTGGATGATTTCGAGATGCAGCAAGCCGAGGAAGCCGCAGCGGAAGCCGAAACCTAGAGCAGCAGACGATTCCATCTCGAAGGAGAAGGAGGCATCGTTGAGGCGAAGCTTGCCCATGGCGGCGCGCAGATCCTCGAAATCGGCGGCGTCCACCGGGAAGAGGCCGCAGAACACCACCGGCTGCGCCGGCTTGAAGCCCGGCAGCGCCTGGGCCGTCGGCCGCTTGTCTTCGGTAATCGTATCACCGACGCGGGTATCGGCCACTTCCTTGATCGAAGCGGTGATGAAGCCGATCTCGCCGGGGCCGAGGCTTTCGACATTGACCATCTTCGGCGTCAGCACGCCGACACGCTCCACCTGATATTTGGCATCGGTGCCCATCATGCGGATCGTCTGGCCCTTCGTCAGCACGCCGTCGATGATGCGCACGAGAACCATGACGCCGAGATAGGTGTCGTACCAGCTGTCGACGAGCAGCGCCTTCAGCGGCGCCTTTTCGCCGCCCGCGCTCTTCGGCGCCGGCAGCTTGTGGACGATCGCTTCCAGCACGTCGGGAATGCCGAGACCTGTTTTGGCCGAGATCAGCACCGCCTCGGAAGCGTCGATGCCGATCACTTCCTCGATCTGTTCCTTGATGCGGTCGGGTTCGGCCGCCGGCAGGTCGATCTTGTTGAGCACGGTGACGAGCTCGTGGTTGTTGTCGATCGCCTGATAGACGTTGGCGAGCGTCTGTGCTTCCACGCCCTGCGAAGCGTCGACGACGAGCAGCGAACCTTCGCAGGCCGAAAGGGATCGCGAGACTTCATAGGCGAAATCGACGTGGCCGGGCGTGTCGATCAGGTTGAGAATGTACTTTTCGCCGTTGTTCGCCTGGTAGTGCAGGCGCACGGTCTGGGCCTTGATGGTGATGCCGCGCTCGCGCTCGATATCCATATTGTCGAGCACCTGCTCGGACATTTCGCGCTCGGCAAGGCCGCCTGTCGTCTGGATCAGGCGGTCGGCCAGCGTCGATTTGCCGTGGTCGATATGGGCCACGATCGAGAAGTTGCGGATATGGGACAGCGGAGTGGTGGAATTGGTGCTCATGCGCGCCATATAGCAGCGCCGCCCCGTGCCGCAAAGCGGTAATTATCCCGGAATTTACGCTATTTTGCCGCCTGCTGCAGGCGCGTCAGACCGGCCAAGTCTCCAGCCGCCATGCCGAATCCCAGAACATCCATTCATATTGGGAGGCGCGCACGAAGACATCCATCATTGCGGCACGTTCCACCGGCGATGCGGCGCGGGCGGCGATATCGGTCAGCGCGATCACCTCGCGCGCGCCGGCTGCGAACTGCGGATCGCCGTAGGTGTTGATCCACGCCTGGAAAACATTGCCCTCGATAACAGGCTTGTTCTTGATGCCTTCGCCGACATGCCAGTAGATCCAGAAGCACGGCAGAATGGCGGAAAGCGCGACGGCATAGGAGCTGTGATAGGCGGTCGCCAGAAGGAAATTCGTATAGGCAAAGCAGGAGGGCGAGGGCTCGGCTGCCGACACATCCGCGCTCGAAATGCCGAACTGCGAGAGGAAGCCCGCATGAAGGCCCTGCTCGACGGTTATTGCCTTCTGCGCCGAGCCGAGAAAGCGCAGCACCTGCGCATTATCAGGCGCTTTGGCGGCGACGATGGCGAGGCACCGGGCATAATGTTTCAGGTAGATCGCGTCCTGCAGGATGTAGTGACGGAAAATCTCCGGCGGCAGCGTGCCGTCCGAAAGCCGCTGCAGCAGCGGCAGTGCTTCGATCTCGGCCATGACGGGGTTGATCCGGTCCCAGGCATCAGCAGTGAAGCTCCCGGTGATTTCCGTATTCTGCATGCTGCCGTCCATGATGTCCTCCGTATCGAGCGCCGCCGCCATATATCGGCGGCGCTGCCGTGAAGGCAAGCGGAATGCAGTGTCAGGGCGCACTTGATTCCATCATGAGATAATGTATTTCTCTTATAGTGGAATAAGGAATTCACCATGGAACAGGAACTCGAACAAGCGATCGGCATCCGCATCCGCAAGCTGCGGCTGGAAAAGGGTCTGACGCTGGATGATCTGGCCGAAGCCTCCGGTGTCAGCCGGGCGATGATCTCGCGCATTGAGCGGGCGGAGGCGAGCCCCACCGCCTCGCTGCTGGCAAGGGTCTGCGCCGCCCTCGGCCTGTCGCTCTCGGCTTTCTTCGCGGAGGAGGGGCAGCGGGCCTCGCCGCTCGCCCGCCGGCAGGAGCAGCAGGTCTGGCGCGATCCGGAGACCGGTTATCTCAGGCGCGCGGTGTCGGCGCCCGGCACGGCTTCCGCCGTCGACATCGTCGAAGTCGAATTTCCCGCCGGCGCCCGCGTCAGTTTCCCCCCGCATGCCGCATCGCATGGCATGACGCAGCATGTTTGGCTCTTCGATGGCGAATTGGAGATGACGGCGGGCGAGACGGTCTATCGGCTGCGTCCCGGCGATTGCCTCTTCATGCCCGTTGGCGACGGCCATTCCTTTCATAATCCCGGCAACGCGCCGGCGCGCTACTGCGTCGTGCTCGACCGCGGCGGCCGCTAACGATTTTCATTTCAGGAGAAGAACATGCCCGACATTCGCACCCTTTCGGCCGAAGAAGCCCGCGCCGCCATCCCTGATCTTGCGGAGGTGCTCGCCGATTGCGTGGCCGGCGGTGCTTCCGTCGGCTTCATGCAGCCCTATGCGCCCGAAGACGCCGCGCGCTACTGGCTAGAAGTCGCCGAGGCGGTCGCCGGCGGCAGCAGCCTGTTGCTGGTCGCCGAACTCGACGGCCGGATCGTCGGCACGGTGCAGGTCGGCGCCGCGCAAATGCCGAACCAGCCGCATCGCGGCGATCTGAAGAAGCTCCTGGTGCATCGCTCCGCCCGCGGCAAAGGCCTTGCCCGCTTGCTGATGGAAGCCGCCGAACGCGAGGCGGCCACCCGCGGCAAAACCCTGCTCGTGCTCGATACCGCAACCGGCAGCGATGCCGAGGCCATCTATCCGCGCCTGGGCTGGCAGCGCGTCGGCGTCATTCCCGATTATGCGCTGTGGCCGGAAGGCGGCTTCTGCGACACCACCCTATTTTACAAGCGGCTCTGCTGATTGCACTCGTCTCGCTCATGCTGCTCTGACGAATTCGGAAAGAGCGCCGGCCAGCGTCGCGCCTGCTGTCCATTGCGCCGCGTTCCAGCCGAACTGCCGCGCCGCTTCGATATTCATCGCCATGTCGTCGATGAAGGCGATCTCGTTGGGCATGGCCCCGGCCCGTTCGGTCGCCAGTCGGAAGAAGTCGGGCGAAGGCTTGCTGTGGCCGAGGGCTGCGGAATAGAGGATGTCGTCGAAATGGGTGCTGAGGCCCAGTTCCTTCATCAGGTAGTGCGCCCGCCGGTGCTCCTGATTCGTCGCCAGGAAGAGCCTAACACCGCTTTTCCTGAGCAAGGCGAGATCTGTCAGCAGATTGCGGTTAAGGCGCGCATCGTTTTCGAACCAGTAGTCGATCAGCGTCGCAGCGCGGAGATGGGGCGCAATCCTTGCCAACACGCTGGCGAGCCGTGGCTCCAGCTCGTCGCGGCCGATGATGATGTCGCCCCAGTGGGTCTGGAAGAATTCCCGTTGCAGCAAATCAGGCCGCAGTCCGAGGTCGCGTTCGAGATAAGTGAAGTGGGGCAGCCCATCGGCCGGGCGGCCATGAATGAGCACGCCGTCGACATCGACCATCAGCACTTTCATGCGGAATTTCCTTCGGTCTCGAAACATGGAGAAGGTGCAGTCATCCTCCTTGGCGATCAAGAGCGCCGCGCCGGCTTTTTTGTCGCGGCCGACCCATTTAAACATCGACTCTCAATCAGCGACAGGATCTGAAATGCGCGTCATCTATTCCGAAGATCATAAGCTGCGCGATGCCAGGACCGAGCTCTATGCCGGCCGGCTGGTGACGCCTTTCGAGGCGCCGTTTCGCGCCGAATGGATCCTGGCGGCGGTGAAGAAAGCAGGCCTTTCCGATGTCGTGGCGCCGGATGCGCACGGGCTGGAAACGGCCCGAAAGGTGCATGATCCCGCCTATCTCGATTTTCTCGCCACCGTTTGGGACCGCTGGGTGGCGGCGGGCTTCGAGGGTGAGGCGATCGCCAATTCCTTTCCGGTGCGCCGCACGAGCAGCCGCGTGCCCGACAATATCGTCGGCGCGATCGGCCATTACGCCAATGCCGCCGATACCTCCATCACCAAAGGCTCCTACGAGGCGGCGCTTGCCGCGATGCGATGCGCGATGACGGGCGCGGATTGGCTGAATGCCGGCCACCGTTTCGCCTTCGCGCTCTGCCGTCCGCCCGGTCACCATGCCGGCATCGATCTCTTCGGCGGCTATTGCTTCATCAACAATTCCGGCGTCGCAGCCCAGCGTCTCATTTATCACGGCGCCAAGAAGGTCGCCGTGCTCGACGTCGATTTCCATCACGGCAACGGCACGCAGGATCTCTTCTACCAGCGCGGCGATGTGTTCACCGCGTCGCTGCATGGCGATCCCATGTTCGCCTTTCCTTATTTCCTCGGCCATGCCGACGAAGAGGGCGAAGGGGAGGGCGCAGGCGCCAACCGCAACTATCCGATGCCGCCCCATACGCCCTGGGAGACATGGTCTTCGGCCCTTGCCGATGCGCTCGCCCGCATCAAGGCGTTTGGCGCGGAGGCGATCGTCGTAGCGCTCGGCGTTGATACGTTCGAGCGGGATCCGATCTCGTTTTTCCAGCTGAAATCGGAAGATTTCATCCGCATGGGAGAGATGATCTCAGCCACCGGCCTGCCCATCGTCACCTGCATGGAGGGTGGTTACGGGGTGCCGGAAATCGGCCTCAACGTCGCCAATGTCCTCAAGGGTCTCGAAGCGTGATTGCTTGATATGACCGAGGAGACCCTTCCATCCGATATCCCGACACCGCGCATGCTGAGCTGGGCGCGCAATTCCGCCATCTATCGCTTGGAGCGGCGAATGATGACGGAAAAGCAGCTCTTCGACGCCATCACCCGCAAGGCCAGGGAAAAGTTCGAGGGTATCAGCGCGGCACAGCTCAAGGCCGTTGCCGATTTCGCCGTCAAATTTGCCTATGATAACAAAGTGCTCGACGATAGCGCCTATGCGGAGATCAGCACGCGCTCTGCCGTGCGCGGCGGCAAATCGAAGCGTGCCATCGCCCAGAAGCTTGCCGCCAAGGGCGTCTCCAGCGACAAGGTCGAGGCCGCGCTCGGGGAGGCTGACGATCTCTATGCTGCCGCGATATTTGCCCGCAAACGCGCCTTCGGCCCTTTTCGCCGGGTCGAACTTGATGAAAAACGCAAGGCGAAAGAGCTTTCGGCCTTCGCCCGCAACGGCTTCAGCTTCGACATCGGCAGGAAGGTGTTCGAAATGAGCTTCGAGGATGCCGAAGAGGTCATTCTGGCCGGCCGTCTCTGATATCGCATCAAACCTCTTTCTGGCTGGATCAGAAGTTTGAATTTGTCGCTCGCCCATCGCCTTCGTAAAAAGAGGCGCGATCGGGAGATGAGCATGGAAGAAAAAGCGAATGCCGGCGCAGGCACGCTGAGCGCAGAGGCATCCACGGCATTCGGCGGCGTGGCGGCCGGCGGGCTGATGTGCCTGCTGTCCATGTCGTCGATCCAGTTCGGCGCAGCGCTTTCCTCCTCCGCCATCGCCACCTATGGACCGGCCGGCGCCAGCTGGCTGCGGCTTGCGTTTGCGGCCCTCATCCTGGCCATCGTCGTGCGGCCGCGCATCTCAAGCTACAACAGGGCGCAATGGACGAGCGCTCTGGTTCTCGGTACCACGACGGCGCTGATGACCATAAGCTTCTTCGCGGCGATCGAGCGCATTCCGCTCGGGCTTGCCGTGGCGATCGATTTTCTCGGCCCGCTGTCGGTGGCGACCATTGGTTACGGTTTTGGCCGGCGTCTCGTCTGGCCCCTGCTTGCCGCGCTCGGCGTGCTGGCTCTCGCCCATGATGGGGAAGGCTGGGTCGGCGACATCGAGGGTATTCTCTTCGCGCTCGGCGCAGGAACCGGCTGGGCGATCTATATCGTCCTGACGAAAAAGATCGGTGCGAGCTTCAAGGGGTTGGAAGGGCTTTCCATGTCGCTGATGGTCGCCGCGCTGGTCGCGACACCCTTCGGCTTCGCCGGCGCCTTGCCCAAGCTCGATGGCTCCGGCCTGATTGAAATGGTGGGCCTTGCCATTCTCGTGCCGCTGCTGCCCTACACGCTGGAACTGATCGCTCTGCGGCGCATGCCGACAGCCTCCTTCGGCATTCTCATGAGCCTCGAGCCGGCCATCGCCGCACTTGCGGGCTTTCTCATCCTGACTCAGCCGATGACGCTGCTGCAGATGGCCGGAACGGCCCTGGTCGTCGCGGCAAGCGCCGGCGCGACCTTTTCCGCGAAGCAGTGAACGATCAGCCCGCTCTTTTCGCCGGATCGTCGAGCGCGGGATTGTAGAACAGCGACAGCGTCAGGCTTTTGGCGATCCGCTCTGCGGTCGCCATGAACCAGGCCTTGGCCTCCGGCGAGGGGGCGACATCGTCGAGCGTCGCGGCAAACAGCGACAGCCATTTCGGAAAAAGATCGGGCGTCAGGTTCTGAACGCCCGTATGCGCCTGCACCGGCTTGCCGCCATAGGCGCCGCTGCGAAAGGCGACGGCCGACCAGAAGCTCTTCATCTTCTGCATATGCTCCGGCCAGCGGCCGGAAAGCCGGGCGTCGAACACAGGGCCGAGATCGGGATGCTCCAGCACGCGTCCGTAAAAAGTCTCGACCAGCCTGTCGATGAAGGCTTCGTCGACGCCCATCACCCGCATTTCGGCCTCCGCCTTTTCGCGGATCGCCGCGATATGGGCAGGGCGGCCCTGAATCTCATTGTCCATCAAAAACCCCGGCGCCGCATGATGCGGCGCTCCTCATATAGGTGTTTGTGCCGGCGCGCCAAAGCCATGCTTGCAGCTTGCGGCAATCTGTCAGCCGGCCCGTCTGTGCACTTGACCGCCATTGGCTGCTTCTTTAGATTTAGAATAATTCTAAATTATGGAGAATAGTTATGCTGGCGCGATTTTTCAGATCACCGAAACGGTCTTTCGAGTCGCTGTCCGAGCAGGAGATCCTCGCCCTCGCAATCGCCTCCGAGGAAGACGATGCCCGCATCTATCTTGCCTATGCCGACAGGCTCCGGAACGAATTCCCGGCCTCGGCCAAGGTTTTCGAAGATATGGCCGAGGTCGAGGATACGCATCGCAAATCCCTGATCGAGATCCATCGCCAGCGTTTTGGCGAGCGCATCCCGCTGATCCGGCGCGAACATGTGCAGGGCTTCTACGAACGCAAGCCCGACTGGCTGAGGGCAAATCTTTCGCTCGATGCAATACGGCAGGAAACCGAAGCGATGGAGGATCAGGCATACCGTTTCTATATCGAGGCGGCCAAGCAGACCTCGGATGCCTCGACGCGAGAGCTTCTCGGCGATCTCGCGCTTGCCGAACAGGGGCATGAAGATATTGCCCGCATGCTCGGCGACAAACACACGCCCGAAGACGTCAAGCGCGACGAGGACGAGACGGCGCACCGGCAATTCGTGCTGACCTATGTGCAGCCGGGTCTTGCCGGCTTGATGGATGGCTCGGTTTCGACGCTGGCGCCGATCTTCGCCGCCGCCTTTGCCACGCAGGATACCTGGCAGACATTCCTCGTCGGTCTTTCCGCCTCCGTCGGCGCCGGCATCTCGATGGGTTTCACCGAGGCCGCCCATGACGACGGCAAGATCTCCGGCCGGGGTTCGCCCGTCAAACGCGGCCTTGCCTGCGGCATCATGACGACGCTCGGCGGTCTCGGCCATGCCCTGCCTTACCTGATCCCGCATTTCTGGACCGCGACGATCACCGCCGCCGTCATTGTCTTCTTCGAACTCTGGGCGATTGCCTTCATCCAGAACCGTTATATGGAAACGCCCTTCCTTCGCGCCGCCTTCCAGGTCGTCCTTGGCGGCAGCCTGGTTCTCGCCGCCGGTATTCTGATTGGGAATGGGTGAGCTGCGGTCGGGCAAAGCCCGCGCAATCGATCCAGCGAATCGATTGCAGCAGCGAACGCCAGAAGCCATGCGAAGGACCGGGAGACGGTGCGACAAACCAATTCCTATCTCACCAGAGCGCGCGGTTCAGCCCTTAGACCTCGTCAGGGAGCACCCTGCAGCACCCCAAAAACAAAAAGGCCGGCTTTCGCCGGCCCTTTTCCCCACATCCCCCCGAAAATTCTCAGCGCAGAGCGCCGACCAGAACGTCGCGGCCGTTTTCGATGGTGACCCAGCGGCCGGCATTGTAGCTCGACTGGCGCTTGACGAAGGTATAGGGCGTCCCGAACCACGGCTTCACGTCGGAGGCGAGATTGTCGAGCACGAAATCGCCTTCGGCGGTGCGCAGCGTCAGCACGGCATGGCCTTCGCCATCGGGCTTGCGAACGACGGTCATCAGCAGGTCGGCAGCGGGAACGCCCCGCTGGATCAGGATGCGGCGCTTCAGGAGCGCGAAGTCCTCGCAGTCGCCGGCAGTGGTCGGATAAGCCCAGACCTCGTCCTTGCCGTAGATTTCCTTGTCGGTCATCGGGGTGATCGTGCGATTGACCGTGGCATTGACCGAACGGACGAGCGACCATTTCGCCGGGTCCATCTCGATCGGGCCGGAATTGCGGTTTGCGCCGCATTCATTGCGGTGAATCTGACAGAAATCGTAGTGGCCGATCGGTTGGGAAGTGGCATTGCCTGTTACCATGGAAGCATTTCTGCTTGGTGCCGGGATGGCGGCAGTCGCCATCGCAAACACGGCCATCATGGCCACGAAGATACCCTTGATCCGCACGCCCGCTCTTCCTCGCATCGCCCCTTAATTATTAACAAAGTGTTAATGGAGAGGGCCGAGAAGAGTCAATCGTTACTTCTTAGGAGGACCTGGCAACTCGCCGACATGGTTAAAATGCAACGGAACCGGGAACTTGCTTCGGGATGATCGCCTCCGCCCTCAAGCGGGCTTTTCTCTATTTGCCGATGAGCGGAGGATGCCTTTGACGGCGCTGACGAGAAGCGCGATGTCGCCGGGACGGGAAAGGCGGTGGTCGCCGTCGCGGATGAGGGTCAGCACAACGTCGTCGGCGGGAAGATGCTCGACGAGTTTCATTGCATGCTGATGCGGCACGTCGGGGTCCTTCATGCCCTGGAGGATATGCACCGGGCAGCCTGTCTCGATGATGCCGTCGAGCACCCGGTTTTCGCGGCCGTCCTCGATCAGCGCCCTGGTATAGATGTTCGGTTCCGGGCTGTATTGCGAGCGCTCTTCGAAATAGCCGCGCTCTGCAAGCGACTTCTTCTCCTTGGCCGTCAGGTGCGGCTCGATCAGTTCGGAGGTGAAATCCGGCGCAGGCGCGATCAGCACCATGCCCTGGAGCTTCGGTCCGCCCTGCCGCGCAAGCTCCTGCGCCAGCCTGAGCGCGATCCAGCCGCCCATCGAGGAGCCGACGAGGAGCACGCGTTCAGGCGTGGCATGACGCAGCACGGCAATGGCCTCTTCCAGCCAGCGGGAGATCGTTCCGTCGCGGAAGCTGCCGCCGGAAAGCCCGTGGCCGGAATAGTCGAAACGAATGCAAGCGAGGCCGAGCTCGGCGGCCAAGCCGTCGAGTTCCACCGCCTTGGTGCCGCTCATGTCGGAACGATAGCCGGACAGCCAGACGAGCGCCGGCGTGTCTTCGCCGGCTTGCGCCGGGCGGACGAGGAGAGCGATTTCACGCGCCGCTTCGCCTTCGCCGACCGTCAGGAATTGCGGCGCGGGATTGGGCTTCTGATCGGACATCGGTCAACTCCTGTTGTTTTGGCCTATAAAACAGATTCTTGGCAGGCTGACAGCAGGTGATTTTTCCGCTAAAGGATGATATTGACTCCGTTGCAGCGATAACGAGACACGTTGGTGCACCCTCACCGGGAGCGCGCGGCTGCAACGTTCCGAAACAACGCGAGGAGAATACGACCATTCGCAGACCTTTTAAGACCGATGCGCCCGTGAAGGACGGCCCGCGCTCGAACCGTGAAATCCGCATTCCCAAAGTTCAGCTGATCGCGGCTGACGGACAAAATATGGGCATCGTGCCCACCGACCAGGCCCTGAGAATGGCTGAGGAAGCCGGCCTCGATCTCGTCGAAATTTCCCCCAACGCCGAACCGCCGGTGTGCAAGATCCTCGATCTGGGCAAGCTGAAATATGCCAACCAGAAGAAGGCTGCCGAGGCACGCAAGAAGCAGAAGATCGTCGAAGTCAAAGAAATCAAGATGCGCCCGAACATCGACACCCATGATTATGAGGTGAAGATGAAGGCGATGGGCCGCTTCTTCGATGAAGGCGATAAGGTCAAGGTGACGCTGAAGTTCCGTGGCCGCGAAATGGCCCACCAGGAACTCGGCATGAAGCTTCTGCAGCAGGTCAAGGCCGATACGCTTGAGATCGCCAAGGTGGAAGCCGAGCCCAAGCTCGAAGGCCGCCAGATGATGATGGTGCTGGCGCCGAAGTAAGCGCCAGATACCCTTTTGCCCAAGGCCGTCCGCAAGGGCGGCTTTTGTGCTTTCGGTAATGTGCATTGGGTCGGCGAAGATTCCTCTCGGGCCCCGTTGCACTTTCATGACGCTGCGGTTATAAGCGCGCGTCCGAACTGACCGGCAGGGCATGCCGTGGCAGTTTCGAATGCTTGCGGAACGGTTCGTCGCCGATGCCGCAGATCAACAACAAACGCTCCCGCACCTTGTTGCGACGGCCGGAGAACCGGACTTCGCGAGGAGGGCTTTTTGATGAAGCGCGCAGGGAGGACAGAAACGGAGTAGCAAAATGCCCAAGATGAAGACGAAGTCCTCTGCCAAGAAGCGGTTCAAGATCACCGCTACCGGCAAGGTCAAGGCGGCTGCCGCCGGCAAGCGCCATGGCATGATCAAGCGCACGAACAAGTTCATTCGCGATGCACGCGGCACGATGGTTCTGGCAGAACCCGATGGCCGCAAGGTCGTGAAGAACTATCTGCCGAACGGTCTCTGAGACTATTCCGGTAACGCGTTAGATTAAGGAGATCATGAAATGGCACGTGTAAAAAGAGGCGTCGCTGCCCACGCCAAGCACAAGAAGGTTCTGAAGCAGGCCAAGGGTTTCTACGGCCGCCGCAAGAACACCATCCGTACCGCCAAGGCTGCCGTCGACCGCGCCAAGCAGTACGCATACCGCGACCGCAAGGTCAACAAGCGCAACTTCCGCGCCCTCTGGATCCAGCGCATCAACGCTGCTGTCCGCGAATTCGGCCTGACCTATGGCCGCTTCATCGACGGTCTGAACAAGGCTGGCATCGAAGTCGACCGTAAGGTTCTGTCCGACATGGCAATCCACGAGCCGGAAGCATTCGGCGCGCTGGTCAACGCTGCCAAGAAGGCCCTTGAATACCTCAAGGAAACCGGCACGGCCAACGAGTTTGAAGGCGCGGTTCGTTAACCAGCGCTTCCCAAGCTTGACGCTTTTTTGAATTTTGGGAAACCCGCGCTGGTTTGGGCTAGCGCGGGTTTTTCTTTCTCTATACTCCTTGCGCCGGCCTCCCCAGCCTGCATTTCGAACGCCGCCTGATCTGGACGGAAAGAAGACAATGTCAGATATCGACCAGCTTAAATCCTCCTTGCTTTCCGAAATTGCCGCCGCTGGCGATGAGGCCGCGCTCGAAGCCGTGCGTGTTTCCGCGCTCGGCAAGAAGGGCTCGATCTCGGAACTCCTGAAGACGCTCGGCGCTATGACGCCGGAGGAGCGCCAGACCCGGGGTGCCGCGATCAACGCGCTGAAGAATGCGGTGACGGACGCCATTGCCGAACGGAAGTCGGTGCTGAAGATGGCGGCGGTCAATGCGCGGCTGAAGGCCGAGACGGTCGATGTCAGCCTGCCGGTGCGCTCTTCGCCGGCCGAGCGCGGCCGCATCCATCCGATCAGCCAGATCGTCGACGAGATCACCGCGATCTTCGCCGACATGGGTTTCTCGATCGCCGAAGGTCCCGATATCGAGACCGACTATTACAATTTCACCGCTCTGAACTTCCCCGAAGGCCATCCGGCCCGTGAGATGCACGACACCTTCTTCTTCAATCCGGATGAAAACGGTGAACGCAAGGTGCTGCGCACGCACACGTCGCCGGTGCAGGTGCGCACCATGGAAGCGCAGAAGCCGCCGATCCGCATCATCATTCCCGGCAAGACCTACCGCCAGGACAGCGATGCCACGCATTCGCCGATGTTCCATCAGGTCGAAGGCCTGGTCATCGACAAGAAGGCCAATGTCGCCAACATCCGCTGGGTGCTCGAGGAATTTTGCAAGACCTTCTTCGAGGTCGACAGCGTCACGATGCGTTTCCGCCCGTCCTTTTTCCCCTTCACCGAGCCCTCCTTCGAGGTCGATATCCAGTGCGACCGCTCCGGCCCGATCGTCAAGTTCGGCGAAGGCACCGACTGGATGGAGATCCTCGGTTGCGGCATGGTCCACCCGAACGTGCTGCGCTATGGCGGGCTCGATCCGGATGAATATCAGGGCTTTGCCTGGGGCATGGGCCTCGACCGCATCGCCATGCTGAAATACGGCATGCCCGACCTGCGCGACTTCTTCAATGCCGACGTCCGCTGGATGACGCATTACGGCTTCCGCCCGCTCGACATGCCGACGCTGTTCGGCGGCCTCAGCGCTTGAACGGAGAATTGGAACGATGAAATTCACGCTCTCCTGGCTGAAAGAGCATCTGGAAACGGATGCCACGCTCGATGAAATCTGCACGCGCCTGACCGAAATCGGGCTCGAGGTGGAGGATGTCGACGACAAGGCGGCATTCAAGCCCTTCGTCATCGCCAAGGTCCTGTCCGCGGAAAAACATCCGCAGGCCGACCGCCTCAAGGTGCTGATGGTCGATACTGGCGCCGGCGCGCCGGTTCAGGTCGTCTGCGGCGCCCCGAACGCGCGCGCCGGCCTCGTCGGCGCCTTCGCAGCACCCGGAACCTATGTTCCGGGCATCGACGTGACCCTTGCCGTCGGCAATATCCGCGGCGTCGAAAGCCGCGGCATGATGTGCTCCGAAAAGGAGCTGCAGATCTCCGACAGTCACGACGGCATCATCGATCTGCCCGAGGATGCGCCGGTTGGCCAGAGCTACGCCGCCTATGCTCACCTCGATGATCCCGTTATCGAGATCAATCTGACGCCCAATCGGCCCGACTGCACATCGATCCACGGGATCGCGCGTGATCTCGCCGCTTCCGGTCTCGGCACGCTGAAGACACGGGGCGCGCCGAGCTTCGCCGTCGAAGGTGATACGCCGGTCAAGCTGACGCTCGATCTCGACGATCCGAAACTCTGCCCCGGTTTTTCGCTCCGCCTCGTGCGCGGCGTCAGGAACGGCCCGAGCCCGCGCTGGATGCAGCAGCGGCTCCTCGCCATCGGCCTGCGCCCCATCAACGCGCTGGTCGATATCACCAATTACATGACCTTCGATCAGGGCCGGCCGATGCATGTCTTCGACGCCGCCAAGGTCACGGGCAATCTGACCGTCCGCCGCGCCAGGGAAGGCGAGACCGTGCTGGCGCTCGACCAGCGTGAATACAAGCTCGGTCCGAACAACGTCGTCATATCAGATGAAGACGGCATCGAATCGATCGGCGGCATCATGGGCGGCGAACATTCCGGCTGCGACGAGAACACCGTCGACGTGCTGATCGAATCGGCCCTCTGGGACCCGATGAACATCGCCAAATCGGGCCGCAGCCTCGGCATCATCACCGATGCCCGCTACCGTTTCGAACGCGGCGTCGATCCGGAATATATGGTTCCGGGCCTCGAACGCACGACGGAACTGGTGCTTGAGCTCTGCGGCGGCACGGCCGCACGGGCCGAGGTCGTCGGCTATAAGGGCTATGAGCCGAAGGTCGTCGATTTTCCCTATTCGGAGGTCAAGCGCCTGACGGGTCTGGAGGTCTCGACTGAGGAAAGCAACGCCATCCTCGCGCGCCTCGGCTTCACGGTTTCCGGCTCCGGCGAACGCGTTTCGGTCTCGGTTCCCTCATGGCGCCCCGATGTCGACGGCAAGGCCGATCTCGTTGAGGAAGTCATGCGCATCCACGGCGTCGACAATATCAAGCCGGCGCCGCTCGAAAGCCATGCCGCCGTCAACGGCAGGATCCTGACGACGCTGCAGATCCGCACCCGCGCGGCCAAGCGCGCCCTTGCCTCGCGCGGCATGCTGGAGGCCGTCACCTGGTCCTTCATTCCGGAAGATCAGGCAAAGCTTTTCGGCGGCGGTTCCGCCGCCCTGAAGCTTGCTAATCCGATCGCCGCCGAAATGTCGGATATGCGCCCCTCGCTGCTGCCGGGCCTGCTGACGGCTGCGCAGCGCAATGCCGACAAGGGCTATGGCGACGTGGCGATCTTCGAAGTCTCCGGCACTTATGAGAACGACCGGCCGGAAGGCCAGCGTCGCGTCGCCGGCGGCATCCGCCGCGGCACGGCCTCGCTCGCCGGCGCGGGCCGCATGTGGTCGAATACGGTGAAGGGCGGCGGCAAACCGGTCGACGTCTTCGACGCCAAGGCCGATGCCCTTGCCGTCATCGAAGCCTGCGGCCTGCCGATGGGCAACATCCAGATCGAGCAGGGTGGTCCGGAATGGTATCACCCGGGTCGCTCCGGCACGATCAAGATGGGGCCGAAAGTCGTGCTCGGTTATTTCGGCGAATTCCACCCGCTGACGCTGGAAGCCCTCGATGTCTCCGGTGCTCTCTGCGGCTTCGAAGTCTACCTCGATGCCATGGCCGAACCGAAGAAGAAGGCGACGCGCACCAAGCCGGCGCTCGATCTTTCGCCCTTCCAGGCAGTCAAGCGCGACTTCGCCTTCGTCGTCGACAAGACGGTCGAAGCAGGCGCCGTCATCAAGGCTGCGACCGGCGTCGACCGCAAGCTCATCACCGGCGTCAATGTCTTCGACATCTTCGAAGGCGCATCGGTCGGTGAGGGCAAGAAGTCGGTGGCGATCGAAGTTCAGATCCAGCCGGTCGAACGCACGCTGACGGACGAGGATTTCGAGGCCCTGACGCAGAAGATCGTGGCGAGCGTCACGAAATTCACCGGCGGTGTCCTCAGAAGCTGATCTTTCGGATCCTGATGAAAGCAAGGGACCGGTTGCCGAGGCAGCCGGTCTTTTCATCTGTGCAGATGATAGAGCTTGCTGACGATCACCCAGCGGCCATCGATCTTCAGCAAGGAGAGATAGTCGGTAAAGCGCATGCCGGCGAAATCGTCGGTGACCTTGACGCTTGCCGCGTCGCCTTCGACATCGACGTTCTGGATGTCCATGAAGGGCTGCGTGCCGGGAGGAGCCGGCTCCTCCGCCAGGATGGCGGCGATGAATTCGTCCCGGGTCAGCCATTCGACGGCATTCTGGTAATAGCCGATGATCGAGCTTTGCGGGTGAAAGGCCTTTTTCAAAGCGGCCGCATTGGCGAAGGCCATGCCTTCGACATAGAGATGAACCGTCTGTTCGACTGCCTGCCTGTCCGACATGTTGTCATCCCGTTCTCCGTGATGAGATTAAATAGTTTCGCCGGCCGCGAAGGCAAGCCCGGCCGGTGTAACCGGCCAGGCTCAAGGTTCACAGATTCGTCATGGCAAGCGAGGCATCCGAATAACGCTTGCCGGCTACGTGCCCGGCAGGGATTGCCTTGTTCAACTGCTCAAGTTCCTCGACGCTGAGCGTGATATCGGCAGCGGCGACGTTCTGTTCCAGGTGGTGGATCTTGCGCGCGCCGGGGATCGGCACGATGTCGTCGCCCTGGTTCAGCACCCACGCCAGTGCCAGCTGTGCCGCCGTCACGCCCTTTTCGGCGGCAAGCTCTTCGAGCGTTGCGACAAGAGCCGCATTTGCATCGAAATTCTCCGCCTGGAAACGCGGCACCTGCCGGCGGAAATCGTCGGCGGCGAGATCCTCGACTTTGCGGATCGCTCCGGTGAGAAAACCGCGGCCAAGCGGGCTGTAGGGCACGAAGCCGATGCCGAGTTCGCGGCAGGTGGCAAGCACATCCTCTTCGGGATCGCGTGTCCAAAGCGAATATTCGCTCTGCAGTGCCGCGATCGGATGGACGGCATGCGCGCGGCGGATGGTGGCGCTGCCGGCTTCCGATAGGCCGAGCGCGCGCACCTTTCCTTCCCTCACCAGCTCGGCCATGACGCCGACCGTCTCCTCGATCGGCACGTTGGGATCGACCCGGTGCTGGTAGAAGAGATCGATGGTCTCGATCCCAAGCCGTTTCAGCGAGGCTTCGGCCACGGCCCGCACATGCTCGGGGCGGCTGTCGACGCCGGCGATGGCGGCAGCGCCCGCCTTACTGGTATCGATCTTGAAGCCGAATTTGGTGGCGATCACGATGCGGTCGCGAACCGGCTTCAGCGCTTTTCCGAGAAGAACCTCGTTGGTGAAAGGACCATAGACCTCGGCGGTGTCGAAGAAGGTGACGCCGAGATCGACGGCGCGATTGAGCGTCCTCACCGATTCCGCTTCGTCGCTGGCGCCATAGGCGAAGCTCATGCCCATGCAGCCGAGGCCGACGGCAGAGACGGTCAGATCGTTTCCGAGTTTTCGGGTTTTCATGATGCGCTCCTTTTCTGAGCTGATTTGAACCGCTGAAGGGACCAAAGCGGTACGGACAAACCATATCGGCGCAGCATCAATCAGAAAACACATGCAGTTTATAACAAGCCGTTCTATAATTTCGATCAATGAACAGGACCCAGCTCGCGCAACTTGCCGTTCTCGCCGCCGTCGCGGAGCACCGCAGCTTCCGGGCCGCGGCCAAGGAACTGCTCGTCGCGCCCTCGGCGGTCAGCCATGCCATATCGAGCCTGGAGGAGAGTCTCGGCGTGCGGCTTCTGGCACGCACCACCCGCAGCGTGGCGCCGACCGAGGAAGGCCGCCTGCTTCTCGAAAGGCTGCGTCCGGCGCTCGAGGAGATCGGCATCGCGCTGGAAGCCGTCAATGATGCGCGCGGCAAGCCGGCCGGAAACCTGCGCATCACCGCGCCGCGCTTCGCTTCCGATATCCTGCTTGCCCCGCGCCTCGGCGATTTTCTCAATCTCTATCCCGATATCACGCTGGAGATCGCCAACGAGGATGGCTTCATCGATATCGTCAAGGAGGGTTTCGACGCCGGCATCCGGCTGGAGGAGAGCCTGGAGGCCGATATGATCGCGGTCAGGATCTCGCCCAATCTGACGACCGTCATCGCTGCTTCGCCGGAATATTTCGAGCGCTACCCGAAGCCGGAGCATCCGCGCGATCTCGTCCGTCATCGCTGTATCAAGCGGCGCTTCACCAACGGCTCCATCTATCGCTGGGAATTCGAGAAAGACGGACAGGAACTGATCGTTGCGGTCGATGGGCCGCTTGTTGTCAGCGAGGACCGGCTGGCTCTCCTTGCGGCGCTGAACGGCGCCGGTCTTGCCTATCTCTTCGACATGCGAGTGCATTCTGAACTGGCAGCGGGCAGGCTCGTGCGGGTGCTGGAGGATTGGTGCGCGCCCTATCCGGGGCCGTTCGTCTATTATCCGAGCCGGCGTCAGATGCGGCCGGCACTGCGCGCCTTCATCGATTTCTTCCGGTATGTGGAGAGGGATGCGGGCGGCCGGTAAGGCTGATCGGCCGCCCATTCCCGTCATTGCGTTCAGGCAGCCTTCGCCTTCTGGTTTGCCGCCGTGGTCGCAAGCTGCGAGAGGGTCTTGTCGGTCGCCGTCTCTTCCTGCAGCGTCTGGTCGAGCAGGGCGACGACATCCTTGAGGCCGAGCGTCGCGGCCCAGGTCTTCAGTGTGCCGTAGCGGGCGATTTCATAGTGCTCGACGGCTTGCGCTGCCGAGATCAGGCCGGCGTCGAGCGCCGCCGTGCCCTTGAATTCTTCCATGATCTCTTCGCCTTCGGCGATAATGCCCTGGATTGCCTCGCAGGTCTTGCCCTGGGCGCGCTTGCCGATCTTCTCGAAAACCTGCTGCAGACGCTCGACCTGACCCTCGGTCTCTTCGCGGTGCTTCTCGAAGCCCTTCTTCAGTTCGGGGGACTGGGCGGCGCGCGCCATCTTCGGCAGCGCGCGCAGAATTTGCCGCTCGGCAAAATAGATGTCCTTGAGCGTGTCGTAGAAGAGATCTTCCAACGTCTTTTCCTTGGCCATTTTCTCGATCCTTGTTCTGGGAAAGGCCGCGAATGCGGCGACACATTAACAAGAAAAGATCGCGCAAATTGTTCCGGATCGATTTCGGGTGGACTGGAAATAGGCGCCTTGCCATGGTTCTCCGTCATTCGAGGAGGGCAATAGCCGATGCGAAAACCAGGTTCGATGAAAGGTCTCGAGGATCTCGGGCGCGTGCGGCTGTCGCAAAACTTCTTTTTCCGCGATTTCCTGCATTCCGAAATCGCCGATTTCTACCGCGTTCCCAACATCCCAGAGGATCCCGATCTCGCGATCGAGGCGGGCAGGCGGCTTTGCCAGGAATTGCTGGAGCCGCTGGAAGCGACCTTTGGTCGCTTGCATATCCGTTCCGGCTACCGCTCGTCCGCCGTCAACCGCTTCGGCAACGAGAACAGTCTGAATTGTTCGACCAATGCCGCCACGGCTGCACATCACATCTGGGATATCAGGGATTTTGACGGCTGCATGGGCGCGGCCGTCTGCATTGCCGTGCCGTGGATACTCGACCACTACAGCGATGAAGGCGACTGGCGGCGGCTCGCCTGGTGGATACGCGACCACCTGCCTTATGCCTCGCTCTGCTTCTTCCCCAAGCTTTGGGCCTTCAATATCCAGTGGCACGAACGGCCGAAGCGGGTCATCCAAAGCTATATCAACCCTCGCGGCATCCTCACCAAACCGGGCATGGCCAATTGGGAAGGCGATCATTCCGAATGGTACGAGGGGTTTCACGCAATCAGAAACTGATGCGATAGCGGATGTGGCCGTCGCTTTCGATATAGCTGTCGTAGAGCGCGCGGGCCGTCTTGTTGTTTTCGCTCGTATGCCAGTAAAGCCGCGACCAGCCCTTCGTCTTGCTGAGCGCGATGAGATCGTCCATCAGCGCCCGCCCGACACCCTTGCCGCGCGCATCGGGATCGACGAACAGGTCTTCGAGATAGCAGTCCCTGGTGCGGATCCACGTGCCCTCATGGGTGAGGTAAAGTGCAAATCCCATCAGCCGGCCATCGCCTTCGGCAACGCGCATCGCGATCGCCGACGCCGGATCGAAAACCCGGCGCCATGTCTGGTCGGTGATATCGGCATCGACCGTCACTTCATAAAAGGCGAGATAAGCCGCCCAGAGTTCGCGCCAGCGGACCTCATCCTCAGGGCGGGCATCGCGTATCGTCACAGTCATGGGCGTTCCTTCTTCAGGCGCCGGCTTCGTCGAGCAGCGCCATCGCTTCCTTGGAGAGCGGAAGTGTCGCCGATTTCACCAGGCTTTCAAGCTGCGAAAGACTGGTCGCACTGGCGATCGGCGCCGTCACGCCCTTCTTGCGCAGCAGCCAGGCGAGCGCAATTTCCGCGGGCTTGGCGCCGGTCTCGGTCGAAACCTTGTCGAGTGCTGCCAGGATGCGCAGGCCTTTGGCGTCGAGATATTGCGAAACGCGGCCTTCGCGGGCGCGGCCCTGCGTGTCGGCCTTGCTGCGGTACTTGCCGGTGAGGAAGCCAGCGGCGAGGCTGAAATAGGTGATCACGCCGATATCCTGCCTGACGCAGAGTTCGGCCAGCTGCCCCTCGAAATTGGCGCGCTCATAAAGATTATATTCCGGCTGCAGCACGTCGTATCGCGGCAAGCCGGCCTTCTCGGCGGCGTCGAAGGAGGCCTGAAGCAGCGCCGCATCATAATTCGAGCAGCCGATGGCGCGGATCTTGCCCTGCTGTTTCAGCTTGGCGAAGGCGCCGAGCGTTTCCTCGTGCGGCGTATCGGCATCCGGCCAGTGCGAGAGATAGAGGTCGATGTGGTCGGTTTGCAGCCGGCGCAGCGAATCCTCGACCGCCTTCAGGATGTAGGCTTCCTTGAGCGTTTTTCCCTGACCCATGTCCGAGCCGACCTTGGTGATGATGACGGCCTTGTCGCGGGAAATCCGTGATTGCTTCAGCCAGCGCCCGATGATCTCCTCGGAATCGCCGCCCTTGTTGCCGGGAACCCAGGAGGAATAGACATCCGCCGTATCGACCGTGTTCAGGCCTGCATCGAAGAAGGCGTCGAGAATGGCGAAGGACGTTTTCTCGTCGGCCGTCCAGCCGAAGACATTGCCGCCGAACACGATCGGCGAAATCGAAAGACCTGTTTTTCCAAGCCGGCGCATTTCCATGACGCTCTCCAAATGAATGAAATGATTTGAAATTGCGGATCGGCAGAACGCCGCCCCGGAACATGGTGCCGAAAGTGTCGGCGCTTTTCGGCCGGCACCACACTCTGACTGCCCGGCATAACCTAGCGCGCTTTCCGCATCAGGGAAGCCAAACTTCCGTGATTTCGCCCCGCGCCATTGCGCCGCAGCGGGCGCCTGAATATGGTTCGCGGAAATCAGCTTGGGAGATTGAGATCATGTTGCGTTTTGGTATCATTTCAACCGCAAAGATCGGCCGCGACAATGTCGTTCCTGCGATCCAGGATGCGGAGAACTGCGTCGTCACGGCGATTGCGAGCCGCGATCTCGCGCGCGCAAGGGAGATGGCGGACCGCTTCTCCGTGCCGCACGCCTTCGGCTCCTACGAGGAGATGCTGGCTTCGGATGTCATCGACGCCGTCTATATCCCGCTGCCGACCTCGCAGCACATCGAATGGTCGATCAAGGCTGCCGATGCCGGCAAGCACGTGCTCTGCGAAAAGCCGCTGGCGCTGAAGGCAGCCGATATCGACGAAGTGATCGCTGCCCGCGACCGCAACCGGGTGGTCGTCACCGAAGCCTATATGATCACCTATTCCCCGGTCTGGCAGAAGGTGCGTTCGCTGATCGATGAGGGCGCGATCGGCTCGCTCAAGCACGTGCAGGGCGCCTTCACCTATTTCAACCGCGACGCCGCCAACATGCGCAACATCCCCGAACTCGGCGGCGGCGGCCTTCCCGATATCGGCGTCTATCCCGTCATGAGCACGCGTTTTTCCACCGGCAAGGAGCCGCTCTGGATTCAGGCGATCACCGAGCGCGATCCCGATTTCGGCACCGATGTCTATTCCAGCGTCAAAGCCGATTTCGGCGATTTCGAGCTGAGCTTCTATATCTCGACGCAGATGGCCAGCCGCCAGGTCATGGTCTTCCACGGCACCGACGGCTACATCGAGGTCAAGTCGCCGTTCAATGCCAATCGCTGGGGGCCGGAGGAAATCGAGCTTGCCGACCGCAGCCACAATGAATCGCGCATCTTCCGCTTCCAGGACAGCCGCCAGTACAAGCGCGAGGTCGAGGCCTTCGCCCGGGCGGTAGAGGGCGGCAAGGAAGAGATCGTTACGCTGGAAAATTCGAAGCTGAACCAGAAGGTGATCGATGCGATCTACCGCGCCAGCGAGAAGGACGGCTGGGAGGCCGTCTGATTATTCCGCGCGGAAGACGAAGCGCGAATAGCCGAAGAAGCTGAAGACCATGGCGGCGACGCTGGCAACCACCATCGCCGCAAGCGGCTGCAGCGCCGGCAGCGAAAGCAGAAGCGCGGAATAAAGCCCGTAATTGACGAGCGCCGCCGTGACGCCGACCGAGCCGTAACGGAAGCCTTCGGCGGCGAGCGAGCGGCCGGAGCGATCGAAGGTGAAGTTCCGGTTGAAGACCCAGGTTGACGCCATGGCGAGGGCAATCGCGATGAGCCGCGCCAGGAAAGGTCCGAGCGGCGTCAGCGCCAGCAGCGCCGACAGCACGCCCGCATCGACGAGAAAGCCGATGCCGCCGGCAATCGCGAAACGGATGAGCTTCTTCATGCCGCGTCCGCCTTGCCGCGGCCGGCGCGGGGCGCAGACGCTGCGTCGCTATCCGGCAGCTTGGCCGCGCCTGGCGTTTCCAGGCTCATATAATGGATGCGCAGCTGTTCGGCGCGGGCGCGTGCGACGGAATCGAGAATGACGCCGGCGGTGAACAGCATGAAGGAAATCATCATCAGCGCCATCGACAGCACCCAGGTCGGCATGCGGCTGACGAGGCCCGTCTCGAAATATTCCGCCAGCACTGGCGTCATGAAGCCGAGGCTTGTCAGCATGAAGGCGGCGCTGATCGCGCTGAAGAAAGCGAAGGGCCGCGTCTCCTTCATTAGCATCGCAAACATCCAGAGGATCTTGCCGCCGTCGCGGAAGGTGGAGAGCTTGGAATGCGATCCCTCCGGGCGGCGGCCATAGTCGAGCTCCAGTTCGCTGACCGGCAGCTTCAGCCGGGAGGCATGCACCGACATTTCGGTCTCGATCTCGAAGCCGCCCGACACAGCCGGGAAGCTCTTGACGAAACGCCGCGAGAAGGCGCGGTAGCCGGAGAAGATATCGGTGAAATCAGGGCCGAAGATCGTCCGGTAGAGCAGGTTGAAAAGCCGGTTGCCGAGCGCATGGCCGTGACGGCCGGCATCGGCATGCACGCCGCGCCGCGTTCCCACAACCATGTCTGCGCGCTCCGTCAGCAGCGTGCGCACCAGTTCTTCGGCGTCATCAGGCGCATAGGTTCCGTCGCCGTCGGCCATGATGTAGATGTCGGCATCGATGTCGGCGAACATGCGGCGCACGACGTGACCCTTGCCCTGCCGCCGCTCGCGCACGACATGCGCGCCGGCCAGCATCGCCTGCAGCGCGGTCCCGTCGGTGGAATTGTTGTCATAGACATGGATCGCTGCATCCGGCAGCATCGCCCGGAAGCCTTGCACCACAGGGCCGATCGTTGCCGCCTCGTTATAGCAGGGAAGCAGGACGGCGATATCAAGATTACCGGTACGCGATCGGGCCATGACTTTACTCGTTACACAGAAGCCGTGCCGAGCCTAAACCACTCGGTGTTAATAAGACGCTATGACGCAGGCGAAATCGCCGGCAGCCGGAGGCGGCTTTACACTTTCTTGATCGGCGGGGGCTAAGGTCAGCCATCTGGAAACGAACTGCTAACCACATGAATGCCGTGCAGCCGATCGCCAATGCATCATCCGCGACCGAAGTCCATCGCAGTGGAATGCGCGGCCTGCTGACGCGGCTGTGGCCGGCCGTCACCGCCTACAGCGTCATTCTTGCCGCCATTATCGTCGTCACCAGGCTTTCCGGCGCCACTGATTATGTCGGTCCCGACAATGACGATGGCATGCGTCTCGTCGAGGTTCGCGATTTTCTCGCCGGCCAGGGCTGGTTCGATCTGATGCAATACCGCCTCGGTCTCGGCGGCGGCACGCTGATGCATTGGTCACGGCTGATCGATCTGCCGATCGCCTCGCTGATCTGGTTCTTCGGTCTGTTCGCGCCGCGCGAGACGGCCGAGGCGCTGGCGCTCGCCGTCTGGCCGGTGTCGCTCATCCTGCCGGCGATGCTTGCCATGGCCGTTGCCGGCCGGCGCATCGGCGGTGCCGCCGGCATGCATATCAGCCTCGGAATGACCTGCTTCGTGATCTATACCGGCAATCGTTTCGCGCCCGGCGCCATCGATCATCACAATGCGCAGCTGGCGCTGGTCGCGACGATGACGGCGATGCTGCTGGATCCGCAGCGTCGCGGCTGGAGCTATGCCGTTGCCGGCATCGCCGCAGCTGTCGCCATTGCCATCGGCGCCGAGACGACGCCTTTCGTCGCCGCCGTCTGCCTGGCCGTCGCCCTGCTGTGGGCATGGGAGGGCCGGGATTTCGCCGTCGCCGCCCAATCCTTCGGCTTGGCGCTGGCGATTGCGATCAGCATCCTCTTCTTCGCCACGGTGCCGCCCCGGCTCTATTCCATGGTCACCTGCGACAATCTCTCGCTCGGCTACTACAGCCTGGCGGCAATCGGCGGCGGTCTTCTGCTGTTCTGTGCGGTTTTTGCGAGCCGCCTTGCCCGCCCTATGCGCTTTCTGGCACTGGCCGTCATCGGCGCCGGCGTTCTCGGCTCGGCAATCGTGATCGCGCCGCAATGCCTGAGCGATCCGCTGGCTGGCCTCGATCCGATGCTGGTCGAGCTCTGGCTGAGGAATGTTTCCGAAGCAAAGTCGGTCTTCGCGCTGGCACGCACCGAGCCCTTCGATGTCGGCGCCTTCTATGCGGCCGGCCTCTTCGGCATCGCCGTCTGCATCTTCCGCATCGTCCAGCGGGACCGGGCCCAGATCCATCTGATCCTGCTTTTCCTGCTCGCCATCTGCTGGGGGATCGCGCTGGTGCAGGTGCGCGGCTCGCCCTTCTCCAACCTGCTCTCGATTCTGCCGCTTAGCCTGTTGATCATCGATATCAGGCGCATTTCCAACGGTGACAGCGAGAATGTCGCCGCCGCCTTCGTCTATATAATGACGGTATTTGCGAGCGTCCCGGCCGCCTGGGCGGTCGGTGGCGGGCTTTTATCGATGCAGCTGGGAAATGACGAGCAGAAAAAGGCGGCCGAACCGACCAAGGAGCATTCCTGCAACTCAAGCCAGGCGCTGGCGCCGCTTGCCGGGCTTCCCGCCGGCCTCGTCTCCGCGCCGGCGGAAATGGGTGTTTCCATTCTTCGTTTCACGCAGAACCGGGTTCTCGCGGCGCCCTATCATCGCGATCAGGGCGGCATGCTGACGGAGCTGCATATCGGCATGGCCAAACCGCAAGAGGCGGAATCTTTTCTGAAGGGAGCGGGCGTGACCGCGCTCGCTTTCTGCCCTGACGATCCGCAGACGCGCCAGCTCGCCAAATTGAAGCCGGATGGGCTCTATGCCGAACTCGGCAAGGGCAATATTCCGCCTTATCTCGAGCCGCTCCCGAAGGCGGCGGATGCAGGCGTGCAGTTCTTTCGCTATCGGCCGACGGCGAATTGACGCCGGCAGCGGTCTTTACTGAAAGACGCGCAGTGCACGAAGACGTGCGCTGGCATAGAGGCCGAGCACGAACAGGATCAGGCCGCCATTATAGCCGAGGATGGCATAGAGGAGCGCCAGAAGCGAAACCGGCCCGGGCGAAAATATCGCCGCCAGCGCGAAGGTCATCCCGATCAGCGCGGCGACCAACGCGATCACGGCGGCCGAGCGCATTTGCCCGGCGCTGATGCCCAATGCTGCTGCTGTGAGAATAATCATTTCAGCACCTTCCCAGAGAGAACGAGGGGAAGCATAGGAAGCGCCAACTAACAAAGATTTACCGGCCAAGTTCGCCGAAAAGCCTTTGCTTTACGGTGGTTAGCAATCCCTTTCAGGTAAAACGCAAAGTCTAACGATGCGTTCCGCGCGGAAACAAATTTTTCCCGATTTTGTTGTTCTCAACCAAACTGCAACGATGACATGTATTGAACCCTCAGCCTCGCAGCCGCATTACCCCGGGCGGGAAAACAGGTCTCGGCCGGCATCGCGACCTTCCTGTTTCCCGCGGATGGTCATAGAAAGAAGGCATGAGCAACGTCTTCGACAGCGATTCGCCGACCAACCTTGCCGAATATTCGGTTTCGGAGCTTTCCGGCTCGATCAAGCGCACCGTCGAAACGGCTTTCGACCAAGTTCGCGTGCGCGGCGAAATATCGGGTTATCGCGGTCCGCACTCTTCGGGCCACGCCTATTTCTCCTTGAAGGATGATCGCGCCCGCATCGATGCCGTCATCTGGAAGGGCACCTTCTCACGCCTGAAGTTCCGTCCGGAAGAGGGTATGGAAGTCATCGCCACCGGCAAGGTCACCACCTTCCCGGGTTCCTCGAAGTACCAGATCGTCATCGAGACGCTGGAGCCTGCCGGCGCCGGCGCGCTGATGGCGCTGATCGAGGAGCGCAAGCGCCGGCTTGGCGCCGAAGGCCTGTTCGATGCCGCCCGCAAGAAGCGGCTGCCTTTCATGCCCAAGGTGATCGGCGTCGTCACCTCGCCGACCGGCGCCGTGATCCGCGATATCCTGCACCGCATCTCCGATCGGTTCCCCGTGCATGTCCTCGTCTGGCCGGTCAAGGTCCAGGGGGAGGGGTCCGGCGAGGAGGTGGCGAACGCCATCCGTGGCTTCAATGCGCTGGAGCCGGGAGGCGCGATTGCCCGTCCCGACGTGCTGATCGTCGCACGCGGCGGCGGCAGCCTGGAAGACCTCTGGAGCTTCAACGACGAAACCGTCGTGCGCGCCGCAGCCGAAAGCCGGATACCGTTGATCTCGGCCGTCGGTCACGAGACCGACTGGACGCTGATCGACTACGCCGCCGATGTCCGCGCCCCGACGCCGACCGGTGCCGCCGAAATGGCCGTGCCCGTCAAGGCGGAGTTGGAGGCGCAGGCCGCCGCTCTGGCCGCCCGCCTGCAGGGCTGTATGAACCGGCAGATGGATCAGCGCCGCCAGTCCGTCCGCGCTTTGATGCGGGCTTTGCCGTCGCTCGATCAGCTTCTCGCTTTGCCGCGGCGTCGCTTCGACGAGGCCGCCGCCGGCCTTGGCCGCGGGCTGGAGCTTAACACCATCAACAAGCGCCGCGGCTTCGAGCGCGTCGCCTCGCATCTGCGCCCTGATGTGCTCTCCAACCGCATCGCCGAGCGCCGTCAGCTTCTGAGCGAACGCATGGCGCGGGCCGAACGCACCGTCGAACGCTTGCTTGACCGTTCGAAGTCCCGCATCGACCGCGCCGAGGCCATCCTCGCTTCGCTGCCGGCGCGGCTGAAGACGCAGACCGACCGCGGCCGCGAGCGCCTCGGCAATCTCACGCGCCATGCCGATACGGCGATCCGCCACCAGCTGACACGGGCCCGCGCCGAGCTTTTCGCGCAGGACCGCGTGCTGCAGTCGCTCTCCTATAAGAATGTGCTGAAGCGCGGTTACGCCGTCATTCGCGACGAAGATGACAGGCCGGTCTCGCAGGCCGCGGCTCTCTCCGCCGGCATGGGCATCGCCATCGAATTCGCCGACGGCCGCGTCGGTGCTATGACGACGGAAGGCGGCGCCCCGCCGGCCAGTGCCAAAAAGCGCAGCGCAAAACCTGCGGATCCGACGAAACAGGGAACCCTGTTCTGACGATGCGGATCCTGCTGGTGCTTGCCCATCCGCTGCCGGAAAGCTTTGCCGCCTCGGTGGCGCGCACCGCTCGCGAAGCCTTGGAAGCCTCCGGCCATGTCGTCGATCTGCTCGATCTCTATGCCGAGGATTTCGATCCGCGCCTGTCCGAGGCGGAACGCCGCGCTTATTTCGACGTGCCCTACGATACCTCGGCCGTCGCCGATGCCGTGGCCCGGCTGCGGTCGGCCGATGGGCTTGTTCTTGTCTTTCCGCAATGGTGGTTCAATTTTCCGGCCATTCTGAAAGGCTTCTTCGATCGCGTCTTCGCGCCGGGCGTGGCCTTCACCCATGATGCCGCCGGCGGCCGCATAGTGCCTGAACTCACCAATATCAGGCTGCTCTATGCGCTGACGACGACGGGCTCTCCTTGGTGGCTGGTGCATCTCTACATGGGCAATCCCGTTCGCCGCCTGCTGAAGCGCGGCATCGCCAATTTCTGCTCGAAGAAGCTCGTTTTCCGCATGCTGAGCCTGCACGATATGGATCGCGCGACCGAGACCAGGCGCAAGGCGCATCTGGAGCGCGTCCGCAAGGCGCTTGCCGCCATCTGATTATTCGAAATCCGACAGGAATTTCTTGAGCAGCCGGTCGAATTCGGCCTTGTCCTCGGCTGTCAGATTGCGCGTCAAGCGCTGCTGGTTGGCGACATGGGCGCCGACCGCCTCTTCGACGGTCGCAAGGCCCTTTTCGGTCAGCGCGATCAGCACGCTGCGCCTGTCTTCCGGATTGAGGATGCGCTCGACGAGGCCGGCTTTCTCCAGCTGGTCGATCCGGTTGGTCATCGTGCCGGAGCTGACCATCGTCATCTCCAGCAGTTCGCCCGGCGAGAGCCGGTGCGGCGCGCCGGAGCGGCGAAGCGTGGCCAGCACGTCGAAAGCCGAGGTGGAAAGCCCGTGTTTCATGAGCACGGTTTCCACTTCGCGGCCGAGATGGGTTCCGAGGCGCTTCAGCCGTCCGAGGATGCCCATCGGTTCGACGTCGAGATCCGGCCGCTCGCGCCGCCATTGCGCCAGGATTCTGTCGACGTGATCTTGCTTCTCTTCACTCATGCCGCATCGATAGCAGGAGATATCTTGACGTCAAGATAAATTGCGTTATCGTGGATTTATCTTGATGTAGAGATTCTTGATATGAAGGCAAATTCGCGATATCTCGCCGATGTGCTGATCACCGCCGTCGCTCCAGCCATCTGGGGCAGCACCTATTTCGTCACGACATCCTTGCTCCCGCATGGCTATCCGCTGACCGTTGCAATGCTGCGCGCCCTGCCGGCGGGCCTGCTTCTGCTGCTCATCGTCCGCAAACTGCCGACCGGTGTCTGGTGGGGCCGCGCCTTCATTCTCGGCGCGCTGAACTTCTCGTTCTTCTGGGCGATGCTCTTCGTTTCGGCCTATCGGCTGCCGGGTGGCGTGGCGGCCACCGTCGGCGCCGTGCAGCCGCTGATCGTCATCGCCTTGTCGCGCCTTTTCCTCGGTAAGCCGATCCGCTTTCTCGCCGTCGTCGCCGGCCTGATCGGCATGTCAGGGGTGGCGCTGCTGGTGCTGACGCCGAATGCGGCGCTCGATCCGGTCGGCGTCGCCGCCGGTCTCGCCGGCGCGGTGTCGATGGCCTTCGGCACGGTGCTGAGCCGCCATTGGCAGCCGCCCGTTTCCAGCCTGACCTTCACGTCATGGCAGTTGACCGCCGGCGGTATTCTGCTCGTGCCCGTCGCCTTGCTGCTGGAGCCGGCGCTTCCCACGCCGACGACAGAAAATATTCTCGGCATCGCCTATCTCGGTCTGATCGGCGCAGCCTTCACCTATCTGCTCTGGTTCCGCGGCCTGTCGCGCATCGAGCCCTCGGCCGCAGCATCGCTCGGCTTCCTCAGCCCCGTCGTCGCGACTCTGCTCGGCTGGCTGGCGCTCGGCCAGAGCCTGACGCCGGCGCAGATCGCCGGCTTTGCCATGGTGCTCGCCAGCGTCTGGCTCAGTCAGCGGACGATGATGCCGGTCAGGCCCACTCGCCCTGGCGCATCACCGCAACCCGCGATCCGTCAGGCTTGACGCCGTCGATATCGACCTTGTCCGAGCCAATCATCCAGTCGATATGGATGAGGCTGGAATTGCCGCCCTGCGCCTTGATCTGCTCCTGGCTCAAATTCGCGCCGTCGAGGAAGCACTTGGAGTAGCACTGGCCGAGCGCGATGTGGCAGGAGGCATTTTCGTCGAACAGCGTGTTGTAGAACAGGATGCCGCTCGCCGAGATCGGGGAGGAATGCGGTACGAGCGCCACTTCGCCGAGCCGGCGCGCGCCTTCGTCGGTATCAAGCACCTTGTTCAGCACCTCTTCGCCGCGCGACGCCTTGGCCTCGACGATGCGGCCGCCTTCGAAGCGCACCTGGATGTTGTCGATCAGCGTGCCCTGATGCGACAGCGGCTTGGTGCTTGAGACATGACCTTCGACGCGCAGCGCATGCGGCGTGGTGAAGACTTCCTCGGTCGGAATGTTCGGATTGCAGGTGATGCCGTTCTTGGCAGTGGAAGCGCCGCCATGCCATTCGTGCCCATCGGCGAGACCGACCGTCAGGTCTGTGCCCGGTCCCGTGAAATGCAGCGCGGCGAAGCGCTCGCCGTTCAGCCAGGCGGAGCGCTTGGCGAGGTTGGCATTGTGTTCGGCCCAGGCGCCGACGGGGTCGCTGACATCGACGCGCGAGGCAGCAAAGATCGCCTTGGCGAGCTTGGCGATCGCGATCGGTTCGGGATCGTCGGGGAAGACCACTTTCGCCCAGGAAGGGTTGGGATAGGAGACGATGTTCCAGTTGATGTCGAAATTCGAGATCTTTTCCAGCGCCGGCTTATAGGCGGTGGAGGTGGCGCGGTTGGCGCGGCCGACCTTGCCGGCATCCTGCTCGGACAGCAGCATCGGATTGTCGCCGGCGATTGCAAGACGGGCCGCCCCGTTGGCATAGGCCTTCGCCATGCCCTCGTAGAGCCAGCCGGAAGCGCGGTCGAAACTCTCGTCGCTGCCGTACTGATAGCGCGCCAGCGTCGTTTCCTCGTCGGTATAGAAGGCGTTTACCAACCCGGCGCCGGCCTGATAGGCGTGCTTGGTAATCAGTCGCACGAGCGGCAGCGCCACCACAGGCGCGGTGATCACCAGATCCTGGCCCTTCTGCAGCTGAAGGCCGACCTTGACGGCGACCTCGGCAAGCTTCTCCAGCTTGGCGGGATCAACGGTGTTCTGGGTCTGGGGCATGAAATTCATGGTGCAACCTGCCTCTTGTCGACGGTGGGAGGCTGGAAGACTTAGACCCGTTTGCGGCGAAATTGAAGCGTGCCGCATCCGAATTGACCGCGGCCGGATCTTGTCCGGCCGCTTAGGTGCTTCAAGCGGCGGCGGGCAGCCTGAGCAGGATCGAGTTATGTTTCTCCAGGAACTCCGTCAGCCGCTGCGGGTAGTCTTCGCCGACCGCGTCCCGAACGCTTGCCCGCGCCGACAGCGCCGTGCGCCAGCGCTTGACCCGATCGAGCCCGTCGAAGATGCCGCTGTCGCCGAGCGTGTCGAAGAGATCGAAATAGCGGAAGACCGGCGCAAAGACGGCGTCGACGAGGCTGAAGCTGCCGCCGGCGAAATAGGGTCCGTCCGCCAACGCGGCCTCGATCGTTGCGAATTTGGCCGTGAGCGCCTTGCGCTTGGCTTCCAGTTGCGCCGCATCCTGTGCCGTTTCATAGCCCCAGAGATCGGAGAGCACGGACGAGCCGAATTCCATCAAGCCGCGATGGCGGGCGCGGGCCAGCGGATCGGCCGGATGCAGGGCGGCGCCCGCCTGTGTTTCCTCCAGATATTCGCAGATGACGCTGCTTTCGAACAGCACGTCCTCGCTGCCGTCTTCCTCCTCGATCCTGAGCAGTGGCACTTTGCCGAGCGGCGAGATCTTCAGGAACCAGCCGGGTTTGTCGGCGAGATCGATGTTGATGCGTTCGAAGGGCACGCCCTTTTCGAGAAGCGCGATCGCGGCACGCTGCACATAGGGGCAGAGGTGATGGCTGATGAGGGTAAGCTTGCTCATGAAAAATCTCCTGGCGGTTCGAGAAAAAGATCGGCTGTCTCAAATTACATGCATATGCATCTAATATCGCTTGCGGCGAAATTCAAGATAGATGTAATTGCATTTATGTCCGAGAAAATGCCCAAGCCCAGTGAAACCGTTATCTCAGCCTGGACGCGCATCATGCGCGCCCGCGAGCGCCTGCTCGGTGCGATCGAGGCCGATCTGAAGGAGGCCCGCATGCCGCCGCTTGCCTGGTACGACGTCCTGTGGGAACTGGCGCGTTCGCAATCCGGCCGGCTGCGTCCCTATGAGATCGAGGAGCGGACATTGCTGACGCAGTATAATCTCTCCCGCCTGCTCGACCGGCTGGAAAGGGAGGGCCTGGTCCGGCGCGAGGTCTTCGCCGAAGATGGACGCGGCCGCTGGATCGTCATCACCGAAGCCGGGCGTCAGCTCCGCGAGCGCATGTGGGTGGTCTACGGCAGATCGATCGAGACCCATATCGGCGGCAAGCTTGCCGAAAGCGAGGCGAGGTCGATCGCCGGCCTGCTCGACCGCTTTCTGTAATGCATGTCATCGGGAAGTATGCGGCGGTTTCGGCATCATGCTCCGGTCAGGCGATCAGCGGCGCGGCGACGGCGTTGAGCACCTTCAACGCCTCCTTCGGATCGAGCCGCACCTGAAGCCCGCGCTGCCCGCCATTGATATAGACAAGCGGTTCGGCCAGGGCGGCCTCCTCGATCGCCGTCGACACCATCTTCTTCTGGCCGAAGGGGCTGATGCCGCCGACATGATAGCCCGTCAGCCGCTCGGCATCGGCGGGCTTCATCATATTGGCCGACTTGCCGCGGAAGGCGTTCGCAAGCTTCTTCATGCTCACTTCGCGATCCGACGGCACGACCACGCAGACCGGCTTGCCGTCCACCTCCGCCATCAGCGTTTTCAGCACCCGCTGCGGTGCCTCGCCCAAAGCCTCCGCCGCCTGCAGGCCGACGCGTTCGGCGCCGGGGTCGTAGTCATAGGCGTGGACGGAGAAAGCGACGCCCGCCTGGGAAAGAACCTGTGTCGCGCGGGTGGTCTTGGACATGGCTCAACGCTCGAAAGCACCGGCGTAAATCTCCGGCTTAAAGCCGACGAGCAGCTTGCCCTTTGTCTCCAGCACCGGCCGCTTGATCATCGATGGCTGGTCAAGCATCAGCGCGATCGCCTTTTCCAGCGTCAGGTTCTCGCGTTCGGCATCGGGCAGTTTGCGGAAGGTGGTGCCGGCGCGGTTGAGCACGGTATCGAGGCCGGCTTCGTCGATCCACGCTTCCAGATGGGCGCGGTCGATGCCCGATGCCTTGTAGTCGTGAAACGCATAGGCGACATCATGCGCTTCCAGCCAGCTGCGGGCCTTCTTCATCGTGTCGCAATTCCTGATGCCATAGATGGTAACGGTCATGCCCGATCGATCTCCCTGTGATGACAGCGGGATAACATGCGCGAAGGCCGGCGCAAACGCCGTGCGGCGTTTTATCCCCCGCGCGTCGATCCCGCCGGGCTCAGTTCTCCAGCGCGCCGGCCCTGCGTGAAGCCTTGCTGGGGCTACCGCAGGCGATCTTCATCAGGTCGCCGCGCCGCCGCACCAACCGGTCGGAGGTGCGGGTCAGAACAAGCCCATCCTGCGGCGCATGCAGGTCAAGGCTGCCGCCCGGCTGGCCCGGCCGGGTGACGATCGTCGCCAGAAGTTCGCCTTCCGCAATGCGCTCGCCGATATCGCGATGGAAAAGCACGGCCCCGCCTTCGGGCGCGCGAATGATCTCGATATTGTCGAGCGGCACGGCCGGACCGGAAAATGTCGCTGCCGTCGTCCCACCCCGGACGATTCCCCGTGCCGCGAGAAAATGCCAGAGCCCGTCCGCATCCTTTCTCGCCAGCACCGGATCGACGTCGCGCTTGCCGCGCAGCTCGACGGTGACGGAGAGTTTGCCGGGCAGCCGCGACCGGCGCTCGCCGGGAATTTCATATTTCCACGCAAAACCGACAGCCTCCTCGAAGGCGGAGCTTTCGCCGTCCGAAAACAGCACGGCCTCCATATCGAGCGCGGCGGCGAGATCGGCCGCCTCGGGCCAGAAGGCCTCGTCGATATAAGCATATTGCAGGGATTCGTCGTCGCAATGCAGGTCGAGGACCAGATCGGCGCCGAGCGCCATGTGCAGGAGCCGCCGCTTCAATCTATCGGTAGCCGGATAATCATCGAGATCTTCGATCAGCTCGGCGCGATCGGCAATGGAGATCAGCGGGAAATCCCGGTTGAAATTGGTGCGGGAGCCAAGGTCGAAACGGCCCTGCAACTCGCCGAAATGCGATTGCGCCGCACCGATCGGATTGGCCTGCGGCACGATGGTGATATCGCCGGCGATCCGGCCTTCGCTTTCCGCCTGCCGCAGCTTCTCGCAGAGGAAATGCAGGAGCACCGTTCCCGGCAGCTCGCCGGCATGAAGCGCGGCCTGGATATAGGTTTTCGGCGCCTTCGGATCGTCGCCCGCAAAGCGCAGCACCGGTAGCCGCCATTCCGCTCCCGGTGTGTCTCCCGGGATGATGATCTCTGAAATGTCCATGCTATTTTTGGCTCCCTGCTCGGATCAGGCTTCCCGAGCTTTATGCTCGGAAATCTGTCGAGCGCAAGCCTTGCAAGCTTGCTTGCTTCACCCAAGCAGCGGCCATCGATCGATGATGTGATGTTCGGTTTTTCCAAGGGCGCTGTGAATGAGGAGGAGTTCGTGCGCGGTCCATGAGACCGGGCAATCGAGCATCGTTTCCGGCACGGCCTTCCGGTCATAGAGCAGGGTCATGTGCGGCTTGAAGGTGCCGCTAATATTGTGCGGCAATCCGGCATTATGCATGGCAACGCCGAGCTGGACATGCAGCTTGGTCAGGGATTTCCGTCCTCCTTCGCCGCACAGAACGACGGCCTGCGCTTGCGGAAATCTCATGATCCGATCGAAGCTGATAGAAATCGGCGGGCTCTCGGCCGCAGCACCAGCTTGCAGCGCTGCGAAGATTACGTGTTCCGGCAAGTCGGGGTAATCAGCGACGCGGAGGATCGTCACATGCAGCGTCGTCAGGCGCAGGCGGCCGGAAAGGGAGAAGACATTTTTACAACCGTCGCCGATCGTCGCCACCTGTCGCTCCACGTCGGCTGGAGGGCGGAGGCCAAAGAAAAGTCGATTGCCGCTATCGTTGATCTTATTCCGCCGCCCGCGACCCTTGTGATCACGCGCGAAAGGAAAACTCGTCTGGTTCATAGGCCTCCAAGCCGTCGTGGCCTGCCCCTTATCCCAAGCGGCCAGGATATTTCGCCCGGGTGGAACGTCAAGAACAAAAAAAGAACAAGATGCGCAAGAAACGGGTTGAAACAGCGCCCGCTCCGTACGATTTTGGTGGCAATCGCAAACACGGAGGCTGCATCATGCCCCAGTCAATGCACCACTATCTCATCTTCGAAACCGCCGGCGGATTCTGCGGCATCGCCTGGAGCGAGGCCGGCATTTCCCGCTTCCAGCTGCCGACGAAAACCGCGGAGGCGACCGAACGGCTGCTGCTGCGCCGTCTGCCGGATGCGGAACCCGGCACACCGACCGCTGCCGTGCTCGAAACGGTCGCGGCCGTGAAGCGTTACTTCCAGGGCGAGGAGACCGATTTTTCCGGCGTCGCGCTTGATCTTGCCGGCCAGGACGCCTTCTTCAGGGATATTTATGCGGCGGCACGGCGCGTCGGCTGGGGGCATACGACGACTTACGGTGCGCTGGCGAAGGAGCTCGGCGTGGGGCCGGAGGCCGCCCGCGACGTCGGTCAGGCGATGGCGAAGAACCCCGTGGCGCTGATCATCCCCTGCCACCGCGTGCTGGCGGCCGGCGGCAAGATCGGCGGCTTCTCGGCCCCCGGCGGTTCGTCATCGAAGGCCCGCATGTTGGAGCTCGAAGGCGTCCAGCTCGGCCCGCCGCCGCCCGCCCAGCAGTCGCTGGGTTTCTAGGCGGCGGAGGCCTTCGTGGAAGAAGTCAGCCGACTAATGCGGGCTGGCTGTCGGCCGGATGATGATTTCGCTTACATCGACATCGTCAGGCTGGCTGACGGCGTAGAGGATCGACTTGGCGACGGCCTCGGGGCTGATCGTGACCGCCCTGAAAGCCTTCATGGCGTCTTGGGCGGTCGGGTCGGTGATCGTGTCGGCCAGTTCCGATGTCGTCGTGCCGGGCGAGATGACGGTGACGCGGATACGGTCGGTCTCCTGCCGCAGTCCGTCGGAGATGGCGCGGACGGCGAATTTCGTCGCGCAATAGACGGCGGCCGTCGGCGAGACATAGTGGCCGCCGATCGAAGACAGGTTGATGATCTGCCCCGAACCCTGCGCCTTCATGATCGGAAGGGCTGCGGCGATGCCGTAGAGAACGCCCTTGATGTTGACATCGACCATGCGGTCCCACTCGTCGACCTTGAGGGCGTCGAGCGGAGAGAGCGGCATGACGCCGGCATTGTTGACGATGACATCGAGCCGGCTGAACTCGGATCTGGCGAAACCAGCGAAGGCTTCCACCTGAGCGCGGTCGGTGACATCAAGTTTTCGGAAGCGCACGCTGCCGCCTGCGGCTTCGATTTCGCCGGTAAGCGCCTCCAGCCGGTCGGTGCGGCGCGCGCCGATGACGAGACGGGCGCCTGCGGCGGCCAGCACTTTTGCCGCGGCTTCTCCAATGCCGCTACTTGCGCCGGTGATGGCGATGACTTTTCCTTCGATATCAGACATTTTAATCTCCTTTTCTGTGCTGTCGACGCCGATGCGCCGGCGGATGGGTCGTTGGATCAGCTGGGAAAATCGGCGCTGAGCGTCGTCTCGACCCACCGGCGCCGCAGCACCATGCCGCCGTGATGCAAGGTGTTGTCGTCGACGAAATCGCCGTTTGCGGTGAAGCCGGTGTCGTCCCAATATTCGAGGTGGGTTCCGGTGAGTTCGTAGCGTCCCTGATAGGCGCTCTCCCTGCTGCCGCGGGCCTCGTCGTAACGGCCATTGGGCAGAAGCTCGTGGCGGACGCGGCCATCGTCCGTCACCCACATGCCGACATAGGGATGTTGCTGCATCGTGTTCTCGCTTGATTGTTGATGGGCAGGATTTCGGTCGTTTGCGCCATCTGCCGGGGATGCCGGCGCAGCCGCGCCGACGAGCGCCGTCACGGCCAAAAGATGCAGAACAGCGTTCTTGGATATGCTTCGCATCGTTCTTCTCCAAAGCAGGCCTGCGCACCGCTGTTGGCCGCGCTTGACCGTGAAGGGAAGATAGCGATCGCCACTGAAGTGATTAAGTTGCCAATCCGGGATAGCTTGGTTAATTCTACTAACCAATGATGGATGATCTCGAAGGCATATCGGTTTTTCTGGCAGTGTCGGAGGCGCGAAATTTTCGCCTTGCCGGAGAGCGGCTCGGCGTCACCCGATCCGCCGTCAGCCAGGCGTTGCAGCGCCTGGAGGATCGGGTCGGCGTGGCGCTCGTCCAGCGCACCACCCGCAGCGTCCACCTCACCGAAGCCGGCGAGGTGTTCCTCGAGACGGTTCGTCCATCGGTGCGGCAGGTCAGGGATGCGGTGCAGACCGTGCGGGAAATGCAGGCGCGTCCGAGCGGCTTGTTGAGGATCACAGTTTCCTCGATCGCCGAGAGCTTCCGCTCCGGCACACTGCTGGCCGGCTTCATCGAAGCCTGCCCCGATATCAAGCTCGACATCACCATCACCGATGACGAATTCGATATCGTCGAGGCCGGATTCGACGCCGGCGTCCGGCTCGGCGAGGTGATCGAGCAGGACATGATCGCAGTGCCCGTCTCCAGGGAGCAGCGGCAATGTCCGGCCGCGTCACCTGCCTATCTCGAGCGCCGCGGCCGGCCCCACCATCCCCGAGATCTGCAGAACCATGCCTGTATCGGCTGGCGGCCGCGCCCCGATACGGCGCCCTATCGCTGGGAGTTCACCGAAAACGACCGCGACTTCGACGTCGCCGTCGATCCGGCCGTGACGACGAACGACATGGGAATGATGATCCGCATGGCCTGCGCCGGAGCCGGCATCACCTTCGGCATGGTGGAGACCTTCCAGCCCTATTTCGATCGCGGCGAACTCGTGCCGCTGCTCGAAGATTTCTGCCCGCCCTTTCCCGGCTTCTATCTCTATTATCCCAGGCGCCAAAGGCAGCCGCTGAAGCTGCGTGCTTTGGTGGATTATATCAGGAGATTTGCTGGGCGTTAAATATGGTCGATCCTTGCCGAACGACGCTGTCGGATGGTGCACAGACTGCACAATCTTGCTGAAAGTCTTGCGTCTGGCTATATTACTGGAAATAGGTGGGAGATCATCATGGGAAGCTCACAGAAGCGTGCGATTCAGAACTATAGATCGCGTCTTGGCGAGCGTGGTTTGGCGCGCTTCGAAGTGCTCGGCCGGGACGCAGACCGCGACCTCATCCGATCGCTTGCCCGACGCCTGTCGGAAGACACACCCGAGGCTTCAGAGCTTCGTGCGGCTGTAAGCAAATCGATTGCGGGCGAGCCGTCGAAGCCTGGCGGGATTCTGGCCGCATTGCGTCGTTCGCCTTTGGTGGATGCCGAACTCGATCTTTCCCGGCCTCGTGAAGAGGGACGCAAGGTCGATCTGTGACGCGCTTTCTTCTGGATACCAATATCATCAGCAATATCGTCAAACCGCAGCCATCGGAATCGCTCCTGGAATGGATGTCGATACAGCGCGACGAGGATTTGTTCATCGCTTCGTTGACTGTTGCGGAGATCCGTCGAGGGATTTTGGAGAAGCCGAGCGGCAAGAAGCGCGACGCTCTCGACAAGTGGTTTTCTGGGCGTGAAGGGCCGCAGACGATGTTTGCCGGCCGCATCCTGCCGTTCGACGACAAAGCGGGCCTGATCTGGGCGCGACTGATGGCGGAAGGCAAAGCGGCGGGCAAGCCGCGCAGCGGGCTCGATATGATCATTGCCGCTATCGCCAGTGCCAACGAGTGCGTGGTGGTCACGGATAATGAAAAAGACTTTGCCGGATTCGAGATCGTCAATCCGATCCGCGGAATGACGGTCTAGACTATGTCGCGAAGACCTAAAGCGCGAAGAGCGAATCCGAAAGATCGCGACGCGCTTTAGCTAACCGCTATGCCTCACTCCCACTCGATCGTGCCGGGCGGCTTCGATGTGACATCATACACCACGCGGTTGATGCCGCGGACCTCGTTGATGATGCGCGTTGCGGCGCGGCCGAGGAATTCCATGTCGTAGTGGTAGAAGTCGGCCGTCATGCCGTCGACGGAGGTGACGGCCCGCAGTGCGCAGACGAATTCGTAGGTGCGTCCGTCGCCCATCACGCCGACGGTCTGGACGGGGAGCAGCACGGCGAAGGCCTGCCAGATGGCGTCGTAGAGGCCGGCCTTGCGGATCTCGTCGAGATAGATCGCATCGGCTTCGCGCAGGATTTCCAGCTTCTCGCGGGTGATGCCGCCGGGGCAGCGGATCGCGAGACCGGGGCCGGGGAAGGGATGGCGGCCGATGAAGCTGTCGGGCAGGCCGAGTTCGCGGCCGAGCGCGCGCACTTCGTCCTTGAAGAGTTCGCGCAGCGGCTCGACGAGCTGCATCTTCATGCGCTCCGGCAGGCCGCCGACATTGTGGTGCGACTTGATCGTCACCGACGGGCCGCCGGTGAAGGAAACACTCTCGATCACGTCGGGATAGAGCGTGCCCTGGCCGAGGAAATCGGCGCCGCCGAGTTTCTTTGCCTCTTCTTCGAAGGTTTCGATGAAGAGCCGGCCGATGATCTTGCGCTTGGTTTCCGGGTCGCTGACGCCTTCGAGCTCGCCGATGAAGCGGTCGGACGCGTCGACGTGCAGCAGATGCAGATTGTAGTGCTCGCGGAACATGGCGACGACGTTTGCCGCTTCGTCCTTGCGCATCAGCCCGTGGTCGACGAGAATGCAGGTCAGCTGGTCGCCGACGGCCTCGTGAATCAACAGGGCCGCGACGGAACTGTCGACGCCGCCCGAAAGCGCGCAGATGACGCGCTTGTCGCCCACCTGCTTGCGGATCTCGTCGACCGCCTTCTGGCGGTAGGCCGACATCGACCAGTCGCCCTTGATGCCGGCGATATTGTGGATGAAGTTGCCGATCAGCTTGGCGCCGTCGGGCGTATGCACGACTTCGGGATGGAACTGCACGCCGTAATATTTGCGCTTCTCGTCGGCGATGAAGGCGAAGGGTGCGTTGGAGGAGGTGGCGACCACCTCGAACCCTTCAGGCAGCGCGGTGACGCGGTCGCCATGGCTCATCCACACCTGATGGCGCGAACCGGAGGACCAGAGGCCCTCGAACAGCTGGCAGTCCTTGTCGACATCGAGGAAGGCGCGGCCGAATTCGCGGTGATGGCCGCTCTCGACCTTGCCGCCGAGCTGCATGCACATGGTCTGTTGGCCGTAGCAGATGCCGAAGACCGGCAGGCCGCTGTCGAAAATGATCTGAGGCGCTCGCGGCGATCCTTCCTCGACCGTCGAAGCCGGGCTGCCGGACAGGATCACGGCCTTCGGCTGCAGGCGCTTGAAGCCCTCTTCGGCCGATTGGAAGGGAACGATCTCGCAATAGACACCGGCCTCGCGCACGCGCCGTGCGATGAGCTGGGTCACCTGGCTGCCGAAATCGACGATGAGAACGGAGTCGGGATGTGCTGTGTGGGTCATGGCGAGGCTTTAAAGAAAAGCGCTTCGCCTTGCAATCCGGGAAATCGGCGGCATCAGGTTTTTATTGTTCCGATTGTCCCCGCGCGTTGGGCGCGCGGGTGCTTGATAAGTTCAGAACCAGAAAACCCCGTCTTCCAGCGCCGTGAACAGACTGTCGACGCCATAGGAGAGCTTGCGGTCGACGATGTGCAGATATTCGGTCCAGCCCGAGATATGCTGCAGCTCGACGACGCCGTCGGAAATGCCGCGCAGCCCGATCAGCGGCAGCTTGTAGCCCTGGCAGGCGCGCAGCACCGCATAGGTCTCCATGTCGACCATGTCGGCGCCGATGCCGTTATAGGCGGCCCCCGAAATGACGTTGCCGCCGGTGGAAAGGCTCGCCTCCGGGATCCCCGGGATGCGCAGCGGCAGCTCCAGCGTCACGGGCAAGTCGAGGAAGGGCGTCTGGCCTTTTTCGAAGCCGAGCGGCGAGGCGTCCATGTCGCGATAGGAAACCGAGCTCACCTGGTAAATTTCGGTCTGTTCGAGCTTGGCCGAGCCGGCCGAGCCGAGGGAGACGACGAGATCCGGAAGATCGTCTGCGGCATCGAGCCGTGCCAAGGCCTTGGTCAGCGCGATCGCCGCCTCCACCGGGCCGACGCCGGTCATCAAAGGTTCGATGCGCGAACGCAGGAAAGGGCCGTACTCCGCCTCTGCCGCCATCACGAAAAGAATGGATTTTCCCGCGACCGACTTCAGTTCGAACTTCATCCAGTAATTCCCTCTCTACCGCGAATGACCATCATCGTCCCGGTCATCGAGGCGATGAGCTTCGCCGGCCCGTCGCCGATCGCATAGCCCCGCCCGTCGGCGACGATGATGGTGGAGCCGGGCTTGGTGATTTCCCCGCGAAAGAGGAAACGATCGCCGCGCCCCGGCGACATGAGATTGACCTTGAACTCGATCGTCAGGATCGAGGCTTCGGGGTCGATGACGCTGTAGGCGGCAAAGCCGCAGGCGGAATCGAGCGCCGCGGAAATGATGCCTGCATGCAGGATGCCGTGCTGCTGCGTCAGTTTGACGTCGAAGGGAAGCTCGATCTCGACGACGCCGTGCTCGACGCGCGTCAACTCCGCGCCGATCGTCTGCATCGCTGCCTGGCGCGCAAAGTTGCGGCGGATTCGCGCGCGGAAATCGCCCCTGTCAGTCTCGCTCATGGCTACCCCTCTCGAAGCCGCGAAAGTGGCATGACACGCCGGATTCGACAAGCTGGACATCGCCGAAATCGATCTTGGCGGCGCTGGAAACGTCAAGCCGTGTCGCCCGGGCCACCTTTCGCCCTTCCTGCGGTGCGGACCCGCATCTCGAAGCCGCCGGCTTCGTGCAATGCGATTGCAGCTTCGCGCCGAGCGCGTATTCTCGTGCCGAACCTCGAAATGATGGAGCACCAGCGGCATGACGACGATATCGCAATCGGTCCGGAATTTCGAGGACTGGCTGGCCGGCGAACTCGGCGACGATCTTGTCAGAAAGGATCTGCGCGAAAAACACGAGAAGATGCGCAGCGATGGTTTCGTCTTCCTGCGCGCCACCTATTGGCGCTGGTGCGAGATCATCCTGGATATCTGCCCGGAGCTTGCAGGCGCGCCGGAAGTGCTGGCGGTCGGCGATACGCATCTGGAGAATTTCGGCACCTGGCGCGATATCGAAGGCCGCCTCGTCTGGGGCGTCAATGATTTCGACGATGCGGCCGCGATGCCCTATGCGCTGGATCTCGTTCGTCTTGCGGCAAGCGCCGTCCTGGCGCGCGGCGATAATGGCCCGTCTGTCCGCATGATCGGCGAGCTGATCCTGAACGGCTATCGCAGAGGTCTCGAAAATCCGCAGCCCGTCATCCTCGAGCGCGATCACAAATGGCTGCGCAAGGCGCTGATGCTGCCGAATTCCGAACGGCGGGAATTCTGGGAGAAATATGAAGCCTTGCCTGAAGGAAAGGAGCCGGCGCCGGCCGCCTATATCAAGGCGCTCGCAGACGCGCTGCCGCCCGGCGCGGGCTCTTTCGTGGCAAAGCCGCGCAGCGGCGGTACCGGCAGCCTTGGACGGCCGCGTTTCGTCGCTTATGCCGAATGGCAGGGCGGGCCGGTGCTGCGGGAAGCGAAGGCGCTGGTGCCGTCGGCGTGGTCGCTTCGCCACAGGCCGCAGGACGTGGCGATCCATGCGGGCGAGATTGCCGGCGGCCGGATGCGCTCGGCCGATCCCCATTACCAAATCATTAGGCGTATCCTGGTGCGCCGGCTTTCGCCGAACAGCCGCAAGATCGAGATCGACGAGCATCCGGAGATCCTGCTCTCTCCCACCATGCTCGAATTGATGGGTTTCGAGATCGGCAATTGCCATGCCGACGATGCAGAGGCCGTCGCGGCGATCCTGCACGACTTGCAGGCGCGGGGTCCCGAATGGCTCCATGAAGCGGCGAGGGCGGCCGCCTCGGCGGTCAGTGCCGAGCAGAAGGCCTATGCGCGCGCCGGCTGAGAGATCCGCACGATGTGCTGATCCCAGGCGACGTCGCTGCGGGTCGAGCGGAAGTCGCCGTCATAGGAGGAGACGGCAAAGCCTTCTTTTGCCGGCGCGATGCCGGCCGCATCGGGAACGGCGGTCTCGGCCAATACCTTGCCGGTCCTCGCATCGATCGTCACCGAGGCGCCGCCCTTCGGCGAGGTGACGCCGACGAGACCCTCGCGGCGATTGACGGCGATGGCGCCGACATAATTGGCAAGCCTGCGCGTCGTCTCCTCGGGCAGGTCGACGAAGGAAAGATCCTCGCCCTTGGCGAAATGGCCGACGAGCGGCGGCAGATCGTTGCGATGGCCTTCATACTGGCATGCGAACCAGATGCGGCCCTCGCTGTCGAGATCGACATGGCGGGTGGAGAGCGCCGACCATTGCGCCGGCAGCACGTGTTTTTCGACCAGGGCGCCGGTCGCCGCATCGATCAGCGCCAGCGACGGCTGCATCGCCCCGAGATTGAGCTTGGTACGGCCGAAATCCGGATGGGTCTCGATGCCGCCATTGGCGACGATGAGAAGGCGCCCGTCATCGGACACCGTCATGTCGTGCGGGCCGATGCCGTATGTCTCGAATTCGCCGATGCGGGTGAAGCGGTCGGTGGCGTTGTAGATGCCGATCATGCCGCGATTGCCGTCGAAGTCGTTCTCGCTGGCGTAAAGCAAACGGCCGTCGGGAGAGAAGGCGCCGTGGCCGTAGAAATGCCGGTCTTCCCTGGAACTGATGACGACCGGCTCACCCTTGTTCCTCGGGTCGAAGATCATCGCATAGGTGCCGGGGCGGCGCGCGAAGGCGACGGTCTTGCCGGTGGCGGCACTGAAGGCCATGCCGTGTGCCCGTGCCGGAAGCGCCACCTGATCGATGATTTCGCCGCTCTCGGCCACCGTCGCGACCGCAAACGAGCCGTCGGCGGCGCGAATGCCCGAGGCATAGACCGCCTCGGCCCGTTCGAGAGCCATCAGCGCTCTCGGCGTCAAGCTCGCGAGGAAACCGAGACCTGCCGCCTTGACGAAGCTGCGTCGGTCGATCGCGGCACTTCTCCACATCGCATCAATCTCCGTCGGAAAAGGAAAAGCCGGCCGAAAGCCCGATGGCCGCACCATAATCGTCGCTGATCTTGGTGATCAAATTGCGGCTGTCGGCCAGCAGCGCATCGAGCTTGGCTTTCTCCGCATCGCTGGTTGCGGCCTCGATGTCGGGATTGAGCTTCGGAACGGTCTCAAGCAGCGATTTGAAATCCTCGTCGATCGCGGCGGCGACCGCCTGTTTGTCCGCCGGCAGAAGCTCGGCCATGCCGGCCTTCTGCCAGAGCGTGCGCAGGCCCTCCAGGTTGGCGGCCATCGACTTCCAGGTATTCTTGGAGCGCCAGTAGATCGCCATGCGCGGGCGCGGCGCAGTATCCTTGCCCTTGTAGAACTGCTCCAGCCGCTGATCGCGGACATTCTCCGCGCCGTGGACGAGAATGCCGAGCAGGGCGGTGACGGCCTCCTTGTTATCCATGAAGTCGTCACTCTGCGGGCCGGGATGTTTCCAGCTCGCCTGCACGCCGTCCGGCTTTTCCCAGGCGGCGACCACTTCGCCGGCCTCGCGCTGGATATTGCCGGCGACGGCGGCGCCGTAAAGGCAGCGGAAGCCGCCCTTCTGCTTGATCAGATCGTCGGAGCCGTTGCCGTAAAGCACATATTCCAGCGCCGTCAGGCCCTGCAGCGCCACGCTCTTGCCGGCGATCGCATCGACCGTCGCGTCCTTCGGGTCGGCCTTGGCGATCAGCGCCTGTACCTGCTTGAGGCCGACGCCCTTGCGGTCGGGATAGAACAGGATGTGCTCGAAGAGATTGTCCTGAATGACAGGGCCGGTCTGGACGATCTCGATGATCGACCAGTAGCGGACCGTATCGTCGAAGGCGGATTTCGCCTTGTCGAGCGTCTGCTGCGTGCCGCCGTCGCAGAGGTCCTTCATCGCCGTCGTCAGCCGTGCGGCCGATTGCTGCATGTTGCGGTAGCCGGGACGGATCACCTCGTCGACGGCGCGCTGCATGACGGCAGGAACGGCATCCTCGTTCAGCCCTGCCGGAGGAGCGGCGGTCTGGGCGGCGGCCGATGTGGCGAGGCCGATCAGAGTGAGGCAGAGCAGGGGGTGCCAAAGGCGCATCAAAGTGACTCCAGGAATGTAATCAGGGCCGCCCTGTCGTCTTTGGTCAGGGCGGAGAAAGCGTTGCGGGCCTTTTCCGCTTCACCGCCATGCCAGAGGATCGCCTCGGTGAGATCCCGCGCACGGCCGTCATGCAGGAAGAAGCTGTGTCCGCTGACAGTTCGGGTCAGTCCTATACCCCATAGCGGCGGCGTGCGCCATTCACGTCCGCTTGCAAGGCCGACCTGTTGCCCGTCGGCAAGGCCGTCGCCCATGTCGTGCAGAAGAAAATCGGAATAGGGCCAGATCAGCTGGAAGGACTGCGCCTTCTCAGGCGTATCCCGCCGGGTGACGAATTTCGGCACATGGCAGGAAATGCAGCCGGTTTCATAGAAGATCCGCTTGCCCCGCAGCGTTTCGGCAAAGCTCGCCTTGCGCCGCGCCGGCACGGCAAGGTTTTCCGAATAGAAGGTCACGAGATCGAGGATCGGACCCGGCGCCTCTTCCGCGCCCAGCCGTTTCTGCACGCCGGTCGGCATATCAAGGCATTTTTCTTCCGCCTTGGTGCAGTCGCCATGCGCGTCCGGCTCGTCGGGCGTCGAGATGCCGATATCGTTGGCGAAGGCGTCGGCGCTCTGGTCGCGCACCGTGGCGTTCTGCGCCTTCCAGCCGAAGCGGCCGAGCGTGACCTTGCCGCTGCGATGGTCGCGCACGACCGCCGCCTTGCCCGAGATGCCGTTGCCGTCTGCATCGTCGGGGTCGGCATGGGCAAGAATATCGGCTTCTGGAATGGCCTCGATCAGGCCGAGGCCGATCATGGCGGGGGCAACGCGCGCCGAAATGGTCGTCGCTGCGTCGAGCGGTCCGTAGGCAAGGTTCGTCGCCGCATAATGCGGCCGGCGCAGCGACACCGTTTCGCCGTCGCCGAGCGTCACCGTCTCTTCGTCATAGCGGATCGCCATCTTGCCTTCGGCGGCAAGCCCGGGAACTGCGAGATCCTGCAGCTGACGGCCGTAGACCGGATCGGGGAAGTTGACGACCTCGGCATCGGCGATCGCCTTTTCCTCCTCCGGCGTCCTTGCCGCGCGCGAAAGCCGCAGGAACATCGAGGTGGCGCTCGCGCCTCCCTCCGGCGGTTTGCCGCGGCCGTCATTGACATGGCAGCTCATGCAGGAGCGGGCGTTGAAGAGCGGCCCAAGGCCATCGGAGGCCTGCGTCGAAGAGGGAGAGGAGACCCAAAGCTTGCGGAAGAGCGCGTTGCCGAGCTTGAAATTCTGCTCTTCCTCGAAGGGGATATTGGCCGAAATATGCGAGAAGCTGTCTTCGGTGACGGGATCGACCGAGGTCGCGGCACCCGCCTGCATCGCTTCATATTGTTCGGCCTTGGAAAAATCCTGGGTCGGCCGCGTGACATCCGCGACGCGTTTGAGATCGGCCTCGGAAAGGTCGGCGCGTTTCGTCGCCAGATCGAAACCGGCGGCAATCGTTGCGGGCGCTACCGCAAGGGCAGCGAAAGCGGCGATGCGTAGGGGTAAGCGGAGTTTTGGGAAAAAGCGATGGTGCCTCGCGGCATGTTCGAGGGTTCTGGCGCGCGCTTCCCTTTCCGCGCCCTCATTCCTGTGCTCGTCACAGGAATCCAGTGCGCCCAAGTCCTTGGGCGTGGAAGACCCCCCTTTGACCGAGTCATTCACGGCGCCGACGCGCCGTGGCTGGATTCCTGTGACGAGCACAGGAATGAGGGAGGCAATAGATGGCATTTCAGGGTTCGGGCCGCCCCGATGGAGCGGCCCGCCTTTTTGCTTATTTGAAGACGGCGTTAGGATTATCCAAGCTGTCGGAACCTTCAAGCTGAACCGTGCCGAGATCGAGTGCGGCAATAACGCGCTGGATCGATTTCGTCTGGTCGATCAGCCCGTCGATGGCCGCCTGGACGACGGCGTTGCCTTCCTTGTTGCCCTCGCCGATCATCTGGTCGTACTTCTCGACCGTCTCGCCGCGCTTTGCCATGGCGTTCATGGCATCGAGCGTCTTGTTGAGCTTGCCGTCCATCTCGGCATCGAGCGCCTTGTCCTTGGCGGCAACGAGGTCGTGCAGCGACGGGCCGCTGAGCTTGGTGCCGTCGACGCGGGTGTAGTTGCCGGTATAGGCGGCGGCAATGCCGATCGCGTCGTTCAGATGCGAGTTGTAGGTGTTGTCGGAGAAGCAATCATGCTCTTCCTCGGGATCGTGCAGCAGCAGGCCGAGCTTCATGCGCTCGCCGGCAAGCTCGCCATAGGAGAGAGAGCCCATGCCCGTCAGGATCGCAACGAGGCCGGCCTTCGGATCGGCCTCGACGTTCTTCGTCGCTGCTCCGTCCGGCTTCCAGTTGTCGGTCATTTCCTGCAGGTCGGAAACGAGCAGGGTGGATGCGGATTTCAGATATTCGGCGCGGCGGTCGCAATTGCCGTGCGTGCAATTCTTGAGGTCGTAATCCGTTGCCGGGCGGTTGCCGGCGCCGGGACCGGTGCCGTTCAGATCCTGGCCCCAAAGCAGGAATTCGATCGCGTGGTAGCCCGTCGCCACATTGGCTTCGATGCCGCCGGCTTCCTGCAGCGTGCCGGAGAGGAATTCCGGCGTCAGCTTCGAGGCGTCGACATCCTTGCCGTCGATCTTGATCGTCTTGTTGGCGATGACATTGGCCACATAGAGCGAATTCTCGTCGCTTTCGCTGCCGTAGGAGGCATCGACATAGTCGATCAGGCCTTCATCGAGAGGCCATGCGTTGACCTTGCCTTCCCAATCGTCGACGATCGGATTGCCGAAGCGATAGACTTCCGTCTGCTGATAGGGAACGCGCGCCTTGATCCAGGCATCCCTGGCGGCCTTCAGCGTTTCGTCGGTCGGCGCCTTGAGGAACGCGTCGATGGCAGCGTCGAGCGCCTTCGCCGTGGTCAGCGAATCCTCGTATTTGGCGTGCGCCACCTCGGCATAGTGTTTCACCACGGCGGCAGCATCGGTCTCGGCCTGCGCGGGAAGGGCGAGCAGTGCTGCGGGGGCAATCGCCAGCACGGCTGCGCGGAATTTGCGGTTAAGCGTCATGATCCTCTCCTGTGACGGATATTCCGTCTAATGGGGCTCAGTCTCTTCGCGCAAAAGCAAACTGGTGTCAAATGCTCTAGTTTGGAATGATTTTAAGGACCCGAAAGCGCTTCCAGACCGCTCGTTTGAAAGGCGCCGGCCCAGGAAAATCAGCGGCAATCGCGCGATCGCCCGGCATTCGTCGAACCGCGTCAGCCCTTCCGCTGCATGCGGCAGAAGAAGAAGCCGTCCGTATCGGTAGAGGCGGGCGTCAGCGTCACCGAAAGGCCGTCGGAGGAGTGCGGGCGGGGCGCGTTCTTGCCGAACAGGGCGTCCCAGGCGGGCAGGGCGCTGACGATCTGGAAATCGGGCTTGCCGGCGGTGAAGCGGCGCACCTGCTCTTCGTTTTCCTGAGGCAATACCGAGCAGGTGACGTAGATCAATTCGCCGCCCGGCTTGACGAAGCCGCTTGCCTGCGCCAGCGCGTCCTGCTGCTGGGCGGTGCGCTCGTCGAGGTTCTTTGCCGTCAGCCGCCATTTCGTATCGGGGCGCCGCCGCCATGTGCCGGTGCCGGTGCAGGGCGCATCGACCAGCACCTTGTCGCAGCGTCCGGAAAGGCCGGAGAGTGCTTTGACGTCGTCATGCACCTGGACATTGCGGGTGCCTGCCCGCTTCAGCCGCTCGATGATCGGCGCCAGCCGCTTACGGTCGGCGTCGTAGGCGTGAACCTGCCCCTTGTTCTGCATGGCGGCCGCCATGGCGAGCGTCTTGCCGCCGCCGCCGGCGCAATAATCGAGGATCTGTTCGCCATCCCGTGCCAGCACCAGATCGGCGACGATCTGCGATCCCTCGTCCTGGACCTCGAACCAGCCTTTTTGGAACGAAAGCTCGGCAGTCACGTTGGGAAGACGCGAAGCGCCTTCGCCTGCGGCAATCCGGATGCCGTAGCGGGCGATCTTCGCAGCATGCGCGCCGGCTCTTTCGAGCGCCTTGACGGCCTTGTCGCGGGAGGCTTTCAGGATGTTGGCGCGCAGATCGAGCGTCGGGCGGGCGGCGAGCGCCTGTGCCTCGGCAAGCCAGCCTTCACCGAAGGCCTTTTCGAAGGAGGATTGGACCCATTCCGGGATATCGCCCTGCACATGCGGGGGTGCATCGTCGAGCAAGCGGCTTTGGAAAGCCGCGATGACGTCAGGCGAAAGCGTCGCCGGCGCAAATTTGTCGTCGGCCAGTTCGGCGGCAAGGCTGGCTGGTGTGAAGCCCCATTGTCGGAACATGACAGCATGGGCAATGGCCGAGGCGCTGTCGTCATTCATGAGCCAGGCATGCGAAAGTCGCATGCGCAGCGCGTCATAGACGATGTTGCCGATCGCGGCGCGGTCGCCGGAGCCGGCAAAGCGATGCGCGAGGCCCCAGTCCTTCAGCGCGTCGGCGACGGGTCGCTTGCGGGCATCGATGTCCGCGAGCACAGAAATCGCCCCTTCGAGGCGGCCGCCCAGACGCATTCACATGTCTCCTGTTGCCGTGGCATGTGGACGATCCGCGCGCAGAAGGTCGCGGGACGGATTGTGCACAGGTCTCAACCGCGTGGTACCCGCGATTGGCGGCAAGAGCAAGCGCCGCTGGCGGCGCAGCTGGCTGCGAGGCGTAAGCCTTAGCTGATCACTTGGTAGCAGACCTTCGCGGTGCCCGAGCTCACCATGCCGATATTCTGCGCGGCGGCCCGCGAGAGATCGAGCACGCGTCCCCGGATGAACGGACCGCGATCGTTGATGCGAACGACGACGGTGCGGCCATTGTTGCGGTTGGTGACCTTGACCTTGGTGCCGAATGCGAGCGAACGATGTGCGGCAGTCAAAATCGCAGGGTTCATACGTTCTCCGGAAGCAGTTTTGGAGCGAAGTGCGTACCATGAAGCACCGCCGCAGCCATTTCCAGCAAAACTCTCTGCCGGAAGCAGGCAAGAGGCGGCTGCAATAGTTACGGCAGCGATAATAGAACGACGTATTTTCTTCAAAACAGAGTATCCCTCAACTATTGAACTCACGCCCTTGCAGGCGGCGGGGCTTAAATCTGTGAAAAAGTGGCGAAAAAGTGCCGCATGTGATCACGGAATGTTACAAGATGTAACATTCGTGAGCGTGGTGACAGAATTTCGGAAGCGGGCAGTGATCGTTGAGCCAGAAAAAACGCTGTGAAATCAGCTAAAATCCGAACGAATTTTTCAGTGGAGCGGTTAACATCCCCGCGTTCACAAAAATCGCGAAAATTTTTTTCCGGCTTCGCCATATTTTCTGCCACATTTGCGCAAATTTAAAGGCCGTTAACCATAATATACGGCCAAAATCGTTCCGCCAAATGGGGAAAGTAGGTATTTCCTACTCATTTTGGGTGCTGATGTTGGTTATATGAAACGCTTGGGCTCTAACCCCGCCAGCAGCCGTCCCGCCACAATTGCGCAAGCGACATCGGATAGTTCGGGAAGGAGAATTCGAAGCCGGCGGCCTTGAGTTTCGCATTCGAAACCCGCTTGTTTTCGCCGTAGAAGGAGCGCGCCATCGGCGTCAGTTCGGCGGTCTCAAACGCCTGCTCCGGCGGCGGCTCGACGCCCATCAGCCGGGCCGCCTCGACGATCACATCCTGCGGCGGACCGGGCCGATCGTCGGTGACATTATAGATGCCGCCGAGGCGCTGGTCCGACAGGAAGCGCGTCGCCGCGCCGATATCCTCGACACGGATGCGGTTGAAGACCTGGTCCTTCTTGATCAGGCGCCGCGCCGTGCCCTTTTCCAGATTGCAGAAGGCATTGCGGCCCGGTCCGTAAATGCCGGAAAGACGCAGCACCGCCGCCGGTACGCCGCGCTCCCGGCCCATTGCCAGCCAGCCCTCTTCCGCTTCGAGCCGCTCCTTCGATCGCCCGGAGACGGGAACGCATGGCGTTTCCTCGACGATCCATGCGCCCTTGTGATCGCCATAGACGCCGACGGTCGAGAGATAACCGATCCATTCAAGCCCGGGTGGCAGGCTTGCGCCGTTTTCGCCAAACAGCCGCAGCAGCGGATCGGCCTTCCCCGGGGCGATCGACTGCACGAGATGGGTGACATCAGCCAAGGCTTCGACGAGCCGGTCTTCCATGGTTTCGCCGTCGAACAGGAATGCTTCGATGCCGGCGCGGCGGAGCGCTTCGATCTTTTCCGCCGAGCGCGTCGTGCCGGACACGCGCACATTCTCACCAGCGAAGGCCTTGGCGATCGCCATGCCGGAATAACCGCAGCCAAAAATCATCACATGCATCAGCCCACTCCCGCCAGCCGCCATTCGTTCAACACGTCGTCATCGCTCTCCTCAGCCCTTTGTGCGGCAAAGGACGAAAATTCGCCAGCCTCCATCAGCCGCGAAAGCGCCCACACCGCCATCCCCCGCACCACCGGCGAGGCATCACCGGCGAGCATGCGACATTGCGGGATCAGCGTTCTCTCGCCGGAATTACCGGCGGCGATCAGCACGTTGCGGATGAAGCGGTCGCGGCCGATCCGTTTCACCGGCGAGCCACTGAAGAAGCTGCGGAACGCGGGATCATCGAGGGTCAGCAGAACGGCGACCGACGGTTCCTGCAGATCCTCTCTCGCCTTCAGCTTCATCTCCGAAGCGGCGCTGGCGAACTTGTTCCAGGGACAGGCGGCAAGACAATCGTCGCAGCCATAGATGCGGTTGCCGATCAGCGGCCGGAGATCGGGATCGATCGGTCCCTTGTGCTCGATGGTGAGATAGGAGATGCAGCGGCGCGCATCGATCTGGTAGGGCGCCGGGAAGGCGGCAGTCGGGCAGATGTCGAGACAGGCGCGGCAGGAACCGCAATGATCGATCTCGGGTGCGTCGACGGCGAGATCGGCGGTGGTGAACATGCTGCCGAGAAACAGCCAGGAGCCGTACGTGCGGCTGACGAGATTGGTGTGTTTGCCCTGCCAGCCGAGGCCGGCGGCCGCCGCCAGCGGCTTTTCCATGACGGGCGCGGTATCGACGAAGACTTTCACATCGGCGCCCGCCCGCGCCGCAAAACGCGTGGCGATCTCCTTCAGGCGGCCCTTGATGACGTCATGATAATCGCGATTGCGAGCATAAACCGATATCGCCGCTTTATCAGGCTTGCCGAGGATGCCGCGCGGATCTTCGTCCGGCGCGTAATTGAGGCCGAAGACGACGACGGAGCGAACCTCGCTCCAGAGTGTGCGGGGGTCGCCGCGCCGGTCGCGCGTCTCCGCCATCCAGTCCATCGTCCCGTGGCGCCCGGCGTCGATGAACTCGCCGAGACGTTCCTTGGCTTGCGGAATTGCGTCCGGACGCGTGATGCGGCAGAGATCGAAGCCCTTGGCGGCAGATTCCGCTCTGACGAACTCGGTCAAATTGTCGCGGCGGCGGCGCTCTTTATCATCATTGTCGGGCATGAAGCGCCCTCGTCAGAAATCCAGATCGGCATAATGCGAAACCGGGGTCAGGCCGCGCACGCGCTCCGTCAGCATCGGCCGGAAGGAGGGGCGCGACTTCAGCCGCTGGTACCATTCCTTGACGACAGGCGCGTCGGCCCATTCGATCTCGCCGAGGTAATCGAGGATCGAGATCGAGGCGGCGGCGGCAAGATCCGCATAGCTCATTCGCTCTCCCGCCAGCCACTGGCGCGAGCCGGCGAGCCAGGTGAGATAGCGCATATGCTGGCGGATATTCGCGCGGGCCGTGCGCAAAATCTTGGAATCAGGCGCTCCGCCACCCTGATCGGATGTCATCTGCAACTTATAGACGCGCTCTCGGGCGAGCGGCTTCGTCACGTCATTTTCCATCTTCTGCATGAACCACTCGGTCAGCCGGCGGATCTCCGCCCGCTGGAAAGGGTCCTCGGCAAGCAGCCGCCGGTCGCGCTTCAACACGCCGTGCGTCTCGTCCAGATATTCGGAGATGACGGTCGCGCCGCAGAGCGCGCGCATGCTGTCGTCGACATAAACAGGCAGTGTGCCGGCAGGATTGAGGGCCAGGAAATCCCGGCGCTTCTCCCATGTCTGCTCTTCGATCAGATCCGCCTGATAGCCATATTCCGCCAGGATCAGCCGGACGAAGCGAGATGCGGATGACATGGGATGGTGATAAAGCGTGGGCATCGATACTCGTGCTTTATGATTGCTGTTACAGGACTGTGCGGCAGCTCATTTATAGCGCCCTAGTCATGACTCATTGGTTGAAGCTATAGGAGCTTGGCCGGGGCAATACAAGCGAATCGGATCTCACACCACCTGAGAGGGGATAAAACACGCTTCTTACGCACGCGGATAGAGGCAGCGCCTGATCGGCTCAAGCGCAGCCTGGAGCATTTCCAGCGGGAAATGCCCGGTCCGAACGACCTTTAAACCGGAGACAATTTATGGACTATATCAATGCGATTATCCTCGGTATCGTAGAGGGGATCACCGAGTTTCTGCCGATCTCGAGCACCGGCCACCTCATCATTGTGGAGCAATGGCTCGGGCACCGGTCGGATATGTTCAATATCGTCATTCAGGCCGGCGCCATTCTCGCCGTCACCATCATTTATTGGCGTCGCCTGGTGGATCTCGTGCTCGGCTGGCGGGAGCCGCAGAATCGCGATTATGCCGCCAAGCTGATCGTCGCTTTTCTCATCACCGCAATCCTGGGCCTTGTCGTCAAGAAGCTTGGCTTCGAGCTGCCGGAGACGGCGACACCGATCGCCTGGGCTCTGATCATCGGCGGCATCTGGATGATCTTCGCGGAATGGGCTGCCGCACGCAGGCCACCCCATAAAGAGATTACCTGGCTGGTCGCCATTCTGGTCGGTATCGCCCAGATCGTTGCCGGCATCTTCCCGGGAACGTCGCGCTCCGGCGCCACGATTTTCGTCGCCATGCTGGCAGGCACGGGCAATCGCGCCGCGGCCACGGAATTCGCCTTCCTCGTCGGCATCCCCACAATGTATGCCGCGAGCGGCTATGAGCTGCTGAAGACCTTCAGGGACGGCGGCGCGGCCGGCGAAGACTGGACGTCCCTCGGGATTGCCTTCGTCGCCTCCACGATCGTCGCTTTCATCGCCGTCAAATGGCTGCTCGCCTATATCAGGAGCAACCGGTTCACGTTGTTTGCCGTATACCGGATCATTCTCGGCGTCCTGCTGCTCGGCATGGCCGCCGGCGGCCTGATCCCCTAAAACCGGTTTCTCATCGCATTCGCGCAGCTCCCAGGCGCGAATGCAATATCGGGGCGGCCTCGCGAACGGACACGCGATGAGGGGGTAGGGGGCCGATTTTCAGATGGATAAAATTGAGAGGCAGATGCCTGCCGCCGTCTCGCGGCGGGCAAGATCGAGCATTCATTTGGAAGCGCGCTTTTTCAGGCGCTTCGACCGTTGCTCGTCTCTATGAGGATGCCGATAAGCCCGGCATTTTCGTCAATGGGCGATCGAGGCCGTAGAGCAAGGATCGACGCCGTAAGCCGGCGAGCAGTCGCCCTTCACAGCCGCGACCGAACCGGGCGCAACGAAGGAGCCTGCAAGGATAACCAGCGCCGCACACGCAAACAGGAGCGCGATTGACTTGCCCATCGAGAAATGCCTTTCACAGTGATTGCCGCACGCTTTTCGCAGGCGTTGAGTCCTTTCGAGGACGCGCGGGTTTGGTAGTCAGTGGAATGACAAATAGCAATAAACGTTCCTGCTAAATTTGGCGTTAATTCCACAAAATTTCCGATGCGTCTTTTATGCAACGCCGCTCAATATGGCGGCAGGAAAACATCGCAAACTTGCGCCGGCTTTGCGTGCCGCGACCGACGGCAAAACGCCGCCCGCGGCATGCGCGGACGGCGCTATCAATAACCCAAGGGATGATGATCAGGCGGCCTTGCCGGAGCCCGTATACTGGCCGTGCGGCCGGTACTGCACGAGGTAGGACTCAAGCACCGATGCCGGCATGGTTGGCGTGATGCCGAGGCCGCTCAGCGTGCGGCCTTCCGCCTCGGCTTCCCTCGAGACGATGTTGTCGTGCTTGAGAAGGCGCACCTGGTCCGGCGTGATCGGCGGCGTGATGAAAGGAACAAGCGAAGCGATGCTGCCGATCAGCGAAGCGATGCCGAAGGGCAGGGAGACGAGCGGGTTCTTGCGGCAGGTCACTTTCAGCATCATCTCGAGACATTCGCGGAAGCTCAGCACTTCGGGCCCACCGAGTTCATAGATCTTGCCGCCGGCGACCTTGCCGTCAACGGCGCGGGCGACGGCCTCGGCGATATCCTCGACATAGACCGGCTGGAACTTCGTCTTGCCGCCGCCGACCAGCGGCAGGACCGGCGACATGCGCGCCATGTCGGCAAACTTGTTGAAGAAGCTGTCCTCCGGTCCGAAGACGATCGACGGGCGGAAGATCACCGCATCGGGTTTGATGGAGAGAATGGCTGCTTCCGCGCGGCCCTTGGTGCGGCCATAGTCCGAATCGGAATGCGCATTGGCGCCGATCGCCGAAATATGGGCGAGCGTGGCGCCGGCGCCGCGGGCCGCCTCGGCAACCGCCCGAGCGCCGAATTCCTGCACCGCGTCGAAGGTGTTGCGGCCGGTCTCATGCAGAATGCCGACGCAGTTGACGACGTGGCTCGCACCGTCGACAGCACGGTCGATCGAGCTGCGGTAGCGCAGGTTCGCCTGAACGAAGGAAATCTGGCCGACATTGCCGAGCGGCTGCAGGAAGCCGGCGAGATCCGGGCGGCGCACGGCGACGCGGATGCGATAACCGCGCTTGGCGAGCGCCCGAACCACGTGCCTGCCCACGAAGCCGGACCCTCCGAACACGGTAACGAGCGGCGGCAGGTTGGCAAGGGTCATGGCAGGCTCCTCGAAAGGCTTTGCAGGATGCTGATCGGCCCCGTCTTAGCCGAATCCCGGCGCGACGGGAAGGCCCATCGCGCTGCGAGTTTGCGGGATGTGAAGCCGCCTAACGCATCGTGCTTTCCGAAAATCGGAATCGATTTTCGGAAAGCACGATGCTTGGATTCAAAGTGCTCAAGCGTCCTTTGTGCGTCCGAAAGGACGCACGGCGCTCTAGACGCCTTCGACGACGACCATTTCCGCATCCGCCACTTCCTGGCGGATTTTCGCGGCAATCTGGTATTCCGGTGAATTATAGCAGTCGACCGCATGCTGCATCGAGGGGAACTCGATCACGACATTGCGAGCGCGCGCCTTGCCTTCCAGTTCGGTGAAGGCGCCGCCGCGCGCCAGGAAATTCGCGCCGTATTTTTCGAAGGCGGGCTTTGCCGCCGCCACGTAATCCTTATAGCGCTCGGCGTCGCGAACGTCGACGCGGGCGATCCAATATCCCTTAGCCATGGTTTCCTCCTTCTCTGCTTTTAATTCAGCGGTTTGCCGGCCAGAGCGCGCTCACCATCTCGTTGAGGACCGCGCGGGCCGCCTCTTTCGGATCGGGCGCCTTGACGATCGGCCGGGCGACGACGAGATGCGTGGCGCCGGCCTTCAGCGCGTCGAAGGGCGTCATCACCCGCTTCTGGTCGCCCTTGTCGCTGCCGGTCGGGCGAATGCCGGGTGTGACGATCGCCATGTCGGGCCCGAGGATCTCGCGCACCTCGGCCGCCTCCGCAGCCGAGCAGACGATGCCGCCCATGCCGGCCGCGCGCGCCTGAGCGGCACGGCGCAGCACCAGGCTGTGGGGATCCTGGCTGTAGCCGGCGTCGATAAGATCATCGGAATCCATCGAGGTGAGCACGGACACGCCGAGCAGACAGAGGCCGGAACCGGCCGCGGCCTCGACCGCCGCTTTCATCGCTTTAGGGTAGGCGTGCAGCGTCAGCATCGACATGCCCATCTTGGCGATGTTCTCGACGCCTGATGCAACCGTATTGTCGATGTCGAGCAGCTTCATGTCGAGAAAGATCTTCTTGCCGCTTGCGGCAAGATCGCGGGCGAATTCCAGGCCGCCGGCAAAGACGAGCTGATAGCCGATCTTATAGAAGAGAATGTCGTCGCCGAGCGTGGAAACCAGTCTTTCCGCTTCGCCGATCGTTGGAACATCCAGGCCGACGATCAGCCGCTCGCGTGCGTCCATTTCAACTCACCCCCGCCAGTCTTCGATGGCTGTCCAGTCGCATGATAGGCGGCGATCCGCAAGGCCGAAAGCATAGAGATTGCCGCCTCCGCCCGGCTGGTCGCGGTCGCGGTCGATCGCCTTGCCCGCCAGATGGCATTTGAGCAGCGTACCGACGCCGCCATGGCCGACGAAGGCGATGGGCGCTGTCGCATCATGCGTGGCGAGCACGGCATTCACCGCCCCGACGATGCGTGCTTGCGCATCGATGGCGCGCTCCCAGCCTTTGAAGCTTTCCTCGGGATGAGCAAAGAACCAGTCGGCCGCCTCTTCGAATTGCGGCGGCGGCAGGAAGCCGGTGGCCGAACGGTCGTTCTCGTGCATGGCGTGGACAATCTCGATCGTCACGCCGGAGGCTTCCGCCAGAATCTCGGCCGTCTCGATCGCCTTCGTCTCGTCGCTGGAGATGATGCGCCGCAACTGTTTGACCCAGCCGCTCTCGGCTGCTTTGCGGGCGCGCGCCGCGCCGATATCGGAAAGCCCCCATTTCGGCACGGGGACATCAGCATCGATCTTGACTTGCGGATGGGTGATATAGAGCCCGAACATCAGCCGCGCCGATAGATCCAGAGCTGCGCCGGCGGGATGTTGCGGACGACGAAATCGAAATGCTGAATGTGGTAGCGGTCGGGATTGGCGGCGATTGGCGAAATCGCGCCGTAGGAAATCTGCACCACCGGCCGGCCTGCCGGCAGCCGGTCGAGCAGGCTTTCGAGCAGCGAGATGCGCATCTCCATCGGAAAGTTCAGAAGCGGAATGCACGAGATGACGCAATCGAACGTCTGGTCGCCGAAGGCGCCAAGCGTGGTCTTGAGGTCGAAGGCATCGCCGTTGATGAAGTGCACGCCCGGATAGGTCCGGAGCAGATGCTGGTGGAAATCCGTCGAATATTCGATCGCGACCAGATTGTCCGGCTTCACGCCGCGGCCGAGAATGGCCTTGGTGATGGCGCCCGTGCCCGGCCCGAGTTCGAGCACCGGCAGGCCGGAATTGAGGTTGATGACGCTTGCCATGCGTTTGGCGGTGATGGAGGAGGTCGGCACGATGGAGCCGACCGTCTTCGGTCCCTGCATCATGCCCCGGAAGAAACGGATTTCTTCATCGAATTTCTTCCCGAGGTGTTCCCTCACCTTGACCCTTAAGCGCATTCTCCACCCATCCGCATGTTGATCGACTGTGTTAATATGCTCTTTGTCGCTGTCAGGACAAGAATTTTCGCAACGAAGACACCGGCATCAACAGCTCATGCCGCCTTCCGGTCGGATCGAGGCATGAGATCCGCAAGCCTGTCGCTGAGATGATCGGCGTCGATGGGTGCGCGCAGCTTTTTGTCGGTATTATCGAAATAAAGATAGACGTCCCGGCCCTTGGCTCGCGCCGGCAGCGGCTCCAGCACCCGCGTCGCGTTCTCGGGTTCTCTGCCCTTCGCCCAGGCGCGGATGCGCTCGGCCCACAGATCGAGCGCTTCATCCTCATAGCCACTGACATAGAGTTGCTCGGAACCATGCAGGCGGCAATAGATGAAATCGGCGGTGATGTCCATCAACAGCGGCCACTCCACCGTGTCGGCGCAGACGAGCGCGACGTTGTGACGCCTCAGCATCTCGATGAAGGCGGGCGAGCGAAAGCTGTCGTGGCGGATCTCGAAAGCATGGCGGATCGGCTGATCGGCGTCGCTTTTGAGCCAGGCTCGTCCTTTGAGACGGCCGTCATGGCGTTTCGCAAGCGCTGTCGCCGCATCGTGGTCATGCGGCAGCAGCGACAGGAAATTTTCGAAACGATCAGGGTCGAAGGCCATGTTCGGCGGAAACTGCCAGAGGATAGGCCCAAGTTTGGGGCCGAGCCGCAACAGGCCGGAGGCGAGGAAATTGGCAAGCGGCGTCTCGATCTCCCGCAATCGCTTCATATGAGTGATGAAGCGCGAGCCCTTGACCGCGAAGACGAAATCCTCGGGCGTTTCGTCGCGCCAGCGGCCGAAGCTTTCGGGCCGCTGCAATCCGTAGAACGTGCCGTTGATCTCGATCGAACGGAAGTGGCGAGCGGCGTAGGAAAGCTCCTGCTTCTGCGGCAGACCCTTGGGATAGAATTGGCCGCGCCAGGGCGCATAGGTCCAGCCGGATATGCCGATGCGCACCGCTCCCGTCTTCTTCATTCTGGCATCCTCCTGTTCCACAGGAGGAAAACCGAAAATAGGCGCCTTCGTTCCCGTCAGACGCGCATCGGCATCAGCACGTAGAGCGCGTCGTCGCCGGCGGTATCGCGGATCAGCGTCGGCGAGCCGGCATCGGCCAGCAGGAAGATTGCTTCCTCACCGGAAAGCTGCGCGGTGATGTCGAGCAGGTACTTGGCATTGAAGCCGATTTCCATCGAATCCGTATCGTAGCCGACGGCGACTTCTTCCGTGGCGCTGCCGGAGTCCGGATTGTTGACGGTCAGCATCAGCTGTCCGTCGGAAAGCGCCAGCTTCACCGCGCGGCCGCGCTCGGAGGAGATGGTCGAGACACGGTCGACGGCCTGGGCGAAGGTCGTGCAGTCGACGCGCATTTCCTTGTCGTTGCCGGTCGGGATGACGCGCTGATAGTCGGGGAAAGTACCGTCGATCAGCTTCGAGGTCAGAACGATCGAGCCGATCGTCATGCGGATCTTGGCGTCGGAAACTTCGACGGTCACGATCGCTTCCGGGTTGTCGACCAGCTTCTGCAGCTCTCCGACCGTCTTGCGCGGAATGATGATGCCGGGCATGCCCTCCGAGCCCGAGGGCGCATCGACATCGGCGCGCGCCAGGCGGTGGCCGTCGGTGGCGACTGCCCTGAGCTTCAGGTCGCCCTTGCTCTCGATCGTATGGAAGAAAATGCCGTTGAGATAGTAGCGCGTCTCTTCGGTCGAGATCGCAAACTGCGTGCGGTCGATCAGCATCTTCAGATCGGTCGCCTTCAGCTTGAAGGAATGCGTGAAGGTGCCGGCGGTGAGATCGGGGAAGTCCGATTCCGGCAGGCACTGCAGCGAGAATTTCGAGCGGCCGGACTGCACGGTCATCGAGCCGCCGTCGGTGCTGGTGGCAAGCAGCACTTCGGAACCGTCGGGCAGCTTGCGCACGATATCGTAGAGAAGATGGGCCGGAACGGTGGTGGCGCCGGCCTGCTCGACGCTCGCCGGCGTCGCCTCGGTGATCTCGAGGTCGAGGTCGGTCGCCTTCATGTCGAGGTTCTGGCCGTCGGCCTTGAGCAGTACGTTGGACAGGATCGGGATCGTGTTGCGACGTTCGACCACGCGGTGGACGTGGTTCAGCGATTTCAACAGGTTTGACCGCTCAATAGTAATACGCATGGGATGCTACCGCTTTCGACCGTGACTGTCCGGGCGCTTCGAGCACCCGAAGAATGCCTGTCCCGACTTGAGGCCGGGGGAGTGGACGGGCAAAATGGCAGACTTCAGCACCGGTTTGCAAGAGGCATGGACGGCTCCGTGCCCGCATTTCAGGTTTTCCGGAGCAATCCTCACAGAAATCCGGACCCTTGCCGAAGCAGTGCCGCTCGCCCATAAAGGCCGATGAACCGGCAAGGCGCCGGCGGGACGGAAAGCAATCGGCATGAATGAGGAAACGACAGCGGAAGCCGCCGGCCGGAAAAGCTTCCGCCTGCACAATATGGCAGTGCCGGCGCGGCCGCTGGAGCCGGCGCTCTATCTGGTGGCGACCCCGATCGGCAATCTCGGCGACATCACGCTGCGCGCATTGGAAACGCTGGCCGGCGCTGACGTGCTCGCCTGCGAGGATACGCGCGTCACCCGCGTCCTGCTCGATCGCTACGGCATCCAGAACCGCCCCTTCGCCTATCACGAGCACAATGCCGACGAGGCCGGGCCGCGGCTGTTGCAGGCGCTGGAGGCGGGCCGCTCGGTGGCGCTGGTTTCCGATGCCGGCACGCCGCTCGTCTCCGATCCCGGCTATCGGCTTGCGCAGCAGGCGATTGAGGCAGGTTATCGCGTCATCCCCATTCCAGGCGCCTCGGCGCCGCTCGCGGCCCTTGTCGGTTCCGGCCTGCCGAACGACGCCTTTCTCTTCGCGGGCTTCCTGCCGGTCAAGGACAAGGCCCGCCGTGACCGTCTCGGCGAACTTGCCGCAGCACCCGCGACGCTGATCTTCTTTGAATCGCCGCATCGCATCGGCGCGACGCTTCTCGCCGCGGCCGATGTGCTGGGCGGCGGCCGGCCGGCCTCCGTCTGCCGCGAACTGACCAAGACCTATGAGGAGTTCCGCCGCGGCACGCTGGCCGAGCTTGCCGCGCATTATCAGGAGGTGGATAACGTCAAGGGCGAGATCGTCCTCGTCGTCGGTCCGCCGGAGCCGGCGGAAACGCCCGCAGCCGATGTCGAAGCCATGCTCGCCGATCTCTCGAAGACCATGCCGACGGCAAAGGCGGCGACCGAGGCCGCCCGTCTCACTGGTCTGCCGCGCAAGCTGCTCTATCAGCGCCTGCTGGAGATGAAGGACGCCGATGGGCGATAACAATCTTGCCGCCATCAGAAGGAAGGCGCTGCGCCGCGGCCGCGTGTCGGAATATGCCGCGGCCGTCTTCCTGATGCTGAAGGGCTACCGCATCCTCGCCCTGCGCCACCGCACGAAACTGGGCGAGATCGATATCATTGCCCGCAAGGGCGATCTCGCCGTCTTCGTCGAGGTCAAGGCCCGCCATGGCGAGGCGGCGGCCGTCGATGCCGTCTCCATCGCCTCACAGAAGCGCATAAGGGCGGCAAGCGACCTCTGGCTCGCCCGCCAGACCGATCATGCCCGTCTTTCGCAGCGCTACGATATTGTGGCGATCATGCCCGGCCGGCTGCCGCGGCACTTTCCGGATGCCTTCTAGGGCATGATGCCGAAAAGTGTGAGCGGTTTTCGGACGACATCATGCTCCAAAGCCCGTCGTGCAAAGATCGCGACGTGCTTTCGCCCAGTGCCTTTTCGGTTCAACAGTTCGAGATCGTTAAAATTTTACTTCCGGCTTGAACGGCCTCCTTACGACTCTCTGCTATCTCCCGCCTTGGTAGGGTGGCAATTGGGGGTTGATTCATGGCCTTGAAGATGATGCTTGCAAGCGCGGTCGCCATGGCGGCGCGATCGGTGCCTTATGTCGCGCTGAAGCCGGCCGGGAAATCCTTCGTCGCCCATGCGAGCGACATGCTGCCGCTGAAATCGACGCCGATCAATCCGGACTGGATCATCAGCGGCAATCCCGAGGCCCGCACCGCCGAGCATTCGCGCGGCCATGACGAAGCATCGCTGACGGCGATCTGGGATTGCACGGCGGGCGAATTCCGCTGGTATTTCGGCTGGGACGAGACCGTGATGATCCTCGAAGGCGAGGTCCATATCACCGCCGAGGACGGGACGGAGCGAACCCTCAGCGTCGGCGACGTCGCCTTTTTCGCAGGCGGAACCTGGGCAAGCTGGCGGGTCGACAACTACGTCCGCAAGGTTGCCTTCCTGCGCAAGCCTTTCCCGAAGCCCCTGGCGATCGCCTATCGTCTCCGCAACATGCTGCGCAATGGCGGCAACCAGGGCATCGCCGCCTGATATAAGCCGCCGGTGGCGGCCGGTCATGCGTTAATCGGGCTGAGGCGGCGCGGTCGTCTCCCCCTCCAGAAGCTCGCAGGGAAACAGGATCGGATTGTCGAGGGCAGGCGCTGTGCGCTTGTTCAAAAGAACGGCCACTGCGGCTGCGGCGACATCCTGAATCGGCTGTTTCACCGTCGTCAGCCGCGGCGTCGTCATGCTGGCGAGCGGGATGCCGTCGAAGCCGACGATGGAAAGCGCTGCCGGAATCGGGATTCCGAGATCGTGGGCCGCCCTCATGCAGCCGATCGCCTGCTGGTCCGAGCTTGCGAATATCGCCGTCGGCCGCTCGTTGCGGGCGCGCGCCAGAAGATAATTTCCTGCGGAACGGCCGCTCTCGTAGTCGAACGCCGCCTCGGCGATCAGCGGCGGTCCGGCCAGTTTCGGGCCGCCCGCCTGTTCCATGGCGTCAAGATAGCCCTTGAGGCGGTCATTGGCCGGGACGGAATCTCCAGGTCCCGAAATGAAGCCGATGCGGCGATGGCCGAGCTTCAGAAGATGCTCGACGCCGAGACGAACGCCGTTGCGGTGGTCGGAGGCGATGCCGGAATAGCCGGGCATGAGACGGTCGACGACCACGATCGGCAAGCCTTTCGGCAGCTTGATCGTGTGGAAATCATTGCTAGGAACCAGAATGATGCCGTCCACCTTCCGGCTCGTCAGCTGTCTGATGCGATCAGCCTCCTTGGCGGCATGATCGAGCGAGGTCATGACGATGATATTATAGCCGTGATTGGCCGCCGCCTGTTCCGCCGATTGCACCAGTTCCGAGAAGAACGGATTGGTCAGATCGGGAATCACGATGCCGATGAGGCGGCTGACCTTGCTGCGCATGCTTCTCGCGGAAGGGTCGGGCATGTAGCCGAGTTCCTTGATGATGTCGCCGACGCGCGCCCGCAATTCCTTCGTCACCGAGGGATGATCGTTCAAAACCCTCGAAACGGTCCCGGTGGAAACACCCGCAAGCCTGGCAACGTCCCTGATCCCGACCTTTGACATGACAGAAATGGATGCCCTTCATCTTCGCCTTCGAAAGAACGCCCGAGGCGCCTGATCGAGGCTTTCAGCTAATGGTCTTTGCCGCCCTCGTCAAAGGGCTGCCGTTCATTTCGATGGCCAGTTTCCACGGCGATGCGGCGAACATTACATGGAAACGGTTCATCATCCAGCTTTCCCCGGCGGCGATCAATATAGCTACAGCGAGCGATTTGCACCGATTTCGCCAGCTTGACAATTTCTGGAGGCGTGTTACCCATTCGGCGTTGGAAACGGTTCATTTGCCGCGGGCAACTCAGATGGAGCTGAGCCCAGGGCCGTTCGGGAGGAAAAATGTCCAATTTTAAGAATGAATCCGCCTTGATCAATGCACCGCGCCGTGCGGCCTTGAAGCTCGGCTTCGCCGGCACCCTGGTGCTGGCGCTGTCCTGCGGCGTGTCGCCGGCCTTTGCGGCCGAGAAGCCGAAGGTCGGCCTGATCATGAAATCCTTGTCGAACGAGTTCTTCAAACAGATGAAGGCCGGTGCCGACAAATATGCGGCTGAAAACAAGGACAAGTTCGATTTCAAGGCCGTCGGCATGAAGGACGAGCGTGATTTCGCCGCTCAGGTCGATGCCGTCGAAAACTTCGTCACCCAGAAATACGACATCATCGTCGTCGCGCCCGCCGACTCGAAGGCGATGGCCACCCCGCTGGCAAAGGCGGTCAAGGCAGGCGTCAAGGTCATCAATATCGACGTGCCGCTCGATGCCGATGCCAAGAAGGCGGCCGGCATCGATCTGGCTTTCTTCGGCCCTGACAATAAGGAAGGGGCAAAGCTTGCGGGCGATGCGCTTGCCAAGGATCTGGGCCCGGGCGCCAAGGTCGTCATCCTTGAGGGCAATCCCGAGGCCGACAATGCCAAGGAGCGCAAGCAAGGCTTCATGGAATCCGTCAAGTCGGGCAAGCTCGACCTTCTCGACAGCAAGACCGCCCATTGGGAGACGGAGGAAGCCAACACCGTCATGACCAATTTCCTGACGAAGTATAAGGACATCCAGGGGGTCATGGCCGCCAACGATTCCATGGCTCTCGGCGTCGTCAAGGCTCTCGATGCGACCGGCCAGGCCGGCAAGATCAAGGTCGTCGGCTTCGACAACATTCCGCCGGTTCAGCCGCTGATCAAGGATGGCAAGATGCTCGCCACCGTCGAGCAGTATGGCGCGCAGATGGCGGTCATGGGCATCGACTATGGCATGCGCGAACTTGCCGGCGAAAAATTCACCGGCTGGGTCAAGACCGACGTGAAGCTGGTCACGTCGGCGGATCTGAAATAGTCGGGACGCCCGGCTGCAAACCATAGAAAGCGCCGGCCGTGGGCCGGCGCCGACTGCTACCAACCGATTGATGCGCTGATCGCTGCGGACGAGGCTTGCTTGCAAGTCTCCGATGCGGGCTGCGCGCAAGATCGTTCAGAGCATGCATGAGGGTCGACGTGTCAGACGCAGCAGATAACGACATCCTGAGGCTGGAAGAGATCGGCAAGCGCTTCCCGGGCGTCGTGGCGCTCAAGGATGTTTCCATGCGGATCGGCCGCGGCAAGGGGCATGTTCTCCTGGGCGAGAACGGTGCCGGAAAGTCGACCCTGATCAATCTGCTCGGCGGCGTCTTCAGGCCGGACGACGGCCATATTCTATTCGACGGCAAGCCCTATCATCCGGCCTCGCCCCTGGAGGCGTTCAAGGCCGGCATCCGTGTCATTCACCAGGAACTGCACCCGCTTTCCAACCTGACGGTTGCCGAAAACCTGCTGTTCGAGCATCTGCCGCGCCGATATGGCCTGGTGAACTACAAGGCGATGAACGCCAGGGCGGCGGAACTGCTGGAAGAAGTCGGCCTTGACGTCGCTCCGACGACATTGGCAAGCCGCCTCAGCGTCGCGCAGCTGCAGCTGGTCGAGATCGCCAAGGCGCTTTGCTACGAAAGCAAGCTTCTCGTTCTCGACGAACCGACGGCAACCCTGACCTCCAAGGAGGTCGATCGCCTCTTTGAAATTCTGAAGCGTCTGAAACGGCGCGGCGTCACCACGCTCTATATCTCGCACCGGCTGGAGGAAATCTTCGAAGTCGGCGACGATGTGACGGTGCTGCGCGACGGCCAGCATGTGATCACCCGGCCGCTCCCGGGACTTGAGATTCCCGACATCGTCGAGCTGATGGTCGGACGCAAGCTTGCGGATCACGGCATATTCAAAGGCGACAGCACCCTATCCGGCGAGGCGCTCGGTGTCTCCGGCCTGAAGGTGACGCGCAACAGTCCGGAATTGTCCTTTTCCGTCGCAAAGGGCGAAATCGTCGGCATTGCCGGCCTCGTCGGCAGCGGCCGCACCGAGGCGGTTCGGGCGCTCTTCGGCGCCGACGTCAAGGCATCAGGCGAAATCCGTCTGAATGGCGAGCCGGTCGAGATCAATTCGCCTAGGGATGCCGTTGCCGCCGGGCTGTGCCTTGCCACCGAAGACCGCAAGATGCAGGGCCTGATGCTCGACATGAGCTGCGCCGAAAATTCGACCATCACCGATCTCCCCAAGATTTCCCGCAACGGCCTGATCATGGGCAAGGTGGAGGATGATCACGCGCAGCGCCTGGTGCGCGAGCTCAGGATCAAGACTCCCTCCATCCATCAGGCCGTCCGAACCTTTTCCGGCGGCAACCAGCAGAAGGTCGTCATCGCCAAATGGCTGTTCCGCGGCCCCAAGGTGCTGATCTTCGATGAGCCGACCCGCGGCATCGATGTCGGCGCCAAGGCCGAGATCTATGAACTGCTGTGGAAGTTTGCGGCCGAAGGAAAAGGTGTTCTGGTCGTCTCTTCGGATCTGCCGGAGCTGATCGGCATTTGCCATCGCATCATCGTCTTTTCCGACGGCAAGATCTCGGGCGAAATACCGCGGGAACAATTCGACGAGAGCAGGATCCTTTCGCTCGCCTACAAGGAGTACAGCCGTGTCCGCCAGCATTGAAAAACAGACCGAGGCGAAAGAGGCGCGCTTCTGGGACAAGCTCATCCGGATCTCGATGAAGGAGGCGGGCGTCGCCATCGCCCTCGTCCTGATCCTGGCGTTTTTCTCGGCGACGGCCCCCTATTTCGCCACGCCGGAGAACTTCCTGAAGATCTTCGTGCAGATCGCCATCAATACGGTGCTCGCCTCGGGAATGACCTACGTCATCCTCGTCGGCGGCATTGATCTTTCCGTCGGCTCGCTGCTTGCCCTTTGCACGGTGATCGGCGCCACGATCATGATCGATCCGCGGCTTTCTCCGTGGCAGGCGATCGTGCTGGCCTCGCTGGCGTCGATGGGCACCGGAGCGGTCCTTGGCGCCGTCAATGGCTGGATCTGCGAGAAGTGGAAGCTTCCGTCCTTCATCGTCACCCTCGGCATGCTGAACGTCGCAAGCGGCCTGGCCCGCGTCGTCAGCGACAATTCCACGATCACTGGCCTGCCGCAGCCTTTCGTCGATTTCGGCAACCTGATCTTCTGGGGCGTCTTTCCGTCGATCTTCCTGATTGCGATCGTCGTCGTGCTCATCGGCTGGTTCGTGCTGCGTTATACCGTCTTCGGCCGCTTCGTCTTCGCGATCGGCACCAATGAAGAGGCCGTGCGGCTGTCGGGGCACGCGCCGAAAAAATACAAGATCGCCGTCTTCACGATCTCAGGTCTGACGGCCGGCATTGCCGCCATGGTCTATCTGCTGCGCCTCAATGTCGGCAGCCCGGTCGCCGGCATCGGCTACGAGCTGAACGCTATTGCCGCGGTCATCATCGGCGGCACCAGCCTTTCGGGCGGCAAGGGCTCGATCATCGGCACGCTGGTCGGCGCCTGCATTCTGCAGGTCCTGTCGACGGGGTTGCAGCTGCTCGGCGCCGACGACAACATCAAGCCGATCGTCATCGGCGCCGTCATCGTCCTTGCCGTCATTCTCGACAGCTATCGTGGCCGGCTGATGCGGATCTTGGAAACGCGAAGCCCTTGATTGGCCGTTGCGTTTGATACCGGGCCGACCTACATCTGTCCGGCATTCAGCGAGGGACGGAAATGGCCAAGATCACCAATGTAGCGGTCCAGATGGATCATGTCGCCGGCATCAATATCGCGGGCGATTCCACCTTCGCGATGAGCCTGGAGGCGCAGACGCGCGGTTACAAGCTTTTCCATTACACGCCTGAGCGCCTGAGCTTTCGCGACGGCAAGCTCTTTGCCAGCGTCGAGCCGATGCTGCTGCGCGACGTCAAGGGTGATCATTTCGAACTCGGCGCGTCCGAGCGCGTCGATCTCTCGACCATGGACGTGGTGCTGCTGCGGCAGGACCCGCCCTTCGACATGGCCTACATCACCTCGACGCATCTGCTCGAGCGCATCCATCCGAAGACGCTCGTCGTCAACGATCCGGCCTGGGTGCGCAATTCGCCGGAAAAAATCTTCGTCACCGAATTTGCCGATCTGATGCCGAAGACGCTGATCACTAGGGATGCAGCCGAAATCCGCCGCTTCCGCGACGAGATGGGCGACATCATCCTGAAGCCGCTCTATGGCAATGGCGGCGCCGGCGTCTTCCACTCCACCCGCGACGACCGCAACCTCTCCTCGCTGCTGGAAATGTTCGGCCAGCTGTTCCGCGAGCCCTTCATCGCCCAGCAGTATCTGCCCGACGTGCGCAAGGGCGACAAGCGCATCATCCTGGTCGATGGCGAATTCGCCGGCGCGATCAACCGCGTTCCGGCCGAGCACGACAGCCGCTCCAACATGCATGTCGGCGGCCGCGCCGAGGCGACCGAGCTGACGCCGCGCGAAAAGGAAATCTGCGAACGCATCGGTCCGGCGCTGAGGGAACGCGGCTTCCTGCTCGTCGGCATCGACGTGATCGGCGATTACATGACCGAGATCAACGTCACCTCGCCCACAGGCATTCGCGAGGTCAAGAAGTTCGGCGGCGCAGATATCGCCAGCCTGCTTTGGGATGCGATCGAGCGCAAGCGCGGCTGAGCCTCCCGGCCGCAGCCGGAGACGCGGGCATGATCGGATACAACCGAATGTCACTTGATACGTCCGAATATGTTCCGCGACTGTTCTTGTTTTATTCTTGTTTCCATGCAAGATTGCAACCGCTGGCCTTAAAGGCCGCAGGGCGGTAAGTAGAGTTTGCTGGGCAAGGGGTAGGCGGATGGTCGCGCGCGTCAGTACGGTTGCATTTCAGGGTATCGAAGGCGTGCCGGTCGAGGTCCAGGTCATGATCGCGCCCGGCAAGGTCGGAATGCAGATCGTCGGCCTGCCCGACAAGGCGGTTGCCGAAAGCCGCGAGCGCGTGCAGGCGGCCCTGCATGCTTCCGGTCTGGCGCTGCCGGCAAAACGGGTGACTGTCAATCTGGCGCCTGCCGATCTTCCGAAGGAAGGCTCGCACTTCGACCTTCCCATCGCGCTCGCTTTGATGGCCGCCCTCGGCGCCATTCCCGCCGATGCGCTGTCGGATTTTGTCGTCGTCGGCGAACTCAATCTCGATGGAACGATCGCCGCCATTGCTGGCGCTCTGCCGGCCGCGATCGGCGCCAATGCGCTCGGCAAGGGGCTGATCTGCCCGGCCGAAAGCGGCGCGGAAGCCGCCTGGGCCGGTGCCGACGTCGATATTCTCGCACCCCGCAGCCTGATTGCCCTCGCCAATCATTTCCGCGGCACGCAGGTGCTCTCCCGGCCGGAGCCGTCCATCCGCGCCAACGCCGCCAACCTGCCCGACCTCGCCGAGATCAAGGGCCAGGAGAGCGCCAAGCGCGCGCTCGAGGTCGCGGCCGCCGGCGGCCATAACCTCTTGATGGTCGGGCCTCCCGGCTCCGGCAAGTCGATGCTGGCGGCAAGGCTGCCCTCCATCCTGCCGCCGCTTTCGGCGGCCGAGCTGCTTGAAGTGTCGATGGTCCATTCGATCGCCGGCCAGCTCACCGGCGGCAAGCTGTCCGACCGCCGGCCGTTTCGCACCCCGCATCATTCCGCCACCATGGCGGCTCTCGTCGGCGGCGGTTTGCGCGCCCGCCCCGGCGAGGCCTCGCTTGCCCATCACGGCGTACTTTTCCTCGATGAGTTTCCCGAGTTCACGCCGCAGGCGCTCGATGCCCTCCGCCAGCCGCTCGAAGGCGGCGAATGCGTCATCGCCCGCGCCAATCACCGCGTCTCCTATCCGGCGAAATTCCAGCTGATCGCGGCAATGAACCCCTGCCGCTGCGGCATGGCGGGCGAGCCCGGCCATACCTGCGCCCGCGGCCCGCGCTGCATGAGCGATTACCAGGCCCGCATCTCCGGCCCGCTGATGGACCGCATCGATATCCGCATTGACGTACCCGCCGTTTCCGCCGCCGATCTCATCCGCCCGATGGCCGCCGAGGCGAGCGCCGACGTCGCCCGCCGCGTCGCCCGCGCCCGCGAAATCCAGCAGCAGCGCTTCGAAGCCGCCGGCGCCAAGGGCATCGGCACCAATGCCCGCTGCTCGACCGCCATGATCGAGAAACTCGCCGAACCCGACGCCGGCGGCCTGCAGCTCCTGCGCGACGCCGCCGAAAAAATGAAATTCTCCGCCCGCGGCTACCACCGCGTCCTCAAGGTCGCCCGCACACTCGCCGATCTCGACGGCAAGCCGACGGTCGGCCGGATGCATCTGGCGGAGGCGATCTCCTACAGGATTGCCGGGGAGAGGCTGTCGGCCGCGGCTTAGGGAAGAAGGACGATGCCGTTACAGTAAGTTGGTGATATGTCTTTCTCCTCCTACTACGCTTTTTTGCTATTTTAGGGTGGTCAATGGGACTTCTGCACGAAATTCAGAATGATGCCGTGGATCAAGCAAGCACTACTTCGTCACTGCTCCGCAAATGTCTCTTGTTGGCATCGCGAATCGAAAGTCTTCTGCTAGAAGACTGGGTCAGACACGAACTAAACGGCTATCCTGAGAGCGAAGAGGTGCCAGACTACCGAAGATTGTCGATGAACTTCAAAGGCAACTTCGTTGCCTCGTTTGGACGACAAATTACAAATGCCCCGATCCCCCAGCATATCGTGGGAAAAATTGCAAAGCGACCGAATATTGGGACCTATCAGTTTCGCGGAGCGGTAAGCACGCTTGATGATAGGCAGGGCATGAGCGAGAGTGGTACCCTGCGTGTTAATTACGATAATATGGCGATGTTCCTTCACGATAAGGTGTTTGAAGACTATCAATGCCTACAGTTTTGGGGTGAGATCTCGACTATGGCTGCGCTTGCTATTCCCGATATAGTAAAAACACGTGTCCTCGATTTTACCCTGAAACTGGCCAAAACCTATCCGACCGCTGGGGACCTGGTCGGTATGACAACAACGGACCGAGGAATGAAAGAAAACCTATCTCAGATCTTCAATACGACTATAAATGGCCAAGCCAATTTGGTGGGCGTTGCCGATAAATCAACAATTTCAATTGTGAACGAGGCAGGCTCCGTAGCGGAGCTACGCAAGGCGTTATTGGAAGCCGAAATAGAACCCGTTGATCTTGGCGAATTGGAAAGGGCAGTAGGAGAAGAAAAACAGGTTGTTGCACCGGGAAAATTTGGTCCGAAGGTAACTGCTTGGATCGGGAAGATGGCCGGGAAAGCAGCCTCGGGCGCATGGGGTGTCGGGCTCACTGCTGGAACAAAGCTCGTAGAGTCTGCGCTTCTAAGATTCTACGGGTTCACACCGTGAACTCGCCGCAAGCGACAGTCGTCGCATCCGTCTCGTCGGAGTGATCTCCTATTTATTCCTGTCGAAAGGCTGACAACTGCGGCGTAGGAAGAAGAGGTGCAGGAGCGCCCAAGACCCCGGCAGCGTTCGTGGTTAAGATGTACCGCTACGCCAACCCATCAACTCACCCGAAAGATAAAGATATGGCGACAGTTAAATTCTTTAACGTCGAAGACGACACCGCGATTCTTTTTGGTGCAAATGGAACAGCGCTCACGGCGTCCCTTGCGGCCGTGGCGGGGATGATTTCGAACATTAAGTTCTCAATCCCTACGTTCCCAATGTGGATTTATTTCCTTGGCCTCATTTTTGCCTTTGGATCCAAGATGGTAATAATGGCTTATAATGGTGACATCCGCGAAAGAGAAAAGAGCCAAGCGACCCGCGATTTCCTCCTTGAGATCAAAGACGATCCGAATTTAATCGACGCCTTGAAGGCCGATTGGGACATCCAGTGGAAGACGATGGAGGAGAGGCGGAAAGTCTTATTGAGCCCCAACGTCGCTGAACGGCTTAACTATTGGCGTGCCCTATTTTTCTTCGCGTCAGCACTATGTTTTCTCGTTGGGACCTCCACCATCATTTGGTTTGTGGGTACGAAGGCTAGCGTTTAGTCACCCATTGTTGTGTAATTGTCGTTCCCAGTTCTTGTTGCGTTCCTTGCCCCCGAAAGCAGGGGGGCGGGTTCTTTAACACAGCCAATTGAAATACGGCCTCCGGCTCAGTCGCGAAATTGTAGCGGAGCGCCTAAGCGCTCCGATAATCTGCTGGGAGGTCAAGCCTACCTCAGCCCCCCAGCCCCTCAAACAGCGCCGTCGACAGATACCGCTCGGCAAAGGACGGGATGATCACGACGATGTTCTTCCCCGCATTCTCCGGACGGCTGCCGACCTTGATCGCCGCCGCCAGCGCCGCACCCGAAGAGATCCCCACCGGCACGCCTTCGAGCCTTGCGACTAGGCGCGCCTGTTCGAAGGCCTCGTCATTGGTGACGGTGACCACTTCGTCGTAAATACCGGTGTCGAGGATTTTGGGGGCGAAGCCGGCGCCGATGCCCTGGATCTTGTGCGGGCCGGGATTGCCGCCGGAGAGGATCGGCGAGTCGGCCGGCTCGACGGCGATGATCTGGACTTCGGGCTTGCGGCTTTTCAGCACCTGGCCGACGCCGGTGATCGTGCCGCCGGTGCCGATGCCCGAGACGACGATATCAACTGTGCCGTCGGTGTCGTTCCAGATTTCCTCGGCCGTCGTCTGGCGGTGGATTTCGGGATTGGCGGGATTTTCGAACTGCTGCGGAATGATGGCGTCGGGAAGCGACTCCGCCAGTTCTTCGGCCTTGGCGATGGCGCCCTTCATGCCCTTCGGCCCTTCGGTCAGCACCAGCTCGGCGCCGAGCAGCACCAGCATCTTACGGCGCTCGACCGACATGGTCTCCGGCATGGTGAGGATCAGACGGTAGCCCTTGGCGGCGGCGGCGAAGGCCAGCGCGATGCCCGTATTGCCGGAGGTCGGCTCGATCAGCACCGTCTTGCCGGGGGTGATCTTGCCCTGGGCTTCCAGGCTCTCGATCATCGCCACGCCGATGCGGTCCTTGACGGAGGCGATCGGGTTGAAGAATTCGAGCTTGCCGATCAGGTTGGCGACGACGCCCTTTTCCCGCGCCAGCTTGTCGAAGCGCACGAGCGGCGTGTTGCCGATGGTCTCGGTGATCGAGGAATAGATGCGGCCGCGGCCGGGCTTGTGCGACATGGTGCTCTCCCTTTTGAAATGCGGTTCTGAAATTGAGGAAGAGAATAGGGTCAAAGCGCGCGCGAGGCCAGACCGCGTTCATGCCGGGGCAGGCGGCCGCGGAGAAAAAAACCTTTGAAAACCGTTTCTTGCGGAATGTTTATTTCAGGCCGCCCGCGTGGCGATGAAGGCAGCCGTGCCGGCGAGGATGCCGGCGGCAACCCGGTTCAGCGCCTGCAATGCGCGCGGTTGCCTCAGCATCGTGCGGGCGCGTGAGGCGAGCAGCATATAGGGCACCAGCACGGCGATCAGCACCACGAAGGTCGCGGCGAGCAGCATGGCATAGTCGGCGAGCCCGATATTGCCGATGTCGATCAGCGTCGGCGCAAGCGCGACATAGAAGAGCATCGTCTTCGGATTGCCGAGCGTTACCAGCAGGCCGGAAAGGAACGACATGCCGATATTGCTGGACTTGCCTGCGGCAATATCATGCGGCAACAGCCCCGCCGTCCAGAGCTTCCAGGCGATATAGCCGAGATAAAGCGCCCCGGCGATCTTGATTGCGATGAACACCTCGGTGAAGGTCTGCGCCACGAAGGCAAGGCCGAGAATGACGGCGGTGAGGTAGATCATGTCGCCGAGCACCAGGCCGAGGCCCATGAAGAAGGTCTCGCGGAAATTCGAGCCGAGCGCGCGGGCGACGATCGCGGTAATCCCGGGTCCGGGGATGGCGGCCGCGATGAACAGCGCTCCGGCATAGGCAAGCAAGGCGGCAAGGCTCATGGGTCGCTCCCTCTTCCCCGGTGTCTTATGCCAGGTGAGCGGCGCCATCAATGCATCGGCGTTGATGGGTGCATCACGAGAAGGAATGTCTGCCGCCGCCCTTGCCGGAACACGCCCTTAGAACAGGATGATTTTAGGCTCTTTCGGCCTAAAATCTGAATCCTGTTCTAAATTAAAGAGTTAGAGCGTGTCGCGCAAAAGTGTGCGCGGTTTTGCGATAACGACACGTGTAAAAACAAAGACCTAAAGCACGGGGAGCGAATCTGAAAGATCGCGACGTGCTTTAGAGCATGATGTCGCCCGAAAACCGCCTGCACTTTTCGGCATCATGCTCTAGCTCTGAAGCGCCCTTGGCCGCAGCCATCGCGGCGCCCAGCCGAGATTCATGCCGGCGGCGGCAAGGAGAATGGTCGCAGCACCGGCGATCTGCATCGGCTGCAGCGCGTGGCCGAAGGCCAGCCGGTCGACGAGGATCGCGGCAATCGGATAGAGGAAGGAGAGCGCGCCGGTCAGATGCGTCGGCAGCCGCTGGATGGCGCCGTAGAGCAGCACATACATCAGGCCGGTATGGACGACGCCGATGGAAACCAGGATCGCCCAGCTTCCGGCATCCGCGGGCGGATGGGAAAAGTCCATCATCGGCGCCAGCATCAGCATGCCGGTCGCGACCTGGATCAGCGCGATCAGATGCGGCGGCGTGCCTTTCAGCCATTTCGCGGCAAGCGCTGCGAGCGCGTAGAAGAAAGCCGCGCCCAGCGCCATCAGGATGCCGAGGCCGTAGCTCTCGAACGTATCGCCGCTTCCGCCCGGTTTTGCCTGAACGATCGCCATCATGCCGGCAAAGGCGAGCGCCAGCCAGAACAGTTTGGCGGCGGTGATCTTCTCGCCAAGAAACAGCGCGCCGAGGACCAGCAGCATGAAGGGCTGGGTGTTGTAGACGGTCGTCGCGACCGAGATCGTCGCATGCGAATAGGAGGCGAAGAGCAGCAGCCAGTTGACGACGATGGCGATGCCGCCGAAGACGGCAATGGCGAAGGCGCGCAGCGTGATGATGCCGGGCCGCAGCAGCCCGAGAGCGCCGCAGATGGCAAGCAGGGTGAGCGCGCCGAACAGGCAGCGCCAGAAGACCACGCCGCTGACCGGCTGGCCGGACATGACGACGAACCAGCCGATCGTCCCCGAGATCAGCATCGCTGCCGTCATTTCCGCCGTGCCTCTTCTAATGTCGCTGCTCATGATCGCCTCCGTTTTGCTGAGGTGATAATATTGCGGCGAGGGGCAAAATTATATAAAGATAAAAACGAACTTCGCTGCCTTCACCTAATAATAATAGGGGGAATTACGCCCATGCCTAACGATGTCCAGCCGCCGGATGAAATCGATCAGGCCATTCTGGAGGCGCTGGCCGGCAATGCCCGCATCTCGCTAAAGGAGCTGGCGCAGCAGGTGGGGCTTTCCTCGCCGAGTGCTGCCGAGCGTCTGCGGCGGCTGGAGGAGCGCGGCGTCATCAAGGCCTTCACCATCGATCTCGATCCCGCCGCCGTCGGCTACCCCCTGCAGGCGATCGTCCGCGTGCGGCCGCTGCCGGGACAGCTGCATTTCGTCGAGCGCCTCATTCAGGAAATTCCCGAAATCGTCGAATGCGACAAGGTGACCGGCGAGGATTGCTTCATCGCCCGCCTGGTCATCCGCTCGATGGCGGAACTTGACGGCCTCCTGGACAGGGTCGCCGAACGTGCGGAGACCAACACCGCGATGATTAAAGCCTCGCCCGTCAAGCGCCGCCTGCCGCCTTTGTCACGTGGGAAATAGATCGGCGAAACGGGTTAGAAATCCGCCATCGGCGAGAGCATCGCCGGAAAATGCGGAGCATCGTCACCGAGCCCGCGCAGCATCAGCGTCGTCCCGCTTTCAAAGGGCTGCGGAGCGCCCGTCCAATCGAGCTTGTCGGGACGGAAGAGGACCTCGACGGTGGCCGAGGCAATGTCGAGCCCGCCGAGGATCGCGGCGAGCGACGGGATTTCCGCTGCCACGACATCGAGAAGGCTGAAGCGGCCTGTCCCATCCATCTTCCAGGCGACGACTGCCTGGCAGTCTTCCAGAAAGCTGATGCGGACATCGGGATCGAGCTGCGTGTTGATGAGAAACATCGCCGCATTCATTGCCACCGAGAGCGTCGTCGAAACCGGGCTGCGTGCTTTCAGCAGCAATTGCAGCAGGGCAAGATCCTCCGCATCCGCCGGCAAAAGCGGCCGGGCGGCTGTGGCGTCAATCGCGGGGGCGGGGGCCGTTCCCACATATCGGTGCAGCGGCATCGCGCGAAAACCGTAAGGCTCATAGAGCGACGGTTTATCGGTGTAGAGGACGACGGCTTCGAACCCCTGCCGCTCGCACCAGTCGAGCGCCTTCGCCGTCAGATCGCGATAAAGCCCGCGACCGCGCCACGGCGGCCGCACCGCACCCGATTGCAGCCCGGCGGCATGGACGATCCGGCCGTTGAGGGCAAAGGGCAGCGCAAAGGCCGTGAGATTGGCTGCAAGCTCGCCCTCGGCGTCAAACCAGCCGAACGGCATGCTGGTGGGATCCGGGCCGCCAAGCTGTTGCAGCGGACCGATGTCGATGCCGAAAATATCCTGGAGCAGCCGGACAAGCGCAGTCCAGCCGGCGGGATCGCCGAAATACTCCTGCCGGAAGGTAAGGCCCGCGCTGTCGAGGCCCGTTGCCATCACACGCCGGTGGAGCCGAAGCCGCCGGCGCCACGCGCGGTTTCGCTTGCCGCGGTGATCTCCGCCACCCGCGCCTGGGTCACCCGCGCGATCACCATCTGGGCGATGCGCATGCCGCGCTCGACGGTGAAGGCTTCCTCGCCGAGATTGGCAAGCAGCACCTTCACTTCGCCGCGATAGTCGCTGTCGACGGTGCCGGGTGAATTGAGGCAGGTGATGCCGTGTTTGAAGGCAAGGCCGGAGCGCGGACGCACCTGACCTTCGAACCCTTCGGGGATTTCGAAGATGAAGCCGGTCGGCACCAGCGCCCGTTTGCCGGGCAGAAGCGTTAGCGGCGCATCCGCGTCGACGGCGGCGCGCAGGTCCATGCCGGCCGCCCCCTTGCTTTCATAGGCGGGCAGGTCGAGGCTTTCGCCATTCGGAAGACGGATGAGGTTCAGCGTCGGGCGCGTATCATGATGAATGGTCATGGCCCATTACTTTGCGCCCCGCGCGCCGAGGTCAATTGCAATCTCGGCCTTTAATCGTTAGATACGCCGCAATTCCACAGGATTCACACCATGGCCGAAAGTCTCGCCGAGGCGGTCTCCCGCCGCCGCACATTCGCTATTATCGCCCACCCGGACGCGGGCAAGACGACGCTCACCGAAAAACTGCTGCTGTTCGGCGGTGCCATTCAGCTTGCCGGCGAAGTCAAGGCGAAGAAGGACCGTATGCAGACGCGTTCCGACTGGATGAAAATCGAGCGCGAGCGCGGCATCTCCGTCGTCACCTCGGTGATGACCTTCGAATATAACGACAATGTCTTCAACATCCTCGACACGCCGGGCCACGAGGATTTCGCCGACGACACCTATCGCACCCTGACGGCGGTCGATGCCGCCGTCATGGTCATCGATGCCGCCAAGGGCATCGAGCCGCGCACGCTGAAGCTTTTCGAAGTCTGCCGCATGCGCGATATCCCGATCATTACCTTCATCAACAAGATGGACCGCGAAAGCCGCGATCCCTTCGAGATCCTCGACGAGGTGGAAGAGAAGCTGGCGCTGGATACGGCGCCGATCACCTGGCCGATCGGCCGCTCGAAAACCTTCTGCGGCTCCTATCATCTCGCCAACAGCACCGCCCGTGGTTCCGATACCGAAGTCGAGACGACGCCGGTCAATGGCCCGCAGGCCGTTGCCGGCAAGCTGCCGGAAAACGAGCGCCAGGCCTTCATCGACGAGACCGAGCTGGCGATCGAAGCCTGCCGGCCCTTCGACCGCGACTCCTTCCTCGAAGGCCATATGACGCCTGTTTTCTTCGGCTCGGCGCTGCGCAATTTCGGTGTTCGCGATCTGATCAACGCGCTTGGCGAATTCGCGCCGCCGCCGCGCGACCAGGTCGCCGATACCAGGACGGTGCATGCGACCGACGACAAGATGACGGCCTTTGTCTTCAAGATCCAGGCCAACATGGATCCCAACCACCGCGACCGCATCGCCTTTGCCCGCATCTGCTCCGGCAAGCTCGAACGCGGCATGAAGGCGAGGCTCGCCCGCACCGGCAAGCAGCTCGGCCTGACGGCGCCGCAATTCTTCTTCGCCTCGCAGCGCCAGCTGGCCGACACCGCCTATGCCGGCGATGTCGTCGGCATTCCCAATCACGGTACGCTGCGCATCGGCGATACGCTGACCGAAGGTGAATCGCTGGTCTTCCAGGGCGTGCCGAACTTCTCGCCTGAGATCCTGCGCCGCGTGCGCCTCGAAGATGCGATGAAGGCGAAGAAGCTCAAGGAAGCCCTGCAGCAGATGGCTGAAGAAGGCGTCGTCCAGCTGTTTTCGCCGGAAGACGGCTCGCCCGCGATCGTCGGCGTCGTCGGCGCCCTGCAGCTCGACGTCCTGAAGGAGCGCCTGATGGCCGAATACGGCCTGCCGGTCTCCTTCGAAATGTCGCGCTTCTCCGTCTGCCGCTGGATCTCCGCCGACCAGCCTGCCGATCTGGAAAAATTCCTGACCGTCAAACGCGGCGATATCGCCCGCGATCTCGACGGCGATCCTGTTTTCCTCGCCCAGGACGCCTTCTCGCTGCGTTACGAGGCGGAGCGCTATCCGGCGATCAAGATGGTCGCCATCAAGGAATATCACGCCGCCAAGGCGGCGTGATCCTCATCCTGCCAGCCGTTCCGCCAGGAAATCGACGACGGCGCGAACCGCCGGCAGTTGGCCCCGCCTGTGCGGCATCAGGATCGTCGTGTCGATACTGCCGGCCGTCCAATCCGGCAGCACTCTCATCAGCCGCCCGTCGGCCAGCGCCTTCCGGCAGACGGATGTCGGCAGGCAGGTAATGCCGAGCCCGGCCGCGGCCGCCTCCATCAGGACTTGCGGCTGATCCGCGGCCATCAGTTGCTGGAGGATGGCAGGCCGATCAGTGAAAGCATGGCGATCCTCCATCATATAGCCGCACGCGGCATCGGCAGCGGTCAAAGCTTTGCGCAGGGCTCGGAGGATTTCGATCGCCTGAACCAGATGGTCGCCTACCTCAACACCAGTTTCTTCGGCGCCTTCGCCCCGCTCTGGCATGCGGTGGAACATCCGCTGGAACCGGGTGCAAAGCAGGCTTTGACGGCTTATGGCATAGCCGCGGTCGAGAAGGCGCATCACAAGCTGGAGCGCCTGCTCGATGGGCGGGAATGGCTCCTCGGCGACGGGCCGAGCCTGGCGGAGGCCTATTTCGTCGGGATCGCCAGATGGAACGATTTCCATAAGGTCGTGGATCGCCGCCAATTTCCAAGTCTGAACCGTCTCTATGAGCGCGTGCAGCGGGAGCCGGCCGTGCGTTTCGCGCATGCAATCGAGCATCGGCAGGAGACGAGAAGCAGCGGCGCTTTCCTCGGTGAAATCGATCTGGCTGAAGCCCTCGGCCTGTTGAAATCGGCAGCCTGAACACATGGCCGTCGCGCTCTTGTGGTGCGACGGTCACTTGCCGTTCAGCCGGCCGCGATGATCTCGATTTCAACCAGCCAGTCGTCGCGCAGCGTTTCGACGATGATGGCAGTGGTTGGCACCGCGCGACCGTTCAGCGCCCGAAGACGCGCATTCTGTTCGCCTCCATCGAGGCGCCGTCCCTGAGATAACTCGTCAACGCCGCTGCCGAGGGATCTGTTGAAAAAGTTTTCGTATCGCTGGAATAACTTCCTTACCGCGGTCTTCATCAGTCGCTCTCCTCGATTGCAGCCTGATGTCTCGGATCAATCCTCGCCATCGAACCGTGGCAGCGGCTCGATAGTCTCCACCCAAGGCAAGGCTGAGCGGCACCAGATCTGTTTTCTGGGCGCCAGCTCCCGCCGCTGATCGATGCCGCCGAGGCGGATGCCGACCGCGCCGCCGTCGTCATCCGTGCGGTAGAGGGGCGATCCGCAATTCGGGCAGAAGAATTGCCGGCTGAGGCCGCCGCTGTCGCCATATTTGGCGTAGCCTTTCGGCTCGCCCGATATCAGGCTGAAACTTCCCGGCCGCGCCGGCGCCGTGACGCGATAGGCCGAGCCGGTCAGCCGCTGGCAATCGGTGCAGTGGCAGATCGAGACCCGCTCCGGATCGATCTCCGCCAGATAGCGGATTGTCCCGCAGTGGCATCCTCCTGATATATGCATCGGCAATTCCTCAATCCGCCGGCTGAGCGAGCGGACGCGTGGCGTAGAAGGCTTTCGCATCCGCCGTGAAGGCGGCCCGCTGGTCGGCTTTGGTGTAGAACATGTGACCGCCGCGATAGAGTTTCAGCCCGACGCGGCCGCCGGCGAGCGACGGCGGCAGATGATCGACGACATAGCGGCTGACGCTGTAAGGCGTCACCACATCGCTGTAGCCATGCGCGATCAGGAGATGGAAGGCTGCATTCGAGGCGAGCAGCTGCCTGACGTCGTCGGTAGCGCTCGCCTGGAAGCGCGATCCGCCGCGCCCGCCGCCCCATTCCCAGCGCCGGCTGATATCGCCGTCGAGCAGCGAATAGGTCATTTCAGTCTTGAAGCCGAGTTCGCTGCGGGCATAGTCTGCGAAAGCGCCGCCATAGGCCCGGGTAAAGCCGTCGAGAATGGCGTCGTCCCCGCGGTCGTAGTCCGATTCCGGATAGGGGTCGGGGGCTGCGAAGGAGGCGTCGTATGAACTCATCACCTCGCCGCTTCCCGCATCCGAGTGCTTGACGAAGGAATTGCCGAGGAAGCCTCGGTTGCGGGTGACGATGTCCTGAGGAATGCCGGTCAATCGCGAGACCTTGCCGTAGAAGGCATCGGCCTCGGCGCCTGTTGGCGGCGGACCGGCCAGTGTGATCAGATAATCGCCGAGCGCGAAGGTCTCGGCCTCGCGCTGCTTCTCTTCGTCGAAGGCGTTGTCCCGGTCGAGCTTGGCCGCGGCCAGCGATGGCAGCTCCAGCGCGGCGCCGAGCGCGAACTGATCGGCACTGAACATCAGCTGGCCTTCGAGCAAGGGCGAAAGCATCACCGCGCCGGCGATGATGATGCCCTGGCTTTCCTGCAGCGCCGAGGCGACCTTGGCTGCACGGAAGCCGCCATAACTTTCACCGAGAAGATATTTCGGCGAATTGGAGCGGTTGTTGTGGGCGACATAGAGCGCGATCGCCTTGGCAATGCTCTGGGCGTCGGCATTGACGCTGTAATAATTGGAGGAGTCGTCCGCCTTTACCGTCCGGCTCCAGCCGGTGCCGATTGGATCGATGAGCACGAGATCAGTGAAATCGAGCCAGCTTTGCGCGTTGTCGACCAGCTTCGCATTGGCGCCGTCGCGGCCCTGCGGCCCGAAATCGAGGACTTTCGGCCCGACCAGCCCGAGATGCAGGAAGGCGGAAGCCGCTCCCGGCCCGCCATTGAAGGCAAAGGTCAGCGGCCGATCCGGCCCGCCGTCCTTCGCGACATAGGCGGTATAGAAGATCGCGCCGGTCTGGGCGCCGTCCTGGCCGAAGAGATCGAGGGTGCCGGCGGTCGCGGTATAGGCGATCGTCCGCCCGCCGATCGTCAACGTGTGATCCGTGACGGAATCGGCCGGCAGCAGCTTCAGCACGCCGTCGCGCGCGCTGCGTTCGACATTCGCCTGGCGTTCGCCGCCTTCCTGCGCCGGGGAAGGGGCAGGGGCGAGCGGTGCCATAAGCGCGGCGAGCAGAAACAGGGTTCGTATGCGCACGACTTGTCCTCCGGCGAATCCAGGCGGAGATAGCGTAGCACCCGCGGCCGGCGACCGGCATCAAGAGAAGGTGATGGGCGAGTGACAGCGGAAGAGCGGCTCAGGATGCCTTCTCGACCGCGTGCACATTCACTTCCAACGCCCGGCCGGCCTTCCAGCCGTTGATTGCCGCGCCGAGCCCGAGCGCGACGAAGAGGAGCGCGCACCAGGAAAAGCTTCCGGTCCAGCCGCGAATGAGGCCGACGACCATCGGGCCGATGGCCGCAAGAAGATATCCGACGCACTGGGCCATGCCGGAGAGATGGGCGGCGACATCGGGATCGCGCGAGCGCAGCACGATCGTCGTCATCGCCGCCGCGATCAGCCCGCCCTGGCCGATGCCCTGCAGCACCGCCCACAGCCAGACGGTCGAAAGCGGCGCGAAGAGCAGGCCGAGCAGGGCAGTGACGGCGACGCCGCAGAGGCCCGCATTGATCAGCCGCTGATCTTTGCCGCGCACGGCGATATGCGGCACGATAAGGCAGGATGCCGCCTGAACCATCACCGACATCGAGACGATCGCCCCGGCGGTGACGCCGTCGATCCCGCGTTCGCGCAAGATCGGCACCAGCCAGCCGAAGACGCAATAGGCGAGCGCCGATTGCAGCCCCATGAACAGCGTGACCTGCCAGGCGAGCCGGTCCCGCCAGAGACCTTCGACGCGAAAGCCGTTTCGCCTCGGCTGGCCGCCGCTGCGAAGGACCTGCGGCAGCCAGATCAGGCCGACGACGAGCGCCGGCAGCGCCCAGGCGGCGAGCGCGCCCTCGAGGGAGCCGCCGAGCGCGTGCTCGATCGGCAGCGTCAGGCCGGCGGCGCTTGCGGCGCCCGCGCAGAGCGCCATCGTATAGAAGCCGGTCATCAGCGCGGCTTGTGCGGGGAAATCCCGCTTCACCAGCCCCGGCAGGAGCACGTTGCCGATGGCGATGCAGGCGCCCGCCAGAGCGGTGCCGATGAAGAGCAGCGGCACGGACGAAAGCCCGCGCAAAGCCGTGCCGAGGGCGAGAAGCAGGATGACGCCGAGCAGCGTGCGTTCCGAACCGATGCGCTGGGCAAGGCGGGGCGCCAGCGGCGAAAACGCGCCGAGGCAGACGACCGGCAGCGTCGTCAGCAGGCTGGCGCCGAGCCCGGTGAGACCGAGTTCGGCGCGGATCTCAGGCTGGAGTGCGGAGGCGCTGGAGAAGACCGGACGCAGGTTGAAGGCGATCAGCACGAGGCTGGCGCCGAGCAGAAAACGATCGGCAGCGCTTCGCACCGGTGTCGCCCGCGGCGGCGGAAGGCTGCCGGCCTCGGCATCGATCAGCAGGTCGTCGGCAGGGTCGAGGGTGTCGATGGCTTGGTTGGACGGTGTGTTCATGACAGGATCATCCGGTCGAGTGCGGCAAGAACCGGCGCCATGAAGCGGCGCACTGCCGCATCCGCTCTGTCGGGATCGCCAGTTTCGATCGCGTCGACGATACAGGCATGCGCCTGCATGTCGGGCTCGGGAATATCCTTGCCGAGCGTCGCTGCGATGGTGTCGGCGATCGAGGCCGAGAAGAAATCATAGATCTCGATCATCGCGCGGTTGCCGGAGGCGGCGATGACCGCTTTGTGGAAGGCGAGGTCGCGCTGGATGAAGGCGGCCTCGTCGCCGGCATAGCTGCCGCGTTCCTCAAGCAGCCTGCGAAGCCCGGCCACCGTCTCCGGCGTCTTGCGCGCCGCTGCCAGCCGGGCGGCCTCGACATCGAGCGCCAGGCGCGCTTCGAACTGGTCGCGCAGGCTGGCGCGGCGCGCCATCGTCAGCGGCCGGCCGGCATCGCTGGTCGAGCGCACATAGGTTCCCGAACCCTGCCGGGTTTCGAGATAACCCTGGGAGACGAGCACCCGCACCGCCTCGCGGACCGTGCCGCGGCTGACGGAAAGCATGGCGGACAGCGAGGCCTCGTTCGGCAGCTTGTCGCCGACCGCCCAGCGCTTGCCGAGAATGTCGCTGCGGATCGCCTCGATCGCCTCGTCGGCGAGGTTGGTCTTGCTGAGCGCCTGCATCTTCTACTCATAAAGTCATCTGATGATTTTATGAGTAGACAGATTTCGATCTTCCGTCAACGGGATGAAGAGCAGGCAATAAAAAAGGGCCGCCTCGGCGACCCTTTCCATGAGTTTGGCCTCATACTGGCCTGGACTGTCAATGCAGCCCCAGGAAGGCGGGTATTAGAGCGAGGGCTGCCTCGCTTTCATCACCTCTTCCATGCCCGTTACGAGGTCCGAAATCTCATTAGACATTGGATCACCTTCCTTTCGTTCTGTTGCTGATAGACCAAAGGTAGGCTGATTCTTTTCAGATGCAAGTAGAAATCCACAGATGCGCCGCCTCGATACCTGCGAGACGTTCACGAGAGAAGACAGTGTTTTGCGGAATTTGAACCGTTGCCCGGTCACGAAACAGTCATGATCGGCTTGCAAATCGCCCCCGCGTTAAGCTGTTATTAGCCGCAGCGTTCGACAATTTCAGCATTCCCGCCGGTGCGGCGGCGGGTTCCGGAGCAAGAAAGCCATGTGTCGCTGGGCAGCCTATCGCGGAGAACCCCTCTATCTCGAGGAGCTGGTGTCCTCGCCTGCCCATTCGCTGATCGAGCAGTCCCATTGCGCCACCCGCGCCAAGACGGCGACGAACGGCGATGGTTTCGGCATTGCCTGGTATGGCGACAGGCCCGAGCCGGGCCGCTACCGCGACATCCTGCCGGCATGGTCGGATTGCAATCTGAAGAGCCTGGCGCGGCAGATCCGCTCGCCGCTCTTCCTCGCCCATGTCCGCGCCGCTACCGGCGGCGGCACGCGGCGCGACAACTGCCATCCCTTTACCCATGATACCTGGTCCTTCATGCACAATGGCCAGATCTCCGGCTTCGAGCGTCTGCGCCGGCCGATGGAGGCGATGCTCGACGACGAGCTGTTCAATGCCCGCGGCGGCACCACCGATTCCGAGCTGATGTTCCTGCTGGCGCTGCAGTTCGGCCTGCGCGAGGCGCCGATCGCTGCGATGGCCGATATGGTCGGCTTCATTGAGGACCTGGCCGAAAGCAGTCTCGGCTCCATCCTCCTGCGCTTCACCGCCGCCTTTTCCGATGGGAAGACGCTGTATGCGATCCGCTATGCCACAGATCGCAAGGCGCCGACGCTCTACGCTTCTCCCGTCGGAACGGGCCATTGCCTCGTGTCCGAACCGTTGAATGACGATGTCGACGCCTGGGCCGAAATTCCTGACGGCAGCGCCGTCATTGTCGGCGAGCACGGCATCGAGGTTGTCGACTTCCGGCCGGCGAAGCGCGGTGTGCCAAAGCCACAGCGTGTGGCCGTATCGGCTTGAGCTGCCGGACTGTCAGCTGAGCCGCTCGCGACTAGCGGAGCCGCTCGGCAATCAGCGCCGCCAGCCTTTCGGCAACCTCTTCCTTGGCGAGATCAGGCCATTGCTCGACGCCGTCATGGCGGATCAGTTTGACGCTGTTTCGGCTGCCGCCCATGATTCCGGTCGCGGGAGAGACATCGTTGGCGACGATCATGTCGGCGCCCTTTCTTTCGAGTTTCGCCCTGGCATTGCTTTCGACGTCCTGTGTCTCGGCGGCAAAGCCGATCACCAGATTCGGCCGCATCGTGTGATGGCCGACGGTCTTCAGGATGTCGGGGTTCTCGGTGAGCGCCAGCGTCGGAATGGATTCGCCCGGATGTTTTTTCAGCTTCTGATCGGCGGCCGAGGCCACGCGCCAGTCCGCCACCGCCGCGACCATCACGGCGATGTCGGCCGGCAGCGCAGCAAGCACGGCATCGCGCATTTCCTCGGCCCGCTCGACATGGATGACGCGGACACCGGCGGGATCGGGGATCGTTACCGGCCCCGAGACCAGCGTCACCTCGGCCCCGCGCTTTGCCAGTGCGGCGGCGATCGCATGCCCCTGCCGGCCGGAAGAACGGTTGGCGATGTAGCGCACCGGATCGATCGGCTCATGCGTCGGTCCTGACGTGACGATCGCCTTGCGCCCCTTCAGCGGTTTTTCTCCGTCGTCGAGCAGCGCTTCGGCGGCGGCGACGATGTCGAGCGGCTCCGCCATCCGGCCGATGCCCGCCTCCCGGCTTTCGGCCATCTCGCCGGCCATCGGCCCGACGAAGCGGACGCCGTCTCGCTGCAGCGTGGCCGCGTTGCGCCGGGTCGCCGCATGCGCCCACATGCTGGGGTTCATCGCCGGTGCGGCAAGCACCGGCCTCTCCGTCGCCAGCAGCACGGTCGAGGCGAGATCGTCGGCAAAGCCGTTCGCCATCTTCGCCATCAGGTCGGCAGTGGCGGGAGCAATGAGAACCAGATCGCAGTCGCGCGCCAGCCTGATGTGGCCCACATCCTGTTCGTCCTGGCGCGAAAACAGATCGACAAAGACATGATCTGCCGCCAGTGCGCCGACGGCAAGCGGCGTGACGAATTCCTGCGCCCCGTTGGTCATGACGGGCCGCACGCTGGCGCCACGCTCGCGCAGCCGGCGGATCAGATCCAGGCTCTTGTAAGCCGCGATGCCGCCGGAGATGATGAGGAGGATGCGTTTGCCGCTGAGAGCCATGGCTTTCTACCCGTCGCCTTTTTGACCTGCCCCCCGACCCTAAGCCTTTGGCGCAGAACATGCAATCGCGCGGATACCAGGCGTCGCGGCCGGGTTGAGGGATCACCAACCCGGCCGGCGGATATCGCCGTCTCAGCTGCGCGTGATCGAAATGCCGCCGTCAACAAGCGAGGCCGTGCCGGTGACGAAGCTTGCATCGTCGGAGGCGAGGTAGAGAACCGAGCGGGCGACTTCCTCAGGTGCCGCGACACGCTTCAGCGCATGCATATTGGTGACGGCAGCCTGTTTGTCCGCCGTATCGTTCATGTCCCGATACATGTCCGTATCGACGGCGCCCGGCAGCACGGCGTTGACGCGTACGCCCTGCGGCCCGAATTCAGCGGCGAGCGCCTGCGTCAGGCCGATCAGGCCGGATTTGCTCGCGGCATAGGCGGCAACGCCGGGAAAGGCGAAGCTGTAGCCGACGAAGGTCGAGGTGAAGATCACCGAGCCGCCGCCATTTTCCGCCATCGCGCCGATCTGGTGTTTGGCGGCGAGGAAGGATGCCGTGAGATTGACGGCCACCGTCTCGCTGAAGCCTGCTTCCGAAACGCCGGTGCTCGGGCCGGCCTCGCCGATGATGCCGGCATTGTTGAAGGCGATGTCGAGCTTGCCGTAGTTCGTTACGGCGGTCGTGACCAGCGCCTTGTGATAGTCTTCCGACCGGACGTCGCCGGCAACGGCCATGGCGTCACCGCCCTCCGCCCTGATCTCCGCGACGAGGCTGTCGAGCTCGGCCTGCCGGCGGGCGCCGACCACGACCTTTGCGCCTTCGGCAGCAAAGAGCTTTGCCGTGACGCGGCCGATGCCTGAGCTTGCGCCGGTGACGATCGCGACCTTGTTGTTCAAACGGTTCATGGTTCCATCTCCTGGGTTGAAGCGGGGCGGCCCCTGCCGTCCCATTCCGTTGAATGGAAGATGGCATTTTCTATTCGTTCGGATTAGTCTCCAGATCGGGGAATTCGAATTCGGAAAGACCGAACAATGATCAGTATCGAGGGCATTACCGCTTTCGTTGCCGTCGTCGAGGCCGGATCGGTTAGCGAGGCCGCCCGGCGCCTGCGCCTCTCCAAATCCGTCGTCAGCGAAAGGCTGGCGGAGCTGGAGAAGTCACTCGGGGGCATGCTGCTGCACCGCACGACCCGCAAGCTTACTTTGACGGAGGATGGGACGGCTTTCCTGGAGCGCGCAACGCGTATCGTGCGCGAGATCGAGGACGCCGCAGCCGCTATGGCGGAGCGGCGCGGAACATTGTCCGGCTCGATCCGCATTGCCGCCCCCGTCACCTTCGGCCGCATGCATCTCGGCCCGGCGCTCTATCCCTTTCTTGCCGAACATCGCGAGATCGAATTGACCCTCGATATCGACGATCGCCGCGTCGATGCCGCTTCCGATGGTTACGACGCCATCATTCGCCATGGCCCGATCGCCGACAGTCGGCTGGTCGCATGGAAGCTTGCGCCGAGCCGCCGTCTTCTTTGCGCCTCACCGGACTATCTCGCGCGGGAGGGAGTGCCGGCGTCGCTGACCGATCTCAACAGCCATCGCGGCATCTTCTACACCAATCGCGGCGTTGCCGACTGGCGCTTCGAGACCCCGGAGGGCGCGGTCCTCGTCCGCGCGAAACTGGCGCTCGGAATCAACAATGGCGACATGCTTCGCGACGCCGCCATTGCCGGCCTCGGCATCGCGCTGCTGCCCGCCTTCATCGCCGGTCCGGCCATCCGTGAAGGCCGGCTTGCCGAAATCGATGTTGGCCGCAGGCCTGAAGCCGAGTTTATCTACATGGCCCATCCCGAGGGCCGAAATCCCTCGGCCAAGCTGCGCGCCATCGCCGATCATCTGAAGAAGAGCTTCGGCGACCCGCCCTATTGGGATCCGGCAGGATAGCTCAGCAGGCTCATCAGGTTCTCGGTGACGGGCGAGTGATGTGTTTTCAGGATCGCCAGCGCCAGACGCGCCACGGCCGGCGGCCCTTCGATTGGCCTGTAGACCACACCTTCGAGCTTGATCTGTGAAATCGAGGCCGGCACGATCGAGACGCCGAGATCGGCCGCTACCAGATTGACGACGGAAGAAATTTGCGGCGCCTCCTGCGCTACGGCCAGCTCGAACCCTGCCTTGCGGCAGGCCAGCACGACATCGTCGTAGAGGCTCAAACCCACCAGCCGGGGAAAGAGAATGAAGGGTTCGCCGGCCAGCGCCGCAAGCGGTAGCTTGCTGCGCCGTGCCAAGGGATGGTTGGCGGGCAGCGCGATCACCATGGGCTCATCCGGCAGTCGCCGCAGCCGGATGCCGGCGGGATCATCAAGGCTCGGGCGCATGAAGGCGGCATCGAGTTCGCCCGCTTCCAGCTTCTGCATGAGCGCCAGCGTATTCATCTCGGTCAGCGCCAGCCGCACCTCCGGCCAATGGGCGCGAAAGCGGCGGATCGTCGTGCTGACCACTGGATTGAAGGCCGAAGAGGCGGTGAAGCCGAGCGACAGGCGTCCGGTTTCGCCGCGATTGGCTCTCTGCGCGGCAAGCTTCGCCTTCTCCGCTGCCGCCACCGCGGCCCTTGCCTCGCCGAGGAACGCAGCACCCGCCGCCGTCAGTTCGGCCCCGTGCGGCACGCGGTGAAAGAGCGCCGCACCCACCTCCGTCTCGAGGTCGCGGATCTGCTGGCTGAGCGGCGGCTGTCCGATGCCGAGCTTGCCGGCTGCGCGGGTGAAGTTGCCTTCCTCCGCCACCGCCAGGAAATATCTGAGGTGCCGCAGCTCCATCGCCATCTCCAAAACCTATTGAAATCGTCGGTTTCATATATTGGACAAATGGAGCGGTGTTGACTAGATCGGCAGTGGAAGGATGACGTTATGCCGATGTCAGTGCATGCAGTGAAAGCCTCCGAGCAAGCCGCGATATCGGGGCAAAAGCACTACCTCTCGCGCGGCACTAGCGCCTATCGCCGCGCCAGCCTGGCGCTCTTCCTCTCCGGCTTTTCCACCTTCTCGCTGCTCTATTGCGTCCAACCGCTGTTGCCGATCTTTGCCCAGGAATTTTCCGTCAGCCCGGCCGAAAGCTCGCTGTCGCTCTCGCTCTCCACCGGCTTTCTCGCACTCGCCATCCTTTGCGCCGCCGCTGTCTCGGAAGGACTCGGCCGCCGCAGCCTGATGTCGATATCGCTGGTCGGCGCGGCCGTGCTGACGATTGCCACCGCTTTTACGCCGAACTGGCACCTGCTGCTCGTCATTCGCGCCCTGCAGGGCCTCGTCCTCGGCGGCGTGCCTGCCGTCGCCATGGCCTATCTTGCCGAGGAGATCGATCCGCGCGGCCTCGGCGCCACCATGGGCCTTTATGTCGGCGGCACGGCCTTCGGCGGCATGTCCGGCCGTGTTCTCACAGGCATCTTCGCCGAATATCTCGGCTGGCGGCCGGCGCTCTTCCTGATCGGCGCCATCGGCCTTGCCGCCGCCATCGGCTTCATCGCCCTGCTGCCGTCATCAAGGAATTTCGCCCGCCGGCCCGGTTTTGATCCGCGTTACCATGTGAAGGCCTGGCTCGGCCATGTCGGCAATCCGGCGCTGCCCTTCCTCTTCGCCATCGCCTTCCTGGCGATGGGCTCCTTCGTGACCATCTACAATTATGCCGGTTTCCGCCTCGTGGCGCCGCCTTACGGCCTCAACCAGACCGAACTCGGCCTGATCTTCACCGTTTATCTCTTTGGCATCGGCGCTTCCTCGATCGGAGGCCTCATCGGAGACCGGATCGGCCACTTCCGCGTCCTGCTCTTCGGCCTTGCGCTGACGGCTGCCGGCAGCGCGCTGACGCTCTTCGCGCCGCTGCCGTCCATCATCCTCGGCATAACGGTACTGACGACCGGCTTTTTCATGAGCCATTCCATCGCCAGCGGCCTGGTCGGCAAGCTGGCGCGTGGCACCAAGGGCCACGCCTCTTCGCTCTATATGCTCGCCTATTATGTCGGCTCCAGCCTCATGGGCTCGGCCGGCGGCTGGTTCTTCGCCGTCGAAGGCTGGGCAGCCGTCGTTGCCTTCACGCTTGCCATGCTGGCGCTCGCCTTTATCTGCGCCTGTGCCGCCCAGCATTTCACGAGGAGAAAGATATAATCCGCATCGACCGTCTCGATCATCTCGTGCTGACCGTCGCCGATGTCGCAGCCACCTGCGATTTCTATTCCCGCATTCTCGGCATGTCGGTCGAAACCTTCGCGGAAGGCCGAAAGGCGTTGAAATTCGGCCGCCAGAAGATCAACCTGCATCAGGCCGGCCACGAATTCGAGCCCAAGGCGAAACATCCCGTCCCCGGCTCCGGCGATCTCTGCTTCATCGCCGAGACGCCGCTTGCCGATGTCATCGCACATCTGCTGACGCGGGGGATTGCGATCGAGGAAGGCCCGGTCGAACGCACCGGCGCGACCGGCCGCTTGCGCTCGATCTATTTCAGGGATCCCGATGGCAACCTCATCGAGGTTTCCAATCTGGCCAGCTGATGCGCTCACCGTCGAGCCGCCCACGGTGCACGCTGGCGCTATCGCTGTCTAAGGCCTCATTTGCCGCCGGTAGGAGAGGGTTCTTCGTAATTCTCGGAAAATCGGCCACGTGAGAGAAAAACCTTCAATGCGTCCTGTGCTACGGGCCTGATCCGCTCAGCGCACCCTGACTGAATATATTCAGCTTCACTTTGGAAGTGACGCGTCTCATCACTAATGCCTTCCAGCACCCGCCCAAGTGCATCGACAGCTCGCTCCTCCTCTTCTGTGATCGCGCTATTTGGCCGCACGACCAATCGCCCGTGATGCCAGCAGTCGTAAAAACCCTCGAAGAACTCATTGTAGTTCACTTCAATGAGTCCCTCATTGCCGCGCGAGAGAATTTCGATGGCTTCGATGATTCGGTTTCGCCAACGCTGTTCAACAATTCGGTCTGAAACTTCTTCACCCACGACAAAATTCTCCGCGACCTATGCCTTTGAAAGATTTCTCAAGCGCTTCTGCGCTCTCGCTGTTTCTGATGGAAGGACGGCGATCGGCAAATCAGGATTGTTCAACCAAGCCGGATATAGGGCACGTCCTTCTTCGCCACCTCGTCCAGCGCCTCCTCGTAACCGGCATCGGCGTATCGCATGACGCCGAGGGCGGTGTCGTTGGTCAGCGCGTGGTCGAGCCGCTCGTCGGCGGCATCGGTGCCGTCGGCGACGACGGTGACGCCGCAGCTCGTCATGTAGCCGGCGTAGCCGCCGCCGCCGGAATGGACGACGACGAGATCGGCCATCGACGAGCAGAGCATCATCGCGTCGATCAGCGGCCAGTCGGCGATCGCGTCGGAACCGTCCTTCATCCGCTCGGTCATGATATTGGGATGCGCCATGGCGCCGGCGTCGAGATGGTCGCGGGAAAAGGCGACGGGACCTTTCAGCTCGCCGCTTGCCACCAGCGCGTTGACGCGAAGGGCAAGCGCGGTGCGCTCGCCATGGCCGAGCCAGGCGATGCGGGCCGGCAGGCCTTCGAAGGGAATGTGCTCGCGCGCCAGCCGGATCCAGTTGGTGATGATCTTGTTGTCGGGGAACATTTCAAGCAGCAGGTCGTCGATCCGGGCGATATCGCTCTCCTCGCCCGACAGAGCCATCCAGCGGAAGGGGCCGATCGCCCGGGCAAAGAGCGGCCGGAGATAGGCTTCGGTGAAGATCGGGATGTCGAAGGCGTTGGCGACGCCGCCCTCGCGCGCCTGGGTGCGGATGAGGTTGCCGTTGTCGAAGACCTCGGAGCCGCGTTTCTGGAATTCCAGCATCGCCGTCACATGATCGACGATCGAGGCGCGGCTGGCTGCCATGAGCTGGCCTTGTCCGTCGTCGCGCAGGCCCTTGACCTGATCGAGGCTCATGCCTTTCGGCACATAGCCGTAGACGAGGTCGTGCGCCGAGGTCTGGTCGGTGACGATATCGGGCACGATGCCGCGCCGGGCAATCTCGGGATAGACCTCGGCCGCATTGCCGACGAGCCCGACGGACAGCGCCCGCTTTTCCTTCACCGCCGCGTCGATCATCTCAAGGGCGGCATCGAGATCGGGCGCGATCTCCTGGAGATAACCGATCTGCTGGCGCTTGCGGGCGCGCTCCGGATCAATGTCGATGCAGAGGATCGCAGCCCCCGCCATGCGGCCGGCGAGCGGCTGGGCGCCGCCCATACCGCCGAGGCCGGCCGTCAGCACGAAGCGGCCGGCAAGATCGCCGCCGAAGCGCCGTTCGGCAATGCGCATGAAGATCTCGTAGGTTCCCTGGATGACGCCCTGGCTGCCGATATATTGCCAGGCGCCGGCCGTCAGTCCGCCCCAGCAGATCAGTCCCTTGCGCTGCAGCTCGTAGAACACCTCGGCCTTCGCCCATTGCCCGACGATATTGCAGTTCGCCATGATGACGAGCGGCGCCTTGGCATGCGTTCGCACCAGCCCGATCGGCTTGCCCGACTGGATGAGCAGCGTCTGGTCCTCTTCCATCTCGGTCAGCGCCTTGACGATGCCCTTGTGCGCCGCCCAGTTGCGCGCCGCCTTGCCGAGCGCGGCATAGACGATCAGATTGTCGGGATCCTCGCCAACGGACAGCACGTTTTCGAGCAGCCGCAGCAGCGCTTCCTGCCGCCAGCCCTTGGCCCGCAGCTCCGGCCCGCCGGGGATGGGGAATTTCGGATGACGCGGATTGGCCTTCGGCATGGTTGTTCCTCGCTTGGTTCTCTGTTTTTCTCTTCTCCCCACTGGGGAGAAGGTGGCCCGAAGGGTCGGATGAGGGGGCCACACAGCACAACATTCATTGCCCTTCGCTTGCGCTCAGGGCATTCGCGGCTTTGCCGCTCACCCCCTCATCTGTCCTTCGGACATCTTCTCCCCGCTGGGGAGAAGGGGGAAAGCGCCGTCCCTACTTCCCCGGCAGCGATTCCACATAGGCGAGCGCGCCGTCCAGTAAACGCCGTCTCAGCGCATCGTCGCCGTAAACGTCGGCCGTGGCCCGGACCCAGCCCTGCATCACCCGCTCGCCTGACAGCATCTGGATCACGCCCGGCAGCGCCAGCGCCCAGCGGTCATTGCCCTTGCCGAGACGGATCAGCATACCGTCGCTGCGCGCGCCGCAGAGAAGATTGCCGTTCAGCATGAAGGCCCGGCCGCCGAACATGGATTTTTCGCCAAGGCCCGGGCGGTCGCCGAGTTCCTCGCGCAGCAGTTCTTCGAGACCGGGATCGCGCGCCATGGCTCAGGCCTTCGTTTCCAATGCATAGCGTGCGATCTCGATACCCATCGCCTTTTCGACGACCGGATAGACGGTCGGATCGAGCACGCTTGCAGACAGCGGAATGATATCCTTCGGCACATGCAGGATGAAGATCTGCATGCCTTCCCTGAGCTGGCCGACGCTGAGCGGTTCGCCTTCCGGCGACAGTGTGGTGATCACGGCGGGGAAGGTCGCAAGCCGCCCGCCATCGGCATCGTCCACGGCCATGTATTCGTTCATGACGTGCAGCGTTACCGATTTTGCGCCCGAACCGACGATGACCGTGCCGATGTCGAAGGCTTCCCTGGTGTAGACGACGTCTTTTCGAGAGATGGCGCCTTCAGCAAGGATATGCCCGCCCGTCGTCTTGCAGATCGCGTCGATGACCGCAGACCCGCCGCGCTTCTCGGCCGCGATGATCGCTTCTCCAAGCGAAAGCGCCATCGAAATGCCGCCGAGCGCCGCATGGCTGCGCACATAGGAGGCTCTGAGCGGATTGCGGCAGCTGGCGATGAAGCCGCCGGATTGATCGGCGGCGGCACGCAGCACCGGCGAGATCTTCGCCGTCGCCCCCTTTACCACCAGCTCGATATAACGATTCTCGGCCCTGTTGCCGCCGACCGCGGTCTGGATCATCGGCTCGGGCGAACCGGCCATGCCGATCGAACCCATGTCGCCGGTGGGATGCGCGCGGATATCGCCGACGGCATCGACCACCTTGGTGCCGAGGATCGCCGATGGCAGCCAGCCGTTCAGCGTCGAGGATTTGCCGTTCTGGCCGATGATCAGCCCGGAAAGCTTTTCACCGAGCGCCTCCTGCAAGAGCTGCACGGCCTTCACATAGTCGATGCCCTGCATTTCCCAGGGCGTCGTGGAGGCGGGCGCCCCGATCGCAGCTGCCGTGGCAACCCAGTCCTCGTCCTTCAGTTCCTCGATCGAGACCAGTTCCGGTTTCCCGACATTGACGGCTGCAAGCCCGAGCATCCGCCCGTGATCGGCCCAGCCGCCGCCGCCGGCGGCATAGACGGAGCCGCCCTTCACGGCGGCTTCCACGTCCTTCTCAACCAGTATGCGTCCCATCGGCCTTCTCCCGCTTCAAATCCCTATCCATCTCCCGCACCGCTTCGAAGAGCACGGCGGCGCCGAGCGCGATATCGTCATTATCGGCCCATTCGTCGGCGGAGTGGCTGCGGCCCTCCCGGCATGGCACGAAGATCATCGCCGCCGGCGCCACCTTGGCGATCCAGGCCGCGTCGTGTCCCGCGCCCGACGCCATGCGCCGATGTTTTGCGCCGACGCGTTCGCAGGCGGTTTCCAGGGTCGAAAGCAGGCCGGCATCGCCCGGTGTCGGCATGTTGTCGGACACCCGGTTCGGCGTTTCGATGGTTACGCCGAAGGCGGTCGCTAGCTTTTCGACATGGCCGTCGAGCCAGCGGCAGAAGGCCTCCATGTCGGCGCGAATCTCGGCGCGCCCGTCGATCAGCAGCACGACTTTCGACGGCACGACATTGGCCGCATTCGGCTCGATCCTGAATTCGCCGACCGTCGCCGCAAAATGCCCCGGCGTCCTGGCGAGCTCGGCGGCGGCGTTGCGGATATCGAGCACCAACTGCGATGCCGCCACCAGCGCATCAGCCCGCCGGTCCATCGGCGTTGTGCCGGCATGGTCGGCTCGCCCCTCGACGGTAATTTCGATGCGGGTGATGCCCGCGATCGCGGTGACGATGCCGATATCCTTGCGTTCGGCTTCGAGCACCGGCCCCTGCTCGATATGCAGTTCGAGAAAGCCCGCAATATCCGGCCTCTTCTGCTGCCGTAGCACACCGGGCTCACCGCCCACCTGCGCAATGCCCCCGGCGAGATCGAGATCGCCGCTGACGCGCGAAAGCCACGCCTCCGGCAATTGTCCGGTCATGCCGCGGCTGCCGATGCAGGAGACGCCGAAGATGCTGACTTCTTCGGCAAGGAAATCGACGATCTCCAGATCGTGGTCGAGCTCGATCGTCTGGTCGCGCAGCGCGCGGGCGACCTCGAGCGCCGAGATCACTCCAGCGATGCCGTCGAAGCGGCCGCCATCCGGCACTGTGTCGGAATGCGAACCGACCATGATCGTGCCGAGCCAGGGTTTGCGGCCTGTGCGCCGGCCGATCAGATTGCCGGCGGCATCGATCCGGGTTTCCAACCCCGCCGCTTTCATCCGCGCTTCGATATAGGCCCGGCCTTCGAGAAAGAGCGGCGAAAAGGCCCGCCGCGTCCAGGGGTGCCCCGGCTCGGTGACGGCGGCCAGCGCGTCGATATCCTCAGCGATCCGGGCAGCGTTGACGGGCAGATTGCGGGTCATAAACCTGCCCCCGTGATAACTTGGCGCGCCGGCGGCCGCAGGAACCGGCCGCTGCCGGGCTCGGCCAGCACCTTGCCGCCCTCGGCGATCTTTTCGCCGCGCAGATAGGTGGCCGAAACGGTCCACGGCAGGCGGATGCCGTTGTAGGGGCTCCAGCCGACGACATTGTTGCCGCTTGCCGACGCGTCATAGACACTTTCCCGCGGTTCCAGCACGGCGATATCGGCGTCCCTCCCAGGCGTCAGCGCCCCCTTGATATGGTCGAGCCGGAAATGCCTGGCCGGATTTTCCGCCATCAGCCGGGCTGCCCATGTCAGCGGAATGCCGCGTTCGATGGCTCCTTTCACGAAAAGCGGCACCATCACTTCGAGTCCCGGCACGCCGGATGCGTTGGTGAGCATATCGGGATTGGTCTTGCGGTTTTCCGACCAGCTGACGTGATCGGTCGAGACCAGCCAGACATCGCCGTCGGCCACCTTGCGCCACAGACTCTCCACCTCGGCGCGCGGGCGGATCGGCGGATTGATCTTCGCCTTGCCGCCGAGGCGCTTCACGTCGTTTTCCTCGTCGAGGGTGAGGTAATGGATGCAGCATTCGACCGTCGCCGCAAAACCGTCACGGCGATAGGCGCGGGCGATATCGTAGCCGCGCCCGAGCGAGCAGTGCACCACATGTGCGGGGCAGCCGGTATTGGCGCCGGTCTCGAAGATTGTGTGCATCGCCAGGAGTTCGGTGATCGCAGGCCGTGACAGGCCGTGCGCCCGCCAGTCGGTGATGCCGCTCGCCTTGACCTGCTCCATATAGCTGCGCACCGCTTCGTCGTCTTCATTGTGCACGCCCGCCGTCAGCCCGGTGGGCGCGATCGCCGCGAAGCAGGCGTCGAGCAGGGCCGGCGGAATGCGCGGAAAACGCTTGGGATCGGTGCCGAAGGTCGAGAATTTGAAGGCCGCGACGCCTGCCTCCACCATCTCGCGGATTCGCGCCGGTCCTTCCTCGGGATCGATGGTGCCGTAAAGGGCGAAGTCGACGCGCGCCTGCGGGCCGGCATGCTCGATCTTCCGCTTTAGCGCCGCGGCCGAGCAGACGAGATTGCCCTCGTCATAGGGCATGTCGACGATCGTTGTTACACCGCCGGCCGCCGCCGACCGCGTCGACCAGATGAAATCCTCCTGGTCTTTCTGGGAAAGCGAATGCACCTGTGCGTCGATGGCGCCGGGCAGGATCAGCGCTTTGCCGAGCAGGTGCCGCTCGCGCGCCGCAGGTGGAGTGCCGAGGCCGACCTCGGCGATCTTGCCGTCGCGGGCGGCGACATAGCCCTCTTCGAGAACGCGGTCCGGCAGTACCACCGTGCCCTGCAGAACGAGATCGAAGTCCATGCCGCTTCCTCCTAGACTGAAGTCAGACTGCTGCCGGCTCATGCCGGGCGAGCCGCTCCTCGATATATTCGGGCGAGCTGAGCGCGAAGAAATCGTCGAAGGAGGCGATCGGAACCTGCTCCGTCAGTTTCGAGAGGAAGGTGTCCGAGCCGAGTTCCTCTTCGATCGCCTCCACCTCCGCCGAAAGCGGCCGGTCGACGACATAGAAATCCGCATGTTTGCGCACGACCTCATAGAGCATCGCAGCAACACCCCTGGGCTCATCGCCCAGAATGTCGATCGCCTGGGCGGAGAGCAAGGCTTCGAGAGCCGCCAGACGCTTCAGCGCCTGCATCTGCCGCTCGAAGCGCTCGATGACGAGCGGCAGAAAGGCGGCTTCATCCTCCAGGCCGGCCGCAACCACCAGCGACTGCGCCGAAACCGGGCTGGACATCGACAATACGCGCGAGAAGATCTCGCCGGCAAGCTTGATGATCGGCCCGAAACCGGTAGCAATCCGTCCCGGCGGCACCAGATTGACCGGCAGGTCGCGCCGCTGGCCGTTGCCGAGAATGACGCAGCGGTTGAAGGCGTTGCGCGCCGCATGCGCCATGCAGAGCGCCGCCGATTCTAAGAGGATCGTCACATCGAGCGGCAGCGATCCGCCGGATGTCATCACCCGGCCTTCCACCACGACGGGATTGTCGTCCGAGCGGCCGGTGGCGGCAAGGATCTTGTGGCCGGTCGACAGCAGGTTCTCGATCACCGCGCCGAACACCTGGGCGATCATGCGCAGGCTGAGCGGATCCTGCACATGCGTCGCGACCGGCCAGTTCCAGTCCTCCGACGCATTGCAGAGCCAGGCGCCGATCAGCGCTTCGCGCGCCGTGCCGACATGGCGGACCGCCTTCCAGGGGTCGCGGGAGGCGCCGAGCGCGCCGGCCGCCATCATCGCCGTTGCCAACAGGACGCGGATCGAGGCCGCGGCATTGCGCGTCGTTTCCGCCGCCGCGGCAAAGCTCACCGCATTGACGCTGAGCGAAGCGAGGCTATCGCGCGGGGCCATCCGCACCGGTTGCAGCCCCGCCGCCCGGAAGGCGTCGGCCGCCTGCATCCGCTGGCCGCGATAGACCGCTTCGCCGACGCCGGTCAGCACCGCGCCGATCTGTCCCATCAGGCCGATATCGGCGCATCCGATCGAGCCGGTTCGGCGCACGACCGGAATGAGGTCGGCTTCCAGCATCGTGATGTAGGCCTGAATGAGCTCCGGCGTGCAGCCGACCTGGCCGGTCAGCGCCGTATTGACGCGGATCGCCATGGCATTGCGCACGACATTGCAGGAAAAGGGCGTGCCGGTGCCGAAATGATGGGCGCGCACCAGGCCGAGATTGAAGGTGTCGAGTTCGTCGGCCGACCACTCCACATCCTTCATGGCGCCGACACCCGTCGTCGAGCCGTAGACCGGCATGCCCGAAGCAATCGCATCCTCGACGATCTCGCGGGCGATGGCGATGCGGGCCATGCCGGTCGGCGAAGCCGAAATCGCCGCCTTGCCCGCCCCAATCGTCACCATCTCGGCAAAACCGAGCGGCCGTCCGGAAAGTTGGATGCCAAGGCGTTCGTGCTTCATATGCCGTATCTCCTAACTTCAGAGACTAAGCGAGCCTTCCGTCACATGGGATATCCCAAATGCCGAACACAGCATGCTTCTGGCAGGCTGTCAGCTCAGCATCCAGGCAATATAGAGAAGCGTCAATGCGATGACCCAGAGAGCGATCTTGGCCGAGCGGTTGTGACGCGCCTCGGCCTTGCCGATTGCCTCCGCCGTCTGCGCGTCGAAACGCAGGCCGTGCTCGCTCATATGCAGCAGTTCGTGGTGGAATTTTTCGGTTTTCGCTGCGATTTCGGGCACGGCTTCGGCGAGTTTCACCGCCGCCTTCAGGCCGTCCTTGAGATCGGTGACGATCCGCTTCGGCCCGAGATTGGTGCGGATCCAATCGCCGACCACAGGCTCGGACGCCTTCCACATGTTGAAGCGCGGATTGAGCATGCGCGACACGCCCTCGACCACGACCATGGTCTTCTGCAGCATGACGAGTTCCGGCCGCGTCGCCATGTCGAAGAGTTCGGTTACTTCGAAGAGCAGCGTCAGCAGCTTGCCCATCGAGATGGTCTCGGCCGGCTGCCCATGGATCGGCTCGCCGATCGCCCGGATGGCCTGGGCGAAGCTCTCGACATTGTGGTGACCCGGCACATAGCCCGCTTCGAAGTGCACCTCCGCCACGCGGACATAATCGCGGGTGATGAAGCCATAGAGGATTTCGGCGAGGAAGCGCCGCTCCTTCTTGCCGAGCCGCCCGACGATGCCCATGTCGACGGCGACGATCATGCCGCCCGCATCGACGAAGAGATTGCCCGGATGCATGTCGGCATGGAAGAAGCCGTCGCGCAGCGTATGGCGCAGGAACGACTGGATCAGCGTATCGGCGAGCAGGTTGAGATCATGGCCGGCCGCGCGCAGGCCCTCGACGTCGGACATTCTCGTGCCGTCGATCCACTCCATGGTGATGACGTCGCGCCCGGTGCGCTCCCAGTCGACCTTCGGGACGCGGAAGCCGGGATCCTCTTGGGTATTCTCGGCGATCTCGGAAAGGGCGGCTGCCTCCAGGCGAAGATCCATCTCCACCTTGGTCGTCTGTTCCAGTGTCTTCGTCACCTCGACCGGCCGCAGTCGCCGGCTAAAAGGCAGGAAACGCTCCTGCATATGGGCAACGAGGTACATGGCCTCGATGTCATGGGCAAAACGCTGGCGCACGCCGGGCCGCACGACCTTGACGGCGACCTTCTTGCGGCCCGCGGCCGTTTCGACTTCCGCCGGATGCACCTGCGCGATCGAAGCGGCGGCGATCGGATCGCCGAAGCTCGCATAGAGCTCGTCGATCGGCCGCCCGAGCGAGGCCTCGATATTGGCCTTGGCGGCAGCCGGGGGGAAGAAGGCCATCCGGTCCTGCAATTGCGACAGGTCGTTGGCGAATTCGACGCCGACCACGTCAGGCCGCGTCGCCAGGAACTGGCCGATCTTCACATAGGAGGGCCCGAGCCGCTCGACGGCCTGCGCCAGCCGGTCACTGCGCTTCTGATGCCTTGCCTTGCTCCGCTCGAAAATCGTGACGCAGGATTTGGCGAGCGCGACCGGCGGCGGCAAGCCTTCGGAAGGAAGCGCTGAAACGACGCCCTCGCGCACAAGCACCCAGCCGACGCGCCAAAGGCGGAAATAGGCTCCGAAGGTGCTCATGCTGAAATGCCCCGGTGACGGAGGTTCGTCTCTTTTTTCTTCATTCCCTCAGAGCTTCCAGCCGGAATGCAGTGCGGCAATGCCGCCGGTATAATTGGTGTAGGTGACACGCGAAAAACCGGCTTGGCGGATCATTGCCGCGAAATTCTCCTGGTTGGGGAATTTGCGGATCGATTCCACGAGATATTGGTAGGGTTCGGCATCGCCGGTGATCGCCTTGCCGAATTGCGGAATGGCGTTGAACGACCAGGCGTCATAGATCTTGTCGAGAAGCGGCATCTCGACCTCGGAAAATTCCAGCACCAGCAGCCGTCCGCCGCGCTTCAGCACGCGATAGGCCTCCGACAGCGCCACGTCGATCCGCGGCACGTTGCGGATGCCGAAGGCGATCGTATAGGCGTCGAAGCTCGACGCCTCGAAGGGCAGTTCCTCGGCATTGGCTTCGACGAAGGTGAGATTGTTGGAAAGCTTCTTCTTTTCCGCCCGCTCGGCGCCGACGCCGAGCATCGAGCCGTTGATGTCGAGCACGGTCGCATGCGCCTGCCGGCCCGAAGCCTCGACGATGCGGAAGGCGATATCACCAGTGCCGCCGGCAACGTCGAGCACCTTGTAGCCGGGCTCCCTGCGCGGGTTGAGGGCTGCGATCATCGCATCCTTCCAGGCCCGGTGCATGCCCATGGACATGACGTCGTTCATGATGTCGTAGCGCTTGGCGACCTTATGGAACACCTGGTTGACCAGGCCCTGCTTCTCGCCATCAGGCACATCGCGGAAGCCGTAGGAGGTTTCCATGCCGCCATCGGCGGAAGTGCGGCTTTCTGACATCAGGCTGCTCCGTTCCTTCAAGATTCGGACGCGGCGGCCATGGCGAAAGACCGCGAGCGACGTTATCACTGGGCCGCGCTCTCCGCGGCACACAGGCGCTATAGCGCACATCGTGCTGGGTTGAAACACGTTAGATATAGATGGGTTAAGATGCCGGAATTGCCAGAAGTCGAAACGGTCAAACGCGGCCTGACGCCGGCGATGGAGGGTGCTCGTGTCGCAAGGCTGGAACTGCGCCGCAGCGATCTGCGCTTTCCCTTTCCCGATGCTCTGGCGGAACGGGTTTCCGGCCGCACCATTATCGGCCTCGGCCGCCGCGCCAAATATCTGCTGGTCGATCTCGACGACGGCAACACGCTGATTTCCCATCTCGGCATGTCCGGCTCATTCCGCGTCGAAGAAGGGGCAGCTTCCGAGACACCGGGCGAATTCCACCATGCCCGCTCCAAGGACGAGAAGCACGATCACGTCGTCTTCCATCTGGAGGGTCAAGGCGGCCCGCGCCGGGTCGTCTATAACGATCCGCGCCGTTTCGGCTTCATGGATATAGTCGGACGCGCCGATCTCGGCGCCCATCCCTTCTTCCGCGATCTCGGGCCGGAGCCGACGGGCAACGAGCTCGGCGCCGCCTACCTCGCCGAACGTTTCCGCGACAAGGCGCAGCCGCTGAAGAGCGCGCTCCTCGATCAGAAGAACATCGCAGGGCTCGGCAATATATATGTGTGCGAAGCGCTATGGCGTTCGCATCTCTCCCCGATCCGCGCCGCCGGCACGCTGGTGACGTCAAGCGGTAAACCGAAGGAAAAGCTCGCCCTCCTCGTCGCCTCGATCCGCGACGTCATTGCCGATGCGATCGCCGCCGGGGGATCGTCGCTGCGCGACCATATTCAGACGGATGGATCGCTTGGCTACTTCCAGCATTCCTTCTCAGTTTACGATCGCGAAGGTCAGGCTTGCGGCACGCCGGGCTGCGGCGGTACGGTCGCCCGTATCGTGCAGGCGGGTCGCTCCACCTTCTATTGCGCCGCCTGCCAGAAATAAAAGAGAACCGGGAGACCAGCATGGCTTATGAGACCCTGATCGTCGAAACCCGAGGCAATGTCGGCCTCGTCACGCTGAACCGCCCACAGGCGCTGAACGCGCTGAATTCCACCGTGCTGAAGGAGCTGAAGGAAGCCTATGCCGGCTTCCACGCCGACGAGGCGGTCGGCGCCATCGTTATCACCGGCTCCGAGCGCGCCTTTGCCGCCGGCGCCGACATCAAGGAAATGCAGTCGCTGCAGTTCGCCGACATGTATAAGAGCGATTTCATCAGCGGCTGGGATGATATCGCCAAGGCTCGCAAGCCTGTCATCGCCGCCGTCAGCGGCTTTGCGCTCGGCGGCGGCTGCGAGCTCGCCATGATGTGCGATTTCATCATTGCCTCGGAGACGGCCAAGTTCGGCCAACCGGAAATCACCCTCGGCGTCATTCCCGGCATGGGCGGTTCGCAGCGGCTGACACGCGCCGTCGGCAAGGCGAAGGCGATGGATCTCGTGCTAACCGGCCGGATGATGGACGCGGCCGAGGCCGAACGATCGGGACTCGTTTCGCGTGTGGTGGCGCCCGAACGGCTGCTCGAGGAGGCTCTTGCCGCCGCCGAGAAAATCGCCTCGCTTTCGCAGCCCTCGGTGATGATGGCCAAGGAGGCGGTCAACCGCGCCTTCGAGACGACGCTGGAGGAGGGGCTGCGGTTCGAGCGCCGCCTGTTTCACAGCCTCTTCGCCACCGATGATCAGAAAGAAGGCATGGCGGCCTTCGTCGAGAAGCGCAAACCTGCCTTCAAGCACCGTTGAATGCTTTTCGGCGCTTACGGCTGGAAAGCTTGAAAATCCGCGTTGACGTGGGCCGGCTTTAGGGTTATATGCCCGCCCACGGTTCGGAAAGCCGGTCTGGTTTTCCGCGATTGCTCCCGCATTGCTGGATTTGGTGGCCGCAGGGCCCGCGGTAGTGGCGGAGTTTGTTCGAATTCTTGAGAGAGGCATCCATGGCCAATACAACTTCGGCGAAAAAAGCGACCCGCAAGATCGCCCGCCGTACCGACGTCAATAAGGCTCGTCGCTCGCGCGTTCGTACTTTCGTTCGCCAGGTCGAAGAGGCCATCGCATCCGGTGACGCCGACAAGGCGAAGGCGGCTTTCCTGGCCGCCCAGCCGGAGCTTGCCCGCGCTGCCAGCAAGGGCGTACTTCACTCCAACACGGCATCCCGCAAGGTCTCGCGCCTGGCCGCTCGTGTGAAGGCTCTTTCGGTCTCCGCGACCGCGTAATCTTCCGTTAACGACCACTTCGTTATGATTAGCCCGGTAATTTTACCGGGCTTTTTCGATTCCGCCGATCGGCCCTTTCATGGTTAATCTCACGACCGTTTCGTGTCAGCGCCATGACAGGAAAAGTTGTTTAAAAACAATGACTTGCGCAAGGATGCTTTCATGCTGCGCGACTCTGGCCGAAGCTTGCCGGACCATGGGCGAGTCAAGAAGATTTTTATTTTTTTTCTTTCCATGCGTGTCAAAATAGCCCGAAAGGGGAATCTCCTTGATTCAAAAGCGATTCTTTTTTGACGCTGGTGTGACGCCCGAAAAGGGCGGGCGGAGTCAATGGCCGCTTCTTAATTTTGCGTAAAATTCATCGTTGATCTTGCCTTTTGATCCTGCCTAAATGGCTTCCAACAAAGGGCGCGGACATCACCTGCAGAGGCTCGGTCTTAACTGCCACGTCGGCAGGGCGATAAGTTTGTGCCATTTGTTACGGAGCCTTGCGCTTCCGTTTTTTCAAGCACTTGACGGATTTGGGCCGTAACGTGGCTGTTACGGAACGGGGATGTTTTGTGCCTATGGCAGCCACACGTTTAACGCGAGGCTGCGGGATAGGGGTAAGGAATATTGCGTTCGGGCTGGTCGGCCGAAAACGAGGATTGACCGCCAGCCTGGCACGGAAGGCCGATGAAGGTTGCCGCATGAACGCGGTACCTGCAACGGTGTTCTGCGCCGTGTTTGAGTGAACCGGCAGGTGAGCGGCTTCATGAGGATGCCGCCAGCCCGCCAAGGCGGGGAATGATCGGGCGGCTATTTTAGCGGAAGCCGCCCGGTGGAATTGAAAGGCGGCATTATGCACATGAATACGATGACGGCGGGCGGGCTCGACAATGGGGATGCGGCACCGCAGGCGTTCGGCTCCATTCGCCTGGAAGTGGGGGAAGCAAAGGCGGAAATGAAGCAAGGCGTATTGTTTGAGCGTGTCAGTGCGCGCTTGAAGGCTCAAGTCGGTCCAGACGTCTATGCCAGCTGGTTTGCGAGGCTGAAGCTGCATTCGGTATCGAAGAGCGTGGTTCGCCTCTCGGTGCCCACGACCTTCCTGAAGTCGTGGATCAACAATCGTTATCTCGATCTCATCACCGGTCTGTTCCAGGCCGAGGATGCGGAAATTCTCAAAGTCGAAATCCTGGTGCGTACGGCAACGCGCAGCGGCATGAAGCCTGCCGACGAGGTCGTCCAGCCGGAGCCGGCCGCTCCCGCACAGATGCGCCGCCCGGTCAGCGCCCAGCCGGCCGGTCAGGCCGTCCAGCAGGCGGTTTCGGCCGTCGCCGCGGCAAGGCCCGCAAGCCTGGGCTCGCCGCTCTTCGGTTCGCCGCTCGACAGCCGCTTCACCTTCGAGACCTTCGTCGAAGGCAGCTCGAACCGGGTCGCCCTTGCGGCGGCGAAGACGATCGCGGAAGCCGGTTCCGGCGCCGTGCGCTTCAACCCGCTCTTCGTCCATTCGACGGTCGGTCTCGGTAAGACCCACCTCCTGCAGGCGATCGCCAATGCGGCGGTTCAAAACCCGCGGGCTCTGCGCGTCGTCTATCTGACGGCCGAATATTTCATGTGGCGTTTTGCGACCGCGATCCGCGACAATGATGCGCTGACGCTGAAGGATTCGCTGCGCAACATCGACCTGCTGATCATCGACGACATGCAGTTCCTGCAGGGCAAGATGATCCAGCATGAGTTCTGCCATCTCTTGAACATGCTGCTCGACAGCGCCAAGCAGGTCGTTGTCGCCGCCGATCGCGCGCCCTGGGAGCTGGAATCGCTCGACCCGCGCGTCCGTTCGCGCCTGCAGGGCGGTGTGGCGATCGAACTCGACGCGCCGGATTACGAGATGCGCCTCGAAATCCTCAAGCGTCGCCTTGCCGCGGCCCGGCTCGAAGACCCGTCGCTCGAAATTCCGGCAGATCTGCTGCAGCACGTCGCCCGCAACGTCACGGCCAGCGGCCGCGAGCTGGAAGGCGCCTTCAACCAGCTGATCTTCCGCCGCTCCTTCGAGCCGAACCTGTCGATCGAGCGCGTGGACGAGTTGCTCGCCCATCTCGTCGGCTCCGGCGAACCGCGCCGCGTGCGCATCGAGGATATCCAGCGCATCGTCGCAAGGCACTATAATGTGTCGCGCCAGGAACTGGTCTCGAACCGCCGCACCCGCGTCATCGTCAAGCCGCGCCAGATCGCCATGTATCTGTCGAAGACGCTGACGCCGCGCTCCTTCCCCGAGATCGGCCGCCGTTTCGGCGGACGCGATCACACGACGGTGCTGCATGCCGTGCGCAAGATCGAGGAGCTGATATCAGGAGACACCAAGCTTTCGCACGAAATCGAGCTGCTGAAGCGGCTGATCAACGAATAATTGGTGGATTTTCGAGGAAATTCGACGGCCGGGAGCGATTCCGGCCGTTTTCCTTTATAAGCTTTTTATTCTATACCTCCGCCCATCCCGTGCATGTCCGATTTGGAGCGGCGCGCATCGGAGAAAAACGAAAGCGCCGAAACGGGCGCGTGGGAGGATATGCATGAGTTTCAGAAAGATTGCCGTTGTCGGCCTGGGCAAGGTCGGACGGCTGGCGGCGACGCTGTTGCATGAGGGCGGCTTCGAGGTCATCGGCGTCGATGCGCAACTGCCTTTGGGCGAGCTTCCCTTCAAGTGCCGCACCGGCGATATCTCCGATCCTCAGGTGATCGGTGGGCTGCTGTCGAACGTCGAGGCGGTGCTGTCCTGCCTGCCTTATCACCTGAACATCGAGCTGGCGCGGGCCGCCCATCTTGCCGGCATCCATTATTTCGATCTGACGGAAGACGTTCCCACAACCAATTTCATCATCGAACTGTCGAAGACGGCCCGCGGCCTGATGGCGCCGCAATGCGGCCTGGCGCCCGGTTTTGTCGGCATCGTCGGTGCAAGCCTTGCCGATGGTTTCGATCGTTGCCGCTCGATCCGCATGCGCGTCGGCGCCCTGCCGCAGCATCCCACAGGTCTTCTCGGCTATGCCTTCAACTGGTCGCCGGAAGGCGTCGTCAACGAATATCTGAACGATTGCGAGGTCATCGAGGGCGGGGTGCGCAAGCTCGTCTCGCCGATGGAATGGCACGAGACCGTCTATGTCGGCGGCGTCAAGCTCGAAGCCTTCACGACCTCGGGCGGCCTCGGCACCATGTGCGATACCATGCTCGGAAAGATCGATAATCTCGATTACAAGACCATGCGGTATCCCGGTCATATGGAGCTGATGAACTTCTTCTTCCATGAGCTCCTGATGCGCGACAAGCGCAAGCTTGCCGGCGAGATCCTGACCAATGCCAAGCCGCCGGTTGAAGACGATGTCGTCTATGTCCATGTCGCCGCCGAAGGCACGGAGAACGGCAGCCTGCGCCGCAAGGAATTCGTGCGCGCCTATTACCCGATCGAGATCGCCGGCGCGCGCCGCACGGCCATTGCCTGGACGACGTCGGCGTCCGTCGTCGCCGTCATCGAGATGGTCCGCGACGGATTGCTGCCGGCGACCGGTTTCCTGCACCAGGAACACATTCCGCTGGAGATGTTCCTGAAGACGCCGACCGGCAGCCTCTTCAAGGCCGGCGCCACCAATCACGGCTGAGAAATGCTTTCCGGCGCGGCAGCAATGTTGCTGCGCCGGAATAAACCCGTTGCAGGAGCTTCAGCAGGCGAGGTCGGCGACGACCGAGTCGAGGATCAGCATGCCGGATGGCGTGCAGCGCAGACGGGAATTGCCGATGCGCTCGACGAATTTGTGTTCGAGCAGGAATTCTTCGCGTTTCGGATCGAGCTCGCGTCCCGAAAGCTGCTGCCAGCGCGCAAGGTCGACCCCCTCCCGCAGCCGCAGCCCCATCAGCAGCAGTTCGTCGGCCTGCTCGTCGTAACCGAGCCGGTCCTGGTCGAGAATGCCGTTGCCGTCACGCTCGACCATCTCGAGCCAGGCCTCCGGCTTGCGCTCGGTGGCGGTCGCGATCTTCTCGGGGCCGCGTGTCAGCCGGCCGTGCGCGCCGGGGCCGATGCCGGCATAATCGCCGTAACGCCAGTAGGTCAGGTTGTGCCGGCTTTCAGCACCCGGCCGCGCATGGTTGGAGACCTCATAGGCGGGCATTCCTTCGCGCGCCGTAATCTCCTGCGTCGCCTCGTAGAGCAGCGCCGATTGCTCGCCATCCGGCACGATCAGCTTGCCCGCCTTGTGCAGGCCGTAGAAGGGCGTGCCTTCCTCGATGGTCAGCTGATAGAGCGAAAGATGATCGACCGCATAGGAGATCGCTTCCTTCAGCTCCTTTTCCCATTCCTCGACCGTCTGATCGGGCCGGGCATAGATGAGGTCGAAGGACATGCGCGGGAAGATGTCGCGCGCCAGCCGGATCGCCTTCAGAGCGTCGGCGACGTCATGCAGCCGGCCGAGGAACCTGAGATCCCGGTCGTTCAGCGCCTGCACGCCGAGAGAGACGCGGTTGACGCCGGCGGCACGGTAGCCGCGGAAGCGTTCCGCTTCGACGCTCGAAGGGTTCGCCTCCATGGTGATCTCGATACCATCGGGCACATGCCAGTGCCGCGCAATGCCGTCGAGTATGGCGTCGACGGTTTCCGGTTTCATCAGCGAGGGCGTGCCGCCGCCGAGGAAGATGCTCGTCACCGTCTTCGGCCCGCTCATCGCCCGGACTGCCGCCGTCTCCTTCAGGAAGGCTGATGTAAAGCGCTCCTGATCCACCGGCTGGTGGCGCACATGACTGTTGAAGTCGCAGTAGGGACACTTCGCCGCGCAGAAGGGCCAATGCACGTAGACGCCGAAGCCGGGCTCGCCGGTATCGGGCAAGAGCGCCGCATCGCGCAAGGAGCCTGGCGTATCGAAATTGTCCACGTGGTGACCTTATGCCTCCAGGCAGGTTTCGACGAAGAGCTTGAAGGCGCGCGCCCGGTGCGACAGCGCCTGCGGCTTGCCGACGTTCCAGCCGTGCTTTTCCTCGCCGCTCATCTCGCCGAAGGTCACGCCGTAACCCTCCGGCTGGAAGACCGGATCATAGCCGAAGCCCTGGGTGCCGCGCGGCGGCCAGACGACATTGCCTTCCACCTCGCCGCGAAACAGCTCCGTATGGCCGTCAGGCCAGGCAAGGCAGAGCACGCTGACGAAACGCGCCTTGCGCTGTTCGGGCGTCTTCGCGCCCGCCTCCTGCAGCGCCTTTTCCACCTTGGCCATCGCCATGTCGAAATCGCGCGTGCCGTCGGGCTTTTCAGCCCAATTGGCGGTGTAGACACCGGGATCGCCGCCAAGCGCGTCGACCACCAGCCCGGAATCATCCGATAGCGCCGGCATGCCGGCTGATTTGGCGGAGGCGACCGCCTTGATCGTCGCATTCTCCTCGAAGCTCGTGCCGGTTTCGTCGGGCTCGACGAAATTCAGCTCCGCTGCCGATTTGGCGGTGAAGCCGAGCGGACCGATCAATTCCTGGATCTCGCGGATCTTGCCGGCATTGTGGCTGGCGACGACGATGGTTTTCGTTTCGAGCTTGCGCATTCAGATATCCTGTTCGATGCCCCAGATTTTAGCCTCCGCGCATTCCAGGCTGTTGCCGGCAGGATCACGGAAATAGATCGAGCGGCCGCCGTTCGGCCAATGAACCTCGGATTCGATCGCCACGCCGGCGGCTCTCAACCGTTCGGTCATGGCATCGATATTGCGGCCGGCCACCCTGAAGCAGGCGTGGCCCTGGCCTGATGTGCCGTGCGGCGGCACCTGCAGCGCATCGGGCGCCGGCGGCTTTACCGTTTCTTCGGGATTGAAGATCAGGAGAACGCCCGGTCCACAGCGGAAGAAGACATGCCGGTTGGCCGCACGGGTGATCTTTTCAAGTCCGAGAACGTTCTCGTAGAACGCCTCGGCCTGATCGAGATCGCGCGCGTAGAGCGCCGTTTCCAGCATGCCTTCCAGCATGGGGTTCATCCCGCAATGGCCTGTTTCTGCAGGGCGACGAGTTCGCCGATGCCGTTCTTGGCAAGATGCATCAGCGAGGTGAATTCCTCTTCGCTGAAGGGCGCGCCCTCGGCCGTGCCCTGGATCTCGACGATCCCGCCGGCGCCCGTCATCACGAAATTCGCATCGGTCTCCGCCGAGGAATCTTCGAGGTAATCGAGATCGATCACCGCCTGGCTGGCGAAGACGCCGCAGGAGATAGCGGCGACATGATCCTTCAGGACCCGGTCGACCTTGATCATGTTGCGGCTTTCCATCCATTTCAGGCAGTCGTAAAGCGCGATCCAGCCGCCGGTGATCGAGGCCGTCCGCGTGCCGCCGTCGGCCTGGATGACGTCGCAGTCGAGCGTGATCTGTCTTTCGCCGAGCGCCTGCAGATCGACGACGGCGCGTAGCGAGCGGCCGATCAGCCGCTGGATTTCCTGGGTGCGCCCGCCCTGCTTGCCGGCCGCCGCCTCGCGCTTCATCCGCTCGCCGGTCGCCCGCGGCAGCATGCCGTATTCGGCCGTGACCCAGCCCTTGCCGGTATTGCGCAGCCACGGCGGCGTCTTGTCTTCGAGGCTTGCCGTGCAGAGCACGTGCGTATCGCCGAATTTCACCAGGCAGGAGCCTTCCGCATGCTTGGAAAAGTTGCGCTCGAACGAGACCTTGCGCATCTGGTCGGTTTTTCTGCCTGAAGGCCGCATTCTTATCTCCTGGAGTTGCTGACCGCTTCTACGATTGGCCGCGCCCATTTGCAAATTCCCTTTTGCCACGGGTGCGAGTTTGACTATATTTTCGAGAGCATCATCAGCGTGGGTTCGAGAAGTTCATGGGCATCAGGTCGACGTCGGTTTCGGATGCCGTTGCTGCATTGGACGAGCGCTCCAGGGAAATTTTCCGCCGCATCGTCGAAGGCTATCTGGAAAGCGGCGAGCCGCTCGGTTCGCGCAATCTGTCGCGCCTTCTGCCGATGTCGCTCTCGCCGGCCTCGGTGCGTAACGTCATGAGCGATCTCGAAGAGCTGGGGCTGATCTATTCGCCGCATGTCAGCGCCGGCCGGCTGCCGACCCAGATCGGACTGCGCTTCTTCGTCGACGCCTTCATGCAGGTCGGCGATCTCTCTGCCGAGGACCGCGCCAATATCGACCGCCAGGTGCGGGCCGAAGCCGGCGGCAATCCTCTGGAATCGATGATGAACGAGGCGAGCCGCATGCTGTCGGGCATTTCGCGCGGCGCCGGCCTCGTCATTACCTCGAAAAGCGATCCGGTGCTGAAACATGTCGAGTTCATCCGGCTCGAGCCGACCAAGGCGCTCGCCGTGCTCGTCGGCGACCACGACCAGGTGGAAAACCGCATTATCGAGCTGCCGGCGGGCATCACATCCTCGCAACTGACGGAAGCGGCGAATTTCCTCAATGCCCATATGTCCGGTCAGACCCTGCCGGAGCTGCGCAAGCAATTGAGCCGCCTGAAGGATGATGTCCGTCACGAGCTCGATGCCCTGTCGCGCGATCTCGTCGAGCGTGGCATCGCCGTCTGGTCCGGCAGCCCTGATGAGGGGAAGCCCGCCCAGCTCATCATCCGCGGCCGCGCCAATCTGCTCGAAGGCCTTGCCGGCGCCGAGGATATCGACCGGCTGCGCATGCTGTTCGACGATCTCGAAAAGAAGGACAGCCTGATCGAGCTTCTCAATCTGGCCGAAAGCGGTTCGGGCGTGCGCATCTTCATCGGCTCGGAAAACAAGCTCTTCTCGCTGTCCGGCTCGTCGCTCATCGTCGCCCCCTATCGTGACGAGGACGACCGGATCGTCGGCGCTGTCGGCGTCATCGGCCCGACGCGGCTCAATTATTCCCGGATCGTGCCGATGGTGGATTACACCGCCCAGCTCGTCTCCCGCCTTTCGCGCAATCCGCTTTGAAGGCGTTTCGAAAGAAGGCGCGGAATTTTCGCTTCTTCGTCACGCAGACTTGATTTTTTCCGGTCAAACCTCGATATCGGGCGCATCTGAAGACACCAACCGGAGACCGTCATGACCGATGAAACGACGAAAAACGGACCTGACGCAACTGCGGCCGATGCCGCAGCCGACGCCGCCGCCTACGTCGAGAACGATACCGTGCAGGAAGAGACCGCCCAGCCAGACCCGCTCGAGCTTCTGAAAGCCGAAAACGGCGAGCTGCGCGACCGCTATCTGCGCCTTGCCGCCGAGATGGACAATCTGCGCCGCCGCACCGAGCGTGAGGTCAAGGACGCCAAGTCCTATTCCGTCGCCGGCTTTGCGCGCGACATGCTCGCCGTTTCCGACAATCTGCGCCGGGCGCTGGATGCCATCTCTCCGGAGGCCAAGGCCACGGCCGATGCCGGCCTGACCACGCTGATCGAGGGTGTGGAGATGACCGAACGCGCCATGCTCTCGGCGCTTGAGCGCCATGGCGTGCGCAAGCTGGAGCCGGTCGGCCAGAAGTTCGATCCCAATTTCCATCAGGCAATGTTCGAAGTGCCGAACCCCGAGGTGCCGAACAACACCGTCGTCCAGGTCGTACAGGCGGGCTTCACCATCGGCGAGCGCGTGCTGCGCCCGGCCATGGTCGGCGTCGCCAAGGGCGGCCCGAAGCCTGTTGAAGCCGAAGCCAATTCCGTTTTCGACGAGAAAGACGCCTGAGTTGCTTTCCTTCCCGTCGATAGGGAAGGAAAGCCGAAAAGTCAGATGCGGGCGAAGCGTTCGATCAGAAGATCGAAGAAGCCGTCCGCATCGACATAGCGCATGACCTTCGCATTGCGTTTGCGCTCGGTTACATGCCACCAGTCGACGACGGTCATGCCGACGGTGAGTTCGGACTGGATCTCGATCTCGACATTGCAGTCCCGGCCCTTGAAAAGCTCCGGCTTCAAGAGGTAGGCGATAACGGTGGGATCATGCAGCGGCCCGCCGTCTGAACCATATTTCTCGATATCGAAGCGTTCGAAGAATTCCAGCATCTCGACCATCGCCTTGGCCGGCGCCGTGCCGATCTCGGCCATGCGCTTCACCCGGTCCTTGCGGGTCAGCAGCTGGTGCGTCACGTCGAGCGGCATCATTACGATCGGAACGCCGGAGCGGAAGACGATGTCGGCCGCCTCCGGATCGACATAGATGTTGAATTCGGCGGCCGGCGTGATGTTGCCGCCTTCGAAGAAGCCGCCGCCCATCATCACCAGCTCGCGGATGCGCGGGATGACGTCGGGAGCCTTCTGGAAGGCTATGCCGATGTTGGTAAGCGGCCCGAGCGTGCAGAGCGTCACCGTGCCTTCCGCCTCGCGGCGCAGGGTCTCGATGATGAAATCGACGGAGTGGCCGGGCTGCAGCGCCATCGTCGGCTCGTCGAGTTCGGGGCCGTCGAGACCGGTCTTGCCGTGCACATGTTCCGCCGTCACCAGCTTGCGGGCGATCGGCGTGTCGGCGCCTGCGAAGACCTTCGTCTCCGGCCGGCCGCAGAGTTCGCAGACGATGCGCGCATTGCGGCTCGTGAGCGGAAGCGGCACGTTGCCGGCGACCGTGGTGATGCCAAGCACCTCCAGCTCATCGGGGCTGCCGAAGGCAAGCATGATGGCGGCTGCATCGTCCTGGCCGGGATCCGTGTCGATGATGATTTTTCTCACGTGTGCCATTCCGATTGTCCCATCCTCGCGGCGCTCTGTTTGTGCATGCACCATTTTCTTCATATCCCGTCACAAATCAGCACATCGCGCGGGCACGTTTTGATGCGAGGCTGCAGGCTCTTTGTCAAGCAAGGAGGAAGCTGCCGCGCCAGCCAAATCGAGGAGGCGACGCCGACATCTCGCCTGCGCCTTGCAGGGCCGGGATCCTGTCCCCATATTAGCGCCATCCGGATGCTGCGTATGAGGTCCGGGATGGTCGCTTGCGTCAAGGACTTGAAAACAGATGAGCCGCATTACCCCTTTCGCCAGCCCGCTGCTTCTGGGCTTCGATGCCATGGAAAAGACGCTGGAGCGCATTTCCAAGGCGAGCGACGGATATCCGCCCTACAATATCGAGCGCATCGCCGCCGATAGCGGCGCGCCGGAGCGCCTGCGCATTACCCTTGCCGTTGCCGGTTTCAGCGAGGAAGAACTCGACATTTCCACCGAGGAGAATCAGCTTGTGATCCGCGGCCGCCAGGCGGAGCAGGGCGAGCGGGACTATCTCTATCGCGGCATCGCCTCCCGTCAGTTCCAGCGCACCTTCGTCCTGGCGGACGGCATGCAGGTTTTGGGCGCCGGCTTGAAGAACGGCTTGCTCTCCGTCGATCTAATTCGTCCGGAACCCGCGCGCATGGTCAAGAAAATTAACATTTCGGTCTCACAGTAGCACAACGGTTTCCAAAAACCGTTGGTCCCTTCTCTCGGAGGAACAGGAATGTTGATGAAAGAAGCCACGTCTCGTCTGACCAAGTCCGAGCTTGCCCATATCGGCAGCGGCGAGGTCGCCTACATAAGAAAGATGCGCACCGAAGAGGTCGCCAAGTGTTTTCCCGAGGCGCCGGACATCGATCCGAACGTCGATCTCTGGGCACTTTTCGGCGCCGACGGCACGCCGATCCTCTTGACGGACAACCGCTCCAGCACCTTCTTCAAGGCTGCCGAGGACGAACTGAAGACGGTCAGCCTGCACTGACCGTCAAAGGGTGCCTAATTTTTGCGACGCTGCCTCAGGGGCCAATCGCCGTTGGTGCTGTGCCTGTAACTGCCCTTTAGCCGCCGACTCTCAGATTTTCCTGAACGTCAGATAGGCCGACGACCGGCCCTCGCGCCGCGCCTTGGCCTCGTAGCGGGTGCTCGGCCAGCCCTCGTAAGGCGTCAGCCAGTCTGCGGTATTTTCAGCCAGCCAGTCGAAGCCGCCGTGGTCGCGGCATTTGAGCAGCGTCCAGTTCACATAGGTATCGATGTCTGAGGCGAAGCAGAACAGGCCGCCGGGCTTCAGCACGCGGTGAAAGCGGTCGAGATTGGTTTTCGAGACGAAGCGCCGTTTCCAGTGCTTCCGCTTCGGCCAAGGGTCGGGATAGAGCAGGTCAATCTGGTCGAGCGAGGCGTCCGGCAGCCAGTCGAGCAGCTGCGTCGCGTCGTCATTATAGACGCGGATGTTCTGCGTTCCGGTCTGGCCGGCGCGCGCGAGCAGCTTCTGCATGGAATTGACGAAGGGCTCGACGCCGATGAAACCGGTGGACGGCGTCTCAAGCGCGCGGTGCATCAGATGTTCGCCGCCGCCGAAACCGATTTCCAGCCGCAATGTCTCGACCGGAACCGGAAAAAGCGAAGTCGGCGGCTCCGGGGGAGCCGCCGAGAGATCGATGAGGAATGCCGGCAGCAGGCTGTGCAATGTTTCGGCCTGCTGTTCGCGCAGGGCCTTTCCCTTGCGGCGACCGAAGAAGGCTTCGGTCGCCCGGCCCCGGCGTTCCATATCCGTCATGCAGCAGCCTTGGTCTTGACCGCTTCCTTGAGGGCCTTCACCAGGTCGGTGCGCTCCCAGGAGAACGAGCCGTCACGGCCGGCCTTGCGGCCGAAATGGCCGTAAGCCGAGGTCTTGGCGTAGATCGGCTTGTTGAGGTCGAGGTGGCGGCGGATGCCCGACGGCGACAGGTCCATATTCTCGCGGATCGCAGCTTCGATCTGGTCTTCCGAAACACCCTTGCCGGTGCCGTGCAGATCGACATAGATCGACAGCGGCTGAGCGACGCCGATCGCGTAGGAGAGCTGGATCGTGCAGCGGTCGGCGAGGCTGGCGGCGACCACGTTCTTGGCGAGGTAGCGAGCGGCATAGGCGGCCGAACGGTCGACCTTGGTCGTGTCCTTGCCGGAGAATGCGCCGCCGCCATGCGGAGCGGCACCGCCGTAAGTGTCGACGATGATCTTGCGGCCGGTAAGGCCGGCGTCGCCGTCCGGTCCGCCGATGACGAACTTGCCGGTCGGATTGATGTACCACTTGCAGTCTTCAGCAATCTTCAGTTCGCCGAGCGCTTCGCGGATATAGGGCTCGACGACCGCGCGGACCTTCTTGGAATCCCAGCTGTCGTCGAGATGCTGGGTCGAAAGCACGATCGACGTCACTTCCGACGGCTTGCCGTCAACGTAGCGTACGGTCACCTGGCTCTTGGCGTCGGGGCCGAGCTTGGCGACTTCGCCGTCGCCCTTCTTGCGGGCCACCGCGAGCAGCTGCAGGATCTTGTGCGAGTAATAGATCGGCGCCGGCATCAGGTCCGGCGTTTCCTTGCAGGCGTAACCGAACATGATGCCCTGGTCGCCGGCGCCCTCGTCACCCTGCTGGTCGGCGGCGCTGTCGACGCCCTGGGCGATGTCGGCCGACTGCGAGTGCAGGAGCACGTCGATCTTCGCCTTCTTCCAGTGGAAGCCGTCCTGCTCATAGCCGATATCCTTGATGGCGCGGCGGGCGGCGGCCTTGAACTTGGACGGATTGATGACGTCCTTGCCGTCCTTGTCCTTCTTCATCAGGCTCGGCGGCAGGCGGACTTCGCCGGCGATGACGACGCGGTTGGTCGTTGCCAGCGTTTCGCAGGCAATGCGCACGCCCCAGGGATTGACGCCCGTTTTGGCCGCTTCGCGGTAGACCAGGTCGACGATCTCGTCGGAGATGCGGTCACACACCTTGTCCGGATGACCTTCGGCAACAGATTCGCTGGTAAAGAGATAATTCGCGCGCATTCCGGGATTCCCCTCAAAGAACAAAAGCTAGCTAGTAGGTACTCAGTTCAGGGGCTGATGACAAGCGTACAACGACATAAATATATCTTTATATCTGCGGCAAAGTGACAAATTTTGCCCTAAAACAGCAAAAAAGCGGCCTTTCGACCGCTTTTCGAATTTCTGCAATGAAGATGGCTCAGTCGGAGTCGGCTTCGGCGGCAAGCGCCTTCACAAGCTCCACAACCTTGCGACGGACCTTGGGATCGGAAATCTTCACGAAGGCGCGATTGAGCTGCAGGCCTTCCGAGGAGGAAAGGAAATCGACGACGTAATTCGAGCTGGAGGCTTCCGCCATGCCGCCGATGGCGCCGGAATGTTCGCCCGGCGCATCCTCGAAGAAGAAGGACACCGGAACATTGAGAATGCTCGAAATGTTCTGCAGGCGGCTTGCGCCGACGCGGTTGGTGCCTTTTTCGTATTTCTGAATCTGCTGGAAGGTGATGCCCAGGCTCTCGCCAAGCTTTTCCTGACTCATGCCCAGCATCGTGCGGCGAAGGCGAATGCGGCTGCCGACATGAATGTCGATCGGATTCGGCTTCTTCTTGTTTTCAATCATGGTCGTGCCCTAGCTACGAATTTCAACCTGTTTCTAACCGGCATGCCCCTGATCCATCCCAAAACGCCACGTTGTAAGCGGTGGGAACCCACCGATTAACATACGTTAAGAACGCCGATTGACACTACTATGCAATTTTAGGGGTTTTTGGTCAATTCAACCCTGAAATAAAACCTGCGCGTGAAATTAGTGCAATCAAAATCAACAGCGCCTCAATCAACCAGAAGTATGTTTGATGGGGGAATGTTGTCCCGAACCCATTGCCGAGCCCATCAACAGTTGCATCAATAAAGCCGGTCTCACCAAGATCGAGGCCCGCAACAATTTCTCCATGCGCGTTCACCAAGGCCGAAATGCCGTTGTTGGCGTCGCGAATCAGCGGCAGGCCGGTCTCGATCGCCCGCACCCGCGCCTGCTGGAAATGCTGATAGGGGCCGGGCGTGATGCCGAACCAGGCATCGTTGGTGATATTGAGGAGCGCATTCGCGTCTTTGATGTCGCCGGTCATTTCGCCGGGAAAAATGATCTCGTAGCAGATCAGCGGATAGAGGTTGAGGCCGCCGGGCAGCGCCAGCAGATGGCGGGTGGCGGCGGCCGAAAATCCGCCCGGAATCTCGACAACGTTCTGGATGCCGAGTTCGGTGAGTACGTCCTCGAAGGGCAGATATTCGCCGAAAGGCACGAGATGCACCTTGTCGGAGGCGGCGATGATCTGGCCGCGGCCGTCGATCACGTAGATGGAATTGTAATAGCGCACCGGCGTGCCGGGCCCCATCTCCTCGGCGCGCACGGCGCCGGCGATCAGGATCTGGTTGTCGTCGAGCGTGTCGGCGATCCGCGTCAGCGCATCCTGGTTGTCAGTCAGGATGAACGGGATCGAGGTTTCCGGCCAGACGATGATATCAGGCTTGCGCCCGCCATTCTGAGGCGCTTCGGCCGAAAGCTTCAGATGCGTTTCGAAAATCGCATTGCGGTCGGCGTCGTTGTCCATCTTCGCCGACTGGTCGATGGCTGGCTGCACCAGCCGCACCACCGGCCGCTTGTCCTCGGGCAGGGGTTGCGGCCGCGGCGCGAGATAGAGGGCATAGGCGCCGTAACCGAGATGGGCGCCAAACAGCGCGACGGCAAGCGCGATGCCCGGCAGCACGCCTTGCCGTGTTCCCGCAAGGGCAGGGGCGGAAAAGACGAAGACGGCAAGGGCCGTCACTCCCATCGCGCCGATCACATGCGCCGACTGCATCATCAGCGGAACGGGCATCATGCCGTAGCCGACGGCGTTCCAGGGGAAGCCGGTGAGGATCGTGCTGCGAAGCCATTCAAAGAGCCCGAAGGCTGCCGCAAGCGCGGCGATCCGCCCCAGGCCGTCCGACCAGAAGATGCGGGCAAGCGCGGTCGCCAGGCCGTAAAAGATCGCAAGACAGGCCGGCAGGCCGAGGATGGCGAGGGGCAGCGCCCAGACGAATTCGTCCGAATCGACGAGCAGCGCGTGGCCGAGCCACCAGAGACCGGCGACGAAATAGCCGAAGCCGAAGAGCCACCCGACGGTGAACGCCGGCCACAGCCGGCCGATCAGACTGCTTTCAGGCGAAGCCGCTGCCCCGTCGATCAGCCAGACGAGCAGCGTGAAGGACAAGAACATCGCCGCGAAGAAGCCGAAGGGCGGCAGCGCCAGCACGGCGAATGCCCCGGCGAAGACGGCCAGCAACGACCGTTTGAACCCCCAGACGAGGATAACCCTGTCCGCAAGCCGCTCCATGCGCACTCCCATCAAGCCGCGAATCAACCCATCCGCAGTCTTTCAAAAAAGCGGCTCTTTGTCCTGTCAGTTGGCAGTCGATTCGGCCGGCCTGTCGTCGCCGACCTCGGAACCGGGGCCGATGTCGCCGTCCGCCTTGGCGCGGCGGCGGATGGCGTGACGCTTGCGGGTGATGCGCAGCCGCTTGATGCGGCGCGGATCGGCATCGAGGATGTGGAACTCGAAGTTCGGCAGCGCCTGGACGACTTCGCCGCGCACCGGGATGCGGCCGAGGGCGGAGAAGATCAGGCCGCCCAGCGTATCGACCTCGTCGACCTGCTCGCTGATATCGAAATCCGGCCCGATCGCTTCGGCGATCTCTTCCAGTTCGACGCGGGCATCGGCGAGGAAGACGTCTTCGGCGACGCGCTTGAACATCACCTCTTCGTCGTCATGTTCGTCGTCGATGTCGCCGACCACCATTTCGACGATGTCCTCATGCGAGGCGAGACCGTCGGTGCCGCCATATTCGTCGATAACAAGCGCCATCTGGGTGCGGTTCACCTGCATGCGGCGAAGCAGGTCGGATGCCAGCATCGACGGCGGCACGAACAGGATCTTGCGGATGATGCCGGCTTCGGCCAGCGTTTTCTGCAGATCGACACGGGCGAGATCGAAATTCGGCTTGGCCGAGCGCGGCGGCTTCTGGATGTTCTCGGGCGCGACCTCGATGGCCGGCGTTGCGGCGGCCGGCTTTGCCGGGTTACGGCGCTTGTTGCGCGCCTGTTTGGCGACATAGGAAAGCAGGTCGCGGATATGCACCATGCCGCGCGGATCGTCGAGCGTGTCGGCATAGACGGGCATGCGCGAACGGCCGGATTCCTCGAAGAGGATCATCAACTCGCCGATGGTGATGTTCTGGTCGACCGCCTCGATATCGGCGCGCGGCACCATCACGTCGGCGACACGCACCTCGCGAAAGCGCAAGATGTTGTGCAGCATCGCCCGCTCGTCGGGCGAAAAGGCGTCGTCGCCGGCCGCATCGGTCATCAGCGCGTCGGCGAGGTCCTCGCGCAGCCGCGAACCTTGTTGTGGGCGAAGGATGCGCGCGGCGCGCGACCAGAAGGATTGGGGTCGGCCGGATGGCCGACTACTACTGCCCGCCTCGTCTGAGGAAGAGGATGGCTCGGAGTCCTTGGCGTCTGCCGCCGGCTTCGTCGTAAAGTCGCTCATGGTTCCATTTTAAGGTCTTGACCCTCGTAAGGATCAGATAGGCCGAGCTGCGCTAAAATGCGAGTCTCCAACCCCTCCATAATTTCGGCTTCGGCACTATTCATATGGTCGTAGCCGAGAAGATGCAAGAAACCATGGACCAGAAGATGCGTCAGGTGGTCGTCGAAACTCTTTTCGAGCTCCTGGGCTTCCCGCTCCACGGTCTCGCGGGCGATGATGATGTCGCCAAGCATCGGGCCCGGCATCTTGCCGGGCTGAACCGGAAAGGCCGGGAAGGAGAGCACGTTGGTCGCCTTGTCCTTGCCGCGCCATTCCGCATTGATGTCCTGGATCGAGGCATCGTCGGTAAACACCAGAGAAACCTCGGGCGGCATCTGCGGAAAGGGCTGTTTCTCGCTGTCACGCAGATAGACCGCGGCCGCCCCGAGAACGCGGTCGCAAAACGACAGCAGCGTTTCCTCCCCGGGCCAGCCGATGTCCTCGACGCTGATCTGGATGTCGAGTTCGGCCATTAGTCCTGCCGGCTGACGTCTTCGGCTTCGACGGCATAGGTGGAATCATAGGCCCTGACGATGCGCCCGACCAGCGGATGACGCACGACGTCGGTATCCTTGAAGCGCACGATCGAGATGCCCTCGACGCCGTTCAGAAGCTGCAGGGCCTCGACGAGGCCGGATTTGACGCCGCGCGGCAAGTCGATCTGGCTGGGGTCGCCGGTCACGATCATACGCGCGTTTTCGCCGAGGCGCGTCAGGAACATCTTCATCTGCATCGACGTGGTGTTCTGCGCTTCGTCGAGGATGATCGCGGCATTGGCGAGCGTGCGGCCGCGCATGAAGGCGAGCGGCGCGATTTCGATGACGCCGGCGGTGATTGCCCGGTCGACCTTGTCGGCGGGGATCATGTCGTAAAGCGCGTCATAGAGTGGGCGGAGATAGGGATCGACCTTTTCCTTCATGTCGCCCGGCAGAAAGCCGAGGCGCTCACCGGCTTCGACCGCCGGACGCGACAGGATGATCTTTTCGACCGCGCCGCGCTCCAGAAGCTGGGCGGCGTGCGCGACGGCGAGATAGGTCTTGCCGGTGCCGGCAGGACCGACGCCGAAGACGAGCTCGGCGCGCTCCAGCGCCCTGATATAGGCGTCCTGCGTCGGCGTGCGCGCGATGATCGTCCTCTTGCGGGTGGAAATCTGCGCCATGGTCAGCTTGGCCTTGCGCTCCATTGTGGGAAGGCTGAGCTGATCGTCGGCGGCGACCGCCATGCGGATTGCGCCTTCGACGTCGGATCGTTCCACGCTGCCGCCCTTCTGAAGCTTTTCATAGAGATAATCGAGCGTTCGCCGCGCCTGGTTGGTGGCCACGACGTCGCCCGTGATGACGACGGAATTGCCGCGCGCCCGCGCATCGATGTTGAGCCGCTCTTCGAGCAGCTTGAGATTCTGGTCGAACTGGCCGAAGAGCTCGCTGGCGAACCGATTGTTCTCGAACGTCAGGACGAAGTGATTGGTGTCGCTCGGCGTGCGGGGGTGGCGCGGTGAAGAAGAAACCAATTCTTGTCCATTCAAGCGGTCGGGCTCCTTGGGTTAAACCGCAGCCTCTGCGCGTTCGGCAAACAGGCTGTTGGTTCCGGTTCCGGTGATTCGCACTTTAATAATGTCACCGATTTGCGATGCTTTTGCATCAACATTCACAGACTGAAGCCAGGGAGAACGTCCGATCAGCTGGCCGGCCATGCGGCCGGGCTTTTCGAGCAACAGATCGATCTCCTTGCCGATGCAGGATTCGGCAAATTCCTGCTGCTGCTTCAGGAGAAGCGCTTGCAGGCGTTCCAGCCGTTCTGCCTTGGTTTCTTCCGGCACCTGATCCTTCAGTTCCGCACCGGGTGTGCCCGGCCGAGTCGAGTATTTGAACGAGAAGGCCTGCGCATAGCGCACCTCCTCCACAAGTCTCAGTGTATCCTCAAAATCCGCGTCTGTCTCCCCCGGAAAGCCGGTAATGAAATCGCCCGACAGCGCGATGTCGGGCCGCACCGTGCGGATGCGCTCGATCAGGCTGAGATATTCGGCTGCCGTATGGCGCCGGTTCATTGCCTTCAGGATACGGTCTGAGCCCGATTGCACCGGCAGGTGCAGGTAGGGCATCAGCGCCCGGAGGTCGCGATGGGCCTCGATCAGCCGGTCGTCCATGTCGCGCGGATGGCTTGTGGTATAACGCAGCCGCGCAAGGCCGGGGATCTCGGCGAGGCGGTAGAGCAGGTCGCCGAGGCTCCAGGCTTCGCCGCGCGGCCCGGCGCCGTGCCAGGCATTGACGTTCTGCCCGAGCAGGGTGATCTCGCGCACGCCGCCCTCGACCAGCTTTTCGGCTTCCTCGACGATCTGGGAAACCGGCCGCGACACTTCCGAGCCGCGCGTGTAGGGCACGACGCAGAAGGTGCAGAACTTGTCGCAGCCTTCCTGCACCGTCAGGAAGGCGGTGACACCGCGGGCGCGGATCTTCCGGCTTTCGGCGATCGGCAGATGCTCGAACTTGTCCTCGATCGCATATTCCGTATCGACCACCCGACGGCCCTCTTTGGCCTGGCGCAGTGCTTCCGGAAGGCGATGATAGGTCTGCGGGCCGATGACGACGTCGACGGCGGGCGCGCGGCGCAGGATCTCCTCGCCTTCGGCCTGGGCGACGCAGCCGGCAACGCCGATCATCATCTCCCGGCCGTCCGCCGCCTTCTTCTTTTTCATCTCGCGCAGCCGCCCGAGCGCCGAATAGACCTTCTCGGCGGCCTTCTCTCTTATATGGCAGGTGTTGAGGAGAACGAGGTCCGCCTCTTCCATATCTTCCGTCGGCTCGTAACCGTCGCGGGCGAGGGCATCGCTCATGCGCGTGGAATCGTAGACGTTCATCTGGCAGCCATAGGTCTTGATGAAGACCTTGCGGCTGTTGCTGCCATCGCGGAGCGTCTGCTCCGGGGCCTGAAGAAGGGCGCTGTCCTGTGTCATGCCCGGCTATTTAGTGGTTTTTGCGGCCTGAGAAAATCGAAATCTTGCTTCAGGAAATTTCCCGCCCGCGCAGGCAGCTGTTCAGGAGGTTGCGGATACGCAGGGCGATCGTCGCGCTCACCTCCTTGCGGTTGGTGTCGGCGCGGTATTCCACCGCCTCACCGAAGGAAACCTCGGCATCGATGGCGCCGCATCGTACGATGTCGATGAGATGCGGCAGGAGCTCGATATCGCCCGGCCAGGCGGCGAGCGGCCTGTGATAGCGCCCCATGGCGATGCCGTGCACCCTGGTATAGGCAATTGCCACCGGTTGCACCACGACCGTTCCGGTCGGAGAGTAAGGCACGGCCATCGCGGCGGCGCCGAACAGCGAGGACTTGACGTCCAGCAGCCGATTGCCGTCCGACGTCGTGCCCTCGGGAAAGAGCACGACGATCTCGCCGTCGGCCATGCGCCCGGCGATCTCGTTCGCCTGGTGTCCGGTCTTGCGCCTTTCCTCGCGCACGACGAAGACGCTTTTCTGCAGCTTGGCGAGCGTGCCGAAGATCGGCCAGTCGGCCACTTCGATCTTGGCGATGAAGGCGACGTCGGCGACGGCCGACATCACCATGATATCCATCCAGGACGAATGATTGGAGCAGAGCATCAGCGGCCGGCGGTTCTCCAGCCTGCCGCTCACGCGGATGCGGATGCCGAGGCAATAACAGACGATGCGGTGCCAGATGCGCGGAAGCCAACGGCGCAGCCGCCAGTCGAAACGCAGGGCCAGCAGCTGCAGCGGGATGAGCGCGATGCTGACGACGAAGATGACGACCGCGGCGAGGGCGATGCGCAGCCAGGCGATCAAATGCCACTCTCCCTGGCTGCCATTGCTTCAGCGTTCTTCGTTTTTCAACGGAATGCCGTAGAGTTCCAGGCGGTGGTCGACCAGCCGGAAGCCGTGTTCGCGGGCAATGCGCTCCTGCAGCGCCTCGATCTCGGGCGAACGGAATTCGATCACCGTACCGTTCTTCAGGTCGATCAGGTGATCGTGATGTTCTTCCGGAACCGTTTCATAGCGTGAGCGCCCGTCGCGGAAGTCATGGCGGGCGATGATGCCGGCATCCTCGAACAGTTTGACGGTACGATAGACGGTGGAGATCGAAATCTTCGCATCGACCTTCACAGAGCGACGGTAAAGTTCTTCGACGTCGGGATGATCTTGTGAGTCTTCCAGGATCCGCGCGATCACGCGGCGCTGCTCGGTCATGCGCATGCCGCGTTCGGTGCAAAGCTCCTCGAGGGTCTTGGCTACATCAGGCATGGCCCGCCTTCAAAAAGATATTCGTCTTGCGACAAGACAGGACGGCGTTCGTGCCGACCTGCATGTCATCTCTCTGTCAGGGAACTACCTAAGAACGCGCTTCATGACAAGCGCCGTGGAGAGGGCGCCGTTCTCCTGCTTGTAGTAGCCCTGACGCTCGCCGACCTTTTCGAAGCCGAGCTTGCGATAGAGGCCAAGAGCTGCCGTATTGCCGTTGTCGACCTCGAGAAACATGGTCTCGCCGCCGCGTGCGCGCGCTTCCCGCATCGCCGCCTGCATCAGCCGCCAGCCGAGCCCGGAGCGGGCGGCCTTGGCCTGCACGGCGATCGTCAGGATTTCCGCCTCGCCGGCGACCTCGCGTGCGAGGATGAAGCCCGGAAGCGGCTTTCTCAAGATGGCGTTGGTCTGGCGCGCGACGAAGCCGAACACCGTTTCCTGCGAAAGCAGGCTATGGAACTCGCCGTCGCCCCAGGGGCGCGCGAAGCGTTCGCCATGCAGGACAGCGACATCGCGGCAATCCTCGGGCTCCATGGCGATGATTTCGAATTCGGGCTTCAGCGTCAGATAGGCTTCCAGCATCGTCATACTCGTCGCGCAATCGCATACCCGGCCTGCGGTTTGGCATCGGGTCCGCGCAGATAAAGGGGCTTCGGCTTTCCGGCATCGGGGGAGGCGGCAGCACCGAGGCGCGCCACGATGGAGATCGGGAATCTATTGGCGTAATCGCCGTCAGTGCCGGGCTTCAGGAGCGGCGTCGCCGATCCGGTGATCTCGCCGTCGAAGCCGGCCGCAAGAGCCTGGGCTTGCGCGACGCTCAACGCCCGTGGTTCATCGAGCGGCGAGCCATCGGCTGCGAAGGGCTGCAGGTAGATTTCGTCCCGCTTGGCGTCCATGGCCGCGAGAACCGCGCGGCCGGGCGTCTTCTCGCGCCGGGCAGCGGCCATGACTTCGAGCGTGGTGACGCCGACGGCAGGCACGTTGAGGGAGAGCGCAAAACCGCGGGCTGCGGCGACGCCGACGCGGATGCCGGTAAAGGAGCCGGGGCCGATGGTGACGGCCAGGCGGTCGATATGAGAAAGCGTCACTCCGGCCTGATCCAGCGCGCGGTCGACGATACCAATCAGATGTTCAGCATGCCCCTTGCCGATCATGTCCGATGCCTCCCCCAGCACCGTATTCCTGCCGCTGTCATAGACGGCGGCAGCGCAATCCACACCTGCCGTGTCGAGCGCCAGAACGATCATGCCATCAATTTCCGAATAAACTATTGTCGCCTATTCATAAATCCCTCTGGCCGAACCTGACATGAACGGCCGGAGAAAACTCCGGATTCTTAAGCGGCGATCACTTCCTGCACTTCCGGGACGAAATGGCGCAGCAGGTTCTGGACGCCGTGCTTCAGCGTTGCCGTCGAGGACGGGCAGCCGGAGCAGGAACCCTTCATGTTCAGATAGACTTTGCCGTCTTTGAAACCGCGGAAGGTGATGTCGCCGCCGTCTTGGGCAACGGCCGGGCGCACGCGGGTTTCGAGAAGCTCCTTGATGGTCAGCACGATGGATTCATCGCTCTCGTCGAAGAATTCTTCGTCGGCATCGGCATCTTCGGAGAGGATGGAGGCATCGCCCATGACGGGCTTGCCGGACATGAAATGCTCCATGATCGAGCCGAGGATAGCCGGCTTAAGATGCTGCCATTCGGCATTGTCCTTGGAGACGGAAATGAAGTCGTAGCCGAAATAGACGCCGGTCACGCCAGGAATATCGAACAGGCGAGCCGCAAGCGGCGAGGCCTGCGCCTCTTCGGCGCTGCGGAATTCGGCCGTGCCGTTTTCCATCACCACCTTGCCCGGCAGGAATTTCTGCGTGGCGGGATTGGGTGTGGCTTCGGTCTGAATGAACATCTGGATCTCCATGCGGCAGGCCCGTGACCTCAGCCGACTTTAGAATTCTTCAAAAGAAAATAAGCCCAATGCGGGCTCTATTCAAGAGACTTGTACTCAAGATTCTCAGCAGAGCGCGTCGATTTCCTCGTTGGTCAACGTATCCGGCAGCACGGTGACCGGGATCGGAAAGGCGGCGGCACGGCCGGCGACCGATGAAACCAGAGGCCCTGGGCCTTCCTTCGCCGAACCGGCGGCAAGAACCAGGATTGCCACATCGCGGTCTTCTTCGATCATGGCGTTGATCTGCTCGGCCGCGCTGCCCTCGCGGATGACGATCTCGGGCTCGATGCCGATCGTTTCGCGCACGATCTGGGCAATCTTGGCGACCACCGCCTCAGCCTCCTCGCGCGCCTCGGCCCGCATGATCTCCTCGACGCCGAGCCATTGCTGGAAATCGCCGTCCGGGATCACGTAGAGCAGCACGAGGCCGCCATTGGAATTCTTCGCGCGCCGGCCGGCATAATGAACGGCGCGCTGGCATTCGGGTGTACCGTCGATCACTGCCATGAATTTGCGGCGATGACCTTCGAGCCGTGAGAGTCGCTTCGATACCATGGAGCGGACTCTGACACCCGAAGCGAAAAAATTGCAAGCTCAGTTTTTGCTCCTCTTGCCCCAGCGGAGAGAAGAGGAGATGCACCCTCAGTAGAGGAAGCCGATGACGTCGCGCACCTGCTTCATCGTCACTTCGGCGCGCTCCCTTGCGCGCTCTCCGCCCCTGCGCAGGATGGCGTCGATATGGCTGGTGTCGTCCATCAACCGGCGCATCTCGCCGGTGATCGGCGCAAGCACATGGATCGCCAGATCGACCAGCGCGGGCTTGAAGACGGAGAACTGCTGCCCGCCGAATTCGGCAAGCACTTCGGTCTTCGACTTGTCGGCGAGAGCTGCATAGATCGCCACCAGATTATCCGCCTCGGGACGGCCCTGCAGCCCATCGATCTCGCTCGGCAAGCCGTCCGGATCGGTCTTCGCCTTGCGGATCTTCTTCGAGATCGCCTCCTCGTCGTCCATCAGATTGATGCGCGAGAGGTCGGAGGGGTCCGATTTCGACATTTTCTTGGTGCCGTCGCGCAACGACATGACGCGCGGCGCCGGTCCGCCGATCAGCGGTTCCACCATCGGGAAATAGGCATGCACCGGCTCATCGCCGACGGTGATGTCGACGCCATAACCGGTCCTTCGAATATGCTCGGCATAATCGAGGTTGAATTTCATCGCGATATCGCGGGCGAGCTCGAGATGCTGCTTCTGGTCCTCGCCGACAGGCACGTGGGTGGCGCGATAGACGAGGATGTCGGCGGCCATCAGGCTCGGATAGGCGTAGAGGCCGAGCGAAGCCTGCTCGCGGTCCTTGCCGGCCTTGTCCTTGAACTGCGTCATGCGGTTCATCCAGCCGATGCGGGCGACACAGTTGAAGATCCAGGCGAGCTCCGCATGCTGCGGCACGGCCGATTGATTGAAGACGATATGTTTTTCCGGATCGATGCCGGCGGCGATGAAGGCGGCTGCGATCGAACGCGTCTGGCTCGGCATGTCCTCGTGGACGAGCTGAGCGGTGAGGGCATGCATGTCGACGACGCAATAGATGCAGTCGTTGCCTTCCTGCAGCGCCACGAACCGGCGGATCGCGCCGAGATAGTTGCCGAGATGCAGATTGCCGGTCGGCTGCACGCCGGAGAATACGAGTTTCTTGAATTCGCTCATGTCGTCCTCAATAGGCTGGTGGAGGGCCCACAGCTTTGGTTTGCTGCATGGCAGCAGGGCTTTTCGCCCATGTTGTTAACGCCGCGGCTTATGCACGGGCAACCCGTCGCAATCAAGGGGTTCAGGCTGCGGCATGCTGGATCAGGTCGAAGCTGTTGCCATAGGGATCCGCAAAGACCGCCACCGTGCCGTAAACCTCATGCCTCGGCTCTTCCAGAAAGCGCACTCCGGCCGCAAGCATTGCGGCATGATCGCGGGCGAAATCGTCGGTCTTCAGAAAGAAGCCCACGCGGCCGCCCGTCTGATTGCCGATCGCCGCCCGCTGTGCATCGTTTGCCGCCTGCGCCAGCAGAAAGGCCGCGCCATCCCCGCCCTTCGGCTTCACCACCACCCAGCGCTTGCCCTCCGGCTGCGCCTCGTCCTGAAGGCAATCGAAACCAAGCGCATCGCAATAGAAGGCCTTGGCGCGGTCGAAATCGTCGACGACGAGAGTGACGAGAAAAAGCGACTGCATCATATGATCTCCTGGATTTGGACGTTTATTCCATTTCGAGGCGGCTGAGCCCCAGATTTTAAGCCAAATTGATCATTTGATTTAGCTATAATTGAGTATAAAATTTCACAGAAAAGCTTTTATTGAACTGAAAATCTCCGGGCGCACGTTTGGCGGCCCGCAGGCCGCCGTGCCAACCGCTCGGAGGGACCATGCAGAACGCCAGTTTGCTCGTCATGGCAGGCCTTTTCGCCCTACAATCAGCAACCAATGCCGTCGGTCAAGACGCCAAAAGGCATGCCGTTCATCTTCCCAAGCATGAGGCGCGCCTCGCCTATGCGGTCCAGACCGTCAGTGTTCGCGCCGGCTGTTTTCCCACGCGCCTGAGGGCGATCCTGTCCCATATCGCGGCAAAGACGGGACGCCGGCCGATCGTCACGTCCGGCCACCGGCCGCATCCGCGCCGCCACGGCTCCCTGCATGGAAAATGCCTGGCCGCCGATATCAGGGTTCCCGGCCTCTCCGAGCGCACGATCATTGCCGCCGCAAGAAGCGCGCCCGGCATCGGCGGCATTGGCAGCTATTGCAACGGCATCGTTCATGTCGACGTCGGCCCGCAGAGGCGATGGGTTGATTGCTAAAGCATGTCGCGCAAAAGTGTGCCGCGGTTTTGCGATAACGACATGCGCGAAAGGGAAAAACTAAAGCGCGGGCAGCGAATCTGAAAGATCGCGTCGCGCTTTAGCCGTCCTTTGCCGGTGCCGGCTTTCGGTTCAGATTGCGGCGGATCATGCCGAGATCGGCGCCGCCGATCAGGAAGGCGGCGGCGAAATAGATCAGCATGCTGATCGCAATCAGCAGCCCGAGCGTGCCGATCTTGGTCAGAAGCGGCGCGCCGGACGCCAGCCAGGGTGCGAAATATTGCTTCAGGAAGACGATGGCCGCACCCATGACCGCAGCGGCGATGACGAGCAGCGCGGCGCGCTTGGCCAGCGCCCATTCCCATGTCAGATGGCCGCGGCGCAGAAGCGTGGTGAACAGCAGCACGGTGCTGATCCAGCCGGCGGTGGCTTCGGCGACCGCAATGCCGGGCGCGCCCATATAAGGGAAGAGGGTGAGCGCGGTGGCGCAGTTGGTCGCAACCGCAATCGCCGAGAAGCGCATTGGCGTCTTGGTGTCCTCGCGGGCATAGAAGCCGGGCTGCAGCGCCTTGATCAGCACGAAGGCAGGCAGGCCGATGCCGTAGATCGCCAGGATGGCGCCGACGACGGCGGTGTTTTCCTGATGGAAGGCGCCGCGTTCGTAAAGCACGCGGATGATCTCGTCGGAGAGCATCCAGAGCGCGCAGGCGGCGGGGATCGTCAGGAACAGCACGAATTCGATCGAGCGGTTCTGCAGGTTCGCCGCCTCGCGCAGCGCGCCGCCCTTCAGCGCCCGGGCAAGCTCCGGCAGCAGCACCACGCCGACGGCGACGCCGACCACGCCGAGCGGCAGCTGGTAGATGCGGTCGGCATATTGCAGCGCCGCGATCGCGCCGTCGCGCGAGGAGGCGATCGCCTGGCCGATCAGCTGGTTGATCTGGGTGATGCCGCCGGTGACGGCGGCCGGCACGGCGAGGATCAGCAGCCGCTTGACGTTCGGCGTCATCTTCGGGAAGCGGAAGCCGATGCTCATGCCGGCCGCCAGCACGCCGACATAGACGACGGCGAGCTGCAGCACGCCGGCGACAAGCACGCCCCAGGAAAGATACCAGGCGGTCGCCAGCGGGTCGGCACCGGTATAGAGCGCATAGAACAGCGCTCCGATCATCACCACGTTCAAGAAGACGGGGGCGATGGCGGCGGCGAAGAAATGATGCAGCGAATTCAGCATGCCGCTCATCATCGCCGTCAGCGACATACACATGAGATAGGGGAACATCACGGCCGCCATGCGGATCGTGATCGAGAATTTCTCGGGGTCGTCGGCGAAACCCGGCGCGATGACGAAGCGCACCAAGAGCGGCATGCAGAGCTCCATCACGATGGTGATGAGGAGCAGCACCGAAAAGAGCACGCCGAAGACTTCTTCGGAAAAGCGCTTGGCCCCATCCGTGCCGTTCGCCTCGATCTCCTTGGCAAAGAGCGGCACGAAGGCGGCATTGAAGGCGCCTTCGGCAAACAGCCGGCGAAAGAGGTTCGGAAAACGGAAGGCGGCGTAGAAGACGTCGGCCATCGGCCCGGTGCCGAGTGCTGCCGCCATCAGCGTTTCACGGGCGAAGCCGAAGATGCGGCTGCCGAGGGTTGCGCCGCCGACGGTCGCGAATTTCTTGACGAGGCTCATGCTTGGGGGCTCATGCGGGAGAACCGGCTTTCTTGTCGGTGGGTGTAGAGGTCCGGGCGGTGGCGGCAGGTGCGATGATGCCGGAGGGCATGCGCTCGCGCAGCTCGTCCTCCTCCTCGGCCATGACGGCCTTCATCCGGGCGGTGATGTTGGCGCGCTTGCTGTCGCCGGAAATCTTCTGTCCCACAAGATCGGTGACATAGAAGGTGTCGATCACCTTTTCGCCGAAGGTGGTGATGCGGGCCGACTGGATGTCGAGCGACAGATCGGAGAGCACGGCGGTGATCTCCGAGAGCAGTCCCGGCCGGTCGAGGCATTCGACCTCGATGACCGTGAATTTGTTCGACAGGCTGTTGGTGATGTTGACCGACGGCGGAATAACGAAGGCCTTGCTTTTCTTGCGGTTGCGCGTGCGCGTGGCGATGACCTCGGGCAGGCGCTTGCGGCCGGACAGCACGTCCTCGATCATCCGCCCGATCGTCGCCGCGCGGCGCAGCTCGTCCGCATCGTCGGTGAATTCGCGGCTGACATGGATCGTGTCGAGCGCGCGCCCGTCCGAAGTCGTGAAGATCTGCGCATCCACGATGTTGGCGCCGGCCGCCGCACAGGCCCCGGCGATGACGGCGAGCAGGCGCGGATGGTCGGGCGACAGCACGGTAATCTCGGTGATCGCGTGGAAGCTGTCGGTCCGCACCGTGGTGGCGAGGGCCTGTCCTGCCTTGTCCGCCTGACGGATGAAATGGGCGTGGCGGAGCTGGTCTTCCAGCGGCACGGAGAGCAGGTAGGGCTGGTAGTGCAGCTTGGTATAGGTGTTGCGGTCCTTCTGGCTCCACTCGGCAAGTGCCGCGCGTAGCGCGTCGGCCGCCGCATTGGCCCGCTCCTTGCGGGAGACTTCCGAAAAGCCGCCGGCGAGCAGCAGCTCGGTTTCGTAATAGAGCGTGCGCAGAAGCTGGCCCTTCCAGCCGTTCCACACGCCGGGCCCGACGGCGCGGATATCGCAGATGGTCAGGATCAAGAGCATTTTCAGCCGGTCGAGCGACTGCACGCGGTCGGCGAAATCCGTGATCGTCTTGCGGTCGGTGAGGTCGCGGGTCTGCGCCACCATCGACATCGTCAGATGTTCCTCGATCAGCCAGACGACGATCTCCGTCTGCTTCTGCGACAGGCCGAAGCGGGCGCAGAGCTTGCGGGCGACGCGGGCGCCGGCGATCGAATGATCCTCCAGCCGGCCCTTGGCGATATCGTGGAGCAGAACGGCGACATAAAGCGCCTCGCGGTCCTCGATATTGGGCATCAGCTTGTTGGCGAGCGGATGCAGATCCTCGGATCGCGCCCCGTCGATCTCTGAGAGAACCTCGACGGTGCGTATCAGATGTTCGTCGACCGTATAGTGGTGATACATGTTGAACTGCATCATCGCGACGATCTTGCCGAATTCGGGGATGAAGCGGCCGAGCACGCCGGCCTCGTTCATGCGGCGCAGGATGAGCGCCGGATCGCGCTTCGACGTCAGGATCGACATGAAGAGCCGGTTCGCCTCGTCGTTTTCCCGGAGCTTGTTGTCGATCAGGGCCAGCGAACGGGTGACGCGCTTCAGCGCATCCGGATGAAATTCCAGCCCGTTGATGTCGGCGACGTGGAACAGCCGGATGATGCTGATCGGATCGCGTTTGAAGACCTCGGCGTCGGCCAGCGCGATGCGGCCGCGGTCTTCGACGAATTCGACGCTGCCGGCGATCTTGCGGTTGCGGTGGGTGAAGCGGCTGATGACGCCGGTCAGGCCCGGGATCGACTTCGCCTGCTGGTCTTCCAATGCGGCGCAGAGAATGCGGGTCAAATCGCCGACGTCCTTGGCGACGAGGAAATAGTGCTTCATGAAGCGCTCGACCGCCGAAAGGCCGGGACGGGTGTGGTAGCCGAAGGCTTCGGCGATCTCGCGCTGGATATCGAAGGACAGGCGCTCCTCGGCCTTGCCGGTGAGGAAGTGCATATGGCAGCGCACGGCCCAGAGAAAATCGTCGGCTTTCTCAAGCAGCCGGTATTCGTGCTTCGAGAGCACGCCGAGCTTGACCAGCTCCGCCTGATCGCGCACGTGATAATAATATTTCGAAATCCAGAACAGCGTGTGCAGGTCGCGAAGCCCGCCTTTGCCTTCCTTGACGTTCGGTTCGACGAGGTAGCGCGTGTCGCCTGCCTTGCGATGGCGTTCGTCGCGTTCGGCAAGCTTGGCGGCGATGAATTCAGGACCGGTGCCGGTGACGATTTCCTTGTCGAAGCGGGTCTCCAGCTCCGTTTCCAGCCGATGCAGGCCGCAGATGTAGCGCATCTCCAGAATGGCGGTGCGGATCGTCATGTCGGACTTCGAAAGCGCGATGCATTCATCCACCGTACGGGTGGCATGGCCGACCTTGAAACCCATGTCCCAGAGCACGTAGAGCATGAACTCGACTGCCTTGTGCGTCTCGTCCGCCGGCCGCGGCAGAAAGAGGAACAGTAGGTCGATATCGGAGCCCGGCGCCAGCGTGTCGCGGCCGTAGCCGCCGACGGCGGTGACCGCGAATTTGTCCCGCTGCTGCGGAAAGACGTGGGTGATGGCGAAATTGTAGAGGACGGCAATGATCTGGTCCTGCAGCCAGGAAAGCCGGTAGGCGCAATTGAGCCCGCCGCCGTCGGCCATAAGGGCGGCGCGCGCTTTCTGCCGGCCTTCCGCGCTTGCCTTCTTCAACGCGGCGAGAAGATCTGCACGCATCACGTCCGGCCGGTTGCGATTGGCTTCGGCGACGGCATCACACTGCTTCTGCAGGAGCTCGGCGTCGAGGATCTGGGAGAAATCGAGGTCGCGCATCGCTGTCACAGGGGCGGTTTCCTGTTCATTCCGGGCTGCCGGTTCAGGGCTTTCCGCTTGTTTCGTTTGCATGCGCTATAGCCTCTTTGCCCGATGAATGACACGGGCCTTGATACTGCATGAACCTTTAAATTTGGCGAAATGGTGTTGCCATGCTGCGATGCGGGACGCTTTGACGCAAGAAGCCTCAAGCGGCGGTCTGCGCTTGCAGCGCGTACAGCACCTGCCGGGTTTCGCTCAGGATCTCCTCGAGCGTCTGCTTATCGCATTCGCGATAGCCTGCCATGGCGATCGAGGTCGCGAGCTCGGATATCATAGCGCAGGAGCGTGTGATTTTCAGCAATCCGATCGGCGATGTCCAGCCGCGCGCATTGCGGTCCTTGTCGGCGCGCCGCATCGTGTCGAGCATGGAGCAGATGAGCGAGAGGCGCTGCGTTTCGCGAACCAGCTTCTCCATGAACATGGGCGCGCTCCTATTTCAGCTTCTTCTTGAGATCGTAAAGCGCATCCAGCGCCTCGCGCGGCGTCATGTCGTCAAGGCTCATCGCCTTCAGCGTCTCCTCGACCTTGGACGGACCGCGCGCCGTCTCCTCGCGGCGCACTGCCACCTGGAAGAGCGGCAGGTCGTCGATCAGCTGGCTCGCCGGGTTCTTGCGGTCGGCATCCTCGAGCCGCATGAGGACGTCGCGGGCGCGCGCCACGACCGAGGCCGGAAGCCCGGCAAGGCGGGCGACCTGGATGCCGTAGGAGCGGTCGGCCGCACCCGGGCCGACTTCGTGCAGGAAAATGACGTCGCCGTCCCATTCCTTGACGCGCATCGTGGCGTTCGATAGCCGGCCAAGCTTTTCCGAAAGCACCGTCAGCTCGTGGAAATGCGTGGCGAAAAGGCCGCGGCAGCGGTTGGCCTCGTGCAAATGCTCGACGGCAGCCCAGGCGATCGACAGGCCGTCGAACGTCGCCGTGCCGCGGCCGATTTCGTCGAGGATGACGAGGGAGCGGTCGCTTGCCTGGTTGAGGATCGCAGCCGTTTCCACCATCTCGACCATGAAGGTCGAGCGCCCGCGCGCTAGGTCGTCGGAGGCGCCGACACGCGAGAAAAGCCGATCGACGACACCGATATGGGCTGATCTCGCCGGCACGAACGAGCCCATCTGCGCCAGGATCGCGATCAGCGCGTTCTGGCGTAGGAAGGTCGATTTACCGCCCATATTGGGACCGGTCAGCAGCCAGATGGCGCCGTCCTTGTCGCCGTCCTTCGGCGAGAGATCGCAATGGTTGGCGACGAAGGGGCCGCCCGCCTGCCGTCGCAGCGCCTGCTCGACCACGGGATGGCGGCCGCCCTCGATCGCAAACATCTTCGAGCCGTCGACCTGCGGCCGGCAATAGGCCTGCTCTTCGGCGAGAAGCGCAAGGCCCGCTGCGACATCGATGACGGCGAGCGCCCGCGCGCCCGATTTGATCGCCTCGGCTTCAGCCACCACGGCCGCCATCATCCTGTCGAAGGCTTCGAGCTCGATTGCGAGCGCCCGGTCGGCGGCATTGGCGATGCGGCTTTCGAGAACGGCAAGCTCGGTGGTGGTGAAGCGCATGGCACTCGCCATCGTCTGGCGGTGGATGAAGCGGGCCTTTGCCTCGGCCGTATCGGTCATCGGCCCGGCATTGCCGGCGGTCACCTCGATGAAATAGCCGAGGATGTTGTTATGCTTGATCTTCAGCGACCTTATACCGGTTTCCTCGGCATATTGCAGCTGCAGGCCGGCGATGACACGGCGCGACTGGTCGCGCAGCGCCCGGACCCCGTCGAGTTCGGCATTGGCGCCGTCGCGCAGGAAGCCGCCGTCGCGCTTCAGGAGCGGCAATTCGTCGGAAAGCGTCTCGGTAAGCAGCTTTTCGAGCGCCGCCGGAAGGGCCTGTAGCCCGGCGAGCGCCTCGCCGAGTTCTTCGGGCAGCATCGCCTTGTCGAACATCTCCGCGATACCGGCGGCCGCGCCGAGGCCCTGGCGGATCGCCGAGAGATCGCGCGGGCCGCCGCGGTCGAGCGCCAGGCGGGAGAGCGCCCGCGGCATATCAGGCACGTGTTTCAGCGTGTCGCGCAGGTTGCCGCAGAGCGAGGGTTCGTCGATCAGAAAGCCGATCGAATCGAGCCGGGCATTGATGCGGCCGGGATCGGTGAGCGGCGACATCAGCCGTTCGGCGAGAAGCCGCGCGCCGCCGCCGGTGACGGTCCGGTCGATCGCCTTCAGCAGCGAGCCGTTGCGATCGCCGGAAAGCGTGCGGGCAAGCTCGAGATTGGCGCGCGTGGCCGGGTCGATGAAAAGCGTCGAGGCCGCGCTTTCCCGCTCCGGCTTTCCGAGCGGCGGCCGCTCAGCGATCTGCGTCTTCTCGACATAGGCAACGGCGGCGGCGGCGGCCGCAAGCTCGGCGCGCGAGAAGGTGCCGAAGCCGTCGAGCGTGGCGACGCCGAAGTAACGGGCGATCCGGCCCTCGGCGCTGGCGCTGTCGAAGAGTACCGCTGGCTGCGGCACGGCAGTGCGGCCGAGCACGTCGAAGACCGCCTTCAGTTCCGGATCGTGGAAGATCGTGTCGGGTAGGATCAGTTCGCGCGGATCGATGCGCAGAATATCGGCGAGCAGCCGCGATGCTTCCGTCTCGGCCAGCCGGAAGACGCCGGTGGAGATATCGATCCAGGCAAGCGCAAGGGCCGGTTCGGCCCCGCCGCGAATACGGGTCAGCGCCATTAGATAGTTCGATTCCGAGGGCGAAAGCAGCTTTTCCTCGGTGATCGTGCCCGGCGTGACCAGGCGGACGACGTCGCGCTTGACGACGGATTTGCCGCCGCGTTTCTTGGCTTCGGCCGGATCCTCGATCTGCTCGCAGACGGCGACGCGGAAACCGAGGGAAATCAGCTTCTGCAGATAATCGTCGGCCGCGTGCACCGGAACGCCGCACATCGGAATGTCCTGGCCCATGTGCTGGCCGCGCTTCGTCAGCGTGATGCCGAGCGCGCGGGCGGCTTCCAGCGCGTCCTCGAAGAACAGCTCGTAAAAGTCGCCCATGCGGTAGAAGAGAAGCGAATCCGGATTGTTCGCCTTGATCTCTATATATTGCTCCATCATCGGCGTGGCCGAGGCGCGGCTTTCCGCCGTAGCAAGCTCGGCAGCCGAAAAGGCTTCGTTCCCGGTATCTATTCGTGCGTTCACGGAGGTGCAGTTTTTCCCAAAAAAACAGGTGCCAACCCTATCCGCCCGCCGCTATAGATGACAACAGCATTTGAGGAAGAGCAAAGCGTCGCCCACAGGACGTTGGAGGATATATGCCCGATATCGATAAGAAGGATCGTCCGGTGACCTCGGTGACCGACCAGGAGGCGCTCGATTTTCACGCCATGGGCCGCCCCGGCAAGCTGGAGATCAACCCGACCAAGCCGATGGCGACGCAGCGCGATCTCTCGCTCGCCTATTCCCCCGGTGTCGCCGTCCCCGTCAAGGCGATTGCCGCCGATCCGCAGACGGCCTACGACTATACGGCGCGCGGCAATATGGTCGCCGTCATTTCCAACGGCACTGCCATTCTCGGCCTCGGCAATCTGGGTGCTCTCGCCTCCAAGCCGGTCATGGAAGGCAAGTCGGTGCTCTTCAAGCGCTTTGCCGACGTCGATTCCATCGACCTCGAGATCGATACCGAAAACGTCGACGAGTTCATCAACTGCGTGCGCTTCCTCGGCCCGTCCTTCGGCGGCATCAATCTGGAAGACATCAAGGCGCCGGATTGCTTCGTCATCGAAAGCCGCCTGCGCGAGCTGATGGACATTCCCGTCTTCCATGACGACCAGCACGGAACGGCAATCATCGCCGCCGCCGGCCTGATCAACGCGCTGGAGCTGACCGGCCGCGACCTGAAGACGACGAAGCTCGTCTGCAACGGGGCGGGAGCGGCGGCGATTGCCTGCGTCGAGCTCATCAAGGCGATGGGTTTTGCGCCTGACAATATCATCCTCTGCGATACCAAGGGCGTCATCTACCAGGGCCGCACCGAGGGCATGAACCAGTGGAAGTCGGCGCATGCGGCAAAGACCGATGCGCGTACGCTGGAAGAGGCGATGAAGGGTGCGGACGTCATTTTCGGCCTGTCTCAGAAGGGCGCCTTCTCGGCCGATATGATCCGCTCGATGGCCGATCGGCCGATCATCTTCGCCATGGCCAATCCCGATCCCGAAATCACCCCGGAAGAGGTGGCCCGCATCCGCGACGACGCCATCATGGCGACGGGCCGCTCGGATTATCCGAACCAGGTCAACAACGTCCTCGGCTTCCCCTATATTTTCCGCGGCGCGCTGGATGTCCGCGCTTCGACCATCAACGACGAAATGAAGATAGCAGCCGTCAAGGCCTTGGCAAATCTTGCCCGCGAGGACGTGCCCGATGATGTGGTCGCCGCCTATCAGGGGAACCGGCCACGTTTCGGGGCGCAATACATCATCCCCGTTCCCTTCGACCCGCGACTGATCTCGGCGATCCCGGTCGCGGTCGCTGAAGCCGCGATCGAAACCGGCGTCGCCCGCAAGGTCATCACCGACATGGCGGGTTACGCCCGCGAACTCTCGGCGCGCCGCGATCCGATCGCCTCGACGCTCGCGAGCCTCTATGAGCGCGTGCGCCGCCGCCCGAAGCGGATCGTCTTTGCCGAAGCCGAGGAGGAGCAGGTCCTGCGGGCTGCGCTCTCCTACGCCAATCAGCAGCTCGGCACCGCCATCCTGCTCGGCCGCGAAGACCTGATACGTGCGACGGCCGAACGCGCCGGCATCGATCTTAACCGGCCGGGCCTGGAGATCGTCAATGCCCGCATCTCTACCCGCGTCGAGGCCTATATCGATTATCTCTATGCCAGGCTTCAGCGGCACGGCTATCTCCATCGCGATGCCCAGCGCCTGATCCACAACGACCGCAACCACTTTGCCGCCACCATGGTGGCGTTGGGTGACGCCGACGGCATGGTCACGGGCATCACCCGCAACTATTCGACCGCCCTCGAGGATGTGCGCCGCTGCATCGACGAGAAGCCCGGCCACCGCGTCATCGGCGTGTCGCTGGCGCTCTGCCGCGGCCGCACGGTCTTCGTTGCCGATACGGCGGTGCATGACATGCCGACAGCGGAGCAGCTTGCCGATATCGCCGAGGAGGCCGCCGGCCTCGCCCGCCGCATGGGCTATCAGCCGCGCGTCGCGATGCTCGCCTATTCCACCTTCGGCCATCCCTCGGGCGAACGCTCCGAGCGGGTGCGCGAGGCGGTGAAGATCCTCGATAAGCGCCGCGTCGATTTCGAATATGACGGCGAGATGGCGGCCGACGTCGCGCTGAACCGCAAGGTGATGGAACAATATCCCTTCTGCCGCCTTTCCGGCCCCGCCAACGTGCTCGTCATGCCGGCCTTCCACTCGGCCTCGATCTCGACCAAGATGCTGCAGGAACTCGGCGGCTCGACAGTGATCGGCCCGATCCTTGTCGGCCTCGACAAGGCGGTGCAGATCACCTCGATGGGTGCCAAGGACAGCGACATCGTCAACATGGCGGCGATCGCTGCCTATGGGGCAGGTTCGTAAACTCGCCTCTGCCGATTCGGATTTAGCGCCCGGCCGACAGCACGTCGGCCGGGCGCGCCTTTTTGTGGCTTACTCGCCGAGGATATGGTTGAAAGCGTCCATCCGATAAGTCATACTTTTGATACGGTGCGCGCGGCATAAAATTGATATTTCATCAGCCTTTTGGATTCCCATGCCGGAAAATGCATCCCCGAATTTCACCGCCCGGTTTCAGGGCACAACCTTCGACGATATGGTCGAGGCTCTGACCAAGGGGTTCGGTTCGTTCGACGCATGGCGGAATGGTCGAGACAAACCACTCGAATGGAAAGTCGGGTTTTGGGGTGATGAGAGGTTGTCGCTGGTCAGCAACCAGGATTCCGGCGGCTGGGGTGCAAGAACGGCACATGGAACGCCGGAAACGCTGGCAATCATCGTTCCGCGCACGGGGGCTCTCGACGTATCGTTTGGCCGGACTGTGGTCGAAGCTACGCCGGGGCGGCTGTTGTTGACGAACAATCTCGAGCCAGAACGGGTTTCCGTGAGGGCGGCGCCTCACCGGTCGGACACACTCAGTCTGAGTTGGGCGATCTTGGCTCAGACCGTCGCCGCCGTATTGGAGACCCCGCTGACCGGGTCAATGGACTTGGCGCCGGTCGTTGATCGGTCCACGGCAGCGGGACAGATGATCGGCAATCTCGCGCACACGATGATCATCGGCATGCGCAACAACGGCCCGCTGCTTCACTCGCCAATTGCCATGTTGAATCTGATCCAGGCGTTTGCCGATCTCGTGGTGCGGTTGGTTCCTCATCGGCTCTCGCATCTTCTCGACAAGAAAATCCACCTGATCGCGCCTCGCCACGTCCGTCGTGCAATTGAATTTATGCAAGCGAACATCGCACAGCCGTTGACAATGCATAGTGTCGCGGAGGCGACAGGCATTTCCATTCGCGCTCTTGAAGTCGGTTTTCGCGCCTTCAAGGGAACCACGCCGTCCGCTTACCTCAGGACGATCCGCCTGCAAGCGGTCCGGGAGGATCTGCGCGACCCTTCAAACCGGCAGCCGTTGCGGGATATCTGTTTGAAGTGGGGGTTTTTCCACTTTGGCCGTTTCGCGGCGATCTATCGGGCGGCCTATGGAGAGAACCCGTCGGACACGAGAAGGCGATCCGATATATAAGGCGCCGATCGGAAGTCCTGGCGGGTTTCCGCCAGGACTGAATGCTTCGATCAGACCAGGAAAACTCTAAAGCACGTCGCGATCTTTCAGATTCGCTTCCCGTGCTTTAGATCTTTGTTTTTACACGTGTCGTTATCGCAAAACCGCGCACACTTTTGCGCGACACGCTTCAGCTCGCGAAGCGGCCGGCGTCGGCGCCGTAATAGTTCAGGTAACGGTCCGAAATGCTGGAGATCGGCAGCACGATCAGCACGTCTGTCGTGTTGAAGGCGTGGTCGATAACCGCGTTGGAGCCGACCATGGCGCCGAGGCGCAGATAACCCTTGATGAGCGGCGGCAAAGCCATCAGCGCCCGCTTGGGATTGACGGCCTCGACCGGCATCAGGTCCATGTTGCGGGCGAGATGCGGCAGGGCGCCGACCGCCCATTCGTCCTTCGCCAACACAGTGTGATAGAGGAAGGACAGCGCCAGCGCGTGGCTTTCCAGATAGACGCCAGGGAAGGAAGCGCAGCCGAACATGGCGCTCATGCCGTGCTTCAGCGCATAGGCCCAGTTGCCCTGCCACAGAAGCTCGACGGTGCGCTTGGTCCGGTATTCCGGCAGCACGCAGGACCGCCCGAGTTCCATGAAACGCTTGTCCGGATGCTTGGCCAGCAGGCTCTCGATTTCGAATTCGGAAGCCGAGTAAAAACCGCCATTGGCAAGCGCGACGTCCTGGCGCAGCAGCCGGTAGGTACCGACGATCTGGTCTTCCGGATCGCCCTCGAGCGAGCGGTCGAGAACGAGAAGATGGTCGCAGAAAGCGTCATAGGCATCGAAATCACGTTCGCGGCGCATCGCTTCCGGCGGCAGCTGCGCCTTCATTTCATTGACGAAAACGCGATACCGGACGGCCTGGGCGGCATCGATCTCGCGTGCCGTGCGGGCAAGGCGGGTCTCCAGGTTGCCGATGCGGCCGAGGATATCGCCGTCCTTTTGCACGGCAGCCGTCGAGGGTCGGGCAGCCTCCGCAGCAGTGTCACGATTCAGGATGTCGATGGAGGACATGGCGATTCTCCCGTTGCCGGCTTATCGACGCCATAAAACACTTCTGTACGACAGGAAAGTGACATATTGCATTTCCCGGCGCAAGAAGCGTGGGCTGGTCTCGAGCTCCTTACCGCGCCTCTGCGCGACGGGCGGAAAGCGCGGCGACAGCCTGAACTTCCGTCAGCAGCCGCACCGGATCGACCGGCTTTACCATGACGCGGTTGGCGCCGTTCAGCAAGACCTGGCGGCGCGATTCGTCGCTCTTGTCGGCCGTCAGCACGATCACCGGAACCGGGGCGAGATCGAGCCGCCGTTCGTGGCCGCGCAGCCGCCCCAGCATGTCGATGCCGTTGCCGCCCGGCATCGAGAGATCGCTGATGATGATATCGGGCCGGGCGCTTGCTTCGTAGAGCGCGCAATCGAGCAGCGTCTCGAAATCCTCGACGTGGCGCACCTTATGCCCGCCCTTTTCGAGCATGACACGCACCAGCGTGGCATTGATCGGATCGTCCTCGCCGAGCAGGATGCTGAGGCCGCTTGCCGCAATCACCGTCTCGGCCACCGAAAGCCCGAAGCCCGGCTGGTTGTCGTTCAGCGCGTCGCGCTTCTCCATGCCGCGCATGCGCCCGCGCAGCACGTCGATCAGCGATTGTTCGCGCAGCGGCCGGATGAGCCAGGCGTCGAAGAGATCGAGCGGATGGGCGCTGCGCTCCTCCGGATTGACGAGCAGTACCTTGCGCAGGCCGAGCGCGGCGATTTCGGCGCGGTCGGCGAGATGGGTGGAAAATTCCGCCGACATGCGATGGTCGACGATGATATCGGTCGGCCGCCGGCTGCCATTGGCCATGCCGAGCAGCGTCGCACGCGCCGTCTCGCCGTCGCTGACGAGATGGCAGAGGCCGCCGAGCGCGGTGATCGTTTCGGCAATCGCAGCGCGCGCAGCCCCGGCAGGTGCCAGCAGCACGACGCTGTTGCCGGCAAGCAACGTGTTTCGCCGGTCCGGCCGCTCGCTGCCGATGTCGACGGGAAAGCGAATGGAGAATTCGCTGCCTTTGCCTTTTTCGCTGGCAACCGTCAGCGCGCCGCCGAATTCGCGCATGATGCGGGCGGAGATGGCAAGGCCGAGCCCGGTGCCGCTGCTCTTCTCCGCGACGGTCCCGCCCTGCTCGAACTCGCCGAAGACGCGCGCCTGCTCCTCCGCCGTCATGCCGGGACCCGTATCGGCCACGGTGATCAGCAGATTGCCGGCATCGAGCCACACGCGGATGAAGACGCCGCCCGCCTGGGTGAATTTCACGGCGTTGCCGATGACGTTGAAGAGCACCTGGCGCAGCCGCGCCGGGTCGAAGCTCATATTCTCGGGCACGTCGGAGGATACCGTCGCGCCGATCTCGATGCCCTTTTCATGCGCCCGGTGGGCGAGCATCTCGACGACGCTTTCCAGGAGTTTGCGCAGCGATTCCGAGCGCGGATGCAGCTCGAAGCGGCCGACCTCGATGGTGGAGAAGTCAAGGAGGTCATCGACGAGCTGCGCCAGCGCATGGCCGGATTGGCGTATGTTCGCGAGATAATTCTGCTGTTCCTGCGTCAGCCGCGTTTCCGCGATCAGATGCGTCATGCCGAGAATGCCCGAAAGCGGCGTGCGCACCTCATGGCTGACGGTGGCAAGCAGCCTGGATTTGGCGGCGCTGTTATATTCGGCCTTCTGCCGGGCTTCCTCACGCGCCTGGGCGATGAGGCGTTCCTCGGTCACATCGCGGGCAACGCTCTGCAACAGCAGGCGGCCGTTTGCCGGATCGCGGGTGACGACGTCGCGCCAGAGGAAGATGCGCTGGCCCTCCGGCGTCGAGATCTCGACATCGTAGCAGTGCGGCACCGGGCCGGGGCGAAAGGCGATTCCGATCTCCTCGCAGGTCCGCCCTTCCGGACGCGGCCGCCCGGTCAGGCGGCGAAAAGTATCGTTGGCGCCGATGATGCGCCGGTCCATGGTGCGGCTGACCGTGATATCGCCGAGCACGTCGTGCACGTCGGCAAAGAGTTTCGCGCCGTCGTTCCAGTCCGGCAGAGGTTTCATCTTGTGCTGCCCGGGTCGGCGCCGGCGGACCATCAGGACCGCATAGCTGGCGATGACGGCAAGGCCGAGAACGACGAGGCCGCCCGAAAGGAGCAGCGGATCGCCGGCATGGGCAAGCAGCATCAGGATCGTCGCGGTGAGAAGGCCGGTCCCGCCCAGCCAATAGAACAGCAGGACCCTTGCGGCTGCAGGCCCCTTTCGGGCGTCATCGGCTTGCTGAGATGCGGATGCGTCCGGCCGTGAGGGAGAGCCCTCCAGCCGCGTCTCATGCGGCTTGGCGGCGGCTCCGCCGAACGCGGCGGACAATCTTTCCTGCAACTGTCCCAGGTTGTGCATGGTATCTGGGTAACATGAGGGCCGTTCCGAATGCCTTCAGGAATTCGATAAGATTTTAGCGGCTCGCCTTTTTCGGCAGCAGCAGTTCGTCGAGGATGACGCAGCCCGCACCGATGGTGATGAAGCTGTCGGCGAGGTTGAAGACCGCGAAAGACCAGCTGTCGGTGTGGAAGAGGATGTAATCGATCACATGGCCATAGGCGAAGCGGTCGACGAGATTGCCGATCGCACCGGCGATGATCAGCGCATAGCCGAGATGCGCGAGCCAGCGATCCTTCTCCGTGCGGTACCACAGCCAGATGACGAAGGCGACGATGACGAGCCGCATGCCGACGATGAACCAGCCGTCCATGCCCGACAGCATCGAAAAGGCGACGCCGAGATTGTAGGTGCGGTAGAGCGCCAGCATTGGAATGACGGGAACGGCTTCCTGCAGCGGCAGATAGTGGTCGACGGCGATCTTGACGGCTTGGTCGATGAGTACGGCGATGACGATGAAGAGAAGAATGGGCGCCGGGCGAGAAAAGAGCGCGGGGCGTGCGTGCGTCTGTTCGGTCATTTGACCTCGGCAAGTGAGAGGAGATGGCGGCGCGCCTCGAAAAGCATGACGGCGGTGGCGACGGCGAGGTTCAGGGAATCGGCGCGGCCCTGCTGCGGAATGCGGGCGAGCGCGTCGGCCTCCCTCGCCAGCTGGTCCGGCAGGCCGGACTGCTCGTTGCCCATCAGCAATACGACCGGCTTCTTCCTGTAGTCGATCGTGCGGTAATCGACCGCGCCGGCAAGATGCGTCGCAACGATGGAAACGCCGGCCGATTTCCGCCAGGCGATGAATTCCTCCGGCGTCGCCCGCGCCACCGGAACGGCGAAGACCGAGCCCATGGTGGCGCGCACGGTCTCGAGCGAGAAGGGATCGGTCGCTTCGCCAACCAGAATGACGCCGGAAGCGCCGGCCGCATCGGCCGTGCGGATGATGGTGCCGAGATTGCCGGGGTCGCGCACGCGGTCGAGCGCCACCCATGTCTCGCCCTCTTTCGGCCGGATATCCCTGAGCGGCTTCCAGCGCTGGTCGAAGATGCCGACGACCATTTGCGGATTGTCGCGGCGGCTGATCGAGGCGATCACCTTTTCGCTGACTTCGAGCACCAGCCCGCCCGAGGCGACTGTTTTCGCCGCCATCTGTTCGACCAGCGGCTTGCCCTTGGCAGCCTTGGCATAGACCAGCGTGCGGATCGTCCAGCCGAGTTCGATCGCGTCGATGACGAGCTTCAGCCCCTCGGCCAGGAAAGTCCCGCTTTCCTCCCGCGACTTCTTGTTCGTCAGCGCCTTGATGTCCTTGATGATGGGATTGGCGAGCGAGGTGACTTCTTTCACCTGGCCGACCCTGCGCGGTCCCTGATCGTGGAAGTCCTTGCTCATTTCGGCACCCAACGGGAAAAGAGAGAGGTGGAAAGCGCGCGGCCTTGCGTCTTGCCGTCGGCGCCTGCCTCGCGGATCACCAGCTCGCCGGATTCGACCACGCCGCCCGCACCGCGCATCGTCTCGCGCATCAGTTCGTGGATCGAATAGAAGCTGGCGCGGATCGAATAGGCCGTCAGCACCAGTCCGGCTGCCTTCGGCGAGAGAATCTCGCGGCAGATGTCGAGCATCAGCGGCAGATGCTCGAAGAGATGCCAGACCTCGCCGTTCGGGCCGCGGCCGAATTTCGGCGGGTCGGTGAGGATGATGTCGTACTGGCTGCCGCGGCGCTCCTCGCGCAGGATGAATTTCATCGCATCCTCGCAGATCCAGCGGATCGGCAGCTTCTCCATGCGCCCGAGCGCCTGGTTTTCGCGCGCCCAGCCGATTGCCTTCTTCGATGCGTCGACATGGGTAACCTCGGCGCCCGCCGCGGCGGCGACAAGCGAGGCGACGCCGGTATAGCCGAAGAGGTTCAGCACCTTCAGCGGCCGGCCGGCTGTTTCGGCCTGCTCCTTCATCCAGCTCCAGTGCACGATCTGTTCGGGAAAGACGCCGACATGACGGAAGGAGGTGAAGCGGCCGAGAAAATCGACGCCGAGCAGGTTGAGCGGCCAGGTTTCGCCGAGCGCCTCCTTCGGGAAGCGCCAGCGGCCGGTGCCTTCCTCGTCGGTATCGCCGGTGAAGACGGCATCGACCTTTTCCCAGACATGCGGTGGCAGCGAAGGCTGCCACAGCGCCTGGGCCTCGGGGCGGATGATGCGATAGGGACCGTATTGCTCCAGCTTCTGGCCGTTGCCGCTGTCGATCAGGTGGAAGTCGCCGGCCCCGAGCGATTCGAGAATAACCGGCACGCGCTCAGCCGGGCGCTCGCCGCTGCGCGTCATGAGAGGGCGCGAAATCGCGGCTGGTGCCGCAGCTTCGCGCACCGCCTCGCGTGCGGCCGCAGGCCGCGCGACGGGCTTCGCCGGCCGGCCGGCCCGATCGTCCCTGCGGCTTTCACCGGCGGGACCCGATGTCTTCTTCTGGCCCGGCCGGCGTTCTCTTTGTTTCAACGTGCTCTTCCGCGTCTCTGTCGAGGTGTCTTCATGGGGTTTTCGTCCTCTAGCCCAGAAGACCGCGCCGGATCAACTGCGCCGACCAAGCCCCGAAGCAGGTTCTCCCGGCCCGGCCTTTATTTCAAGCCCTCGCGTCCCTGCATGCGGAGCCAGCTTTCTGCCGAATAAAGCGCTGCGACATGCATCGACTGCATAATGACGGCGCCGGACCGTAGATCGGCGAGGATGTCCCCGAGATCGGCAAACAGCATGTCGGCCTTCTCGCCGGGGTCGAAACTGGGTTCGCCTGCTCTGTTCAGGCCGAGCGCCAGCCAGCTTGTGACCACGTTGCTGTGGTTGGCGGCATTCGGATAGGAAGTGAGCAGCCTGACGAAAGTCGAGGCTTCGTAGCCGGTCTCTTCCCGCAGTTCGCGCCGCGCCGCAGCCATCGCCGCATCACCGGCCTCCATGTCACCACGTTCCACGCCACCAGCGACGAGGCCGAGCACGATCTCGCCGCGGCCATGCCGGTATTCCCGCGTCAGCAATACGCGCCCGTCCGGCATCAGCGGGATGACATTGATCCAATCAGGGTAATCGAGCACATGGAACGGGGCGATGACGGTTCCATCGGCGGTCAGGCAGTCGTCGCTGCGAAGCCTGATCCAGCGATCCTCATAGGTGATGCGGCTCGCCGTCACGCTCCAGGGCTTCAACTCGTCGCTCATCACAATCCCTGCTCCAGATGAAGCCAGGCAGATAACATTCCCTTCCGCCTTGGCAAAGCGCTTTGCCGTTGGGATAAGATTGAGCGAATCGGAGATGGGGCTGTCGAATGGATTTCACCGGCGAAGAACGCATCGCCGCGCCGCGGGATGTCGTCTGGGCGGCGCTCAACGATCCCGAGATCATGCGCGTCTGCATCCCCGGCTGTCAAAATATCGAGCGGCTGTCGCCGGAAACCTTCGAGGCGACGATCAAGGTCAAGTTCAGTCTGCTGTCGGCCACCTTCCACGGACTGCTGACGCTTTCCAATGTCGATGCGCCGAAAAGCTACACGCTGTCTGCCGAAGGCAAGGGCGGCCTTGCCGGTTTTGCCAAAGGCAGTGCGGATGTCGTGCTCGAGGAGAGCGGTGCCGAGACGATCCTGCACTACCGCGCCGGGGCCGAACTCGGCGGCAGGCTCGCAGGGCTCGGCGCCCGCCTGCTCGATTCCACCTCGCACAGACTCGCCGAGGGTTTCTTTTCGGATTTCAATGCCGCCGTCGTCGCCAAAATGGCGGCGGACTGACGTCACGGCTTGGCGCGGCCAGAGGCTTGGTTTAAGCCGGAATCATGACATGGACCATCAGGCCGCCGCGGGCGGAAGACCAGGAAGCGCTCGCGGAGATCTATCTGTCCGTACGCCGCGAAACATTCGTCTGGGTCGATCCCGGCAAATTCCATCGCGAGGATTTCGCCGCCCATACCAATGGCGAGACGATCTTCGTCTGCGAGCATGCGGATGGCGGCGTGGCGGGCTTTCTCTCGCTCTGGCCGGCGGATGATTTCATTCACATGCTGTATATACGCCCGGAATTTCAGGGCTGCGGCGCTGGCACGGCGCTCTTGCGGGCGCTGCCGGAATGGCCGCGACACAAATACCGCCTGAAATGCCTGGTGAAAAACCGGCGGGCAAAGGCCTTCTACCTCTCCCATGGTTTCGAGGTCACCGGCAACGGCGCGTCGCCGGAAGGCGATTATGAGGAGCTGAGCTTCGTTCCGGCCTGATGACCGGCAGAACCGCTGTCTGAAATATTGGATGGTTTAGCGCGACGGCAATTGCCCGGCAATTTCCTCGGCGCGATTCTTGTGGCGGTCGGCTTCGCCCTGCCAGTGGATGGCTTCCTTGGCCTCGGTGCGGGCGCGCTTGCGGTGTTTGCCCTGGCCGAACCAGGTGGCGGCCGAACCGACGAGCATGCCTGTGATCAGCGCGATGAACAGGAAGACGAAGAAGGGTGCGGAAACCGCAAGCACCTGGTCTTCGGGCCTAAACGGATTGAAGGCGAGCGTGACGCTCTGCCGGTTGGCGACGCAGAAGACAATGAGAATGACGCCGAGCGGCAACAAAATCAAAAGGTTGACGATCTTCTTGGCCATTTCAGGTCTCCACATGCTGGATTTGCGCCGGTCTTTTCGGGCCGATGCGCCAAAGCGAGCCGCGATCTTTCAGATTCGCGCCTTGCGCTTTAGGCCTTTGTTTTTACGCATGTCACAAACCGCTGCACACCTTTGCGCGACATGCTCTAGCAGAATAGGAAAACGGCCTTCAAGTTCAAGTGCGGTTTCGCCGCAGGCAGTTCGCGCCGCTCAATCCTCTTCGTCGGCCTGGCCGGGGTTCAGCCGCTCGCGCAGTTCCTTGCCGGTCTTGAAGAAAGGAACCCACTTTTCCTCGACGAAGACGGTATCGCCGGTGCGCGGGTTGCGGCCGGAACGGGAAGGGCGGTTCTTCACGGAAAAGGCGCCGAAGCCGCGCAATTCGACGCGGTTACCCGCAGCCAGTGCATCGGTGATCTCGTCGAGAACCGCGTTGACGATATTCTCGACGTCGCGATGATAGAGATGCGGGTTGCGTGCCGCAACAATCTGCACCAATTCGGACTTGATCACAGTCGCCCCCTTAAATTATTGATTTCTTATCAATCGCGGCCAACCTGCCAAACTGAAAGCAGCCCGTCAAGAAGCAACTTTGGGGGCAGGATTCCATTGAGATCCTGGCCTTTGACGAGATCATCATAACCGAAGATCGTAATCAACCGCGAAACAGCCCCCGCGAGCAGAAAGGGCGTATTGCTCTTCTTGTCCCAATCCACCATCGGCAGCTCGCTGTCGATGCCGCGCGATGTGAGATAGGCGCGGATTTCCGCTTCGCCGCCGATCGTATCGACGAGTTTCACCTTCAGCGCCTGCCGGCCGGTGTAGATCGTGCCGTCGGCGAGCTTCAGCACCTCATCCCGCGGCAATTTGCGCCGGTCGGCCACCAGATCGACGAACCAGTTATAACTGTCGAGCACCATGTTGCGGATCATCGACTTCGCTTCCTCGCTCGCCTCGTGGAAGGGCGAGGGCTCGGCCTTCAGCGGCGAGGATTTGATCTCCTGCAGCGATACGCCGATCTTGTCGAGCAGCGGCTGGATCTGCGGATATTGGAAGATGACGCCGATCGAGCCGGTGATCGAGCTGTCGCCGGCAATGATCGTGTCGCCGGCGGTTGCGACCATGTAGCCGGCGGAGGCGGCAAGCGTGCGCACGTCGGAGACGACGGGCTTCTTGGCCGCAATCGCCCGGATCGCCTTGAAGATCTTTTCGCCGCCATAGGTCGTGCCGCCGGGCGAGGAGATCGAAACCACCACCGCCTTGACCTGGTTGTCGGCCTCGATCTTCTTCAATCGCTCGAGAAGCTCGTCGTCATCGACGATCAGCCCCGATATTGTCACATGGGCGACATGCGGGCGCGCCGTTCCGGCGTCGCCGAGAGCAAATTGATAGAAGGCGAAACCAAGCCCCACGATCAGGGCGACCGCGACGATGCGCCAGAATCCGAGCTTGCGGCGCAGCCGCCGCCGATCCGCAATGATCGAACTGTCCATGAAAACCTCCAGCGCTGGGCTCCGGTTTCGGCATCCGCCGATGGGTCCGGTGAAATAGGGTGGCAGCGGCACGTACGAATGCCACTTTTTGATGCTTTTCCGTTTTCTTGCTTGTTGCAGAAAAAATTCCATATTGGCAAGCCAATGTAATAATGCGAAACGAACTGTGATTGGCGGCCGGCTTTGTTACGAAGGCGCGGCGATCACCGCACATGGACGAGGCATATGCTCGATACCCTGAAGAACAACGGAAGCGCCGCTTTTGCGGGGTCCGGCAAGACCCCCTATGGCGATGCGTTGTTCCATTCTGCTCGCGTGCGGCGGCTGAAGGTCCTGCTGCCTGCGGCAGCCCTGATCGTCTCTTTCGCCTTCATTGCGGTGTCGGTGATCCGCACTTACCTGCCCGAAAATATCAAGATCGAAGGCGCCAAGATCGAAAACGGCAAGGTCGTGATGGAAAAGCCGGCGATCTCGGGACGCAATTCCGACGGCATCAATTATTCCATGCTTGCCGAAAGGGCGCTGCAGGATATCCGCGATCCCGATCTCATCACACTTGAAACCATCAAGGCTGCCGTGCCGATGAATGACGGGCTGATCGCCCGTGTCGTCGCCTCGACCGCCGACTATAATCGCGCCACCGACAATCTGCATATGACGACCCCCTTCACCCTGGTGCTGAGCAGCGGTCTCAATGCGAAATTCCAGTCCGCCCATCTCGACATCAAGGGCGGAAACATGCGCAGCGACGATCCCGTCACCATCACCAAGGACAATGCCTCCATAGTTGCGAACACGCTTCAGATCACCGATAAGGGGCGCGTGATCACATTCGAGGGGAATGTTCGCATGAATGTCGATCCCACCACCATCCATAAACAGGGCACTTAACCAGCCGGGTCACCTATGACAAAAGATTGTCGCATTTCCATTTGCAAGACTGGCCTGGCACTCATTGCCGGCGCATTTGCCCTTATTCTGACGGCCTCCGGCGCTGGCGCGCAGCAGGCGACGGCCTCGATGCCGGGCATGAAGCTTTCCAACGACCAGCCGATCCAGATCGAAAGCGACAAGCTCGAAATCCACGATCAGGAACACACTGCTTTGTTCACCGGCAACGTCAAGGTCGTCCAGGGGACGACGACCATGCAGTCGGGCAAGATGACTGTCTACTACAAGGACAAGGCGGCAAAGCCGGCCGCCGATGGGAGCCAGCCCGCCGCGCAACCGCAGCAGTCGGCCTCGCTTGCATCCGGAAGCGCCGATATCGACAAGATCCTGGTGACGGACAAGGTCTACTTGGTCTCGGGCACCCAGACGGCGACCGCCGATGACGGTAATTTCGACATGGCCTCGCAGACATTCATCCTTACGGCGGATGAGGGAAATAAAGTCATATTGTCGGACGGGCCGAACGTTTTCACCGGCTGTAAGCTGACGGTTCACATGCAAACCGGCCAGGCGGAGCTTGAAAGCTGCGGCGGGCGTGTCCAGATTCAGCTCGATCCGAAATCGCAGCAGCAGAAGCAGAACTGAAACCGGCCTCCCACGTGAAATTATCATCGCTATCCACCATGTTCGGCAAACCTGAGCCGCAAGCCTCGGGTGCCGCCGACAAGAGCCGCTATCAGGGAACGCTGATCGCACGTGGTCTGACGAAGACCTATGCGACGCGTCGCGTCGTCAACGGCGTTTCGCTGGTGGTGCGCCGTGGCGAGGCCGTCGGCCTGCTCGGCCCGAACGGCGCCGGCAAGACCACCTGTTTCTACATGATCACCGGCCTCGTGCCGGTGGATGAAGGCACGATCGAGATCGACGGAAACGAAGTCACGACCATGCCGATGTACCGCCGCTCGCGCCTCGGCGTCGGCTATCTGCCGCAGGAAGCCTCGATCTTCCGCGGGCTGACGGTGGAGGAGAACATCCGCGCCGTCCTCGAAGTGCACGTGAAGGACAAGGCCGAGCGCGAGCAGAAGCTGAACGAGCTTCTGGAGGAATTCCATATCCAGAAGCTGCGCAAGAGTGCCGCCGTCGCCCTCTCGGGCGGTGAACGCCGCCGCCTGGAAATCGCCCGCGCCCTTGCCACCGACCCGACCTTCATGCTGCTCGACGAGCCCTTCGCCGGCGTCGACCCGATCTCGGTCGCCGACATTCAGAATCTCGTCCACCACCTGACGGCCCGCGGCATCGGTGTTCTCATCACCGACCATAATGTGCGCGAGACGCTGGGCCTGATCGACCGCGCCTATATCATCCATGCCGGGGAAGTGCTGACCCACGGCCGCGCCAACGACATCGTCAACAATCCCGAAGTGCGCCGGCTCTATCTCGGTGACAATTTCAGCCTCTGACGGCGGAACGGGCAGAAATTCACCATGGCGGCACAGTTCCGCTTGACCAAACCCGATAAAAAAGCAATTTTTGGGCCAAGTTGGATTTCCGTGGCCTGAGGCGTTGATCGGACGCGGTTTCCCAAGGAATCGTGGGGAGTTTCGCGTCCGTCATGGCACTGTCCGCCAATCTTTTCCTGCGCCAGAACCAGTCATTGGTGATGACACCGCAACTGATGCAATCCATCCAGTTGCTGCAGATGACGCATTTTGAACTCACCCAGTTCATCGCCCAGGAAGTGGAGAAGAACCCGCTGCTCGAATTTCCGGCGAATGACGGCGAGGCGGCTGGCGAACGCGGCGAAACCGACGAGGCGGATTACAACCATCAGCCGGAGGACGCCGCAGCCGACGACGGCTACGACAGCCGCGCCGAGGCGCTCTCCAGCGAGTGGTACGACAATGGCGGCAGCGCCAGCACGAGCCGGCTGAACGACGAGCTCGACGCCAATTATACCAATGTCTTCCCCGATGACGGTGCGCCGCAGCGGCTCGATGCGCCGGAGCTCGTCAGTCAGTGGAAGTCGATGCCCGGCAGCGGCGAGGTCGCCGATTACGATCTCGATGATTTCGTCGCCGGCCAGGTGTCGCTGCGCGATCATCTCGCCCAGCAGATCCCCTTCGTCCTGCCCGATATGACCGACCGGCTGATCGCGCAGAACTTCATCGATCAGCTCGATGATGCGGGTTATCTGCAGGCCGATATGGCCGAAACGGGCGAAAGGTTGGGCACGAGCCTCGCGCAGGCCGAGCGTGTGCTTGCCGCCCTTCAGACGCTCGATCCTCCTGGTGTTTTCGCCCGCAGCCTGTCGGAATGCCTAGCGATCCAGCTGAAGCAGAAGGACCGGTACGACCCCGCCATGCAGGCGCTGGTCGAAAATCTCGAACTTCTGGCGCGGCGCGATTTCGCCACGCTGAAGCGCCTTTGCGGCGTCGATGAGGAAGACCTTCTCGACATGCTCGCCGAGATCCGTCAGCTCAATCCCAAGCCCGGTAGCGGCTTCGAGGCCGGCGTTTCCGAAGCCATCATGCCCGATGTGGTCGTCAGGCCCTCCGCGGAAGCGGGCTGGCTGGTCGAACTCAATCCGGATACGCTGCCGCGCGTGCTGGTCAACCAGTCCTATTTTTCCCGCGTGACCAAGAACGGTGAGGATCATGCCTTTCTTTCCGAGTGCCTGCAGAGCGCCAACTGGCTGACGCGCAGCCTCGACCAGCGGGCAAAGACGATCATGAAGGTGGCAAGCGAGATCGTTCGCCAGCAGGATGCTTTCCTGCTGCACGGGGTCGATTATCTGCGCCCGCTAAACCTCAAGACGGTCGCCGAGGCGATCAAGATGCATGAATCCACAGTCAGCCGCGTCACATCCAACAAATACATGCTGACGCCGCGCGGCCTCTTCGAGCTCAAATATTTCTTCACGGTTTCGATCAGCGCCGTCGAGGGCGGCGACAGCCATTCGGCCGAGGCCGTGCGTCACAAGATCCGCGCGCTGATCATGCAGGAAAGCCCCGACGCGGTGCTCTCCGACGACGATATCGTCGACATGCTGAAAAAGGGCGGCATCGACCTCGCCCGCCGCACGGTTGCCAAATATAGAGAGGCGATGAACATCGCTTCCTCGGTCCAGCGCCGCCGCGAGAAGCGGGCGCTCGCCAAGGTCACCGGCTTCTGACGCCTGAATGCTTCGATCGGGATCGAAGCATTCTGCTGCCAATGCTGCTACTCCTCGCTGGTCTCAACGAATATTGAAGTGCCTACATGACGCAGCAGAATCCGAGCCTTGCCAGGGAGCTTTCCCTGCTGCTGGCGCTCGCCACCCTCTGGGGTTCCTCCTACACCTTCATCAAGATCGGCGTCGAGACCATCCCGCCCGTCACCCTGATCGCCGCGCGCACGTTGATCGCCGGCGGCATTCTGCTCGCCATTCTTCGTTACCGGGGTGTCCGGCTGCCGCGCGACCGCGCGACATGGGGCCGGTTTTTCGTTCAGGCCTGGCTCAACAGCGTCGTTCCTTTCACGCTGATCGCCTGGGCGGAGCAATCCGTCGATGCCGGACTGGCGGTGATCCTGAATTCGGCAACACCGATCTTCACCTTCCTGCTGACAGTGCTGATCACCCGCCACGAGCAGGTGAGCCTGCGAAAGCTCTTCGGCGTCATATCGGGGCTGACCGGCATTTGCCTCGTCATCGGTATCGAAGCGCTGGCGGGACTCGGCGAAAGTCTGACGGCACAGATCGCCATCATCCTGGCGACCATCTGTTACGCAGGTGCCGCAATTTTCAGCAAGAACTTCAAGGGGCTCGATCCCGCTGTGCCGGCGGCCGGCTCGTTGATTTCTGGCGCCGTCATTCTGCTGCCGGTGAGCCTCGTCGTCGATCGGCCATGGGAACTCGATCCCTCCGCAGCATCGGTGCTGGCGCTGCTCGCCCTTTCTGCTTTTTCCACCGCTCTCGCCTTCGCGATCTATTTTCGCCTCGTCCAGACGCTGGGTTCCGTCGGAACCACCTCTCAGGCCTATCTCAGGGTGCCGATCGGCGTTGCGATCGGCATGGTGTTCCTCGGCGAGACGCTGAGCCCGACGGCGTGGATCGGATTCGTTTGCGTCATCCTCGGCGTCGCAGCCATGACGATCCCCCAGAGAAGGGCGGCGGCATTGCCGGCGCGGGGCGGCTGAGAACGATTGCAGGAGAATCGGCGGCGTCGTCTCGGCAGCCAGCGGCCATAGGCTTTCCGGCTGTCTCCAATGCGCATCGGGCGTCCCTATTGACTTTTCGGCGGCCCCCGTCTAGAAGCCCGCCGCAATCGATGCCGTGGACGGCATTTGGAGTTATCCCCATCATCCAAAGGGTACCAAGGGCACGCAGGCTCGCGCCGATCTTGCTTGAGATTGCGCGAAGTGCTTGGATGAACCTGAGGCTTGGCGTAAACTGATACCCGCAAACGACCATAAGAAGGGAAACTCCATGAGTGTGCGTGTATCCGGGAAACATATGGAAATTGGTGAATCGTTCCGTCAAAAGATCGAGGACCAAATTGGTATGGCCATCACGAAATACTTCGACGGGGGGTATTCCGGCCAGGTGACCGTGGAAAAGGCGAGTTCCCGTTTCTCCGCAGACTGCAAGCTCCATCTCGACAGTGGCGTGGTGTTGCATGCGGCCGGCGAAGCGACCGATCCTCAGCTCGCTTTCGACGCCGCTTCCGAGCGCATCGAAAAGCGTCTGCGCCGCTACAAGCGCAAGCTGAAGGACCATCATGCCGGAAACCATCTAAATGGTTTTGCAGAAGTCTCCTACACGGTCATGGATTCCGTTCCTGATCACGAAGATGAAATTCCCGACGATTTCGCCCCGGCGATCGTCGCTGAAAGCACGAAGCAACTGAAGACCATGTCGGTCGCCACCGCCGTGATGGCGCTCGACATGACCGACGAGCCGCTTCTCCTGTTCCGCAGCCCCGGCAAGGAACATCTGAACATCGTTTACCGTCGCCACGACGGAAATATTGGCTGGATCGATTCAGCCAATATCAAAGGCTGAGATCAGGGCGGTGAGCGGCGGAGTTACCGCCGCTCCTTGCATCATCTGATCCCGGCGACAGAAGGAAAAAGAAATGGCATTGGCAGATTTGCTCCATCAGGATGCGATCATTCCCGCCCTTAGAGTAAATTCCAAGAAACAGTTGCTTCAGGAATTGGCAGCAAGAGCCTCCAGGATCACCGGGCTTTCCGAGCGCGAGATCTTCGACGTCATCCTGCAGCGGGAGCGCCTGGGATCGACGGGCGTCGGCAACGGCATCGCCATTCCTCACGGCAAACTGGTGAACATCCATTCGATCGTCGGCATCTTTGCCCGGCTGGAGCAGCCAGTCGATTTCGAGGCGCTGGACGACCAGCCGGTCGATCTCGTATTCCTGCTTTTGGCGCCGGAAGGCGCCGGCGCCGACCATCTCAAGGCGCTGTCGCGTATTGCCCGTGTGCTGCGCGATCATGATCTCGTCGCAAAGCTGCGTGCCACCGATTCCGCTTCGGCGATCTATGCCTTCCTGAACGAAGAGCAGACGTCGAACGCCGCCTGAACGCTATCCGTTTCCGAATGAAAAAGGCGCCCGGTCTCCCGGGCGCCTTTTTCATTGATAGCGAGCTGAACGGAAGGGCTCAGAACTCTTCCCAGCTGTCCTGCGCCACCGCAGCCGAACCGCGTGATGCGGCGGCGGGCCGGCGCACCGTGCTGGCGGAGTGGCGGATCGCAGGAGCGGCTGGCGCACGCATCTGCTGCGCGACGGAGGCGAGGGCCGCGGCATTGCCGGAACCCGAGACCCTGAAGCGGGTGGCGAGCGCCTTCAGCGTCTGCGCCTCGTCGTTGAGCGCGACGCTCGCAGCGGTAGCTTCCTCCACCATCGCCGCGTTCTGCTGCGTCACCTGATCCATCTGGTTCATGGCCTGGTTGATTTCCTTCAGGCCGACGGCCTGTTCGCTGGCAGACGCCGAGATTTGCCGGATGAGGCTGTTGATGCCCATCACCTGTTCGGCGATCTTATGCAGCGTGCCGCCGGCGCGCCCAACGAGATCGACGCCTTCCTTGACCTGGACCGCCGAGGTGTTGATCAGCGTCTTGATCTCCTTGGCGGCGTTGGCCGAACGCTGTGCGAGTTCGCGCACCTCCTGGGCGACGACGGCGAAGCCCTTGCCGGCTTCGCCTGCGCGGGCGGCTTCGACGCCGGCGTTGAGGGCGAGCAGGTTCGTCTGGAAAGCGATTTCGTCGATGACGCCGATGATCCGCGAGACCTCCGTCGAAGATTGCTCGATCCCTTGCATCGAGGCGATCGCCTTCTGCACCACTTCGCCCGATTTCTCGGCATCCTGGCAGGCGAGATTGACGTTGTCGGCTGCCGTGCGCGCGTTCTCGGCGCTGGAATCGACCTGCGCGGTGAGCTCGTTGAGCGCAGCGGCCGTCTCTTCAAGGCTTGCCGCCTGCTGCTCGGTGCGCTTGGCGAGGTCGGAAGCGCTGTTGCTGATCTCGCCGGTGCCGGCGCCGATATTGACGACGCTCAGATTCATCGTGTTGATGGTCTCTTCGAGGCTCGCAAGGGCGGCGTTGAAGTCCTGCTTCAGTTTGCCGTATTCACCGGGGAATTCCTCAGTGATGCGGTAGCCGAGATTGCCGTGAGACAGCTCGGACAAACCGGCGCCGACAATCGAGACGATATGGCGCTGCAGCGACACCGATTGCTGGCGCTCCGATTCCGAGCGGCTGCGTTCGGTCTCGGCGGCCTGCCGCTGGTTGGTGGCCTCGTCTTCGAGGCGCTGGCTGTCGGCGAGCTTGAAGCGGAAGCCTTCGAGCGCCTTGGCGACCGAACCGACTTCGTCGCTGCGGTCCTGGGCGGCGACCGGCTCGGCGTATTCGCCGTCGCTGAGCGCCTTCACGCTGGCGACGAGGCTGCCGAGCGGCCGCTGCACGAACGCGCGGACGGCGAAATAGAGCGCGAGCATCACCGCGCCGAGCACGATCAGGCCGGTCGCGATCATCATGTAGGTCTGGTCCTGAACCGGCGCGTTGATCACTGTGTGCGGGACGTCGACGAGCACGACCCATGTGGCGTTGACGCCCGGGACCTCGAACGGATAGACGACGCGGTCGAAGGGATCGAGGCCGTCATAGGTGAGGTTCCTGACCAGGCCGGGCTGCTTGCCCGACAGCGCCGACTTGACGACATCGGCGCCTTCGCCGTCATATTGTTTGGTCATCAGGTCGGGGATCGGCGCGACGATCCAGTTGCCGGTCTGCGACAGCAGCGTGACGCGGCCGGAGCCGAAAGGATGCAGCGCCTGCAGCTTGTCGGTCAGCGACTTCAGCGAGATGTCGACGCCGGCGACGCCGATCATCTTGCCGCCCGATGTGACCGGATAGGCGATCGAGGTCAGCAGCGTCGGTACGTCGGTTCCTTCAGCCAGATAGGGCGTCGTGATCGCTCCCCTGCCGCTGTCGGCGGCAAGCTTCCACCATTCGGCGGCATAGTCATTGTCGAACGTCGAATACTGGACGCCGCCATCCTTGGTTTTCGACCAGTAGGGCGTGAAGGCGCCGTTCTTGTTGGTGCCTTCGTCGTTGTTGTTGGCGATCTCGGTCGTCTTGCCGTCGAGGGCGCCGAGCTGCTCGCAGAACCAGCTGCCGAAGGCAAAGGCATTCTGTTCGAGATTGGCTTTCAGTACGTTGATCATGCCCTTGCGATCGAGCGACTTGCCTTCATGGGCACGGCCGATGACCCCTGACATGCTGCGCGCGGCGCTGGCGAGTTCGCCGACATTGGCGGCAATTTCATTGGCGATCGCTTTTGCCTCGAGATTGGCCTGATCCATCGTCAGCGTCTGGACGCGATCCCGGGTCTGGCCAATGAGGAAAAAGTTCGAAACGGCGAGAACAAGCGCGATGGCGACGCCGGTAATGACGATGAGTTTCGCCGCAAGCGATTTCATGCGAAAAATGAACATGGGTTCCTCGGGCAAGGATGCGCCGAACGGGCATTCTTCGGCACAGGAGCAAAGCACCGCTCCCTCATGGAGCAGCCAAATGGAGGCCGGAACCAAAGGCAGTAGAGGCCGGCGATCATGAGCAACATCGCCAGAGATCTCTTAAATTTGAATGAAATTTTAGTCGCGTGCATAAGCAAAACCGCAAGAAACTCCCTTAGATTTAAGGGGCGTTACCGGCGGTTTCGCAAAGAGACTTGACTTATATCCTGTCTGCGACTTCCTCGCTCAGGGGGATCGAAGGCTGCGCCCCTGATTTGAGGCATGCCAGCGAACCGGCAACCGCCGCGCGGCGCAGCGCCGAAGGAAAATCAAGCCCTTCATCGAGGCTCGCGGCGAAATAGCCGCAGAAAGTATCGCCCGCGCCGACCGTGTCGACAGGGTCGATCACCAGCCCTTGCGCCCTTGAAATTGCACCGTCACGGATGGCGATGACGCCGTCGCCGCCGAGCGTCACGATCAGCGTCTGGCCGGTCTCCTGATGCAGGCGGACGAGGGCGGCCTCGCGCGCTTCGGCGTCCAGCCCGTCCTGTCCGGCAAGCCGTTCGAACTCGGTCTCGTTGGCGATGACGATATTGGCCAACCGGCCGAGGCGCGACGCGTCCGGAATCAGCGGCGCGAGGTTGAGAATGCTGGTGATGCCCTTGGCCCCGGCTGCCGAAAGTGCGCGCTCGACGGCTGCAACCGGCACTTCGAGCTGCAGCATCAGGATATCGCCCTCGCTCATGCGGCCGACCGCCGCTTCGGCATCGGCAGGGGTCACCAGCCCGTTGGCGCCCGGAACGACGGCGATCATGTTTTCGCCGTCGCCGCCGACAAGGATCAGCGCGGTGCCTGTCGGGCCGTCGACATGCCTGACGAGAGAAAGGTCGGTTCCCGCATCATCGAGCAGGGCGAGCGCATCCGCTGCGAAGGCATCCTTGCCGACGGCGCCGGCCATATGCACGTAGCGGCCGGCGCGGCGCGCTGCGAGCGCCTGATTGGCGCCCTTGCCGCCGGCGGCCGTAGCAAAGCCGTTGCCGGCAACCGTCTCGCCGGGCTTCGGCAGGCGCTCCGTCGTGGCGATAAGGTCCATATTGATGGACCCGAAAACTGTGATCATGAGGATGTCCCGTCCTTTGGAACATGCGGGCGACGTCATGTTCCAACTCTTTTAAAATGTGGAGCAGACACTGCCCGAAGCGGTCACTCCTCGTCAACCACCCGGAGTTTCAGAAGGCCGGTGCGGCTTTCCACCGATTTGGCCGCAGGCTCGTTGTCGCGAGCAGGCTTGCCGTCCCCGCCGGCTTCGAATTCCAGCGCTTCGATCTTGGCGCCGCGCTTGGTCAGCTTGTCGGCTGACGTGACCACCATGTCGATATCTTTCTGAGCCATGGCGAAATGACCCTGCAGCTTGCGCACCCGCTCGTCGAGGCGGCCGAGATCGTCCATGAGGAGCGCCACTTCGCCCTGGATCAGGTGCGCCTGCGCCCGCATACGCTGGTCCTTGAGCACGGCCTGGATCACCTGGATCGACAGCATCAGCAGCGACGGCGAGACGATGACGATGCGCGAACGATGCGCCTTCTGCACCACCGGCTCGAAATTCTCGTGGATCTCGGCGAAGATTGATTCGGACGGCACGAAGAGAAAGGCCGTATCCTGGGTTTCCCCCTGGATGAGGTATTTCTCGGAAATGTCCCGGATATGGACGTCCATGTCGCGGCGAAACTGCTGGCTTGCGATCTTGCCGGCCTCGGGGCTGCCGGCATCGCGGATCGCATTCCAGGCTTCCAGCGGAAATTTCGCATCGATCACCAGTGCCGGCGCGTCGTTCGGCATGCGGATCGTGCAGTCCGGCCGCGAACCGTTCGAAAGCGTCGGCTGGAAGGTGTAGGCGCCCATCGGCAGGCCGTCGGCGATGATCGTTTCCATGCGCGACTGGCCGAAGGCGCCGCGCGTCTGCTTGTTGGAAAGAATGGCCTGCAGCCCGACGACATCCTTCGCGAGCGTCTGGATATTGTTCTGCGCGGCATCGATGACCGCCAGCCGCTCCTGCAGCCGCTGCAGATTCTCATGCGTCGATTTCGTCTGCTCAGTGATCGTCGAGCTCATGCGCTGCGACATGCCGTCGAGACGCTGGTTGATTGCCTGGTTGAGCTCGCTCTGCCGCGCGCCGAAGACCTCGGTCATGGCCGTGATGCGGCCCTGCATCTCCGCCTGGATCTTCAGAAGCTCGGCCATGCGCGCCTCGCTTTCGGCGGCGCGAAAGCTCGCCTCTTCCGCCTGCTCGCGGCGAAGGCCGGCGCTGCGCAGAAGAAGGACGATCGCCAGCAGGATCAGGGCAGCGAAAGCCCCGCCGGCAAGCGCCAACATGGCCGGGCTGATCGAGCCAAGGGAAAGAGTGAGCGATTCGGAATGACTGGTCATGCTGGAACCATAACAGAAGAAATGGCGAGATACAGATCAAAACGTGAACGAAATCGATGGTCCCCAACATCTTCGCAAGCTGTCGGTCTTCTTCGCTCGCGAGAAGAAATCGCGGGCTAATTTAACCATTGCTCAACTATATTCGCCAAAACCTGTGGCGCAGAACCCTCCCGCGCATTCGCGCCAAGTACAGAGATCCCCATGACGTCCCAGCAGACTGACAGTGCCCTCAGGCAGCGCCTCGATTTCATCGAACTGGACGACGCCGCACGCAAATCGATGCGGGATCTGCGCCCTGTCATCGCCGAATTGATTGGCGGCGCGCTCGACAAATTTTACGCCAAGATCGCCAAGACCTCCGCTGTCGCGAGTTTCTTTTCCGACAAGTCCCATATGGGCCATGCCAAGAAGCGCCAGCAGGATCATTGGACGAATCTCGCCGGCGGTGCCTTCGATGAGACCTATGTCGCCGGCGTGACCGCCGTCGGCCGCACGCATGCCCGCATCGGGCTGGAGCCGCGCTGGTACATCGGCGGTTACGCCATCCTCATGTCCGAATTGGTCAAGGGCATCATGGAGAAGCAATGGCCGTCGATCTTCGCGCGCCAGCAAGGCAAGCTGCTGGCCGAGAAGCTTTCGGCCGTTATCAAGGCCGGCATGCTCGACATGGATTATTCCATCTCCGTTTACCTCGAGACGCTCGAAGCCAAGCGCCGCGCATTGGAAGAAGAGCGCGCCAAGGCCGAGGCCGACCAGGCAATGGCGCTGGAGCAGCTGCGCCGCGGTCTGGAGGCGCTGTCGAATGGTGACCTCGACGCCACGCTGCCGGCCGACCTTCCCGGCAACTTCAAGCAGATGGCCGCGGACTACAACCGTGCCGTCAGCGCCCTTCGCCAGTCCTTCGGGTCAGTGCGCGAAACCTCCGGCCATATCATGAGCGGTGCCGACGTCATTTCCAACGCGACCAACGATCTGGCGCTGCGCACCGCTCAGCAGGCAGCGGGCGTCGAGGAAAGTTCGGCGGCCCTGCAGCAGCTTTCCGTCAGTGTCGGCCAGACGGCCGCCAATGCCGAGAAGGCGTCGGACGCCGTGCGCGAAACGCAGCAGAAGGCGAAGAACTCCGGCGAACTCGTCACCAGCGCCGTCTCGGCGATGGCCGGCATCGAGAAATCCTCGACCGAAATCTCCAAGATCATCGGCGTTATCGACGAGATTGCCTTCCAGACCAATCTGCTGGCGCTGAATGCCGGTGTCGAGGCAGCCCGCGCCGGCGATGCCGGCAAGGGCTTCGCCGTCGTCGCCCAGGAAGTCCGCCAGCTCGCCCAGCGCACGGCGGAAGCCGCGAAGGAGATCAAGCACCTGATCTCGCAGAGCTCGACGCAGGTCAACGAAGGCGTCGACATCGTTTCCAGCACCGGCGAGGCGCTGAACGACATGATCAGCCGCATCGACATCATCAACCGTTTCGTCGCCGATATTGCCGCCACCGCGCGCGATCAGGCGACCGGCGTCAACGAAGTCAGCGTGGCGATCCGCAGCATGGGCGAGATCACCCAGCAGAATTCCGGCATGGTCGAGCATACCTCGGCGGAAACCCGCCGTCTCAAGGATGAGGTGGAGAGCCTGATCGCGCTGCTGCGGCGCTTCCGTGCTCAGCCCGAAGGCCGTTCCGCCGTCGCTGCCCGCCGGGCGGCATGACGCGAATATGGCAAAATTCGGGGCGGGGAGGCAAAAAAGCGCGCTCCCCCGCCACCGGATAATTCCATAGTCGGAAAAGATGGGTTATGGGAACGCCATGACCATTAAGCCACTCATCATTCTTCCCGATCCTCTCCTCCGCCAGATATCCAAGCCGATCGAGCGGGTGGATCGCGACCTGCAGCGTCTTGCCGACGACATGCTGGAAACCATGTACGATGCGCCCGGCATCGGCCTTGCGGCCATCCAGATCGGCGTGCCGCGCCGCATGCTCGTGATCGACGTTGCGCGCGAGGGCGAGGAAAAGCAGCCGCAGGTCTTCATCAATCCCGAAATCGTCACATCCTCCGACGAGCGGTCCGTCTATGAGGAGGGATGCCTGTCGATCCCGGATTATTATGCCGAAGTCGAGCGTCCGGCGATCGTTTCGGTGAAATTTCTCGACCGGAACGGCCAGGAGCAGACGGTAGAAGCTGACGGCCTGCTGGCCACCTGCCTGCAGCACGAGATCGACCACCTGAATGGCGTACTCTTCATCGACCATATCTCGCGGCTGAAGCGGGAGATGGTGATCAAGAAATTCACCAAAGCGGCGAAATCCAAGCCACTCTGACGAGCGTTGAAAATGCGCCGGCGAGGCATTATGATATCACCGATATCATAATGGAGGTGCCCATGGGTGACCTGCTTATTCGAGATGTTCCGGAAGTGATGAAGCGGCAGCTTCAGGAAAGCGCGCAGCGCAATGGCCGCAGCCTTTCGGAGGAAGCGATCGAAATCATCCGCCGTCAGATTGCGGTGGAGCGCTCTGGTGCTTCCGCCGGGCAGCGCCTGCGCTCCCTCATCGGCGAGGAAAGATTGAGCGAGGACGAAGTCAAAGCTATCGCCGCGGCCCGCCACGAACGCGATCGCGAGCCGCCGCGTTTCGACAGATGATCGTGCTTGATACGAATGTGATTTCCGAATTGCAGGGAAGGACGCACAGCGAGCGGATCTTGAACTGGCTGGATGCTTACGACGTCGAGACGCTATTCCTGACGACGATCTCGGTAGGGGAAATGCGCTATGGCCTTGAACTCCTTGATGACGGAAGGCGAAAGACGGCCTTGATCTCCGACTTCAACCGGATCGAGTCTGAATTTTCCGGCCGTTTGCTCGGGTTTTCCCTGAGTGCGGCGAATCGCTACGGCCTGCTGGCTGCTGCGCGCAGAAAGGCAGGATGGCCGATGGAAACAAAGGACGCCATGATCGCTGCCATCTGCCTTTCGAACGGCGCAACGCTCGCCACCCGCAACACCAGAGATTTCGAGGGGGTTGATCTCAAGCTCGTAAACCCGTTTGAAGACGGCTGATCCTCAATTGGCGAGATAGAATGTCCCTTCGCATCATCTTCATGGGAACCCCGGAGTTCTCGGTCCCAACCCTGCGCCTGCTCGTCGATGCCGGGCATAAGATCGTTGCTGTCTATACGCAGCCGCCGCGGCCGGGCGGTCGGCGCGGGCTCGATCTGCAGAAATCGCCGGTGCACCAGGCGGCCGAGCTGCTCGGTCTTCCCGTCTTCACGCCGGTCAATTTCAAAGATCCGGAGGAGCGCGAGAGGTTTGCCGCCTTCAATGCCGATGTCAGCGTCGTCGTTGCCTACGGATTGCTGCTGCCGGAGGCGATTTTGAACGGCACGCGGGACGGATGCTATAACGGCCATGCCTCGCTGCTGCCGCGCTGGCGGGGTGCGGCTCCGATCCAGCGGGCGATCATGGCGGGCGACGAAAAGACCGGCATGATGGTGATGAAGATGAACAAGGGCCTCGATACCGGCGCCGTCGCGCTGACCCGCGAAGTCGAGATCGGCCCGAACACGACGGCGGGCGAGCTGCACGACCGGCTGATGCAGGTCGGCGCCAAGGCGATGGCGGAAGCCATGGTGAAGCTGGAGATGAACGACCTGCCGCTGACGCCGCAGCCGGCAGAGGGCGTGCTTTACGCCGCCAAGATCGACAAGGCCGAGACCCGCATCGATTTTGCCAGAGATGCGGGGGATGTGCACAATCATATCCGTGGCCTCGCGCCGTTCCCCGGCGCATGGTTCGAACTTGAGATCGGCGGCAAGCCGGAACGGGTGAAGGTGCTGGGTTCGAAACTGGCAGCGGGAGAAGGCGCGGCCGGAGAGCTGCTGACGGATGACCTCGTGATTGCCTGCGCCTCGGGCGCGGTGCGGCTGACACGGCTGCAAAAGGCGGGCGGCAGGCCGCTCGCCGCAGCCGATTTTCTCAGGGGCACGCCGCTGGCGGCAGGCACGAGGCTCACCTGATGCCGCGCTACCGCATGACCGTCGAATATGACGGCGGCCCCTATGTCGGCTGGCAGCGGCAAGAGAACGGTCCCTCGGTGCAGGGCGCGATCGAGGCCGCCGTGCTGTCGCTGACCGGTGAAACCGTCTCGATCCGCGGCGCCGGCCGCACCGACTCCGGCGTCCACGCCATGGGCCAGGTGATCCATGCCGATCTTTTAAAAGAATGGTCGCCCTACAAGCTGCAGAACGCTCTGAACGCGCATCTGCGGCTCGCCGGCGAGCGTGTCTCCATTGTCGACGTCGAGGCGGCTCCTGACTTTTTCGATGCCCGCTTCTCGGCGCTGAGACGCCACTACCTCTACCGCATCGTCAGCCGCCGCGCGCCGCTGGCGCTGGAGGCCGGAAGGGCCTGGTGGGTGCCGAAGGCGCTTGACCACGAGGTCATGCATGCCGCCGCCCAGAGGCTGGTCGGCAGGCACGATTTTTCCACCTTCCGTTCCGCCCATTGCCAGGCGAACAGCCCGGTGCGCACGCTCGACCGGCTTGATGTGACGCGGAGCGGCGAATTGATCGAGATCCGCGCCACCGCTCAGAGCTTCCTCCACAACCAGATCCGGTCCTTCGCCGGCACGCTGAAGCTTGCCGGCGAGGGCAAATGGACACCAGACGACGTGCAGGCGGCGCTCGAGGCGCAGGATCGCAAGGCCTGCGGCCCGGTGGCGCCGCCGGAAGGGCTCTATTTCATGCAGGTGGACTATCCCGAGGTGATCACCAACCGGCGAAGGCCGAGCGACGAAACCGACGACGATCTGTCTTAAAGCTCTGCCGCTCCAGTCAGATCGGATAGATGCCGAGGAAGCGCTGGAGATATTCCGAAAGGATCATCGGCGGCACGAGCAGCACCAGCGTCAGCGCGCCGACCATCAGCGCATGGCCGTAGCAGATCATCCGCAAAATGCGCGCCAGCACGAAGACCTGCGCCAGCATGCAGGCGAGCAGCAGCAGCGAGACGAAGCCGACGGTTCCGGGCAGGAAGAAGACCAGCGCCAGCAGCAGCCCGTTGATGTAGGAAAGCGGCACGCCGAGCCAGTTGACGCTGACGACGAGGGGCGCGAAGCGTTCGCCCATGCGGAAGGCTAGCAGCAGCAGCCCGGCAAAGACCAGCGGCACGAACCAGTTGGCGACCTCGACGAGGCTAAGCCTGACATAGAAGGCGAAGTCGACATCGGCTTCCGGCGGCATCGCCCGCAGGAAGGCCTGTCGCCACCAGAGCCAGGAAATGCCCATCGGCGGCAGGCACCAGGCCATCGCCCAGAACGAACGATTGACGCCGCGCTCCGACATGTCGAGGAAGCGGAAGCCGCGCGGATCCAGCCGGATCAGCAGCCAGAGGCCGGCCAGATAATATTGAACTTCCTTAAGACCCGGCATTGGCGAACCAGCGGGCGATGAAGGTCTCGTAGATCGCCGTCAGCATCTCCAGATCGGAAACGGCGACGCGCTCGTCGACCATGTGCATCGTCTGGCCGACGAGGCCGAACTCAACGACCGGGCAGTAATCCTTGATGAAGCGCGCATCTGAGGTGCCGCCGGTGGTCGAAAGCGCCGGCGACCGGCCAACGACACTTTCGACGGCGGATGACAGCGAGGCGATCAGGGCATTGTTGCGCGTGAGGAAGACATGGCTCGGCCGGTCGGCCCAGACGATGTCGTATTTCACCGGCTCCCGGCCCGGTCGCAAGCCGCCGTCGCGGGCGGCGGCGTCGAGGCGCCGCAGGATTTCAGCCCTGAGCGTCTCGGCCGTCCAGCTATCGTTGAAGCGGATGTTGAAGCTTGCCGATGCCTTGGCCGGAATGACATTGGTCGCGGGATTGCCGACGTCGATGGTGGTCACTTCGAGGTTCGACGGCTGGAAGTTGTCGGTGCCGCCGTCGAAGGGCGGGTCCATCAGCGCCTCGGTCAGCTGCAGAATGCCGCGCACCGGATTGTCGGCGAGATGCGGATAGGCCGCATGGCCCTGCACGCCATGAACCCTGATCTTGCCCGACAGCGAGCCGCGTCGGCCGATCTTGATCATGTCGCCGAGCCTGTCCGGATTGGTCGGCTCGCCGACGAGGCAGGCATCCCAGCGTTCGCCGCGATCGGCCGCCCATTGCAGCAGCTTGATCGTGCCGTTGATCGCCGGGCCTTCTTCGTCGCCGGTGATGAGGAAGGAGACCGAGCCCTTCGGCGGACCGTTCTTCTCGATATGGCGAGCGACGGCGGCGACGAAGCAGGCGATGCCGCCCTTCATGTCGACGGCGCCACGGCCGAAAAGCTCGCCTTTGGCAATCTCGGCGGCGAAGGGCGGATGCGTCCAGGAGGCCTCGTCGCCGACGGGCACGACATCGGTGTGGCCGGCGAACATTAGGTGCGGACCGTCGTTCCCGAGCCGGGCATAGAGGTTCTCGATATCGGGTGTGCCCTCTTCGCTCGCCTTCACCCTGTCGATCTTGAAGCCGAGCGGCGCAAGCATCGCCTCCAGCGCCGTCAGCGCGCCGCCTTCGGCGGGCGTCACGGACGGGCAGCGAATCAGTGTCTGGAGATTTGCGACGGGATCGGTAGCGGTCATGGCGGTCGAACTATCCAGCGGGAATGGCAAAGACATGGCAAGGCGGGACCGCCTCGCGCAAAAAGACGCCCGCCTGTTTACCGGATCAATTTCCCGATGTCATCAATCGCGAAGCAGCTCGTTGATGCCGGTCTTCGAGCGGGTCTTTTCATCGACGCGCTTGACGATCACGGCGCAGTAGAGATGCGGCGCCGGCTGGCCGTTCGCCATCGTCGCATTGCCCGACGGCATCGAGCCAGCAACGACGACGGAATAGGGCGGCACTTCGCCATACATCACTTCGCCGGTGGCGCGGTCGACGATTTTGGTCGACTTGCCGATATAGACGCCCATGCCGAGCACCGAGCCTTCGCGGATGATGCAGCCCTCGACCACTTCGGAGCGGGCGCCGATAAAGCAATTGTCCTCGATGATCGTCGGGCCGGCCTGCATCGGTTCCAGCACGCCGCCGATGCCGACGCCGCCGGAGAGATGCACATGCTTGCCGATCTGTGCGCAAGAGCCGACCGTCGCCCAGGTATCGACCATCGTGCCTTCACCGACATAGGCGCCGAGATTGACGAAGGACGGCATCAGGACCGCATTCGCAGCGATATAGGCCGAGCGGCGCACGACGCAGTTCGGCACGGCGCGGAACCCCGCGGCGCGGAACTGGTTCTCGCCCCAGTGCTCGAACTTCGAGGGAACCTTGTCCCACCAGGTGGAATTGCCAGAGCCGCCTTTGACCACTTCCATGTCGTTGAGGCGGAAGGACAGGAGCACCGCTTTCTTCAGCCACTGATTGACCGCCCAGGCGCCGTCGGCGCCGCGTGTCGCCACGCGCGCCTTGCCTTCGTCGAGCAGATTGAGCGCTGCTTCGACCGCGTCGCGGACCTCGCCCTTCGTCGACGTGTTCACATTGTCGCGATTGTCGAAGGCGGCTTCGATGGTCTTTTCGAGGGATGCGAGGTCGGTGGCGCTCATGGGAATTCCTTAAACTTCGATCTTTATCGTGGAGACGGCGCAGTCTCCGGAATTGCGGTTGGCGGGATTGTGTCCTGCTCTACAGCATGCGCCCGTAGAATGGAATGATTTTTCGGGCAGGATCAATCTGGATTCAAGGCGTTATAGCGACATATCCGGCACTAAGGCCGGCAGGACTGAAAGGCATTTCGATATGGCGAAGGGACGAAACGGCGGTTCTAGGCGCAAGGATGGCGTATGGGACCCGCTGAAGAGCAGCTCGACCGACAGGCAGCGCGCCGAGGCCGTGCCGAAGACGCCGCAGACGATGTCGCCTGCCTATCGCCTTGCCTATGTCGATGAGGATTTCCTCTGCCGCGAGGAGCTGCGGCCGATCCGCCTGCAGCTGGAACTCCTGAAGACGGAGATGATGCTGACCGAACGCGGCATCCGCTCGACCGTCGTCATGTTCGGCGGCGCCCGCATTCCCGCTCCCGGGCAGAGCGCCTGGGCGGCGCGCAACGATGTCCAGCGCGCCAATCTGGAGGCGGCATCCGTCTATTATGACGAGGCGCGCAAATTCGCCCGGCTCTGCTCGAAATATTCGGCGACCTTCGACTTCCATGAATATGTCATCGTCACCGGCGGCGGCCCCGGCGTGATGGAGGCAGGCAATCGCGGCGCGACCGACGAGGGCGCGCCTTCCATCGGCCTCAACATCGTGCTGCCGCACGAACAGGCGCCCAACGCCTATGTGACGCCGGAGCTCAGCTTCAACTTCCACTATTTCGCCATTCGCAAGATGCATTTCATGGTGCGCGCCAAGGCGATCGCCGTCTTTCCCGGCGGTTTCGGAACGCTCGACGAGTTCTTCGAATGCCTGACGCTGATCCAGACCGGGCGCATGGAGCGCCTGCCGCTGATCCTGTTCGGTGAGGCGTTCTGGAAGAGCATCATCAACTTCGACGCATTGGCCGAATTCGGCACGATCGCGCCGGACGACGTCAAACTGATCAGCTTCGTCGAGACGGCCGAAGCCGCGTGGAAGATCGTGCAGGATTTCTACGAACGCCGCGAATAAGGGCTTAGCGCCGCATTCCGATTGAAGAAGCCCGAGAATCTCTTTCCCCGCCAGCGCGAGGAAAGAGCGAGGCAGTGGCTCGTCTCGCCTTACAGGAACGGCCGGTCCGGCATGTCGTCGATCGAGATGACGCCGTCCTTGTTGCGGTCCATCCGGACGAACAGCTTGTCGATGGCGGCTTCGGCCTCCTGCTTGGAGATCTGGCCGTTCTCGTCGGTATCGATCCGGTGCATCATGATCGAGGCGTTCATGATGTTGCCGCCATGGCGCATCCAGCGATGGCCGTCACGGCCTTCGTGAGCCTCGCGCGGCGGCCGGCCCTGATCGTTGTTCTCCGCCGTCTTGCCGGCGGCATTCGCGTCGCTGTTTTCGTCGGCATTCTGCTTGCGCTGGTCGCGCATCGCCTGCATCTGCGTCTGCCGGTATTGCCGGATTTCGCCCGGTGTCAGCGATCCGTCATTGTTGGTGTCGATCGCGACGAAGATCTTGTCGATACCTTCCTTCGCCTCGTCCTTGGTGACCTGTCCGTCCTTATTCACGTCGAACTGCTTGAGCATGCGCACATAGGTGATTTCGCGGAAGGCACCGAAGTCCGGACGGCCCTTGCCGGCGTGCTGACGCGGGCCGTCGCCGGGCGCAGCAAAGCTTGCTCCGGCTGCAGCGCCGAAAACGAGGACGGAGGAAAGCGCTGCCAGTATCAGCTTGTTGCGGTACATCGTATTTCCCTTTCGTAAGGTGTCCCCTCACGAAAGAAGCTATGGCAACGAGGCGGGAAGACCCAGTTAAACATCGGTAAGCCGGGTGAAACTTTCGTAACGTGATGCCGTCAGCGGCCGGATCCGGTCACCTTGCCGAGGAAAGCGGCGAGGTCGTCGGTGACGAAATCAATGTGATCTTCCTCGCCGCTGGTTTTCTCCCACCATTCGACGACGGTTTCCTCCAGATTGCGCGGCACGAGCAGCACGGTCTGCATGCCGAGCGCCTTGGGCACAGTCAGGTTGCGCGGCAGATCTTCGAACATGGCCGCCTTGTTCGTCTCGACGCGCTTCAGGACCGCAAATTTGTCGTAGGTCGCCTGCGCCGGCTTCGGCACGTAGTCGGCGGCGACGATATCGAATATGTCGTCGAAATGCTCGAGAATGCCGAGCGCGCCGGCCGTCATCTCGGCATGTTTGACGCTGCCGTTGGTGAAGATGAACTTGCGCCCCGGCAGCGCCTTGATCGCCTCGCCGAGTTCCGGCTGCGGCGTCAGCGCCGAATAGTCGATCGCATGCGCCTTTTCGAGAAAATCATTCGGGTCGATGCCGTGATGGATCATCAAGCCCTGCAGGGTCGTGCCATGGTCGAGATAATACTGCTTCTGCAGCTTTCGCGCTTCGTCCCGCTCCATCTGCAAGAGCGCTGCGACATAGGCCGTCATGTTCTTGTCGATCTGCGCGAAGAGATTGACATGATGGGGATAGAGCGTGTTGTCGAGGTCGAACACCCAGTCGGTGACGTGTTCGAAATCGGCTTTTTCAGGCGTGCGGTCGATCTTTGTCATGGGCGTCTTATTGCACAGGCGCGACCGCAGGGAAATCGACAAGAAAAAATAGACGCCCGATTTTCGGCGGACGCGGCAGGCGCGAGGTGCTAGAAAGTCGGCATGCTCTTCGAACGCCCCGACGACGATACGCTCTATGACGCCCTGATCGCGCGCCGCGCCGATTATGAGGGCCAGGCCTATGTCTGCGTCAAGACGACAGGCATCTTCTGCCGTCTGACCTGCCCGGCGCGCAAGCCGAAGCGGGAAAACACCATCTTCTTCGATACGATCGCCGCCTGCATGCATTCCGGCTTTCGCCCGTGCCGGCGCTGCAGGCCGCTGGAGCAGCCTGGCAGGGAGCCTGTTGTCGATGATCTGCTGGCGCGGCTGGACAACGAGCCCGAGGTTCGCTGGACCGAGGACGAACTCGTGCGCCGGGGGCTTGATCCCTCGACGGTGCGCCGGGCCTTCAAGCGGGCGCTCGGCATGACCTTTCACGACATTGTCCGCTATATCAGGCTTGGAGAGGCGGCCCGGCAGCTCGCCGACGGGGCGCGGGTGATCGATGCGCAGATCGAGGCCGGATACGAATCCCCGAGCGGCTTCCGCACGGCGTTTCAGCGGCTCGTCGGCAAAGCGCCGGTGCTCTCGCAGAACCGCGAACTGCTCTTTGCCGATTGGTTCGACACGCCGCTCGGACCGATGATTGCGGTCGCCGACCAGACATATCTGCATCTTCTCGAGTTTCACGATCGCAAGGCACTGCCGACCGAACTCCAGGCACTGCAGAAGCGTGTCCGTTCTTCGGTCGCGATCGGCCGGACGCCTGTCATCGACCAGATCAAAGCGGAGATTCGCGATTATTTCGAAGGCAGGCTTACCGTCTTCAAAACGCCGCTGGCGCTTGGCGGCACGCCGTTCGAAAAGCATGTCTGGGCAAAGCTCGTGGATATCCCGGTCGGTCAGACGCGCGCCTATGGCGATCTCGCAAGGGAGATGGAGCGGCCGGAGGTCGTGCGTGCCGTCGGTCGCGCCAACGGCGCCAATCAGCTCGCCATCATCGTGCCCTGCCATCGCATTCTCGGGGCGGATGGTTCGCTGACCGGCTATGGCGGAGGGCTCTGGCGCAAGCAGTGGCTGCTGCGGCATGAAGAGAAGGTCAGAGCACAGGCAAAGATGGAGGAGACGGCATGAACCAGACTGACAAAGCCAAGGCATTCCACGCGTTGCATCAGAAGGGCGATCCGGTCGTCCTATATAATATCTGGGACGCTGGCACGGCGAACGCCGTTGCCGATGCCGGGGCCAAGGCGCTTGCAACGGGAAGCTGGTCGGTCGCGGCAGCGCAAGGTTATGCCGACGGCGAAAAGCTGCCGATGCCGGCGCTGGTCGAGACGGTGAAATCCATCACCAATGTTATAGACCTGCCGCTTTCGGTCGATTTTGAAGGTGCGTATTCCCCGGAGCCCGCTGGTGCTGCCGCCAATGCCGCCAAGCTGGTGGAGGTTGGTGCTGTCGGCATCAATTTCGAGGATCGGGTCGTCGGCGGCAGCGGCCTCCATCCGGCCGAGCGGCAGGCGGCCCGTATCCGCGCCATTCGCGAGATGACGGACGGGAAAGGCATTCCCTTCTTCATCAATGCCCGCACAGACCTCTTCCTCGCCGAGAGCGATCTTTCCAAGCATGCGAGCCTGGTGGACGAGGCGATAGAGCGGGGCAGGGCCTATGCGGCCGCCGGCGGCAGCGGCTTCTTCGTTCCGGGCCTGATCGACGCTGCATTGATCGAAAGGATCTGCGCGGCATCGTCGCTGCCGGTCAATATCATGATGAGGGCCGGCGCCCCCGATGTGAAAGCGTTGGCAAAGCTCGGCGTCGGCCGCGTCAGCTATGGCCCGGGGCCTTATCGCTCGATGATGGAAAAGCTGAAGCAGGAAGCGGCGGCGGTCTATAGCCAGCTTTGAGGCCGATATAACTCGGCATGAAGGTGCGCCCTTCGCACTGGGGAAGGGCGCAGCCTCAATCAGGGAACGATCAGCGTGCCGATGCCGTGCTCAGTGAAGATTTCGAGCAGGACGGAATGGGCCGTCTTGCCGTTCAAGATGACGACGCCCTGCACGCCGGCCTTGATCGCGTCGATGCAGGTCTCGACCTTCGGGATCATGCCGCCGGAGATCGTGCCATCGGCGATCAGCGCATGGGCTTCGGCGACGGAGAGTTCCTTGATCAGCTGGCCGTTCTTGTCGAGCACGCCGGGCACATCCGTCAGGAACAGCAGGCGGGTGGCGTTCAGCGCACCGGCAATGGCGCCGGCGAAGGTATCGGCGTTGATATTGTAGGTCGCGCCGTCGCGGCCCGGCGCCACGGGCGCGATGACGGGGATCATCTCGGAGCGGGCGAGCAGATCGAGCAGCGTGCGGTCGACCTCGACCACTTCGCCGACGAAGCCGAGATCGAGGACGCGCTCGATGTTCGAATCCGGATCCTTGACGGTCTTGCGCGCCTTTTCGGCGAAGACCATGTTGCCGTCCTTGCCGCAAAGGCCGATCGCCCATTCGCCGGTCTGGTTGATGAGCGCGACGATCTCCTTGTTGATCGAGCCGGCGAGCACCATCTCGACGATCTCGACCGTCTTCTGGTCGGTGACGCGCAGTCCGCCTTCGAATTTCGATTCGATGCCCATCTTATTCAGCATGGCGCCGATCTGTGGGCCGCCGCCATGAACGACGATCGGGTTGACGCCCGATTGCTTGAGCAGCGCGATGTCGCTGGCAAAGGCCTTGCCGAGCTCCGGATTGCCCATGGCGTGGCCGCCATACTTCACGACGATCGTCTTGTTCTCATAACGCTGCATGAAGGGCAGCGCCTGGGCGAGAAGACGTGCCTGGATTTCGCTTTCGGACTCGTTCATGGGAACCCCGCAGAATTGATCGCGGCCTTTTATCGCAAGTTTCTGACAGAGGGAATAATCCAGCACGCAATAGTTTTTCGTATGTGGCACGGAGCCGGCGGACTTTTCCGTCCGATGCGGCGCAGCCACGATATGAGGAACGCATGCAAGGCGATGAGATCAAAGACCTGATCGGACGCGTCGCGCTCGGCGATCGCAAGGCCTTCGTTGCCATCTATAACCAGACGGCGCCGAAACTTTTCTCGATCTGCCTGCGTATCTTGAAGGATCGCACGGAGGCCGAAGAAGCCCTGCAGGAGGTCTATATCAGCATCTGGCAGCGTGCCCGGAGCTTCTCCGCGGCCTCGGGAGCGCCGTCGGCCTGGCTGGCGGCGATTGCACGCAATCGCGCGATCGACCTGATGCGGGCGCGCAAGCCGATCGCCGACGAACTGGACAGCGCCTACGATCTTGCCGATGCCGGCCCCGACCCGGAAATGCAGACAGTGACGAAGGATGAAGGAAGGCGGATTGACACCTGCATGGAAGAGTTGGAAGCTGATCGGGCGGTCGCGGTGAAACGGGCTTATGTCGAAGGGCTGAGCTATCAGGAACTGGCCGATCAGTTTGGTGTGCCGCTGAACACGATGCGGACCTGGCTCAGACGCAGCCTCTTGAAACTGAGAGAGTGCATGGAACGATGACATCGCCCGACAAAAGCAAGGGAAACCGCTCCCGCGACGAGGTCCTCGCCGGCGAATACGTGCTTGGCGTTTTGTCGCTTCAGGATCGCCGGGTGGTGGAAGAGCGCATGCGCCACGACCGGACCTTCGCTGCGATCGTCAGCCGCTGGGAAACCAACCTCTCCGCCTTCAACGACGAATATGAGGGCGTCGCTCCGAGCCGCGAGACCTTCAAGCAGATCGAGGCTCGGTTATTCGGCGACGGCGAAAAGCCCCCATCCTTCTCGCAAGGGCTCTGGAATTCCGCCGTCTTCTGGCGCTCGCTGGCCTTTGCTTGCATCGTCGTCGCCGTCAGCGCCGTCATCTTCGCCTCAGGCGTCGTGCCGCAGCCGCAGGGGCCGACACCGCTGGTGGCCGAGCTTTCGGGCCAAAACAACGCCATCAATCTTCGCGCCTCCTACGAGATCCAGAGCGGCACGCTGAAGATCGTGCCGGTCGCCGCTGGCAAGCCGGAGGAAAAATCGCTGGAACTCTGGCTCGTGCCGGGCAGCGGCATGCCCAAATCCCTCGGCGTCTTCCAGCAGGGCGAAAGCGGAGAGCTGGTCATTCCAGCCGATCTGCGCGCTCAGATAGCCGATGGCGCCAAACTTGCCGTCAGCCTCGAACCTTTCGGCGGCTCTCCGACGGGACAGGCGACCGGCCCTGTCGTTGCAAGCGGCACCGTGCGGCGTCCGTAATACATCTTCTTTGGTGAAACTCTTCGGCGCGGTCTTCCGTAGTTCGAAATGTCCGGACGACGCTCAGGCATCAAGCCGGCGGACGTGCTCCGGCCTGAGGAGAAAATCATGACCAAGTCTGCATTGCGCGCTGTTGCGCTCGCCACCGCCATGTCGGCCGCAGCCTTCGCTGCCCACGCGAAAAATCCAGAGGTCGGCGGGGCCGCGATGTTCGAGAACAAGAACATCGTCGAGAACGCCATGAATTCCAAGGATCACACGACGCTGGTCGCAGCCGTCAAGGCGGCCGGTCTCGTCGGCACGCTCGAAGGCAAGGGTCCCTTCACCGTCTTCGCACCGACCAACGAGGCCTTCGCCGCCCTGCCGGATGGCACCGTCGAGACGCTGCTGAAGCCGGAAAACAAGGAGAAGCTGACCAAGGTGCTGACCTGCCACGTGGTCGCGGCCGACGCGATGTCCAAGGCGGTCGCCAAGATGATCAAGGACGATGGCGGCGAACACGACATCAAGACGGTCGGCGGCTGCGTGCTGAAGGCCAGGGAAAGCATGGGCAAGATCACGCTGACCGATGAAAACGGCGATGTCGCCCATGTGACGATCGCCGACGTCAAGCAGTCGAACGGCGTCATCCATGTCGTTGACAAGGTGCTGCTGCCGAAGACCTAAAGCCCGCCCTTGTTGGCAGAGCAGGGTCTTCCCTTGGCGCGGATGGCCGCCCCTCACCCTAACCCTCTCCCCGTTAAAACGGGGCGAGGGGACGTGCCCCGCGAGGAGTTAAAGGGGAACGGAAAGGTCGCGGCATGTTCCTTCGCCCCGCGGGCGGGGAGAAGGTGGCGGCAGCCGGAGGAGGGGCAGGAGGCGATCTCTACTTCCAGTTTGCGATGCCGACGGTTTCGGCGATCGCCTGGCGCAGATCGTCCAGCCCGTCACCTTTTTCCGAAGACGTGGACAGCACGGCGGGATAGGCGGCGGGGCGCTTGCGGATCTTTTCCGCCGTCTCGGCGATGAGTTTCGGGACGGCCGGCGCCTTGATCTTGTCGGTCTTGGTGAGGACGACCTGGTAGGAAACGGCGGCCTTGTCGAGCAGGGTCAGCACGTCCTCGTCGTTCTTCTTGATGCCGTGGCGGCTGTCGATCAGCACATAGACGCGTTTCAGCGTCGCGCGGCCGCGCAGGTAATCGAAGACCAGCTTGGTCCATTTGTCGACCTGCTCCTTCGGCGCCTGCGCATAGCCATAGCCCGGCATGTCGACGATCGCCATCGGCGGCAGGTCCTCGCCTTCGCCGGAATAACCGTCCGGAACGAAATAATTGAGTTCCTGTGTGCGCCCCGGCGTGTTGGACGTGCGCGCAAGGCCCTTCTGCCCGACCAGCGCATTGATCAGCGACGATTTGCCGACATTCGAGCGGCCGGCAAAGGCCACTTCCAGCGGCCCTTCCGGCGGCAGGAAATTGAGCGACGGTACGCCGCGGATGAAGATCCAGGGATGGCCGAAGAGCGGCTTTTCGGTGTCGGGCATGCGGGCTCAGCAACCTCCGGGTTGGGTCTCTTGTCGGGCTTCGTGGTTTTGTAGGCAGATGTCAAGCTTCAGAGGCGCCGCGCACGGGCATGCCTTGCCTCTCTCGCGACGGCTGGAAACGAAAAGCCCCGCCGAAGCGGGGCTTGACGCGCGTTATTTCGATGAGGCCGCTTTTCGTCGGAAGATGCCCTTCAGATTGTCGAAGAGTTCGATCTTGACGCCGTGACGCTTCATGATCAGCGATTGCTGCAGCACCGAGAGCGTGTTGTTCCAAGCCCAGTAGATGACGAGGCCGGCCGGGAAGCTTGCCAGCATGAAGGTGAACACCAGCGGCATCCAGTTGAAGATCATCGCCTGCGTCGGATCGGGCGGGGTCGGGTTCATGCGCATCTGCACGAACATGGTGATGCCCATGATCAGCGGCCAGACACCGAGATGCAACAGTGTCGGTGCTTCGAAGGGCAGCAGGCCGAACAGATTGACGATCGTCGTCGGATCGGGCGCCGAAAGATCCTGGATCCAGCCGAAGAACGGCGCATGCCGCATCTCGATGGTGATGTAGATCACCTTGTAGAGCGAGAAGAAGATCGGGATCTGCAGCGCCACCGGCCAGCAGCCGGCGATCGGGTTGATCTTCTCTTCCTTGTAGAGCTGCATCATCGCCTGCTGCAGCCCCATGCGGTCGTCGCCGAACTTGGCCTTCAGCTCTTCCATCTTCGGCTGCACGCGCTTCATGTTCGCCATCGAGGCATATTGCTTGCTGGCGAGCGGGAAGAACAACAGCTTGACGACGATGGTCGTGCACAGGATCGCCACGCCGAAATTGCCGAAGAAGCGGAAGAAGAAGTCCATCATCGTGAACATCGGCTTGGTGATGAAATAGAACCATCCCCAGTCGATCAGGCGGTCGAATTTCGGGATCGAATAGGAAGCTTCATAGCCGTCGATGACGGGCACTTCCTTGGCGCCGGCGAAGACGAGGTTTTTGAGCTCGACCGACTGGCCCGGCGCAACGGTGAAGGCATCGTCCTTGTAGTCGGCCTGATAGCGCGGCTGGCCGTCGGCAAAATGCGAGAAGCGCGCTTCATAGGCCGACGTCTGCGGCGGAACGATCGTCGCCGCCCAGTATTTGTCGGTGATGCCGAGCCAGCCGCCGGTGGACTTGGCCGGCTGCACCGGTTCTTTTTCGACGGCGCTGTATTTGGTTTCGATCAGGCCATCGTCGCCGATGACGCCGATGAAGCCTTCATGCAGAACGTAGACCGAGGGGGTCGTCGGCTTGTTGTAACGCGTCACGCGGCCGTAGGAGGAAAGCGAGGCGGGTGCCTGGCCGGCATTCTCGATCTTGTCGGTGACGCTGAACATATAGCGGTCGTCGACTTTGATCGTCCGGGTAAAGGTCAGGCCCTTGTCATTGGTATAGGAGAGCGTCACCGGCGTCTTTTCGGTGAGCTTCGCGCCCTCGGGAACCGTCCAGAGGGTCGTGGGACCCGGAACGGCGCCGGTCGCGTCGCTGCCGATATAGCCGAGTTCGGTGAAATAGCCGTCCTTGCTTTCCGCCGGGCTGAACAGCGTGATGATCGGGCTCGAGTCGTCGACGGTCTCGTGATAGCCCTTGAGCTTCAGGTCGTCGAGGCGGGCGCCGGCAAGGTTGATCGAGCCGGAAAGGGCGGGCGTATCGATGGCAACGCGCGGGGTTTTTGCGAGCGCCTGCTCGAGCGTCGCCGTCGCGGCCGCCTGGCCGGAAGGTGCCGAACCGCTCGTCTGGGCAGGTGCCTGGCCGCCTGCCGCTGGCTGCTGCACCTGCTCGGTCTGCTGCTGCGCCTTCTGGGCTTCCTGCGTCTTGCGCTGGGCCTCGATACGCGGATTCATGTAGAGAAACTGCCAGCCGAGGACGATCAGCACCGAGAGAGCGATCGCAATGAAGTAATTGCGGTTGTTTTCCATCATACGTTCCTGGGGCGCCCGTCTCCGGAGCGCCGGTGTTTCGGCCTGGTTTCCACGCGGGATTTCAGTTCCGCAGTCAATTCTTTGAAGGACGCCTCAAGCACGTCCCTGCGCGCGACAACCACATAGTCGTGTCCGGGCTGCATTGCAAACCCCGCATGAAGCCGCACCGCCTCTTTCAGGCGTCGCCGCATGCGGTTCCGTTCGACCGCGTTGCCATGTTTTTTGGTGACTGTGAAACCGACGCGGGCTTGGCTGTCGGGTTCCCTCCGGTCGAGGACTTCGAGGAGGAAGAGGCCGCCGCGGCGTTTTTCGCCTTCGCGCACGGCAAGAAACTGCGGGCGGCTTTTCAGCCGCCCGACAGTGTGTTTTTGTTCTTTGGTCGTCAATTCGCCCGCCATCTCTTCTCGGGCAACTCGGCCTTAGGCCGAGAGACGCTTGCGGCCCTGCGCGCGGCGGGCAGCGATGACCTTGCGGCCACCCTTCGTGGACATGCGCGCACGGAAGCCGTGGCGACGCTTGCGGACAAGCTTGGATGGTTGGTAGGTACGCTTCATTTATTTAAACACCGCGGAGTGCGGCCCTTCTTGAATTTGCATGATGCAAGGAGCGTTGTTTTTCGAACGGGCGGGCCAAGAAAGGCCTGAATGACCGGACGTGCGGCGGCTTATACCGATGAAGCCCGGGAAAGTCAATTATACCGGACGAATTCCAATCGGCACTTGGTTCGACTGTGATTTTTCGCACTGCGGTGTTAAGAAATAGCGATTGCGCTAGGCGGTTGCAGTATTGTTGCATCCTCAAGTTTATTTCCCGCCGATACGCCATTTTATAGCGAAAGCACATCTCGGTGACTGCTCAAACCCATAGAATTTCATTGGCGCAATCGTAAACATTGAACACAACTTTAATCAATTTCGCCGATGTTGAGCCCATCGGCTGGAGATTTGCTTTCCAGGGCCGTGTGGTAGTTAGGGAGCATTGCATTGAAGATCCGCGGCAAAATTAACCTGCTGGTTTCCGTGATGGGCGCGGTCGCGCTTCTGATCGGCGCAACGGCACTGTCCGCCATGCGCGAATATAACCGCAATCTCACAGCCTATGAGCATGCTGCCGCTCGTGCCTATGCCGGTGAACGCCTCAACCGTTTCGTCACGGCTGTGGTCATGGAATCGCGCGGCATTTATGCCGCCAAGGATATCAAGGATACGCCGAACTTCGCCAAGGGCCTGATGGCCGGCCTCGACGAGATCGACAAGGTCATTGCTGGCTGGGCGCCGCTCGTCCCCGAGGGCGAGAAGGAAACCTTTGCCAAGCTCGTCGCGAGATCCGCGGAATTCCGTACGTTCCGTACGGAAACGGCCCGCCTCGGCACCGAAGTCGGCCCCGAGGCCGCCAGCCAGCAGGGCAACAATGAGGCCAACCGCGCCAACCGCAAGGCCTTCCAGGCCGAAATCGACGCGGTCGTCGCCATCGACAAGACCGCGCTCCAGGCCGTCAACGACGAGATCGAGAGCTTCCGCACCTGGATCCTCATGCTCGTCCTCAGCATCACCGGCATCGGCATCGCGATCGGCGTCGGCATGGGCTTTTATATCGGCACCAGCCATCTGAGCCGCCCGATCAAGCGCGTCACCCACGCGATCAAGGAGGTCGCCGACGGCAATTTCGACGCCGAGGTTCCCTTTGCCGGCCGCAAGGACGAAATCGGCGAAATGGCCGCAGCGGTCGCCGTCTTCAAGGAGAACGGTCTTGCCGTCAAGCGCCTGAACGCGCAGGAAGTGGCCATGCGCGCCAAGAGCGACGACCTGCAGTCGTCCATGTCGGTCGTCGTCGCTGCGGCTGCGGCGGGCGATTTCAGCCACCGCATCACCAAGGATTATGAGGACGACAACCTCAACCGGTTCGCCGGCAACATCAACACGCTGCTGTCGAGCGTCGATGCCGGCGTCGGCGAGACCCGCCGCGTCATCGCCAGCCTTGCCGAAGGCGACCTCACCCAGACGATGAACGGCAGCTTCCAGGGCGCCTTCGCCGAGCTGCAGCAGAACGTCAACAATACCTTCGCGACGCTGCAGGCGACGATGCGCGAAGTGCGCGAGACGACGGAAGCGATGAACGGCAACACCGCCGAGCTGCGCAATGCGAGCGACGACCTCTCGAAGCGCACCGAGCAGCAGGCAGCCGCCCTCGAACAGACGTCGGCAGCGCTCGATCAGATCACCGCCGTCGTCCAGAACTCCACTGAGCGGGCGCATGAAGCCACCGTCATGGTCTCTGAAGCCAAGGACAAGTCAGGCGCTTCCGGCGTCGTCGTGCGCAACGCCGTCGAGGCCATGGGCCGTATCGAGCAGGCCTCGCGTGAGATCAGCCAGATCATCAATGTCATCGACGAGATCGCCTTCCAGACCAATTTGCTGGCGCTGAACGCCGGCGTCGAGGCAGCGCGTGCCGGCGAGGCCGGAAAGGGCTTTGCGGTCGTCGCCCAGGAAGTGCGCGAACTCGCCCAGCGTTCGGCGACCGCCGCCAAGGACATCAAGGCGCTGATCACCAAGTCGGGCGACGAAGTGCAGGTCGGCGTCAAGCTCGTCCAGGCGACCGGCGAGGCGCTGGCGGAAATCGGCACCCGGGTCATCGCCATCAACGACCATATCCATTCGATCGCCACGGCTGCGACCGAGCAGTCGACCGGCCTCAAGGAGGTCAATACCGCCGTCAACCAGATGGATCAGGTCACGCAGCAGAACGCTGCGATGGTGGAGGAGACATCCGCCGCCACCCATAGGCTCTCGGCCGAAGCCAACGGGCTGGTGCACCTCATTGCGCGCTTCAAGCTTTCGAATGCAGCCGCACCGGTTGCGCTTGCCCGCACCGAGGCGCACAAGCCTGTCGCCTCGCCCGCCCGGCGGGCGGTTGCCAAAGTCGCCCGCGCCTTCGGCGGCAGTGCGGCCGCCGCCGAACAGAGTTGGGAAGAATTCTGATCTTTCCCAAGAATGCGCTTTCGAACGCCGCCTCCGGGCGGCGTTTTTGTGACGACTTGACGCTGCTCGCAAAGATTTGAAAGCGGAGCCTATTGGTCTAATATAGAGCTCCAGAGCATGATGCCGAAAAGTGTAAGCGGTTTTCGGACGGCATCATGCTCTAACAGACAAGCGAGAACAGGATTGATTTTAGGCCGGCCAAGTCTGAAACCAATCCTGTTCTCGCGGTGAGGGCGGCCGCGCCGCCGATCGGGCGAGAGAAAATGCCGGTGCAAGACCAGGGCAACAATCCTTCGGCGGAAATCCCGGCGGCCGGCGAGGCTGCCAAGGGCCGCTGCCCGTCTGCCGGCCTGTTCGGCGGCCTGTCCGGCAAGCTGCTCTGGCTCACTGTCTTCTTCATCATGCTTGCTGAAATCCTCATCTTCTTTCCCTCGGTGGCCAGCATGCGCCTGCGCTGGCTGCAGGACCGGCTGAACACGGCCGCCGCCGCCGCCATCGTCATCGATGGGCTGCAGCCGATCGAGCTGCCGCGCGCCCTGCAGAAGGAGACGCTGGAAGCGACGGGCACCAAGGCGATCGTGCTGCGCAAGGACGGCACCTCGCGGCTGCTGGCGACGACCGATATGCCAACCTCCGTCGACGAAGCCTACGACCTCACCGACGTGCCGCCGCTGACGGCGATACGCGACGCGCTCGATACCTTGGTCTTCGGCGGCAACAGGATGATCCGTGTCTATGGCCCCGTCGGCGAAACCAGCACCGGCGTCGAGGTTGTCATGAAGGACAAACTGCTGCGCCGGGCAATGTTCGCCTACTCTCGCAACGTTCTCCTGCTCTCGGTGCTGATCTCGCTCTTCACGGCGACGCTGATCTTCTTTGCGATCAACCGCATCCTCATCGGCCCCATCCGCCGGCTGACCGGCAGCATGCAGCAATTCTCCTCGGATCCGGATAATCCGGCCCATATCTATATCGGCGACGGCGGCCGCGACGAGCTGGCAGTCGCCGGCCGCAACCTGACCTCGATGCAGATGGAGCTGCAGAAGACGCTGAAGCAGCAGAAGAACCTCGCGGCGCTCGGGCTCGCCGTTTCCAAGATCAATCACGACATGCGCAATATCCTGGCATCCGCGCAGCTGATGTCGGACCGGCTGGTCGATGTCGACGATCCGATGGTCAAGAGCTTCGCGCCGAAGCTCTTGCGCACCATCGATCGCGCCGTCGGTTACACGACCGAGGTCCTGTCTTACGGTAAGGCGAGCGAATCGGCGCCGCGCCGCCGCCATGTCCGCCTTCTGGATCTGACCCAGGACGTCAAGGACATGCTGGCGATCGAGCCGCAGAGCGGCATCGAATTCGTCGAGCAGATCGGCGTCGATCTCGAGGTCGATGCCGATGGCGAGCAGCTTTTCCGCGTCATCCACAATCTCTGCCGCAACGCGCTGCAGGCGCTGACGTCGCCGGGCGAGGGCGGACCGGGCTCGGTCCGGCGCATCACCGTCGCCGCCCAGCGCGTCGGCAGTGTCGTCAGCATCACCGTTGATGATACCGGCCCCGGCATGCCGCTGAAGGCGCGCCAGAACCTCTTTGCCGCCTTCCGCGGCTCGGCCCGCTCCGGCGGAACCGGCCTCGGCCTTACCATCGCCCGCGAACTGGTGCTCGCCCATGGAGGCACGATCGCGCTTGTCGAAAAGCCGACGGTCGGCACGCAGTTCCGCATCGAGATCCCCGATCGCCCGGTTTCCCTGGAGGATTACCGCAGCCGGGCGCACTTCGAAAAGTGACATGATTTCTGAAGGCGCGGCCGCTGGCGGACAAAGACGCGATTTTTTTCGAAATGCTCTTGCAATGTCCGAAAGGACCCTTTAGAGGATCGCCCACGCAAGCGGCTCCGCCGCATTTTGCACGCACCCGTAGCTCAGCTGGATAGAGCACCAGACTACGAATCTGGGGGTCAGGAGTTCGAATCTCTTCGGGTGCGCCATTCTTCTTCCCAGTCTGATTTACCAAGCTCTCGCGAGTTCTCCCGCGCAAGCCCGCTCAGCCTAGTTTCGCGCAACCTTCCGCATGTATGTGCAAAGTGATGAACTGCGAGGCGCTTTCGGCCGGAGGAATGCATGGTGGTGGGAATTTTTCGGGCTCTGGGCGTCGCGGCGATGATGACGGCTCTTGCAGGCTGCATCGACCGTGCCAACGAGCCCGTGCTCCTGGCCATCGGCGTGCCGGTCAATCCGCCCGGCGTGGCGCACAGCATTTGCATGACCGACGGCAATGCCATGTACGGCGAGGCGAAGAGGCAATATGAGCTGCGTGCGCAGCTGACCGGCTATGCTCAGGCTGACGCGCTGGAAGCGGAAACGATCGCGCGCGCCGCCGCGCACAGGCAATATGTGGCCTGCATCTCGGGCCAGGGATACCGGACATTGTACGCGAATTGAGAATAGAGAATTCGCGTTTCCTTTCCGGCACGGTTTGACCCACGCTGCCGATCGCGACTTTTCACGTTTTTAGGCGATAAAATCACGCCGGATCGCCTGCAATCACGAGTTTTGGAAACTGTGCGTGAGCGCGGAACTCCTGATGGCGGGAGGGCATTTTTCCGGGATAAATCCAGAAGGAGGATTTATCATGAAGATGTTCAATCTCGTTCCCTCCACCGTCGCGCTCGGCGCGCTTCTCGCCCTTGCGTCGTTTCCCCCAGCTCAGGCGGCACCAGCGCAGACGGTTTGGCCGTCTGGCGTCTCCTATGTAAAAACGATGCAATTCAAGCCACATGCCGGCACCTGGCACGGCTATCAAGGCTTCCGCACCGAGCACCCCGGCACCCGCCGCCGCTCCGACGGCTATTGGTATCCGCTTGCCGCATTCGGCGTCGAGGCCGGCGCCACGGGCTCCATCATCCGTCAGCCGGTGAACAGGCCGGCGCCGGCGCCAATGTGCAACCCTACGTTTTCGGGATCGATCGGTCCCGGCAGCATGCCCTGCGATAACGGCTATTGAGCCGGCAAATGAAAGAGGCGGCGACGAGCCGCCTTTTTCATCGCCGAAGCGCCGCTCACATGTTTGTGACCTCCCTTGCGGCTCCGTGGAATGTGACAGATCCGCTCCCTAACTCGTCGGCGTAAATTCGCTACATCCTCCCAAGGAGACGACAATGACCACTATCTTCAAGAGCGGCCTGGCGGCTGTTGCCTTTGGCGCGATCCTCGGCCTTTCGGCTTTCTCGGCCGGCGCGGCCCCCTTTCAGTCGAGTGCTGTCGAGCAGCCTGCCGTCGAGCGTCCGGCGGCCCGGGCCGAGACCAGGACACAGCATGACAGAAGCACGACGGGTTCGATCGGCCAGCGCGCTTCGGAAGCCACGGGCTCGTCCATGCCTTACATGATGAACCCGAGGAAGCCGCTGAACATGGATTGCAGGCTCGGCTTCAACCCGACGAGCAGCTCCAGCTGCAACTACTGAGGACGCCCCGGCCTTCGCGAAAGGCGGCCTCAGGGCCGTCTTTTTCACTCGGTTTGGGCTGGGAACTCGGTGTCTAGGCGAACACCCGTCAGCCGTTCCGAAACATCAGACCGCTTCTCACGCCCGGTCGGAGCGATCTTTGCGAGTTTCGGCAAGCCCTTCATTTCATAAAAGCCGTACGGACCGCATATGACGCCGCCCTCCGCCTCGGCTGCGGTCGCCGCGAACAATGTCGGAAGCGCACGGCGGTCCAGCTGGGTTGGTCCGGTATCTGATCAGTGGTCCAGCTGCTCATCCGGGTTTTCCTGTTCGAACCTGCCCGTGAGTGCTCCGATTGATGACCGCTCGGTCGCCCATCTAAAAGGCCTGATAATGTAATATTGCGCTAAATGCAAAGATGCAATAGATATAAAAATACATTGATTGCTTTCGGGGGCAGTCGTGGAAAAGGTGAGCGCGAAGGGCTTGTGGCGTTTGCCTTGGAATTGCCATGCTCGCCGCGATGGTCGCATTTCATAGTCAATCGAATTTCAGACAGGTGGGATATCATGATCGCAAAAACTGCATGCTCCGATTTCCTGCATTTTTTCCGCTCCTGGATCAGCAATCCTCTTCGCGTCGCCGCCATCGCACCGTCGGGCGATTCTCTTGCCAGGATCATGACGAGTGAAATTGCCGCGCTGGACGGGCCGATCATCGAGCTCGGCCCCGGCACGGGCGTTTTCACCCGCGCGCTTCTGGGGCGCGGCGTGAGCGAAGCCGATCTGACGCTGATCGAGTACGGTCCGGAATTCATCGCGGCGCTGCAGGCTCGTTTTCCGGAAGCGCGTGTCCTGCAGATGGACGCGGCCCATCTCGCCCAGTCCGATATCTTCGAGGGCGAACCGGTCGGCGCTGTGATCAGCGGCCTGCCGCTGCTCTCCATGTCGCCACGCAAGATCGCCTCGATCCTTGCCGGCGCCTTCACCTATATGCGGCCGGGCGGAGCCGTCTATCAGTTTACCTATGGCCCGCGCTGCCCGGTGCCGAGGCCAATTCTCGATCGCCTCGGCCTGAAGGCGGTGCGCATCGGCGGCACGGTACGGAATCTGCCGCCGGCCTCCGTCTACAGAATTTCGCGCCGCAAACCGCTGGAACTCTCGCGTGAGCGCTTCAGATATCGTGGCAGCGAAGCCGAGATCGAGGATATCGCTGCCTTTTCCGACCAAACGGGCTGAACAGAATGATGCCGGGCAGGAATGGCTGAGAGCAAGCGGACGCAATCGACGGAAGGCAGGCGGGAACGCAAGCGGCGGCAGACGCGCGAGCGCATCGAGCAGGCTGCGATGAGCCTCTTTCTGGAGCGCGGCTTCGACGTCACGACGATCGAGGACATTACCGAGGCGGCGGATATCTCCAAGCGCAGCTTCTTCGATTATTTCCCATCCAAGGAAGACGTCGTTTTCGCCTGGCAGGATTCCTTCGCCGATCGCCTGACGGCCGCCGTTGCGGCAAGGCCGGCGGAAGAGCCCTCCGTCAAGGCGGTGGAGGCGGCGATCATGGCGACCCTTGTCGCTTCCGCCGACGAGAGGGGCATGGCGCTGCATGAACTCATTCGGGGCACGCCGGCCTTGAAGGCCCGCGACCAATTGAAATACGCCAAGCTCGAACAGAAGCTCGCCGAGGCGCTACTCCAGCGCAAGGGAAACGATGCGGCTGAAGGTCCCCGCATGCGCATCCTTGCGGCGATCGTCATCGGCGCGATGCGCGTTGGTGGTGAACTCTGGCAGCAGCGTCCGGGCGCCTCTCTGCAAGATTTTGCAGAGGAGACTTTCGCCGAACTCTGGAAGACGCTGGCGGAATTCGGCGACGAGGTGAAAAGCCGGCGCTCTTGAGGCCTCACATCGCAGGCAATTTTCAGACCCGTCACTGTTATCCGGCTTGGCGCCTTCCTATATGCTCAGGCGTCGCAGCGGCCACATTTCTTCCTATCACCTCGATCGGCGGGTCATCGCCATGCCGGGCTTCGCCATCGATCCAGCGAAATTTCGAATTCGAAAAGCATTTGCCGCTTCCGACGGTTCTACCGATTTTGAATGATTTTTGACCAGGAGAGGAACGACCATGTCCAGTCATAACGCAGCCAAGTCAGGCACCTTCAAGATCGGCGGCGATATCGAGATCAATCGTCTCGGTTTCGGCGCCATGCGCGTCACCGGCAAGGGTATCTGGGGCAAGCCGGACGATCACGACGAGTCCATCCGCACGCTGAAGCGCCTGCCGGATCTCGGCGTCAACTTCATCGATACGGCCGATTCTTATGGTCCGGATGTTTCGGAGTGGCTGATCAAGGAGGCGCTGCATCCCTATGGCGGCAAATCCATCATTGCCACCAAGGGCGGCCTCACCCGCCACGGCCCCGATATCTGGCTGCCGGTCGGCCGGCCCGAATATCTGATCCAGCAGGCGCATAAGAGCCTGCGCAATCTTGGGCTCGAGCAGATCGACCTCTGGCAACTCCACCGCATCGACCCGAAAGTTCCCGCCAGGGAGCAATTCGACGCGATCAAATCGCTGCTTGATGCCGGTCTCATCCGCCATGCGGGTCTGAGCGAAGTCTCCGTCGCCGATATCGAGGCCGCATCGAAGCACTTCAAGGTCGCAACCGTCCAGAACCGCTACAATCTCGTCGACCGCACCAGCGAGGATGTCCTCGACTACTGCGCCAAGCACAATATCGGCTTCATCCCCTGGTATCCGCTGGCGGCGGGCGACCTCGCCAAGCCGGGCTCGCTGCTCGATACGATCGCCAGGAAGTACGGCGCTGCGCCGAGCCAGATCGCGCTCGCTTGGGTGCTGAAGCGCAGCCCGGTGATGCTGCCGATCCCCGGCACCTCCAAGGTCAAGCATCTCGAGGAAAACGTCGCGGCCGTGGATATCGCGCTCTCGGATGAAGAATTTTCGGCTCTGGACGCCGAAGGCAAAAAGCTCTTCAAGGCCGCATGACGGGCGCCACAAGAATAAAACGGTCGCGCCACGCGTGCGGCCGTTCGCCGGTGCATTTTTCGGCACAATTTTGACCATCTGGTCAAACATGCTGTAAAATGAGGCGGTCACCTGTTATTTTCACGGCAAGCCTTGCATTCGGCGCATTGCTGCATTGCGGTAATTTCGCTATTCCCGATCAAATGAATGGGGTACTTATATCTCCGTAAGCAGCGCACTCCTCCTCCCAGCGCTCTTACATCGGACTGACAACACTCCTCCTCCCAGTTGTCAGTCAGGATCAAGAGCCTGGCGCACCTCCTCCCGCGCCAGGCTCTTTTCTTTTTCCGCTCAGACTTTCCATCTCGTCTGGTTTGACTCGATAAGCGCCGTCGGACTATTTGAACGGGCGCCGCCTGTCCGGTGCGCGCACCGGTTGGAGTTTGATCATGATCGGCAAATGGCGCGTCTCCCATGCAACCATGGCAGGCCTTCTGGCGGCAGCGCTTGTGCTCGCCGGCTGCGGCGGCAGGCCGGTCGGTGTCATGCAGGCGGCCGGTACAGTGCCGCCGGGTACGTCGAAGGTCGATCTGCTGGTGGCGACGACGCGTGCGGCGGACGATAATCCCGCCGTGCTCTTCTCCGGCGAACGCGGCACCGGGCTTGCTGTCAACGCCGTCGATGTCTCCATCCCGCCGGATGCCAACCGCAAGGTCGGCCAGGTGCAGTGGCCAAAACGCTTGCCGGCCGACCCCTTACGCGATTTCGTCACCGTGTCCGTCGATCCGCTGGAAAGCGAGCGGGCGGGCGAGACCTGGCTGAAGACGCATATGCCGAAAAGCCGGCGCGTGCTGGTCTTCGTGCACGGCTTCAACAATCGCTATGAGGATGCCGTCTACCGCTTCGCCCAGATCGTCCACGATTCGCATGCCGACGTTGCCCCCGTCGTCTTCACCTGGCCGTCGCGCGCGAGCATCTTCGATTACAACTACGACAAGGAAAGCACCAACTACTCGCGTGACGCGCTGGAGGAGCTGCTGACCCGCACCGCCGCCAATCCCGCCGTCGGCGACATCACCGTCATGGCCCATTCGATGGGCACGTGGCTGACCGTCGAGGCGCTCCGGCAGATGGCGATCCGCAACGGCCACGTCGCCGGCAAGATCAACAATGTCATCCTCGCCTCGCCGGATCTCGATGTCGACGTCTTCGGCCGCCAGTTCGCAAGCCTCGGCAAGGACAAGCCGCATTTCACCATCTTCGTCTCGCAGGACGATCGGGCGCTGGCCCTATCGCGCCGCATCTCCGGCAATATCGATCGCCTCGGCCAGATCGATCCCTCGGCCGAGCCTTACCGCAGCAAGCTCGAGGCGGCCGGCATCACCGTGCTCGACCTCACCAAGCTCAAGGGCGGCGACCGGCTGAACCATGGCAAGTTCGCCGAAAGCCCCGAGGTGGTGAAGCTGATCGGCGATCGGCTGATCGCCGGCCAGACCATCACCGATTCCAATGTCGGCCTCGGCGAGGCCGTGGGCGCGGTGGCGATGGGCGCTGCCCAGACCGCCGGAAGCGCGGTCGGCGTCGCCGTCAGCACGCCGATCGCCATCTTCGATCCGCGCACCCGGCGCAACTACGATGCCCAGCTGAAGCGCCTCGGCCAATCGATGAACAATACCGTCGGTTCGGTCGGCGACAGCGTCGGTGCGGGTCTGCCCGAAAGCCAGTGAAAATCCCACAGAGCAATTCCAGCAAAAGTGCACTGCGGTTTTGCGTTCGGAATTGCGTGAAAACAAAGAGATAGAGAATTTCCGTGCTTCGGAGAAAACGGAAATTCTCTAGGCATCGCCGCCGATGTGATATATCAGAGTCGCTGCGGCAATCCTGTCTGCCGTGCGGTGGGTTGATGACATGGCGGATGAGACGAAGAAAAGGGTGGCCGTCGTCGGCGCCGGCGTGATCGGCGCGTCGATCGCTTTCGAACTGCAGCGGCGTGGCCTTCAGGTGACGCTGATCGACAAAGGCGAGCCGGGGCGCGGCACGTCTTTCGGCAATATGGCGAGCATCGCGCTCGACTTCGCCGCCGGTTCCGGCCCTTCGACCTGGAAGAAGCTTCCCGGCTGGCTCATCGATCCCGAAGGCCCGGTCTGGCTGCGGCCCTCCTATGCGGCAAAGATGCTGCCCTGGTTCCTGCGCTTCCTCGCCGCCGGCCGGCCCTCGCGCCTGAGAGAGATCGAGGATGCCGGCATGAGCCTGTCGCATCGGGCGCTCGGCGATTTCAGGGAGATGCTGCAGGCGATCGGCGCCCCCGAATTGATGACGGAGGAGGGGTGCCTGGCGATTTACGAGACGGAGGCGGAGTTTGCCGCCGATCGCGCCCATCTCGCCCTGATGCAGCGCTACGGGCTCGAATTCGAGGTCTTGAGCAATGGCGCCATCCAATATTACGAGCCGTCACTTTCGCCTGTCATCGCCAAGGCCGTGTTGCTCCCCGACAACAAGTCGATCCGCGATCCCTACAAGCTCGTCGTGAAGCTCGCCGATGCGGCGTTGGCCGCCGGCGCGTCCTTCCTCTCGGGCGCCGTCAGGAACATCGAGCGCAGGGGTGACGGCACCGTTATCGTCCTCCTCGAGGATGGCAGCCGCATCGAAGTCGAATCCGTGGTGCTGGCCGCCGGCATCCACACCCGTTTCCTTGCCGCAAAGCTTGGCGAGCCGATCCCGCTCGAAACCGAGCGCGGCTATCACACGCAGATCATGAAGCCCGGCATATCCATGCGCTATTCGGTGATCTGGCCGCATCGCGCCTTCATGGTGACGCCGACGGCGGGCGGCATCCGCGTCGGCGGCAATGTCGAACTCGCCGGTCTCGATGCCGCTCCGGATTTCCGCCGTCCGCGGGTGCTGGTGCGCCACGCCCAGCGCGCGCTTCCCGGCCTGAAGGTGGAGGAGGCGACGGAATGGATGGGCCATCGCCCGGCGCTGCCCGATACGATCCCGATCATTTCGCCGTCCTCGAAGATGCCGGGCGTCTTCTATGCGACCGGCCACGGCCATCTCGGTCTGACCTATGCCGCAACGACAGCGCGGATGATCGGCGATATGGTGAGCGGCGTGAAGCCGTCGGTTCATGCGGCCCCGTTCCGTATAGACCGGTACTGATTGAGAACGATCCGCATTGACGGGTGAACTGGAGGTTTCAATATGAGATGGAAGCGCACGATCCAGCTTCTCGACGTTCACGCCGAAGGTGAAATCGGCCGCGTCGCAATCGGCGGCGTTCCGAAAATCCCGGGCGATACCATTGCCGCCCAGCTGCATTGGCTGAACACCGATCCGAAGGGCGACGAGCTTCGCCGCTTCCTTTGCCTGGAGCCGCGCGGCGCCCCGATCGGCTCGGTCAACTTGCTGCTGCCGGCAAAACATCCGGAAGCGGACGCAGCCTTCATCATCCTGCAGCCCGACCAGGCGCATGCGAGCTCCGGCTCGAACTCCATTTGCGTCACCACGGCGCTGCTCGAATCCGGCATCGTCGAGATGAAGGAGCCGGAAACGGTCGTGACGCTCGAAACAGCGGCCGGCCTCGTCAAGGCGACGGCCACCTGCCGCGACGGGCGCTGCGAGAAGGTCCGCCTCACCATGGTGCCGTCCTTCGTGCATGAGCTCGACGTCGAGATCGACACGCCGCATTGGGGAAAGATCAAGGCCGATATCTGCTATGGCGGCATCTTCTATGCGCTCGTCGATGTCGGCCAGATCAACCTGACGATTGAGAAGGCCAATGCCGCCGGTCTCGTCCAGGCCGGCATGATCCTCAAGGATCTGATCAACCGCGACATCAAGGTCGTTCATCCCGAGATCCCGGCAATCTCAGGCATCGCCTACGTCATGTTCCGCGATACCGAAGCCGACGGCACGGTGCGCACCTGCACCACCATGTGGCCGGGCCGCGCCGACCGCTCGCCCTGCGGCACCGGCAATTCCGCCAATCTCGCCACCCTTCATGCCAGGGGCAAGGCGAAGGTCGGCGATGTCTTCACCTCGAAATCGATCATCGGTTCGGAATTCGAGGTCGGCCTGGAGGCCCTGACGGAGGCCGCCGGCCGCCCCGCGGTCATCCCGACCATCACCGGCCGCGGCTTCACCTTCGGCCTCACCCAGGTAGCCCTCGACCCCTTCGACCCGCACCCCGGCGGTTTCGCCCTGACCGATGTCTGGGGGCCGTCGGCGGGAGAGATTTGAGTGCCTGAGCGCCGTGAGCCTTGCCCGAAGATGCCATTGATTGCTGCGGAGGGAACAGAATGAGCGATAATATCGAGACGGTGACCCTTTGGCGTCCGGTCGGACCCGAGGAATTGATGCTGATCCGCGAGCGCGACATGCGCGGATCTCCGCCGCGTCTGCCGGACCAGCCGATTTTTTATCCGGTGCTGTCCGAAGATTATGCAATCAAGATCGCACGCGACTGGAATGTGCCGAGGAGCGGATCAGGCTTCGTGACGGAATTTCAGGTGAGAAAGGACTATCTAGACCGCCATGCAGTTCAAGAGGCGGGCGGTCGCGCACATCTCGAATATTGGATACCTGCGGAAGAGATCGATCAATTCAACGCAGCGATCGTCGGGACGATTGTGGTTACGAGAACTTTTCCTTAGCTATTCCTAGGTTCCAGTCCGAGTGAGCGGAAGCCTGAAGGCGTTGCGCCGTTGGCGTGGTAGTGCCTATTGCGGTGGTGGATGAAAGAGCGCGTTTAAAGCTCCGCCTCCCGCAGCAACCCCTCGAGGCGCGTGGCCCATTCCTTGTTGCCCTCTCTGAACGGCCCAAGCGCATCGCCGGCAGGTTCCGGAAGGCTGCTGGCGGCAGCGGCGAAGCGGCGAGCCTGCTGGATATTCCCGACGGCCATGTGGCAGCAGGCCTGAATGCGCATCAGCGCCGGCCAGTCAGGCCGCGCCTTTAATGCCGTATGCCCGGCGTCGAGGGCGCCCTCGACATCGTCCGAAAAGAACAGCGCGAGCATCAGCAGACTGAACCAGACCCCGTTCTGCGGATCATGCGGATTGAGTTCGAGGCCGCGCGATAAAGGCTTGCGTGCGCCGGCCGCATCACCGGAATAGAGCCGGGCCATGCCAAGGACGAGATGCCCCAGCGCGAAGCTCGAACCGAGCTCGATCGACCGTTCCGCGGCGAGGATCGCCTGGTCGGCTCTGCCCGTATAGGCCGACACGATCGCCAGCGAATAATGCGAATAGGGGTTTCGCGCGTCGAGATAGATCGCCCGCAGGGCGGCGGTTAACCCTTCCTGACCATCCGCGGCAGGATCGTCCGTCCAGCCATAGGCGATGAGGCCCGCATTGACCCGCGCCCGCCAGATCTGCGCCTCCGGAAGCATGGGGTCGAGCTCGGCGGCCTCGCGGAAAAATCGTCTTGCCAGAAGGTGGGTCGGCCGTGAGACCTTGTGGAAATTGAACGTGCCTTGCCGGACAAGGTCCCAGGCCGTGATGTTGCCGGTGTGGGGAGCGACCGCGAGCCCGTGGCGCAACAGCAGTTCGGGTTCGACCGCCGCGGCGATCCGCTCGGCGATCGCGTCTTGCACCGCGAATATCTCGGCCAGCTGAAGATCGTAATGTTCGGACCAGACGGTCGCGCCCTTGGCCGCCTCGGCGAGGTGCACCGATATCCGGATCCTATCGCCGGTATACCGGATAGCCCCATCCACCAGAAAATTGACACCGAGTTCGAGCCCGACGGCGCGCGGATCCCTCGAGCCGGCCCTGTCTTTGAAACTCGTTCCGCGTGAGGCGACACGGAGCCATCTGAACCGGGTGAGCGCTGTGATCAGGTCGTCGGCGATACCGTCGGCCAGATATTGCTTCTCGGCATCGCCGCCCAGATTGTCGAACGGCAGCACCGCGATCCCCGGCTTCGATCTGGCTTGCGCATGCCACCCGCTGTGGGTTCCCTCGCTTGCGCTCTCCACTCGGCCGGAAAATCTGTAGCCGACCCGTGGGACGGTGACGATCCATTCGCCGCCATCCGATGCGGGGCCGAGCAGCTTGCGAAGCGCAGCAATCTGAACGGAAAGATTACTTTCCTCGACGGCCAATCCCGGCCAAACGGCATCCATCAGGTCCGATTTGGCGACGACGCCCCCTTGTGCCACAAGCAGAGCGGCAAGCAGCGAAGCGCCGCGGGCGCCAATGGCGACAGGCCGATCGTCACGAAGCAGGCATCCGTTCTCGGCGATGAACTCGAAGTGGCCGAATGCAAGGTGCTGGGTGTTCATGGCCGGCTATGATACGCCGATTTCGCAGTTTTTCGGAATTTTTCGGTCGCTCTTCAGGACTTGCGGCGGCTGAGCGCGCAGAGTCTGCTCGCATGCAGCGGTCGAAATGGTGAGCGCGATGACGAACCAGGCAACGCAACCGAAAAATCCTGATGCGGGAACCGCTAAAGTCGTGAGCGGCAGCGGCAGCCATGTCGCCCAGCAGGGATCTGTCTACCGGTCGGGCGTCTCGGCACAGAGCGTCGGATCGACGATGCTGTGGCTCGGGGCGATTTCGCTGCCCGCAGGCAGGCGAACCAGCGCCCATCGCCACGAGGGACACGAAACCGCCCTTCTCATGACCGGCGGCCAGGAGATCGAAATCTGGTCAGGGTCGAAGCTCGAACGCTGCGAATTGGTCCGCCCCGGTGACTACCTGTTCATTCCGGCCGGCGTTCCGCACGTGGCCGTCAATCGCAGCCCGGAAGACGCCGAATTCCTCGGCGCCCGCAACGATCCGGCGGCGAACGAGAGCGTCGTTCTGATGCCGGAGCTTGACGAGATCGTGCCGTAAGGCGCGTGTCGCTATCGCAAAACCGCTGTCCGCTTTGCGCGATCTAATCGCATGGGAGGTGCATTATGGCCATCATCGAACAACGTCTGGCGGAAATGGGTCTGGAACTACCCGAACCCTTGAAGGTTCGCGACGGCCTGAAATTGCCCTTTGCCTGGGTTCGGGTGCGCGGCTCCCGCGCTTATATTTCAGGTCACGTCGCCTGCAATCCGGATGGGACATTGGCAAAACCGCTGGGCAAGGTCGGAGCCGAAGTGTCGCCGGAGCAGGGTTACGCATCGGCGCGGCTTGTTGCCCTGGCCCATCTTGCAAGCCTCAAGCGGGCTCTCGGAGACCTCGACCGGGTCACGGCGTGGCTGCGCGTCTTCGCCATGGTGAATGTTGCGCCGGGCTTCAACGAGACACCGCTGGTCACAAACGGCTATTCCGATCTGATACTGGAGCTCTATGGTCCCGACGTCGGCGCGCACGCCCGCTCGTCCATCGGCATGGCCATCCCATTGAATGCGCCGGTCAACTGCGAAGCGGAAGTCGAAATTGACGGTTGATCCCCAAGCGCGTCGCATCAGAGGTGATTCATGCGACGCGCTCAGCTCTTATGCAGTCGTTGTCCTGGAACCGCTGCACACTAATAAACGAACGGATCCACCTCCGCCTGCGTCCCCGCCTCCTTCGGATAGATCACGCCCTTGCGCAGGATGATATTGGCATAGAGCCTGGGCTCGCTGGTCTGGATCACGGCATGGGCGGCTTTCACCCGGCCGTAGAAATCCGGGCCGATCAGCGGTACCACCTGCCGGTGCGGCTCGTGCTGGGTGCAGCAATCGATCATCTCTTCATGCACGGGATCGAGCTTGTCGCGCTCGGCCTTGACGGTCGAGCGGAAGATGGCTTCGGGCACGAAATCGTCGATCGGCAGGACGCTAAGCACGGCGTTGAGCACCGGGATGAGGCGATGGCCGTCCAGCCGGATCAGCCGGCGTGCATGTTCGACGCCCGGGTAATTGCCGTCGACGATGGCGATCTCGTCGCCATGGCCCATGGCCCGCAGCGTGAAAAGCAATTCCGGGCTCAGAAGCGGATCAAGTCCCTTCAGCATGGTCTACCTCCTTGAAGAGTACGTTCTGGTCTGTGAGATAACGCGCAAAGATCGGCAGGCTGGCGCCGCCGATGGCGCGGGCCTGCGCGCCGACCGCGCCTTCGATGATTTCGGGCATCACGACGCCCTGCAGGTCGAGCTTGGCGGCTTCGTCGATCGTCGCATGCACGACGCGGCTGCGCACCCAATGGGGAAAGCCGCCGTCGATGACGGCCGCGCTGAAGTCGACGATCGAGGCGGCGGCGACGATCGCCTGCGCTAGCGCCTTGGCGGTGTCCTGAATCCAGATCTCCATCGGCTCGCCGAAATCGACCCAGTCGTCGGCGGAATACCAGAGCGGCTCGGGGTCGATGCCGCGCTCGCGCAGCATGTTTTCCAAAACGAAGATCGAGGCGATTTCGAGCAGCTGCTTGGTTTCGCCGTTCCTGTCGCGCACGGGCAGCGGGCCGATGGCGCCCGCCGTGCCGGTGCGGCCGGAAAAGATCGCCGAATTCAGCACGATGCCGCCGCCGATGAAGGAGCCGATGAAGAAATAGACGAAGTCGGGATAGGACGGGCCGACGCCGAACACCAGTTCGGCCCCGCAGGCGCTGGTCGCGTCGTTCTGCAGGAAGACGGGATGGGAGACGCGCGCAGCGATATCGGCCTGCAGGTCGACATCCCGCCAGACCTCCATGGCGCCGGGCGGCGCGCCGACTTCCTCGGCCCAGTTCCAGAGCTCGAAGGGAGCGGCGATGCCGAGGCCGGCAATGCGGCTGCGCTGCTTGTCGTCGAGCCGGCTCTCGATCTCCTCGATGCCAGCGGTGACAAAGGCGAGGATTTCATGCGGCAGCGGATAGGCATAGGTCTGGTGCAGCTGCATGCGGATGCGGCCGACGAAATCCATCAGCACCAGATCGGCGCTGCGCCGGCCCATCTTCAGGCCGAAGGAATAGACGGCGTCGGGGTTGAGATGCATCGGGATCGACGGCTGGCCGACCCGGCCGCGCACCGGCGCCCCGCGCGACAGCAACCCTTCCTTTTCCAGCACCCGCATGATGACCGAGACGGTCTGCGCCGACAGGCCGCTGCGGCGCGCGATATCGGCCTTCGACAGGGCGCCGTAGAGGCGCACCAGCGACAGCACGAGCCGTTCGTTATAGGCGCGCACCCTGACCTGGTTCGCACCCCCGGCCGGATTGAGAATTGGCGGCGGGACCGGTGTGTGTTCCGGCCCATCCAAAGACGACATGGCCGCTCCTCCCGAGCGTTGGCCTCTTGCATGGTCCCTCGGTTCGGAATCGATCCGAGGGTGAATTACGCAGTAGCTGAAAGCGGTACGGCGGCCGTCTCTGCGTTTGAAAAGGCGCGACGCCGTACATCCTAATTCGATTGAGCATGCCACATCGAATTAATAATTCAATTGGATTTATTTATTGACAAGCCGATTTCTTTCGCTCTTAATTGCCGTCGTCAAGGGCACGGGCGGCTTCGGAAGCGGCAGCGACCGAAGCGAAGTGTCACATCTCGAAAAATCCGGCCCGCATGGGCGGCGCCGGCAAACTCTGGGAGGAGTTCATGAAGAAATCAGTTCTCGCTTTCGGCGCGCTCGCGCTCGGCGTCGCTTTCTCTGCACCTGCAATGGCGGCAGACGTTTCCGCCTGCCTCATCACCAAGACCGACACCAATCCCTTCTTCGTCAAGATGAAGGAAGGCGCGACCGCCAAGGCCAAGGAACTCGGCGTTTCGCTGAAGTCTTACGCCGGCAAGATCGATGGTGACAGCGAAAGCCAGGTCGCCGCGATCGAAAGCTGCATCGCCGACGGCGCGAAGGGCATCCTGCTCACGGCTTCGGACACAAAGGGCATCGTGCCTGCGGTCAAGAAGGCCCGCGACGCTGGCCTGCTGGTCATCGCACTCGACACGCCGCTCGAGCCGGCTGACGCCGCCGACGCCACCTTCGCCACCGATAACCTGCTCGCCGGCAAGCTGATCGGCCAGTGGGCCAAGGAAACGCTCGGCGACAAGGCTGCAGATGCCAAGGTCGGCTTCCTCGACCTGACGCCGTCGCAGCCGACGGTCGACGTTCTCCGCGACCAGGGCTTCATGATCGGTTTCGGCATCGACCCGAAGAATCCGGACAAGATCGGCGACGAAGACGACAAGCGCATCGTTGGCCATGACGTGACCAACGGCAATGAAGAAGGCGGCCGCAAGGCCATGGAAAACCTTCTGCAGAAGGATCCGGGCATCAACGTCATCCACACGATCAACGAGCCGGCCGCTGTCGGCGCCTATCAGGCCCTGAAGGCCGTCGGCATGGAAAAGAACGTGCTGATCGTTTCGGTCGACGGCGGTTGCCCTGGCGTCAAGTCGGTCAAGGAAGGCGTCATCGGCGCCACCTCGCAGCAATATCCGCTGCTGATGGCGTCGCTCGGTATCGAGGCGATCAAGAAGTTCGCCGACTCGGGTGAAAAGCCGAAGCCGACCGAAGGCAAGTCCTTCTTCGACACCGGCGTCTCGCTCGTCACCGACAAGCCGGTTTCCGGCGTCAAGTCGATCGACACCAAGGAAGGCACGGACAAGTGCTGGGGCTGAGCCCTGCCTGATTATTGAAGCATACCGGCCGGGGGCTTGATCCCCGGCCGTTTTGGACGGACGATGTGCCGTCACCCCACCGGCTAAGCAACGAACGGATGAATATGGGTGGCGGCCTCCGCGCGGGTTCGGCGCGCGGATGCGGAGGAGGAACCATGACCGGAACTCAGGAATTCGAACGCGTCCTCGACGGCAGCGACAAGAACGTCGCCTCCTTCGAGCACCAGGACGTCTCGCTGATCAAGCGTGCGCAGCATTTTCTGCACTCGACGCCGGCCGCCGTGCCGCTGATCGTGCTGGTGCTGGCGATCATCATCTTCGGGGCAACGATCGGCGGACGGTTCTTCTCGTCCTATACGCTGACGCTGATCCTGCAGCAGATCGCCATCGTCGGTATTCTCGGCGCCGCCCAGACGTTGGTCATCCTGACCGCCGGCATCGACCTTTCGATCGGCGTCATCATGGTGATCTCGGCTGTCATCATGGGCAATGTCGCCATCACCTACGGCATACCGACGCCGATCGCCGTGATCGGCGGCCTCCTCGTCGGCGGCCTCTGCGGCTTGCTGAACGGCTTCCTCGTCGCCTTCATGAAACTGCCGCCCTTCATCGTCACGCTCGGTACCTGGAATATCGTCATGGCGACGAATTTCATCTATTCCGCCAATGAGACGATCCGCGATACCGACGTCGACGAACAGGCGCCGCTGCTGCATCTTTTCGCCGCGAGTTTCAAGGTCGGCAGTGCCGTTCTGACGCTCGGCGTCATCGCCATGGTGCTGCTCGTCCTCCTGCTCTGGTACATCCTCAATCACACCGCCTGGGGGCGGCATGTCTATGCGGTCGGCGACGATCCGGAGGCGGCAAAGCTCTCCGGCATCCAGACCAAGAAAGTGCTGCTGACCGTCTATACGATTTCGGGTGTCATCGCCGCCTTCGCCGCCTGGGTCTCGATCGGCCGCAACGGCTCGATCTCGCCCTCCTCGGCGGTCACCGATTATAACCTGCAGGCGATCACCGCGACTGTGATCGGCGGTATCTCGCTCTTCGGCGGCCGCGGCTCCATTCTCGGCACGCTCTTCGGCGCCATGATTGTCGGCGTCGTGTCGATGGGCCTCAACATGCTCGGCGCCGACCCGCAATGGAAAGTCCTCTTGACGGGCGTGCTGATCATCGCCGCCGTCGCCATCGATCAGTGGATCAGAAAGGTTTCGGTGTAATCATGGCTCGCGAACCCCTTCTTACCGCCCGCGGTCTGGTCAAGCGTTATGGCCGCGTGACCGCCCTCGACAATGCCGATTTCGACCTTTACCCCGGCGAAATCCTCGCCGTCATCGGCGATAACGGCGCCGGCAAGTCCTCGCTGATCAAGGCGATTTCAGGCGCCGTCACCCCGGATGAGGGTGTGATCACCCTCGAAGGCCGGCAGGTGCAGTTCCGCTCGCCGATGGAAGCGCGCGAAGCCGGCATCGAGACCGTCTACCAGAACCTCGCTTTGTCGCCGGCGCTGTCGATCGCCGACAACATGTTCCTCGGCCGCGAGATCCGTAAAAAGGGGCCGCTCGGCTCGCTGTTCCGCATGCTCGACCGGCCGGCGATGGAAAAACTGGCGCGCAACAAGCTTTCCGAACTTGGGTTGATGACTATCCAGAACATCAATCAGGCGGTGGAGACGCTCTCCGGCGGTCAGCGCCAGGGTGTCGCAGTTGCCCGCGCCGCCGCCTTCGGCTCGAAGGTCATCATCATGGATGAACCGACGGCCGCCCTCGGTGTCAAGGAAAGCCGCCGCGTGCTGGAGCTGATCCTTGATGTGCGTGCCCGTGGCCTGCCGATCGTGCTGATCTCCCACAACATGCCGCATGTCTTCGAGGTGGCCGACCGGATCCATATCCACCGCCTCGGCCGGCGCCTCACGGTGATCAATCCGAAGGAATACACCATGTCGGACGCCGTCGCCTTCATGACCGGCGCCAAGGCGGCGCCCACGGAGCCCGTTGCTGCATGAGTGCACGCATCGATGAGATCGCCGGCGAGGTTCTTACCCGCGCCGGCGATGCCAAACGATTCCTGATCGGCATTGCCGGCCCGCCGGGTTCGGGCAAATCGACGATGGCCGACAATCTGGCGGCGGCGCTGAAAGCCAAGGGTGAAAGCGCCGCAGTCCTGCCGATGGACGGCTTCCATATGGATAACGCCATCTTGATCGAACGCGGGCTCTTGGCGCGCAAGGGCATTCCCGAGACCTTCGATGTCCGCGGTTTCCTGGATATCGTCCGCGCCGTCAGGCCGGCCGACCAGGAGGTTCTGGTGCCGGTATTCGACCGCTCGCGCGAACTCGCCATCGCTTCGGCCCGGCCGATCGATCCCAAGGACCGCTTCATCATCATCGAGGGCAACTATCTGCTCTTTACGCAGGGCAAATGGGCCGAACTCGACGGCATCTTCGATTTTTCGATCATGCTGGCGCCGCCGATCGAAGTGCTCGAGGAGCGGCTCTGGGCGCGCTGGCGCGGCTATAATCTCAGCGAAGAGGCTGCCAGCGCCAAGGTCTACGGCAACGACCTGCCGAACGGCCGCCTGATCCTCGAAAACCGCCGCCCGGCCGATGTGACGCTGGAGATCGCCTTGGCGTGATGCATGTCGCCCGGAAGTGTGCAGCGGTTCCGGGATAACGACATGCATCAAAACAAAGAGCTAAGCCACGGCGATTGTCTTGATATAATGGTTGGTGGTATCAGGCCGCAGACGCATCGCTTCGGAGGTCTGCCATGCAATCGATCACCATCCGCCGCCCTGACGACTGGCACCTGCATCTGCGCGACGGCGCCATGCTGGAAGGCGTGATCGCCGATACGAGCCGCACCTTCGCCCGCGCCATCATCATGCCCAATCTGGTGCCGCCCGTCGTCACCACAGCGGATGCCACCGCCTATCGCGAGCGCATCCTCAAAGCCCTGCCGGCCGGTCATCGTTTCCAGCCGCTGATGACGCTCTATCTCACCGAGCATACGAACCCGGACGACGTGGAAGAGGGCGCCAGGAGCGGCCTCATCACTGCCGTCAAGCTCTATCCGGCCGGTGCCACCACCAATTCGCATGGCGGCGTGCGCGACATGGAAAAGGCGATGCCGGTGCTGGAGCGCATGGCGAAGATCGGCCTGCCGCTCTGCGTCCATGGCGAGGTGACGACGCCTGACGTCGATATCTTCGATCGCGAAGCCGTTTTCATCGAGACCGTGCTCGATCCGCTGCGCACGCGCCTGCCGGAGCTGAAGGTCACGATGGAACATGTGACGACATCGGACGGCATCGACTACATCAAGGCCGCCAAGGGCAATCTCGCCGGTTCGATCACCACCCATCATCTGATCATCAATCGCAACGCCATCCTCGCCGGCGGCATTCGCCCGCATTATTACTGCCTGCCGGTCGCCAAGCGCGAAAACCACCGTCTGGCGCTGCGCGCCGCCGCCGTGAGCGGTGATGCCCGCTTCTTCCTCGGCACGGATTCGGCCCCGCATGTCGATCCGCTGAAGGAATGCGCCTGCGGCTGCGCCGGCATCTACACCTCGATCAACACGATGAGCTGCCTCGCCCATGTCTTCGAGGAAGAGGGCGCTCTCGACAGGCTCGAAGCCTTCACCTCGCTGAACGGGCCGGCCTGGTACGGGCTAGCTCCGAACGAGGAGCGCATCACGCTGTCACGGCAGGCCGAGCCGGTCGTTTTTCCCGCGAAGATAGAAACCGGAGCCGGTCCAGTGACGGTTTTCGATCCCATGTTTCCGCTGCACTGGCAGCTTTTAACCTAAAATTCACCTCCCATATTCAATTTTAAATAGATTTTTGCCGGAAACCTTGCGCGCGGTGTTAAATCCGTAACATTGTTTTGTGCGGTGCATGATTTTTTAACGGAATGCGTAAGACATTCCGGATCACCGACACGTGGCTGTGAACATTATCCGGCGCGGCGGCAGCCGCGGAGATTGAAAGCATGATGCTTGATTACAACTCCCTCCTGCTGGCGCTGGGTGTTTCGGCGGCATGTCTGGCGGTGACGCTGATGGGCAGCTGGCTTGTCCGCCGGGCCGAAACGGTATTGCTCACCGCAACCATCGGTCTCGTGCTCGTCGTCAGCGGTATTTTCGTCTACAGCGCCTATGTGAATACGCCCGACAAATGGGTGGGCGTCGCCAATTTCGTGCTGTTCCAAGCCGGTTTCGCCACCATCTGGGGCGCCGGCCATCAGTTCTGCACCGGTCGCCTGTCCTTCTTTTCCATTTCGCTGCGCGCCCTTGCCGCGATGGCCTTTTCCATTCCGCCGATGATAGCAGGCTATGACGGATTGGCCTTCATGGCTGAAAATCTCGCGATTGCCGCGCTGCTCTTTGCCACGGCGCGGCAATATTGGCTTGCCCGCGCCGAGGCGCCGGCGCCGATCCTCGGCATCACGGCGCTTTATACGCTGACCGCAATTTCCTTCGTCCTCTGCGCCGCCGTGTTGTTCTTCGACGGAAAGCTGGTGCTTGGCAAAGCGCCCAACAACTGGGCTGAGGATCTGAGCCTTGCCGTCTGCATCGCCGGGATGACGGGGATCGGCGCATTGTCGCTGGCGCTGCATCAGTGGCGGCTCGCCGCCCGCCATCGTCTCGATGCGATCACCGATCCGCTGACCGGCCTGCTCAATCGCCGCGCCCTCTTCGACGAATACGGCACGCGCCCGATGGGCACGACCACGGCTGTCATCGTCTTCGATATCGATCACTTCAAATCCGTCAACGACCGCTTCGGCCACGCCGCCGGCGACCATGTTCTCAAGGTCTTCGCCGGGGAACTCGCAGCCAATTGCCGCGACGGCGATACCGCCGCCCGTCTCGGCGGCGAGGAATTTGCGCTGGTGATGAAGGAGGTCATGCCCGGCCGGGCGGAACTCGCGGCCGAGCGTATTCGCCGGGCCTTCCAGGCCCGCGAGATCCCTGTCGACGGCGAGGCGCTGGAATGCACGGTCAGCGTCGGTGTCGCTCCCGGCCGCTCGACGCCGTTGGATTTCGACGCCATGTTGAGCGCCGCCGACAAGGCGCTCTACGCCGCCAAGCGCGCTGGCCGCAATCGGGTAGAGCTTGCCGGCCATCTTCAGGCGGTTCCGGTCGAGGCATCGCGCACGGCGTCTTGATTCCCGACTGGCCCTCTCATAACATTGTTCTCGGCCGGATGCGGCCAGCCGCCCCGCGACGCCTCGGCGTTATGGTGAATGCATCCAGAAACCGTCCTTCACATCCCTTGCCGTTTGGCGATCGATGGCGAACGGGTCAGCAGACGCGGGCACTGATCTTCCTGTTTGCCGCCAACGGAAGGATGACACATGCGCGATTTTCGCGATGCCAAGCTCATGGCAAAGACACTGCGGCAGGCCCTTGCCGACCGCGATATTTCCCTCACCCACAGCGAGACGCTCGAAATCGTCGCCCGGCAATTCGGTTTCGAGCAATGGAATGTGCTCTCGGCGAAGATCGATGCGGCGGATGCTGCCCGATCGGCGATCGGCATTGAGCCGCCAATGCCGATCTTCCGCATCTTCTCGGTGGAAAAGGCGATGGAATTCTATTGCGGCTTTCTCGGCTTCAACCTCGATTGGGAACATCGCTTTGGCGAAAACTTTCCGCTTTATTGCCAGGTCTCGCGGGATGGCATGGCGCTGCATTTGAGCGAACATTCCGGCGATGCGAGCCCCGGCGCCAAGACCTTCGTCCGCGTCGCGAATGTGCGGGCCTATCATGCCGAACTTTCAGGCAAGGACTACCGCTACATGAAGCCCGGCGTGGAGGAAGAACCCTGGGGGCTGGAGATGACGGTCATCGATCCCTTCAGCAACCGTATCGTTTTCTGCGAGCAGAAATAACGGGCAGCGGAGGAGCATTGCTCCTCCGCCGTCTCAAATCATCATCAGCGCCCTGACGAAGGCGACCGAGGCGAGCAGGGATGCGATCGTCCGCACGTGGTTCCACCATGTCCAGTCCTTGAGATAGGTGGCCCAGAGCGCGGCGGCTTCCGTTCCGCTGCCGCCGACCTTCGCCAGCGCATCGTTCATCGGCACGTTGAAGACGATGGTCGAGAGGAACGAGGCAAGGACATAGAGAGCGGCGCCCGCCAGCATCAGCGCGGATGCCCCGCCGCGCCAGTTCATCAGCGCCAGCACAGTGATGACGATGCAGAGCATTGCCGTCGGCACGAAAAGCGCCATGAAGGGCGAGCGGACGATCGTCACGTTGATCGAATTCATCGCCGCGATGCCCTGTTCTGCCGGGATGCGCGAAAAGGCCGCCATGATGAAGGTCGAGAAGGCGAAGAAGATGCCGGCGACGAGGCCGCTGCCGATCGCAGCGGCGACGAGCGAGAGGATCAGGACGATCTGCATGGTCAGGCGCTCCATATTCCTGTTGCCGCGGTCCGGCGGGCATAGTGGCGGAAATCGGTGGCGGGGCGGCCGAGAATATCGGCTACGCCGTCCATGACGCCGGAATTGCGTCCGTCGAGCACCTGGCCGAAAAGCTCCTCCAGAAGATCGATCAGAACCTGGGGCAGGCCGGCGGCGGCAAGCCCGCCGGTGAAATCGGCCATTGAAACCTGCTCGTATTCGATCGGCCGCCCCGCAGCGGCGGCGATTTCGCCGACGGCTTCCCGGAATGTCAGCGCCCGGGGGCCGGTCAGTTCGTAGGCCTTGTTGCGGTGGCGCGGTTCGGTCAAGGCGGCGACGGCGGCATCGGCGATGTCGTCGGCATCGATGAAGGGTTCGCGAATATCGCCCGCCGGCAATTGCAGCCGGCCGGCAAGGATCTGCTCCAGAAATGCGCCCTCGCTGAAGTTCTGGCAGAACCACGAGGCGCGCAGGATGGTGGTATCGATGCCGGACGCCTTCAGGGCCGCCTCGCTTCGCAGCGCCCCATCTTCACCACGGCCGGAAAGCAGCACGATATGGTCAAGGTCGCATTCGACGGCGACCTTGGCGAGCGCTCCGATGGCGTCGGCCGCTGAGGCGACGGCGAGATCCGGCTGGAAGGCGACATAGGCGCTCGATGCGCCCTGAAGCGCACTGTGCCAGGTCGACCTGTCTTCCCAGTCGAAGGCGCGTTTGCTGGATCGTGATGCGGCTCGCACGTTGAAGCCGCGCTGCTCAAGCCGTTTCAGGATGCGGCCGCCGGTCTTTCCTGATCCGCCGACGAGGACAATTTCGGAATTCTGCATGTCGTGCTCCTCCCTTGATCCAAAACAAGAGAAACTCTCTCATTTGCAAAACGAGATAAACTCTCTTATTTTCTTTGTCAACCGCCAAAGGAGAGATGATGTCGGAGCTGCCAGCCGCAACGCGCAGAAGACCGTCGGAACAGATCGGTCAGCTGCGCCGCATTCCGAGCCAGCAGCGCGGACGCGAGCGCTTCGAAAAGATCCTGACGGTTGCTTCCGAGCTCATCGAAATGAACGGCAGCGATGCCTTGAAGATGAGCGAGATCGTTGAAAGAGCAGGGCTTTCCTTCGGCGCCCTCTATCAATATTTCCCTGATAAGACCTCGATCATCCGCACCCTGGCCGAGCGCTTCAACGAGCAGGGCCGCCAATGCGTGGCCGACGAATTGGCCAAGGTGACGGACCCTGAAACACTGAACGCCGCGCTTTGCACGATCGCGGACGACTATTACGCCTTCTTCCGCCGCGAGCCGGTCATGCGCGATATCTGGCATGCGACCCACACGGACAAGCTTCTTCAGCAGGTGGATGCCGAAGACATGGAATTCCATGCGCAAGCCCTACTGTCGGTGCTGCGCCTCTTGTGGCCGGCGCGGACCGAGGCCGAGCTTCTGGCGATCGCCCGGCTGACGATGCAGCTCCTCGCTGCCGCCGTCCGCTATGCGGTTTCACTGGACGAAGGAGAGGGCGCGCAGGCAATTGCGCTCTTCAAGAAGATGCAGGTTGCGGATATTGGCCGACTGCTTGCCTGACGGCCCTGTTGCGTCTGGAAACCGCCAGCTCTTGCTGCTATTGCCGCAGGGATGCAAAACCGAAGGAGGGCCGTATGATCCAGACCACGTTTCCCGACCGCGCCGTGATGGCTGAACTGGTGGCCAGGATGCTCTGGGAGATCAAGGCGGTGCATTTCAATGCCGCCCAGCCCTACAAGCTCTCTTCCGGCATGGCGAGCCCCGTTTATATCGATTGCCGCAAGCTGCTCTCCTTCCCGCGCGTCCGCTCGACGGTGATGGATTTCGCCGCAAGCACGCTGCTGCGCGATGCCGGTTTCGAGCAGTTCGATTGCATCGCCGGCGGCGAGACGGCCGGCATCCCCTTCGCCGCCCTGCTCGCCGACCGCCTCGGCCTGCCGATGATCTATGTCCGCAAGCAGCCGAAGGGCCATGGCCGCAATGCCCAGATCGAAGGCAATATGCCGGAAGGTTCGCGCGTGCTCGTCATCGAAGACCTGACGACGGCTGGCGGCAGCATGTTCAAGTTCATCGATGCGGTCCGCGCGGCCGGCGGCATCGTCGATCACGGCATCGCCCTGTTCTTCTACGACATCTTCGGTCAACAGCGCTTTACCGACGGCAAGGTCAGGCTGCATCATATCTCCACGTGGCGCAATGTGCTGGCGGTCGCCAAGGCGCAGAAGCTGTTCGACGACAGGACATTGTCGGAAGTCGAGGCCTTCCTCGATGCACCACTGGCCTGGTCGGCAAGGAATGGTGGCGTCAGTGAGCTTTCGCTCTAGCCTTTTGACAAAAGCTCGCTTAAATCGATTGAAGAACGCATAGGCCCTGTGGGAGGAATTCGATGATTTTGTGCTGCGGCGAAGCCTTGATCGACATGCTGCCAAGGGACACGACCCTAGGTGAAAAGGGTTTTGCGCCCTATGCTGGCGGTGCGATCTTCAACACCGCGATCGCGCTCGGCCGCCTCGGCATACCCACGGCCTTCTTCACCGGCATTGCCGACGACATGATGGGCGAAATCCTGCTTGCGACGCTGAAGGCGAGCAATGTCGATTACAGTCCTTGCGCCATCACGCAGCGCCCCTCGACCATCGCCTTCGTCAAGCTGGTCAACGGCCAGGCGACCTATGCCTTCTACGACGAGGGCACCGCCGGCCGCATGATCACCGAAGCCGACCTGCCCACCCTCGGTGACGATTGCGAAGCGCTGCATTTCGGCGCCATCAGCCTGATCCCGAGCCCCTGCGGCGAAACTTATGAAGCGCTGCTCGACCGCGAGGCCGAAAAGCGCGTCATCTCGCTCGATCCCAACATCCGCCCCGGCTTCATCAAGGACAAGCCGGCGCATATGGCCCGCATCAAGCGCATGGCGTCCAAGTCCGACATCGTGAAGTTCTCCGACGAGGACCTCGACTGGTTCGGCCTTTCAGGCGATCATGATGCGCTCGCCGCCCATTGGCTCGATCATGGCGCCAAGCTCGTCGTGATCACCAAGGGTGCCGAAGGCGCTTCCGGCTATACCAGGGAGCGCAAGGTGACGGTGCCGAGCGAGCGCGTCGCAGTCGTCGACACGGTCGGCGCCGGCGACACCTTCGATGCCGGCGTGCTGGCCTCGCTGAAGCGGGATGGCCTGCTGACCAAGGCGCAGGTCGCCTCGCTCGACGAACAGGCGGTGCGCAACGCCCTGACGCTCGGCGCCAAAGCCGCCGCCGTCACCGTCTCCCGCGCCGGCGCCAACCCGCCCTGGGCGCATGAGATCGGGCTTTAAGGCTCAAATCGAAACTCCGCATGGTTAGCGAGGTGGCCCGATCAGGAGGCTGTCAGCGAGCCGCGCTCGGGTCGAAGCTCTGGGATAAGAACCAGATCCCGCAGGAAATCTTTGCACCACAGCGAGACGTCGTGAGAGAGCAAATGCTCCATCATCATGCTCCAGCGATCGCGGCGCTCCTCAAGCGACATGGCGAGCCCCCGCGCAATCGCATTGGCGGTGCCTTCGACATCATAGGGATTGACCAGCAGCGCGCCTTTCAATTCTCGTGCCGCGCCGGCAAAGCGTGACAGCACCAAGACACCCGGTCGATCCGGATCCTGGGCGGCGACATATTCCTTGGCGACGAGGTTCATGCCGTCGCGCAGCGGCGTGACCAGTCCAATCGTCGCCAGCCTGTACAGGCCGGCAAGCACGTTGCGGCTGATCGATCGGTTGACATATCGGATCGGCACCCAGTCGACCGTTCCGATGGCGCCGTTGACGCGGCCGGCCTGCTCGGCGACCATTTTTTGCATATGCTCATATTCGGGAACTTCCGATCGCGATTTCGGGGTGACCTGCAGAAAAGTCACCTTGTTCTGGTAGGCCGGATTGCCGGTGATGAAGCGCTCGAACGCTTCCAGCCGCTGAATGATGCCCTTAGAATAATCGAGCCGGTCGACCCCGATGATCATGTCGCGGCCTTCGATGCTGCGCCGGGTCTTCTGGACCATGACGTTGTTTGCCGCTTTTTCGGCGAATTCGGCGAATCCAGCAGTTTCGATGCCGATTGGATAGGTGCCGGCCTTGAACGTCCGTCCATGCGAAGCGAACAATCCATCGCCAAGGTCGTCGCCAATGCCCTCCCTTCTGAGATAGCCGGCGAAATTCTGGAGATCATAGTCCGTCTGGAAGCCGACGAGATCGTAATGCGAGAGCCCACGCATGATTTCCTCGTGGACCGGCATGGTGACGAGAATGTCGGCCGGCGGCCAGGGAATGTGCAGAAAGAAGCCGATCCGGTTCTTCAGCCCCATTTGGCGCAGTTCGGCGGCGAGCGGGATGAGGTGATAATCGTGAACCCAGATGATGTCGTCCGGCTCGATCAGCGGCGCCAGTCGGTGCGCAAAGAACCGGTTGACGCGGAAGTAACCGGCCATTTCCTTTCGGCCGTATTCGGCGAGATCCAGGCGGTAGTGGCAGATCGGCCAGAGAACGCGGTTTGCAAAACCGCGATAATATTCCTCGACGTCGGTGTCGGTGAGGTCGGTGAGGGCATAGGTGATGTTGCCCTTCTGCTGCAGCGACAACGCGCCCGGTTCCCTGTCGCCGCTCGATTCTCCCGACCATCCCATCCAGATGCCGCCGCGCTCCTGCAGCGCTGCCTGCAGCGCGACGGCGAGGCCGCCGGCAGCGGCGCCGCCATCTTTGCTCGGCACGGGAACGCGATTGGAAACGACGATAAGACGGCTCATAAGCTTCCTTCAGTTGAGATGCGACATGAAAACGCGAGGGGACGAGCGTCCCGGAGAACCTCCTGAATGTGACGGGGGCGATGCTGGGCAGGTACCGACAGCGAACGAGCCACCTGGAGGAGGGGCCGCCGTATAGGCCGGCGGAAACAATGGAACGGAGCGTCGTCCCGGGCTTTATAGGCCATGTCGTCGGAAATACCCATTGCACAGAATTTGCTTGAATCTAGGGCGATTCCGGCGGAATGGAAGAATTCTTTCTACAATTTTCTATTAGAAGAACGGTTCATCCGGTTCCGCACGATGAACCTATCGCGCGGCAGGCACGCACCCAGCGCATCGAGGTCAGTTTTAGCAATGATGCTGTTGGCGCCGATCGCGGCGTCGGCCGGTCAACGGGCGGGCCGGTCGCAGCCTGCCCGAGCGCCTCTATCGGCACAGGCAGGCCGCCGGAATATGGGGCAGGGACAGTTGCCCTGCCTCACGAGCTAAGGGGCGGTGGTGCGCCGCCCCTCGACCGCTATTTTGCGAGTTTCGCGAGCGCCGCGACCAGCCCTTGCGTCGAGGAATCATGCGATGCCGCGCTCTCCTTGCCCTCGACGACGGGAAGCAGGCCCGTTGCCAATTCCTTGCCGAGCTCGACGCCCCACTGGTCGAAGGAGTTGATGCGAAACAGCACGCCTTCGACGAAGACGCGATGTTCGTAGAGCGCGATCAGCCGGCCGAGCGCGTAAGGCGTCAGCTTATCGTAGACGAAGGTGATCGACGGACGGTTGCCCTGGAAGACGCGATGCGGGGCAATGAAATCGGCCTTCTTGTCGTCCATGCCCTTGTCGGTCAGCTGCTTCTTGGCTTCCGCGAAGGTGCGGCCCTTCATCAGCGCTTCCGATTGGGCGAGAACGTTGGAGATCAGCAACTGGTGCTGATGGCGCAGCTCCGGCTCGAAAGCATTGGCGGCGATCATGAATTCGGCCGGGATGATGCTCGTGCCCTGATGGATCAGCTGGTAGAAAGCGTGCTGGCCGTTGGTGCCGGGCTCGCCCCAGACGACCGGGCCGGAATTGCCCTCGATCGGCGTGCCGTCGATGGTGACGCCCTTGCCGTTCGATTCCATGTCGAGCTGCTGGAGATAGGCGGGAAAGCGCGACAGACGCTGGTCGTAGGGCAGGATGGCGCGGGTGGGATAACCGAGCACATTGCGGTGGTAGAAGCCGATCAGGCCAAGCAGCATCGGCAGGTTTTCGGTAATCGGCGCCTTACGGAAATGATTGTCGACGGCATGGGCGCCGTCGAGGAACTTGCCGAAATTTTCAGGCCCGATCGCGATCATCAGCGGCAGGCCGATGGCCGACCAGATCGAATAGCGGCCGCCGACCCAATCCCAGAAGCCGAAGACGCGGGCGCTGTCGATGCCGAAGGCGGCGACCTTGTCGAGCGCCGTCGAGACGGCGGCGAAGTGATGCTGCACGGCCGCTTCGCCGAGCGCCTTGGCGATGAAATTGCGTGCCGTCTGCGCATTGGTCATCGTCTCCACGGTGGTGAAGGTCTTCGAGGCGACGATGAAGAGCGTCGTCTCGGGCTGAACGAGCTTCAGGATGTCCGCAATATGGGCGCCATCGATATTGGAAACGAAATGGGCGCGCGGGCCGTCATGGAAGGGCGCGAGCGCCAGCGTCGCCATGACGGGGCCGAGATCCGAGCCGCCGATGCCGATATTGATGACATCGGTGATCGCCTTGCCGGTCGCGCCCTTCAGCGCGCCGGAGCGGATCTCGTCGGCGAATTTGCCCATGGCGGCGAGCACGGCGTTGACATCGGGCATGACATCCTTGCCGTCGACCAGGACCGGCGTGTTCGAACGGTTGCGCAGCGCGGTGTGCAGGACGGCGCGATCCTCGGTGAAGTTGATCGCCTTGCCGGAGAACATCTCCTCGCGCTTCTTCTCGACCCCGCCTTCTTCGGCAAGCTTGACCAGCAGCTTGAGGATCTCGTCGTTCACCGCCGTTTTGGAAAAATCCATCAGGAGATCGTCGAGCGCGACGGAGAAGCGCGAAAAGCGCTGCGCATCGGCGGCGAAGGCCGCACGGAGATCGGTCGCCTTGGTGGCGGCGGCAGTGCTTTTCAGCTGTTCGACGGTGGCGTTCATGGGGAGGCTCCTTTGGAGGCGGAAAGGGTTGCGGAAACTATTCGCTTTATCGGGGCCAAATCAAGTTCGGCCGCCGCCCCAATATGAAAAAAGCCACCCGCGGGAAGCGGATGGCGTTGAATTTCATCAGACCGTCAAAATCAGCCGCGCAGGTCCTTGCGCAGGATCTTGCCGACGGGGGATTTCGGCAGTTCGGTGCGGAATTCGATGAAGCGCGGGCGTTTGTAATTGGTGAGATTGGCGATGCAATGCGCCTTCACCTCCGCTTCCGTCAGGTTCGGATCCTTCCTGACGACGAAGAGCTTAACCGCCTCCCCGGAATGCCCGTCCGGCACGCCGATCGCCGCGGCCTCGAGGATGCCGCCATGCATGGCGGCGACCTCCTCGATCTCGTTCGGATAGACGTTGAAGCCCGAGACGAGGATCATGTCCTTCTTGCGATCGACGATCTTGGTGTAGCCGCGTTCGTCCATGAAACCCATGTCGCCGGAGCGGAAATAGCCGTCGGCGGTCATCACCCGCGCCGTTTCCTCCGGCTTCTGCCAGTAGCCGGCCATCACCTGCGGCCCGCGGATGCAGATCTCGCCGATTTCGCCGAGCGGCAGCGATTGACCCGCCTCATCGCGGATATCGAGTTCGGTGGAAGGGATAGGCAGGCCGATCGAACCGGTGAATTCAGGCGAATCGAAGCGGTTGGCGGTGGCGACCGGCGACGTCTCGGAAAGGCCGTAGCCTTCGGTTATCGCCGTGCCGGTCATATCAAGCCAACGTTCGGCGACCGGACGTTGCACGGCCATGCCGCCGCCGAGCGACATGGTCAGCGAGGAAAAGTCGAGCTTGGCGAAATCGGCATTGTTCATCAGCGCGTTGAACAGCGTGTTGAGGCCGGGGAAGATGTGGATGTTCGACTTGCCGAATTCCTTGACGAGGCCGGGAATGTCGCGCGGATTGGCGATCAGGATATTGTGGGCGCCAAGCGACATGCCCATCAGCGAGTTCACCGTCAGCGCGAAGATGTGATAGAGCGGCAAGGCGCAGAGGAAGTTCAGCACCTCCGGCTGCTTCTTGCGCTCGAAGGCGGATCTGAGCCAGAGCGACAGCTGCAGCTTGTTGGCAAGCAGGTTTTGATGCGTCAGTACGGCGCCCTTGGCGACGCCCGTCGTCCCCCCGGTATATTGTAGAAAGGCGATGTCGCCGCCTGCAAGCGCAACCGGCTGCAGTTTCTTGCCGGCGCCTTCACGCAGCACATGGCCGAAGCTCTTGTGCTGAGGGATCGACCAGGAGGGAACGAGCTTTTTCACCTTGCGCACGACGAAATTGACGATCAGCCCCTTCGGCCCGAGCATCTCGCCGAGCGAGGTGACGACGACATGGCGCAGATCCGTCTTGTTGAGAACCTGTTCGACGGTGCGGGCGAAATTCTCCAAGACGAAGATCGCCTTGGCGCCGGAATCCCGCAACTGGTGCTCGAGCTCGCGCGGCGTGTAGAGCGGGTTGACGTTCACGACGACGAGGCCGGCGCGCAAGATGGCATACGTCGCGATCGGATTTTGCAGCACGTTCGGCATCATCACAGCCACGCGGTCGCCCTTCTGAAGCCCGATGCTCTGCAGCCATGCAGCCACCTTGCGCGTCTGGCTTTCCAATTCGCGGTAGCTCATCGCCTTGCCCATGCTGGAAAAGGCTGTCCGGTCGGTATAACGCGCGCAGGATTTTTCGAGCAGCTCCGCAAGCGATGCATGTTCCGGCGGCGGAAGCTCGGCGGGAACGATATCCGGATAGGAGGCAAGCCAGGGTTTGTCGGGCTTTACTCCGTTCGGATGGGCGGAAATGCTGTTCATCGTGTTTTCTCTCCCTTGCGGCCGCCGCGCCGGTCTAGCCGGGAATCGACTGGAAGTATCCTTACCTTCCAGTCCGGCAGCTTATGCCATTGCTTGAATGGTTCAAGCCGAGATTGAAGCTATACTAACCTTGACGTAAACGTCAACAATTGCGACCGCGCGATCGTGCCTGACATGGGGAACTTTGAGTCCGCCATGACGTTGACCTTGCACACTCACCATGAGGAACACCAAAAGGAGGTGCACAATGTTGAACGAGGAAACCGACGCCAGCCGCCGCGACCCTGATGTGAAGGATACGCCTTCGCTGATCGCCAGCGACCGCGTCGAAGGCACGCGAGTCTATGGTGCCGATGGCCGGCATATCGGCTCGATCGAACGCCTGATTCTTGGAAAGCGCGACGGCCGCGTCGCCTACGCCGTGCTGAGCTTCGGCGGCTTCCTGGGCATCGGCCACGATCACTATCCGCTTCCCTGGGAAAAGCTGAACTACGACACCCAGCTGGATGGCTATCGTATCGACCTGACGAAGGAGCAGATCGAGGGCGCACCAAGCTATTCGGACGATGACGACACCTGGTACAACGACAATGGCCGCCGGGTCTACGACTACTACGGCGTGCCGCCCTACTGGATGTAATTCGCGTCCGATGGACCGAGCTGGAAGGGCCCCGTGCGATGCGGGGCCTTTTTGGTGCGTGGCGATGAGCTTCTTTACGTGAGGTCATCGGCACTCGATCGGTAGACGCTTGGTTTCCCCCATTCTTGCGGCGGACAGCGAAATGAGGAGTCCCGGGAGTAACCTCCAGCCATTTCTCTCCCGCATCCCGGCGCGGCCGCCCCATCTTCTAATCCTCGACGCGCCTGATGCTTAATTGGGCGGGCACTACCTGTCCTCCGTCATCCCTGTGCTTGTCACAGGGATCCAGCGCGCCCAAGTCCTTGGGCGCAGGAGATTCTCTTGCTTTCAGGAGAGTCACTCACCGCGCCGACGCGCGGTGGCTGGATTCCTGTGACGGGCACAGGAATGACGGAGGAAAGGTGGTGCCTGTGGCCACATAAACTGACTTGGTGAGAGGGTAGAAGAGCATGGCGATCCCACATTTTTCAACCGTGTAGCCGGCAGCCCATACGAAAGCTCTTTAGTTCCCTGCGACAATATCATTGGCCGACCGCAGCACTGTACCGACAATAATATCATTGGCCGAAATTACCTTCGCCGTTTTGACCGCAAACACGTGACTCTCGCCCGGCAGCAGCGTCACCAGCATCGAATCGACGACGGCATCCGGATCCAGCCGATCCGCCATCAGGCAGAGATCCTTCAGGAAATTCCCGGCCGTCACCCTGATCGCATAGCCACCCTCAATCGCCGCGACATCGACGCTCAGCCGCGGCACTGACAGGGCAAGCTCGATATCCTCGACGAAATAATGCAACGCCCGCCGATCGAGCATGTCGACGACGACTACCTCATTATTCGGTAAGCCTGGACTGACGATATCTTCCGGCAGCGGAAATTCCTTGGCTTCGAAGCGGTCGCAGAGCAGCCGCCAGAATTCGAACTCGGCAAGCACGGTGCCATCGAGCTTCAAACGCTTGCCGCTGATCTTCGCCCGCCAGAACAGCGTCCTTTCATTGACCGCCACTGCTGCAAGTCCGCCGCCCCGCGGCTGGATGGTCAGCAGGCGCGGATCATAGGCGGCCTTCAGCGCATACCAGAGCGGCTTGCGGCGCCCGGCTGAATCGAGCGCCGCCCAGGAGGTCACAGGCCAGCAGTCGTTGAACTGCCAGACTACCGCGCCCTTGCAGATATTCCGATGCGAGCGCATGTGTTCGATGCCGAAGCGAATGGCGCGTGCCTGATTGAGCTGAGTGGCGAAGTGCCAATCTTCCATCGTCGTTGGTTCCGGCAGGTGGCCGGCGAGGCCGCGGATCAGCTTGTCATTGCCCTGCGTCGCCTTTTGATGGTGGAAGACGCCGTTCGATTGCGGCGTCAGCGGCTTATCGTGCACGCTTTCTTCGATCGTCGCCCAGTTGGCCGGCGCCTGCCAGCCGAATTCGGAGCAGAAGCGCGGGATGTAATTGCGGTAGACCTCGTAGCCGACATCGTTCCAGACGTCCCAGATATGTTTGCAGCCATGTGCATCGGCATTGGGCTCGATCTCCATCGAGCCGGAATAGGGGCTGCCGGGATAGTAGGGCCGGTCCGGGTCGAGCTCGGCGCAGAGCTTGGGCAGCAGCTCGAGGTAGTAACCGAGCCCCCAGCTTTCGCCGGCCTTGATGATCGGCCGCCAGCCCCATTCGTCGAAGCCCCAGATATTCTCGTTGTTGCCGTTCCAGAGGATCAGCGAGGCATGCGGCATCAGCCGCACGACATTGTCGCGCACCTCAGCCTCGACCTCGCTCTTCAGCGGCTCCTCTTCGGGATAGGCGGCGCAGGCAAAGAGAAAATCCTGCCAGACCAGCATGCCCATGCGGTCGCAGGCCTCGTAGAACTCGTCGCGCTCGAAGATGCCGCCGCCCCAGACGCGCAGCATGTGGATATTGGCGGCCTTTGCCTCTTCGATCCGCGCGGCATAGCGCTCCGCCGTCACCCGTGAGGGGAAGCAATCGTCCGGAATCCAGTTGGCGCCCGCGATGAACAGCGGCACGTCGTTGATGACGAAGGTGAAGGCTGAGCCGTGTTCGTCGGCCGAGGTATCGAGCCTGAGCGAGCGGAAGCCGAGCTCCCGCTCGTAAGTATCGAGCCTGTCTCCGCTGGCATCGTCAATGAGCGCGAGCGTCATCGGGTAGAGTGGCTGCGCGCCGAGATGGTGCGGCCACCAGAGCTGCGGCGAAGGGAGGCGAAGCTCGAAGGCGACCTCGTTCTCGCCGGCAGCAACCGCGACAGCCGTGGTTACGTCACCGATCGCGGCGACAAGCCGGCACGCCGCACCTTCGCCATGCCGCGCCAGCCGGGCATGCACTTTCACCAACCCGTCGCCGCCGGCAAGCGTTGCGGACACCCGTGTTTCCGCAAGCCGCGCCCGATTCCAGCTTTCCAGCCGCACCGGTTTCCAGAGACCCGCAGTCACCAGCGTCGGCCCCCAGTCCCAGCCGAAATTGCAGGCCATCTTGCGCATTAGATTGCCCGGTCCCGGATAGTTGTTGGGACGGTAGCCGTAATGTTTTTCCATCTCGGCGCCATAGGCGTAAGCCGAGCGGAAGCTGACGATAAGTTCGTTGGCGCCTGTTTTCAGCAGTCCGGACACATCGAAGCGATAGGTGCGGTGCATGTTGAAGCTGCGGCCGATCTCTTCGCCATTGAGCGATATCACCGCGATCGTATCGAGCCCGTCGAAGACGAGTTCCTGCACCCTGTCATCGTCGGGCACGGCCTCGAAGCGGCAGCGATAGGTCCAGTCGGTCTTGCCGATCCAGTCGTTGGAGATCTCGTTGACGTCGATATAGGGATCAGGGATCAGCCGGTTGGCGAGAAGGTCGAGATGTACGCAGCCCCGCACTGCCGCAGGAATCGCATCCGGCAGGCCGGACCTTCCTGTATCGTTGCAGTGGAGCGTCCAGCCGGAATTAAGCTCAGTCTTTTCGATCATGAAAGCTTCCTAGAGAAACCGGCCGTGGCGCTGCAGCACTTCGATCTTGTAGCCGTCGGGGTCGCTGATGAAGAAGAACAGGCCGAAGAGCTTGCCGTCGCGGTTGAGCTCCACCAGCTCCCCTGGTTTTAGCCCCAGTTTAGCCAGCCGTTCGCGCTCGACCGCCACCTCCTCGACGGAGACGGCAAGATGGCCATAGGCATTGCCGAGATCGTAAGGTTCGGTCCGGCCCTTGTTCACCGTCAACTCCAGTTCGAAGCCGGTCTCGACACTGCTCATATAGATCAGCGTAAAGGTTTCGAAATCGACGCGGTCGGCGACGGAAAGGCCGAATGCTTTGCTGTAGAATTCGACCGAGCGCGCCTCGTCGAGAACGCGGATCATGGAGTGGATCATCTTCGCCAAGTCTGCCTCCCATTGCTTCGTCTGTGGCAGACTTGGTAGCGGTCCTCTTACGCTGCGCGCAAGCCGATTCTTCGCGTGATCGCCGCTTCGATGATGCCCATGGCGTCATAGATCAGCACCGCCATCAGGCCGACGATCAGCCCGCCTTGCAGGATGAAGGCGGTATTGTCGGATATCAGCCCGGCGATGATCACCTCGCCGAGGCCCTTTGCCGCTACCGTCGAGCCGATCGTCGCCGTGCCGATATTGATCACGGTCGCGACCTTCAGCCCTTCGAGGATCAGCGGCAGGGCAAGCGGCAGCTCGACGCGGACGAGCCGCTGCATTCCGTTCATGCCCATGCCGTCGGCGGCGTCGAGCACTTGCGGTGACACCTGCTTCAGCCCTGCGACCGTGTTTTCGAAGATCGGCAGCAGCCCGTAGAGAAAGAGCGCGATCAGCGTTGGCATGGCGCCGAAGCCGGTGGCGGGGACGGCAAGCGCCAGCACCGCGACCGGCGGAAAGGTCTGCCCGGCATTGGCGATGGCGCGCGACAGCGGCAGGAAATCCGCGCCGCTTTCCCGCGTCACGAAGATCCCGCCGAGAACGGCGAGCACGGCGCTGCAGGCGATCGATCCGATGACGAGCTGCAGATGGCCGGCGGCAAGCGAGGCAAGGCTGTTCTGCGTATAGACCGCGGGCGCATTGTTGCTCGTCAGCGGTACGAGCAGGAAGGAAAGCCACTCCGTCCTGAACAGCAGGATCAAGAGCAGGACAAGCGCCGCCAGGCGGAAGAGGTTGGCGACGATCAATTTCATGCCTTGCGGCCCAGTTCGAGAAGCCGCGTCATCGAGATCGACCCGACCGGCGCCTTCTCGCCGTCCTGCACGGCCGCTTCATCGACTCCTTGCCAGATCATTTCGGCGAGCGCATCGCGCAGGCTGAGCGACTGCGGCAGCGCATAGGCGAGACCGCTTTTGGCCGGTTCCATGCTTTCTTGCAGCGGCAGCAGCGACATCAGCTTCAGCGCCCGGTCGGAGGTGCCGGTCAGTTGCTGGACGAAGGGATCGGCGGGTTCGGTGAGAATCTTTTCCGGCGTCGAGCATTGCAGCAACCGGCCCTGGCTCATCACGGCGATCTGGTTGCCGAGATGAAAGGCCTCGTCCATGTCGTGGGTCACGAGGACGATCGTCGTGCCGAACTGCTTCTGGATCGCCAGCAGGTCGTCCTGCGCCTTGCCGCGGATGACCGGATCGAGCGCGCCGAAGGGTTCGTCCATCAGCAGCAGTTCCGGCTCGGCCGCCAGCGCCCGGGCGACGCCGACACGCTGCTGCTGGCCGCCGGAGAGTTGGTGCGGATATTTGTCGGCAAAGGTCGCCGGGTCGAGGTTGAAAAGCCCGAGCAGCTCTTCGACGCGCCTGGAAATGCGCGTCGAATCCCAATCGAGAAGCTGCGGCACCGTGGCGATATTCTGCGCCACGGTGCGATGCGGGAAGAGGCCGTGCCCCTGGATGGCATAGCCGATCCGGCGACGAAGCTCGGTCACCTCGACGTCGATCACATTCTGCCCGCCGACGAAGATCTCGCCTTCGGTGATCGGCACCAGCCGGTTGATCATGCGCATCAGTGTCGATTTGCCGGAGCCCGACGTGCCGACGATGACGGTGATCGAGCCCTTCTCGACGCTCATCGAGACCTTGTCGACGACGGTGGCCGCGCCGTAGCGCTTGGTGACGTTCCTGATTTCGATCATGCTCATGCGGCAGGCCCCCGGATGCTTTCGATGACCGCATCGAGGATGACGGCCGATGAGAAGGCGAAGAAGACGGTCGGCACGGCGCCGAGCAGGACGAGGTCCATGGCCGTCTGGCCGAGCCCCTGGAAGATGAAGATACCGAAGCCGCCGCCGCCGATCAGCGCGGCGATCGTCACCATGCCGATCGCCTGCACCAGCACGATGCGGATACCGGTGAGGATGACGGGAAAGGCAAGCGGCATGTCGATGCCGGTGAGGATCTGCCGGCGCGTCAACCCCATGCCGGCCGCGGCATCGCGCACGGAGGGATCGACGCCCTGCAGGCCGACGACCGTGTTGGCGACGATCGGCAGCAGTGAATAGAGCACAAGTGCGATCAGCGCCGGCGCCGTGCCGATGCCGCGGATGCCGATGGCGGCGGCCAGCGGCACGTGAGTTGCGAGATAACCGAGCGGCAGCATCAGTAGCCCGAAGAGCGCCAGACTCGGGATCGTCTGGATGAGGCTCAGGCCCTGCAGCACGATGGCGCGCAGCTTCGGCACCCAGAAGCAGAGGATGCCGAGCGGCAGGCCGAGAACGATGGCGATGGCAAGCGAGCCGAGCGCCAGCAGCAGATGCGAGATCGCCTCCGTTTGGAACTGCGCCGCCCGTGTCGAAAACTCCTTCATGATCGACAGGTTGTCGAGCAGGCCGGAAGAGAGGAGGACGAAGAGCAGTGCCGTATAGGCCGCGAGCGTACCGGCCCGCATCCAGGGCGCCAGCCGGATCTTCACCAGTGCGTCGGAAATGACGAGGCCGATCACGGCGAACAGCACCCAGAAGCCGGCGCCGGGTGTCATGCGCGCCACCGTGCTGCCGGGCGGCGTCGCCGCGGTCGAGACGAACCCGATGGCGACGATCAGTGCCGCGAGGCAGAGGGTGGCGATCGCAAGCCGACCAACCGCATTGCGAAGAAATAGCGTCGCGAACGCGGTCAGAACGAGCAGCGCAGTCAGGACGACGATGGAAGGCTGGGGGAAAAGCTGCGTCAGCAGCATCGGCTTGCCGGCGGCAATGCGGTTCGCCTTCACATAGAGGAAGGGCATCAGTGCCGTCGCCGCGATGCCGCCGGCCACCAGAACCACGCCGAGCCGGTCCAGCCTGCGGACCGCTGAGGTTTCTTGCATCGATCCACCCTTATGGGGAAAGGAGCTCCGCCCGCAGCCGGGCGGAGCGCGGGATGATTATTTCAGGAAGCCTTTTTCCTTGAGATAGGCTTCGGCGACGGATTTCGCCGGCTCGCCATCGACCTGGATCTTGGCGTTGAGCTTGCGCAGCTCGTCGGCGGTCAGGCTCTTGAAGATCGGCGACAGGATTTCCTCGATCTTCGGATTGGCTTTCAGCACCTCTTCGCGGATGATCGGGGTCGGCGCATAGACCTGCTGCACGCTCTTGTCGTCTTCGAGAACGGTGAGTTCGGCCGCCTCGATCGCGCCGTCGGTGCCATAGACCATCGCGGTGTTGACGCCGTTCGTCTGGTCTGCGGCCGCCTTGATCGTCGCCGCCGTGTCGCCGCCGGAGAGAACGACCATCTGGTCGGGCTTCAGCTGGAACCCGTAGGTCGTCTGAAAGGCGGGAAGCGCGCCGGCCGAATTGACGAATTCGGCAGAGGCCGCAAGCTTGGCGGTGCCGCCGCCGGCCACCCATTTGCCGAAGTCGGAGAGGGTCTTCAGCTTGTTCGGTTCGGCAACATCGCTGCGCACGGCGAGCGCCCAGGTGTTGTTGGCGGGCGAGGGTGTCAGCCAGACGATCTTGTTGGCGTCGTAGTCGAGCTTCTTCGCCAGCTCGTAGCCCTGATCGATGTTCTTCCAGGCGGCATCGTCGGCCTTGTTGAAGAAGAAGCCGGCATTGCCGGTGTATTCGGGATAGATGTCGATTTCACCTGCGGTGATCGCCTTGCGCACGACCGGCGTGGCGCCGAGCGCGATGCGGTCTTGCGTCTTGATGCCGTTCGCTTCGAGAGCAAGCGCAATGACGTTGCCGAGCAGCGTGCCCTCGGTGTCGATCTTCGACGAAACGACGACGTCTGCGGCCTGAACCGCGCCCGCCGCGAAGGCGGAGAGCGAAACGGCAAGTGCGAGTTTCTTCAGCATGGAATATCCCCTTTTGAACACCGTTGATGAGGCGCAAACCTTTGACGGGAGGCTTGCGCACAGGAAAATCGCGCCGGCGAGGGCGACCAGGCCGCCATCATGCCGGAATTGCGTGCGTCATGGAAATAGCGTGCCCATCCGAAAAATCGATGCAAGCCCCCTCCAGTATTTGCCGTCGCACCGACGATTATGGCGGCGAACGCATCTGCGCGCGCGGAAACGCATTCCCTTTTCCAAGGCCGGTGCGATTTGTTTTTGTCCCCTTGCGTGTTTCCACGGCGATCCGGTGCTCTTTCTTACGATTTCTCGCCGCCCGGATTTCTGTGACGGCAACGATAGCCCGCCGATCAGAAAGCAGGGATATCTTTTTTCCTGAACACATCATATCGTCCGGTTTTTCCAGCGCTTTCCGGAGGTCTCTGTTTGCATCTCGGTGCCCTGTTCATCGCAAACCATGTCCTGACATCAGGTTCGATCCGCGATACCGCGCGGCGCTTCCAGCTGTCGCCCTCCACCGTCTCGACGGCGATCCGCAATCTCGAAACCGAACTGGCCATGAAGCTCACGGAACGCACCGCCGGCGAGCTGGTGACGCTGCTCGCAAGCGACCGAGTGCTGGAGGGGCTGGAGCCGATCGCGGCTGCGATAGCGCAATTGGGGCAGTTGACCGGTCATGACAGCGCGGCCGCCGATGCCTACCAGGCCTGGGCATCCCGCATCCCGGTCAAGATCGTCACCATCGAACGTTTCCTCGAAGTCGCCGACCAGGGCAGCATCAATCGCGCCGCCCGCCGGCTGCGTCTCGGTCAGCCGCAGCTTTCGCTCCAGCTTGCCAATCTTGAGAAATTTCTGGACGCCCGCCTCTTCGAGCGGCAGGCGCAGGGCTCGGCTCTGACGGAGGAGGGCAGGCGCGCCTACCAGATCTTCGTGACGATCAGCCAGGCGTGGGACGATCTGAAGGCTTCGGCCGACGAACGGTATCGGCGCACGGCCCGGTCGCTGCGCATCGGCTCGATCATCCCGACCGGTTCGGAAAGCTGGGTCGCGCGCTGCCTTGGGTCGCTGGTGTCGGAGTGGAACGCTCGGCGCAGCAACAATACTATCTCGCTGGTCTCGATGACTGCCGACGATCTGCGCGAGGCGCTGAAAAGCGGCCGCATCGATGTCGCGATCCTGGATTCTGTCTTCGGGCTGGAGAGCTTCCGGCATCGCGAGCTGCTGCGGACCGACATGGTGGTGATCGCGCCGCCGCAAAGCACGGAAATGACGGTTGCCGATCTCGTCGCCGGCCATGCGATCTGCATGCCGAGCCCGCGCACCGGCCTCGGCCACGCGGCCATGGCTTTCAGCGACGAACGCGCACCGAACCGGCGCTTTCGTAGCCAGGATATCACCGCGGCGGATTCACTGCCCGTGATCGTCGATCTCGTCGCCAATCACGGCTACGTCTCCTTCCTCGGCCGCGTCAGCGCCATGCCGATCGCCGACAAGGTGCGCATCGTCGATCTCGACGAGCATTTGCCGATGTCCTATCACGTCGCCTTCAACCACCGCAAAGCCGCCGCCGATGCCTGCGCCGTCATCATCGAGGCGGCGGCAAGAATTACGTCGCAATCTCTCTCGCAAGCCATGCGGCAGGCGGAGGAGGGCGCCAGGGAGAGTGCAGCATGACGATTTTGCTTGAGGTCTGCGTCGACAGCGCCGAGGGCTTGGCCGCCGCCATCGAAGGCGGCGCCGGCCGCATCGAGCTTTGCTCGGCGCTGGAACTCGGCGGCTTGACGCCGCTGCCGAGCCTGATGCTGATCGCTGCCAGAGCGCCCATCCCCGTCTACGCAATGATCCGCCCGCATGCCGGCCCCTTCATCTTCGGCAGGACGGACGAGGAGGCGATGATGCTCGACATCGATGCCGTGCGCGCCGCCGGCCTCGCCGGTGTCGTCATCGGCGCCAACCGGCCGGACGGTACGCTCGACATGCCGCTGATCCACCGCCTGAAGGCGCATGCGATGGGCCTCGGCTCGACGCTGCATCGTGCCTTCGATCTGGTGCCGGATGCCGATGAGGCGCTGGAACAGGCGGTCGAGCTCGGCTGCGAACGCATCCTCACCTCCGGCTGCGCGCTGAAGGCTCCAGACGGCCTGGAAACGCTGAAACGCCTTTCGGCAAGGGCGGCCGGCCGCATATCCATCATGCCCGGCAGCGGCATCCGCCCCGCGAATGTCGGTGCTATCTTGCAGGCAACCGGCGCCCGCGAGGTCCATGGCTCCTGCAGTTCACCCATCGAAAGCGCCGACCCCCGCGCCGTCGCCTTCGGCTTCGAGGCGAAGAGCAGCAACAAGACGGATGTGGCGGTGGTCCGGGAGATGTGCAGGGCGATCGCGGCGGAAGCTTAGGCTTTTAGCCTCACGCTTCCATCGAATAGCCGGCGCCGCGGACGGTGCGGATGACGTCCTGCATGTTGGAGAAGTTCAGCGCCTTGCGCAGGCGGCCGACATGGACGTCGACGGTGCGTTCGTCGACATAGATGTCGTGGCCCCAGACGCCGTCCAGAAGCTGCGAACGGGAGAAGACCCGGCCTGGCGACGACATCAGGAATTCCAGCAGGCGGAATTCGGTGGGGCCGAGGCGGACTTCGCGGCTCTTGCGATGGACGCGGTGCGTTTCACGGTCGAGCTCGATATCGCCGCATTTCAGTACCGTTGACAGAACCTCCGGCCGGGCGCGGCGCAGCATGGCCTTGACGCGGGCGACGAGCTCGGGGGTCGAAAACGGCTTGACGACGTAATCGTCGGCGCCGGTCGACAGCCCGCGGACGCGCTCGCTCTCTTCGCCGCGCGCCGTCAGCATGATGATCGGCAGACGCTCGGTTTCCGGCCGCATGCGCAGGCGCCGGCAGAGCTCGATGCCGGAGACGCCGGGCAGCATCCAGTCGAGGATGAGAAGATCGGGCGTGCGCTCCTGGAGCCGGATCTCGGCTTCGTCGCCGCGAAGGATGGTATCGACCTCGAAGCCTTCCGCTTCGAGATTGTAACGAAGAAGCACGCTGAGGGCTTCTTCATCTTCAACAACTGCAACTCTCGGGATCATGCGTCTCGGTCTCCTCGCGCACGATCCTTAAACCGAAGACGATTTAAGCACGGGATCCTGCGCAAAATCAGAATTGGCTGTGACCTCGCTGCGCGCCCGCGCGGGCGCGCAACTGGCTGGCCCGGAACGGTTATTCCGTGACCGCGCCGACGGTGTTGGCGCTGTCGTCCTTCGGACGGTCGCCTTCCGGCTGTGCGCCGGTCGCCATGTAATAGATCGTCTCGGCGATGTTGGTGGCGTGGTCGCCGATACGCTCGATGTTCTTGGCGCAGAAGAGAAGATGCGTGCAGCTGGTGATGTTGCGCGGATCTTCCATCATGTAGGTCAGGAGTTCGCGGAACAGCGAGGTGTACATGGCGTCGATCTCGTTGTCGCGTTCGCGGATCGACTTGGCCTTGTCGGCAGCGCGCGTCGTGTAGACGTCGAGCACTTCCTTGAGCTGCACGAGCGCGAGTTCTGAGAGATGCTCGAGACCGCGGGCGAGCTTGCGGGGAACGCCGGTCGCCTGCACGGCGATGACGCGCTTGGCGGTGTTTTTGCCGAGATCGCCGACGCGTTCGAGATCGGCGGCGATCCGGATCGAACCCATGATCTCGCGCAGGTCCGATGCCATCGGCTGACGGCGGGCGATGGTGACGATCGCCTTGTCGCCGATCTCGCGTTCCATGTGATCGAGGATCACGTCGTCCGAAATGACCTTCTGGGCGAGCGCAGTATCGCCATTGACGAGCGCGCGTACGGATTCGCTGACCATCTGCTCGGCCAGGCCGCCCATTTCGGAAATCCGCCTGGACAGGAACTTCAGATCATCATCATAGGCAGAAAAAATATGTGTCGATGCCATGGGCTTTATCCTCGAATAACGGGAAGACGTCGTGTCGCCAGAATCAGCCGAAGCGGCCCATGATGTAGTCCTGGGTGCGCGGATCGTCCGGATTGGTGAACATCTTGTCGGTGTCGTTTTCCTCGACGAGGTTGCCGAGGTGGAACATGGCGGTGCGCTGCGAAACACGGGCCGCCTGCTGCATGGAGTGCGTGACGATGACGATCGTGTAGTTTTCGCGCAGCTCGTGGATCAGCTCCTCGACCTTGGCAGTGGCGATCGGATCGAGCGCCGAGCAGGGCTCGTCCATCAGGATGACCTCAGGGCTGACGGCGACGGCGCGGGCAATGCAGAGGCGCTGCTGCTGACCGCCGGAGAGGCCGGTGCCGGATTCATGCACGCGGTCCTTGACCTCGTTCCAGAGGCCGGCGCGCTGCAGACTGGTCTCGACGATCTGGTCGAGGTCGGCCTTCGACTTGGCAAGGCCGTGGATGCGCGGACCGTAGGAGACGTTTTCATAGATCGACTTCGGGAACGGGTTCGGCTTCTGGAAGACCATGCCGACGCGGGCGCGAAGCTCCACGACGTCAATATCGGGATCATAGATATCGTCGCTGTCGAGCGTGATCTTGCCGGTGACCCGGCAGCCGTCGATTGTATCGTTCATGCGGTTGAGGCTCCGCAGGAAGGTCGACTTGCCGCAGCCCGACGGGCCGATCAGGGCGGTTACGGTGTTTTCGCGGATGTTCAGGTTCACATCGAAAAGCGCGCGCTTCTCACCATAATAGACCGAGACATCCTGGCCGATCATCTTATACGGGACGTTGCTCATCTTCTGATCCAGCGCCTTTTCAACTGCTGCTTCCGTCAACATGTTCATGATGTTTAACTCCGTTTACCAGCGGCGCTCGAAGCGACGACGCAAGAGGATAGCGCCCATGTTCATGACGATCAGGAACAGGAGCAGGACGATGATGGCACCCGAAGTACGCTCCACGAAGGCACGTTCGGCCTCGTTCGCCCACATATAGACCTGCACCGGCAGGGCCGTCGAGGGTTCGAGCGGTGTCGCGGGCGCGTTGGCGACGAAGGCGACCATGCCGATCAAGAGCAGCGGCGCGGTTTCGCCGAGAGCATGTGCAAGACCGATGATCGTGCCTGTGAGGATGCCGGGCATGGCGAGCGGCAGGACGTGGTGGAACACCATCTGCATCTTCGAAGCACCGAGGCCGAGCGCTGCGGCGCGGATCGAAGGCGGCACGGCGCGGAGTGCGGCGCGCGTCGCGATGATGATCGTCGGCAGTGTCATCAGCGTCAGCACCAGGCCGCCGACCAGCGAGGCTGAGCGCGGCAGGCCGATGAAGTTGATGAAGACCGAAAGACCAAGCAGACCGTAGACGATCGAGGGAACGGCGGCGAGGTTGTTGATGTTGACTTCGATCAGGTCCGTCAGCTTGTTCTTCGGCGCGAATTCCTCGAGATAGATCGAGGCGGCGACGCCGATCGGCAGCGAAAGCGCCAACACGATCAGCATCAGGTAGAGCGAGCCGATGAGGGCGACGCCAAGGCCTGCAGCCTCCGGACGGCTGGAGTTGCCGTTGACGAAGAGGCCGGTGTTGAAATCCTTCTGAAGAACGCCGCTCGCCTTCAGCTGGTTCATCCAGGCGACCTGCTTGTCGTTGACCTTGCGGTTCTTCTCATCGACGGAAAGATCGATCTGGCCCTTGTTGGCGCTGTCGACATTGGCATCGGCGAGCACGGTGACGTTGACCGTCTTGCCGATGATCGACGGGTCCGCGACGACCATATCGCGCAGCTGGATCGGCGCGCCCTTGGAGAGCATGGCCGTTGCATCGCGCACGTCAGGCTTGCTGGAAGCGTTGATGTTCAGCTGCTTGACGATCGCGTCGCGCAGCAGAACCGGATAATTGGCGGCGATCAGCACCGAAGGATCGGTCGCACGCTTGTTGTTGGGGTCGATCGTCTTCTCGGAGAATTCGACCGGCAGGGTGATCACGGTCTGCTGGAAGGCGGTGTAGCCTTTGCCAATGACCGTCCACAGCAGGATGAAGAGGAAGACGAGGCCGAAGGCGATGGCGGCAATGCCATAGGCCTGGAACCGGCGCTCGGCGGCGTAGCGGCGCTTGATGCCGATATCGCGGCGGGCGGGCGCCTTGGAAACGGTGACACCTGATGTGGGAGAAACAATATCCGTCATTCGTACTGCTCCCGGTATTTGCGCACGATGTAGAGCGCGTAGATGTTGAGGCAAAGCGTGATGCAGAACAGCGTGATGCCGAGGGCAAAGGCAACCAGCGTCTGCGGCGAGGTGAACTCGAGGTCGCCTGTCAGCTGGTTGACGATCTTGACGGTCACGGTCGTCATCGGCTCGAAAGGATTGATCTGGATGCGGGCGGCGACACCGGCGGCCAGCACGACGATCATGGTTTCGCCGATGGCGCGCGAGGCGGTCATCAGCAGCGCGCCGACGATGCCGGGAAGAGCCGCCGGCAGAACCACCTTCTTGATGGTTTCGGAGCGCGTCGCGCCGAGGCCGAGCGAACCGTCACGCAGCGCCCGCGGCACGGCGGTGATGATGTCGTCCGACAGCGAGGAAACGTAGGGGATCAGCATGATGCCCATGACGATACCGGCGGTCAGAACGCTCTGCGCCTGAATGAAGTTGCTGTAGTTGCCGGAGAGCAGGCCGCTGATCTGCGCCGAGAAATCGCGCAGGAACGGGCCGACGGTGACGAGCGCGAAGAAGCCGTAGACGATCGTCGGAATACCGGCGAGCACCTCGAGAAGCGGCTTGGCGATCCCGCGCAGCTTCGGCGAGGCGTATTCGGCCATATAGATGGCAGCGAAGAGGCCGACCGGCACGGCGACCAGCATGGCGACCAGGCCGATATAAAGCGTGCCCAAAAGCAGCGGGATCAGGCCGAACTGGCCGAAGGACGAGCTGCCGGCGCCGGCAAAACGCGGATCCCAGACAGTGCCGAAGAAGAATTCGCCGGCGGGAACGGCGGCGAAGAAGCGCGCGGCTTCGGACAGCATGGACAGCACGATGCCGATCGTCGTCAGGATGGCGATCGAGGAGGCGAGCAGCAGGCCCCAAAGCATGACACGCTCGACGCGGTTGCGGGCCCGGAAGCGCGGTGCGATGGCGCGCAAAGCGTAGAAGGCGCCGGCAACGGCGAGAGCGAGAACCACCACCGTCATCGCGAGCCGGCTCGTCATGCTCATGGAATTGAGCGTCTTGGCGGCCTCGACCATGTAAGGCTGCGGCTGACCGGCGAGCGGGACGCCCTTTTCGCTGAGCTTGGCCTGCAGGGCGGCCGGATCGGCGGCGACTGCAGACGTTTCGTCGGGCGTGAGCATCGTCAGGCCGCGCGCGACCGTCGCCACCATCGAATAGCTCAGATCCTGCTCGACTGCCGGCTGCGCCTTGACATCGCCAGGGAAAGCGCCGCGAACCGAGGACTGGATGATGCCGGGGCTGATGGATAGCCAGGCGCAGAGAACGATGAGGGCGGGAAGAACCGCCCAGATCGCGGCATAGGAGCCGTAATAGGCCGGCCGTGAATGCAATGCGGAGGACCTGCCTCCGGCAAGTGCCGCGGCACGGCCGCGCGCGACCAGATAGGCGGCGGCGCCGATCACCACAAGGCACAAAAGTATGACGGATGTGCTCATTCGTTACGTCCCCAGGCCCGAGGCCCCCAAAAAGCGCGGGCGGCTGCATCAGCCTGCCTTCAGCTTCCAATCATTGGAGAAGGAATTCCAACCCTGCGGCTCCCGGCACGCCGGGGCGCAAGGCAATGCCGGCGCGGGTCTTCAGACACCGCGCCGGCACAGTCATTACATAGCCTTGCCGGCTTCGACTTCCTTGCGGATCGCGTCGCGCTCGGCATCCGGAGCGGCAACGAGGCCGTATTCGGCGAGCGGGCCGTCGGGGCCGATCATCTGGTCGGATACGAAGAAGTTGACGTATTCCTTCAGGCCCGGAACGGCGCCGAGATGTGCCTTCTTGACGTAGAAGAACAGCGGGCGGGAAACCGGGTAGGTGCCGTTGGCGATCGTTTCGGTGGACGGAACGATGCCGTTCACGGTCGCGACCTTCAGCTTGTCGGCGTTGTTTTCATAGAAGGAAAGGCCGAATACGCCGACGCCGGTCTTGTTGGCGGCGATGCGTGCGAGGGTTTCCGGATAGTCGCCGTCGATGTCGACTGCTGCGCCGTCCTTGCGGACTGCGACGCAGGCCTTGCCCTGGGCAGCCTTGTCGGAGATTTCCTTGGCGATGACGTCGAGAGCGCCCGAAGCCTTGCAGCCGGCGGCCAGAACGTTCTGTTCGAAGACTTCGCGGGTGCCGTGCTTTTCGCCCGGGATGTAGGCAGCGATGTCGACAGCCGGGAGCTTCGGGTTGACTTCCGACCACTTCTTGTAGGGGTTGGCGACGAGCTTGCCGTCGACGACGACCTGGGCAGCCAGTGCCTTGTAGATGTCGGCCGGAACGTAAGCGACATCGGGGTTGGACGAGTCGGTTGCGAAGACGATGCCGTCATAACCGATCTTGACTTCCTGGATGTCGGTTACGCCGGCTGCCTTGCAGGCTTCGGCTTCGTTCTTGTTGATCGGACGCGAAGCGTTTGCGATGTCGATGGTGTCTTCACCGACGCCCTTGCAGAATTCCTTCAGACCAGCGCCCGTGCCGCCGGATTCGACGACCGGCGTCTTGAAGTTGGTAAAGGTCTCGCCGAAGGATTCGGCAACGATCTTGGCGTAAGGCAGGACGGTGGACGAACCGGCAACCTGGATCTGGTCGCGGGCGACGGCAGCGCCAGCGAAAGCAGCAGTTGCAGCGAGTGCGGCAACGGTGAGCTTGAAGGTGTTCATTAAAATCTCCCGCATTGGGCTTGTGTGAGTGCGGCCTAAAGAGGCCCCCGCAGTGCCATTTTTCATCGGCGGGACTCTCTTAGCGCTGTAAGCACCGTCCTTTTATGTCAAATCGGTGAAACATTTGTGACAGCTTAAATAACTGATACTAAATGAGAATCCTGAAGTGAGCTGAGCGAATGCGTCGGAAAGGCCATGAACCTTGGCGGGCGATCGACCTTGCATTGCAGAAACCATCAGAACAGCTTTATGGCGAGCCGGATAGAGAGGTAATAGAGGTGACGGTTCTTTGTTGTCTCATTCCCCTAAAAACAGGGAGGGGAACGAAGGAAGACAGTTGCTCAGAACCGCACGGTAAAATCGGTGCCCTTGCCGACTTCCGATTTGACGATCAGGCGGGCGCGGTGGCGGGTGAGGATATGTTTGACGATCGCAAGGCCGAGACCGGTGCCCTTCTTCGATCGGCTATCCTCGATGCTGACGCGGTAGAAGCGTTCCGTCAGGCGCGGCACGTGCTCGGCCGGTATGCCCGGCCCCTTGTCGACGATGCTGACCTCCACCGGCTGGGCGGCGCCGTTCTTCAGCCAGACATCGACGACTTCGCCTTCCTGGCCGTATTTGCAGGCATTTTCCATCAGGTTCTCGAAGACCTGGACAAGCTCGTCGCGGTCTCCCAGCACCTCGACCTTGCCGTCGGGCAGATGCAGGTTGATGTCGACGCCGACATCTGTTGCGAGCGGCACCAGCGAGTCCCTGACATGGCCGAGCAGCGGCACCAGATCGACCTTCTCGTCAGGCGCGATGTGCGATTTCAGCTCCAGGCGGGAAAGGGAAAGCAGGTCGTCGACCAGCCTGCTCATGCGCGTTGCCTGGTCGAGCATGATGCCGAGGAAGCGCGCCTGCGCCTTCGGATCGTTCTTCGCCGGTCCCTGGATGGTCTCGATGAAGCCGCGCAGCGAGGCAAGCGGCGTGCGCAATTCATGGCTGGCATTGGCGACGAAATCCGAGCGCATGCGGTCGATGCGGCGAACCTCTGATATGTCGCGGAAGGACAGGATGAAATAGCGCTCGCGCGCCGCATCTTCGGTTCCGAATTCGAGAGGGGCGCTGCGCACGATGTAGACGCGCTCCGACGGCAGCCGCTCGGAGTGTTCGATCTGGTTCGGTGCATTGGTGGCGATGGTTTCACGCACCATGTCGAGTACGCCGGGCGAGCGCAGGCGCGCCGAAATATGGGCGCCGAGGGCGACCTCGCCGAAGGCCTTTTCGGCGGCGCGGTTCTGGAAGAGCACCGAGGCGTCGCCCGAGAGAACCATGACAGGAATATCGAGGCTGGCGAGTGTCGCGGAAACGTCCGGCAGACGGCTCGGCGGCGCCTCCGGCTCGATCTCCACCGGCGCGACGGGTTCCTGCTTGATGACCGGCGCCTCGTTGAAGAGCGCGGTCAGGATCATGGCGAGCAGCAGGACGAGCACGGCCCATTTGTTCATGCCGGCAGCGATTGCGACCAGGGCGCTGATTATCGCCGCAAGCAGGACCGGCCGTTCGCGTCGGATGCGCGCCAACAGGCTGGTTGTCCACGATGTTTCGTCTTGCAAGGTCCCTCGCGGCGTCGATTCGTTTGTCTTTATATTGAACTCTGCCTGATAGCGGCAATTCATGACAGAGGTTTTCGGCTGGCCTTTCCGATGCCAAAGGCTGCTGCCGAAAACCGGGAGAAATGACCAGCCGGTGGCGAAAGATTTGATTTCCAACGGCAAATATGTTCGCCTGCAGCAGGAAAAACGATCAGGCGCAGGAGGAGCAAATGGACGAGGACGTCGAAAACAGGGCCGTCGAGCTCGATATCCGGGGAACGAAACGCATCTTCGATGTCGACGACCCCGCTCTGCCGGACTGGGTGGAAGAACATGCGCTGGAATCCGGCGATTTTCCCTATAAGAAGAAGCTCAAGGAAGAGGATTATGCGGAGCAGCTGGAGAAGCTGCAGATCGAACTCGTCAAGGTGCAGTTCTGGCTGCAGGCGACCGGCAAGCGGGTGATGGCGCTGTTCGAAGGACGCGACGCGGCCGGCAAGGGCGGGGCGATCTCGGCCTCCTCGGAAAATATGAACCCACGCCTTGCGCGCGTCGTGGCGCTGACCAAGCCGACCGACCGCGAACAGGGACAATGGTACTTCCAGCGCTATGTCGCGCAGTTCCCGACCTCGGGCGAATTCGTGCTCTTCGACCGCTCCTGGTACAACCGCGCCGGTGTCGAGCCGGTCATGGGCTTCTGTACGCCGCAGCAGTATGAGGATTTCCTCAAGCAGGCGCCGCAGCTTGAAAAGATCATCGCCCATGAGGGCATCTTCTTCTTCAAATTCTATCTCGATATCGGCCGCGAGATGCAGCTCAAGCGCTTCCACGACCGCCGGCACGATCCGCTGAAAGTCTGGAAGCTCTCCTCGATGGACATCGCGGCGCTGACGAAATGGGACGATTACAGCGATAAGCGCGACCGGATGCTGAAGGAAACCCATACGGATTTCGCGCCTTGGACGGTGATCCGCGCCAATGACAAGCGGCGGGCGCGTCTGGAACTGATCCGTCATATGCTGAACAGGATCGACTACGACGGCAAGGAAAAGAAGGCGCTCGGCGAGGTCGACAAGGAAATCATCGGCTCCGGCCCGGGCTTTTTGAAATAGGGCTTTCTGAAATAGCCCGGCGCCCGGCGTAAAGCCGCGTCACTGCCCCGGCAGGATACGGACGGCGAAGAGATTGATGCCGCGCGCCTTGCCGTCGAGATCGCTGTTGATCGTCAGAGTGCCCGGCGAATTCGGCGCGAGCGAGCGGTCGAACCGCACCTGCAGCAGCGCGTCCGACTTTTCCCGGGTGACGGTAAAGCGATGGCGGGCGCAATTGCCGAGCGTCTGGAAATTGCACTCGACGGTCACCTGCGTCGGCTCGTCTGTGGTGGATTGCAGCGTCAGCGCGATCGTCGAGGATTTGCCGGCAAGCTGCTGCAGCACGGACGCCGGCACGCTGATCGCGATATTGCCGTCGGCAGCACCGCTTTCGGAAATCAGGCGGATGGCGGGGCCGTCGTTCTCGGTGATGTTTTCGGTGCGCGCCCGCGGGCCGCTTTGGATCTTGTCCGCATCGGCAGGCTTGAACACCTCGATCCAATCGGCCGAAAAACTGTTCTGCGGATCGATCGTCACCGGCTGATCGGTGTGTGTGCCCCCGTTGTTGGCGGCGCTGTCATCATTGGCATTGTCGTCATTGCCGGTGAAATCCTCCGGCTGGGTGCTTGCCGGCGGATTGGCGACGCTGGTATCGCGTTCGGCCGCCGTTAGCAGCAGGCCGGACGTATAGGCCCACCAGGCGCCGATGCCGATGAAGGCGAGCAGCACGCACCAGACGAGCAGCCTTGAGAAGAACTTGCGCGGCTTGCGCCGGCCTGCGGCCCGTTCCGGACGGAAATCCATGGCGGTGGCGCGCTCGCCACGCGCCAGACGCTCTTCCGCGACGGGAGCGGCCGAGAGATGATCGGTCGTCCCGGCATGCACGTCGTCGAGCCGCGCTTCGTCGGCGTGGTGCATGACAACTTCGGGGGATTGAGTCTCGCCCGCGGCCACGGGACTGTCGATGAGGCTGTCGATATCGGCGACATCGCCTCTGTGAACCGGCGGCTGCGGCATTTCCACGACCGGCGGCACCGGCACCTCAGGCGGCCTCTGCCGGGGGTGAAGACGGTCACGCTCCTCGCCTTCGATGGCGTGGATGGTGCTTTCCAGGCGATGGCGGTGGTGGGCGACGACCTCGGCATCGGTAATATCCTGCTTGCGCAGGCCGGCTTCCAGCGCCTGACGGGCGGACTGGTAGATCCTCGCTCGAACCTCCGGATTGTCGCGATCGGAATTCTCGAGCGCTGTTCTGATGGCCGTTTCTAATCCGCTCACATCAAGTCCTTCACCTTGAATCCGGCACCAGACCGCAATCGCCGCCGGCGCCTGTCAAAATTCGGTAACGGCAAGCGCGGCAAACCGCAAGCCTTGCAGGCCGGGCAGCGATTGATCCGCGGGGATAACGCGCGGCTTTCACGATTTGCCGGCTGCATTTCCTTCGTCTCCTGGAAATATATATTCGGACCGAAATCGACCACGGCGTGGCAGCCGCTCTTTTATCGTCTTTCCATCTCTGTTATGAGATTGACGTTTTCGTAAACGTCAATCGAACGGTGAACCATGGCGCTGCCCCCGATCCTCAAGGATAAACTGAGACTGCCGGTCATCGGCTCGCCGCTCTTCATCATCTCGCATCCGGCACTGACGCTGGCGCAATGCAAGGCGGGCGTCGTCGGCGCCTTTCCGGCGCTGAACGCCCGACCGGAAAGCCAGCTCGACGAATGGCTGGCCGAGATCACCGAGGAACTTGCCCGCCACGACGCCGCCCATCCGGAGCGGCCGGCGGCCCCCTTCGCCGTCAATCAGATCGTGCACATGTCGAACAAGCGGTTGGAGCACGACCTGATGCTCTGCGTCAAATACAAGGTGCCGATTGTCATCTCCTCGCTCGGCGCCGTGCCGGAGGTCAATGCCGCCGTGCATTCCTATGGCGGCATCGTGCTGCACGACATTATCAACAACCGCCACGCCCATTCGGCAATCCGCAAGGGTGCGGACGGGCTGATCGCGGTGGCATCAGGCGCCGGCGGCCATGCGGGCACGCTGTCGCCCTTCGCGCTCGTCCAGGAAATCCGCGAATGGTTCGAGGGGCCGCTGCTGCTTGCCGGCGCGATCTCGACCGGCGGCGCGATCCTCGCCGCACAGGCGATGGGCGCCGACATGGCCTATATAGGCTCGCCCTTCATCGCGACCGAAGAGGCGCGCGCCGCGGACGCCTACAAGCAGGCGATCGTCGAAGGGGCTGCGGCCGATATCGTCTATTCCAACTATTTCACAGGCGTGCACGGCAACTACCTCAAGCCCTCGATCGTCGCCGCCGGCATGGACCCCGACAACCTTCCCGTCGCCGATCCCTCCAAGATGGATTTCGAACAGGCTGTCGGCGGCGCCAAGGCCTGGAAGGATATCTGGGGCAGCGGCCAGGGCATCGGCGCCATCAAGGCCGTCGAGCCGGTGGCAAAACTCGTCGACCGGCTGGAAACCGAATACAGGGCCGCCCGCGCCCGGCTGGCGCTCTGAGCGGCTTCCCCCTCTTTTTTGCCAAAGGCATGACAGGGCGCTTGAAATCTTCAAACAATGCCTGTATCAGCGCCATGCAAATCGCAGGCCGCACGCTTCGGCCGCCAAATGCCGCTTTAGCTCAGTCGGTAGAGCACATCATTCGTAATGATGGGGTCACGTGTTCGAGTCACGTAAGCGGCACCATTTTTCCCTTATCATGAAATAAACCCAAAAATCGGCGAAAACGTTGGCTGCAGGTCAGATAAGAAAAAACGCACTGCCGTTATCGTACGATGAATGAGGCAAGGATTGCCAAAGCAAGGCTCCGAAAGCAGGCCCTCCCGCGCATTTATCTAAAAAAGTCCGCGAGCAGGCTCGACTCTAAGATGTACAAAATGAATTACTAGTCGCCGAAACGGGCGAGGAGCTTTGCGTACTCATCGACAAACCCGTTGATGGTGCTCGGGGGGATTTGTGATCGGTAACGAGTTGAGCAAGTTTGAGATTTGGCAACAGATAATTCTGTCTCCGAAATCTTTATTCAACTGGCCCTCGTGGGCAGACAGCTCAATGTATCGAGAGAGCCGGCGACAAGCCAAAGAGTTTGGCCGCATACCGCTGGCTTCAAATCTGGCCGCTCGGCTTGAAATGATTATCAGCCTCGCCAACGCAGACGAGATAGCGCTGGAAGACGTGCGCATAAGGCTGATGGTTTGGAAGAACAGACCTATGGAGGACGTAACGGCAACCTTTGAAATCTATGATGCAGTTAGATGGGTTTGTGCGAGCCGCATTGACTTTGTGCCCGTATCGCCACATCCAAACAAGTATTGGCGAAAATACGCGCTTGAGCCAGAAGTTAACGGTTCTCACATCCACGCATGTGAAGATAATGCTAAGATAGGGAGTGACGCGTTCGCGCCGGTTGGCAATCTACCTAACGCTCGGAGCTTGGACCGTGAGCCCCAGTCTTTCAAGGACATATGTCAACAAGTCGGTCAATTGTTCAACGTTACCGGCTTGCAGGATCTCCCTCCACCGGCTTGGAACTGGAGCTTGCTATGATCGATAGGATTTCGATAAACGCGATTGCGGAGGAAGTATCCCGCGCACTCTCCTATTCCAAATGTGGGAATGATGGAGCGATGGTAGTCACACCGCTATTGTACCCAGGCGGCAGCAGAGTTGTTCTGCGATTTCAAGAAAGCCCTGAGGGGTATTTCATTTCCGATCTAGGCGCGGGAAGACGCGAAGCAGATCTAATGGACGGCGACACTATCTTCACCAAAATTGCAAAGGCGGCCGCGGAACGATTTGGCGTGCGATTCGACAGTGATATGATATTCGACATTGAGGTTCCGCACGAGGCGCTTGTGTCCGCGGCAATCGCGGTGGCAAATGCATCCAAAGAGGCTGTTGATCATACCGCGGCACGAGTGTCTGAACGGCGTGCAATGGACCAGCGAGATCGCTTGTGGTCTCGGCTAGCGGCAGCCTTTCCCGGTGCCTACGTCGCGCGAGAAATTATGGTTCAAGGAGCAAGCTCTAATTGGAATTTCGATGCAATGATCGAAGTTGGTCAGCATCAGTCGTTGTTTGATCTTGTTGCTCCTCATCCAGCTTCCGTTCACGCCGCCGTTTCAAAATTTCTCGATGTTAAAGACCTAGGTGAAAAGTCGCCTGTACGCGTTGCAGTGACTGTTGACAAAGAACACACGCCGCATCTGCCTCTTTTAGGCCGGACCGCCAAAATCATTCAGCTCAACAGCGCTGTGGAGACCTTTAAATTAGCGGCATAACGCAGGATCTCTAACCATTCCTCTGGGCCTTCGTGCCGCTAGAGAGCAAATCGCGATCAACAACCGTGGGCGATGAAGGGCGTTGGGGGGGAAGAATGGGAAATCTTGTTGGGCATTGTGAGACGTTCAGACCATTTCCAACTTTCCGTTCGCCGATTTTGTCACTCAATTCAAGGCCCAAGCGTCTTCGTTTAAACAGTGATCAAAATCTATAATCCGGACAGGAACAATGCTGCTGCCGGACAGGTTCTCCCCTTGAGACAACAAGGATGGAGAACATCATGTCCTGTAAACTCATCGTTATATCCCTCCTTTCCATGGGCCTTGCCGGCTCGGCCATGGCTCAAACGGCTGGTGGCGCGAATTCCACTGGGCGGCTTTCGGTGGCGCCTGTGATTGGCGGGTCCGGTTCCGGCTCGGCTGGTGCCGGCGCCGGTGGAACGGGGGCGGCAGGTTCGGGGTCTATCGGTACCGATCCCGGCACCACCGGCAGCACGACCGGCACTGGTGGCGTCGATCTCGACAGCGGCCGCAGCACGATCAATCCCGGCGGGGTCAATCCGGATCTGCAGCAGGTGCCGGGCTGCACCGCGGGCACCGGTTCGCTCAGCGAAGCATGCCAGCAATGAGGATGGGGCGGCCGTCCGCCCCCCTTAAGGATGAAGGCCCCGCGCGTGATGGCGCCGAGCCTTGACTTCGGCTGCCATCCTGAACCGGCGCCAAAACGACGCTTGCCGCGAGAATTGCTTTACCGGCCGGCTTCCAGGTCGTAAAAGAACTGCATCCCTCCGCAAACGGCGCATCGCCATCCATACAGCCAGTCTGCCGCTATATCCGGCCCTGCGGAGCACCCGAAGAGGATCGACATGTCGAATGCAGCGCAACGCTCGAACCGCGTGCTTGTCGTCGCGACCATCATGCTTGCGACCTTCATGGTGGCCATCGAGGCGACGATCGTGGCGACTGCGATGCCGCGCATCGTCGGCCAGCTTGGCGGCTTTTCCTATTACAGTTGGGTGTTTTCGGCCTTCCTGCTGGCGCAATCGACGACGACGGTCATTTACGGCAAGCTTTCCGATATTTTCGGGCGCAAGCCGGTGCTGATCGGCGGCATCCTGATCTTTCTCGCCGGCTCGGCGCTCTGCGGCTTCGCTTGGTCGATGATGTCGCTGGTGCTCTTCCGGCTGCTGCAGGGGCTGGGAGCGGGCGCGATCCAGCCCGTGACGATGACCATCATCGGCGATCTCTTCAAGCTCGAGGAACGCGGCCGGGTGCAGGGCGCGATGGCGACCGTCTGGGCGACCTCAGCCGTCGTCGGGCCGCTTGCCGGCGGCATCATCGTCGATGCCTTCTCCTGGGCGTGGATTTTCTGGATCAACCTGCCGATCGGCATCGTCTCGATCATCGCCTTCATGGTCTTCCTGAAGGAGGACGTGGCGCATAAGCAGGCGAAGATCGATTATCTCGGCTCGGTGCTGTTTTCGATCTCGATCGTCGCCCTGCTCATCATGCTGACGGAAACCGATGCGAGCGCCTGGATCCTGCTGTCGCTTTTCGCCGTCTTCGTGATCGCGGGCCTGCTCTTCCTCGGCCAGGAGAAGCGGGCGCCCGAGCCGATCATTTCGATCGCGCTCTGGAGCCGCCGGCTGATTGCGACCAGCAATGCGGCGACGCTGCTGGCCGGCATGGCGCTGATCGGGCTTTCGACCATCCTGCCGCTCTATGTGCAGGGCGTGCTCGGCCGCTCGCCTCTCGTCGCGGGCTTCACGCTCACCATGCTCGTCGTCGGCTGGCCGATGGCGGTGATGCTTTCCGGCCGCTTCTACAAGGCTTTCGGCATTCGCCGCACCTTGCGCGTCGGCAGCTTGATGTTTCCCTTCGGCGCCTGCTTCCTCCTGTTCCTGACGCCGGAAAGCTCGCCTGCTCTTGCCGGCGCCGGCTCTTTCTTCATGGGCTTCGGCATGGGCCTCATCAGCCTCACCAGCATCGTGCTGGTGCAGGACAGCGTGGAATGGTCGATGCGCGGCAGCGCCACTGCCTCGATCATCTTCGCCCGCAGCCTTGGCAATACGCTCGGGGCCACGGTGCTCGGCGCGATCCTCAACGCCGGCATCAGCCACTATGCGGGCGGCGAGGCGGCGGCCGGCCTGCACGAGGCGCTGAACCAGCCGACCGGGCTTTCAGAACTCGCCGCCGATCCGGCGACCCGCCTGGTCTTCAATGCGGCGCTGCATTGGAGCTTCTGGGGCGTGGTCGTCGTCGCCGTGCTGACCTTCTTCACCACCTGGCTGATCCCGGTCGGCCATGACAAGCGGCGTGAGGAGCCTGCCGCGGCAAGCGAGGCGGCGTCGCATTAAATTGGATTGATGCAACGCGCCGGCTGCGCGCTCCGTGAAGGAGCACGCCTGTCGTTGCAGCGATCAGCGAAAGCCGCCGCTGGCGGCCAAACGCTCGCCGGTCAGCCAGCGAGCATCGTCGGAAGCGAGGAAGACCGCGACACCGGCGATATCATCCGGCTGGCCAGTGCGGCCGAGCGGCGTCTGGGCCACCAAAGTCTGCTCGAAATCCGAGCCGATGACGCCGGCGGTGTGCGTGCCTTCGGTCTCGACGATACCCGGGAGGATGGCGTTGACCCGGATCTTGCGCGGCCCCAGCTCCTTGGCGAGCACGCCGTTGATGCCCTCGACCGCGCCTTTCGTGGCCGTGTAGACTGAGGTGTCAGGCGGGACCAGACTGGTGACCACCGACGAAATGTTGATGACGCTGCTGCCCTCGCCAAGATGTTTGACCGCTGCCCGGGTGGTCAGCAGAACACCGAGAACATTCACGTCAAATATGCGACGATACTGCTCCTCGGTCACCTGCTCGATCGGTGCGAATTCATAGACGCCGGAATTATTGACCAGCACGTCGAGCTTGCCGAACTCGTTGATCGCGGCATCGATCAGTCCCTGTGCCCCATCGGCCTTGGAAACATCGCCCTGCACGGCGATGGCCTTGCCGCCCGCCGCCTCGATCGCACCAACCACGGCGTCGGCTCCTGCCTTGCTCGAAGCGTAATTGACCACCACTTGAGCACCTTCGGCCGCGAGCGCCTTGGCAATCGCGGCGCCGATCCCCTTGGAGGCTCCGGTTACGACTGCGACCTTTCCAGTGAGCTTAGCCATTCTTCGTCCCTTTCGACTCGGACTGCCGCCGATATTGGCGGCCTTGTTCCGTAGTTCAGAAATTCGGAACTGTTGATCTCGATGTCAAGGGTCGCTATATGAAAATTCATGAGACCGCTCTTCCACCCGGCGATAGAGGACATCCGGCCTGATGCGATATTGTATGCGCTTTCCGATCCGGAACGCGCCGCGATCTTCGCATGGCTTGCCGGCGCCGGCTGCGGCAGAACCTGTTCCGCACTTGCCGATCTCGGCGAGCGCACCATTCCGAAATCATCGCTATCGAACCACTTCAAGGTGCTGCGCGAATCCGGGCTGATCCGGAGCGAACGCCAGGGCGTGGAGATGCGCAACGAGACCCGCTGCGCGGAGCTGGATGAGCGTTTCCCCGGTCTCATCAGGGCTATTCTGACGGCTTACGGACAGCTTCCTCCAGAGCTGAAGGATTGATGGGCTGAGAGGCGGGGCGTAAGCACACCGTGCGGCCCCCTCATCCGACCTGCGGCCACCTTCTCCCCGCTGGGGAGAAGGGGAGATCGCGGCTTCGTCGTCGATCCATTGGTCGGGTGCGATTGAATAGACAGGTTCCTTTGGGCAGCGCCGAAACGGCTTGCTATCTCTTCTCCCCAGCGGGGAGAAGGTGGCCCGAAGGGTCGGATGAGGGGGCCGCATGGCACGTCCCTCATTGTAACCTTTTACTTACATTCAGACGCTTTCACCCACACTCTGCGGCAGGGATTGCAGCAGGGTCTGGCGGGCGGAGCGCAGGTGGACGCGGCAGGCTCTTTCGATCGCCGCCTGGTTTCCGGATTCGAGTGCTGCGATATAATCCAGATGTTCGTGGATGGCGCGTTCGTTGCGCTCGCGGGCGGCCGTCTTGTTCCATTGGTAGTGATAGTGGAAGACGATGGCGATCGCATCGTAGAAGTCGGCGATGAAGCGGTTCTTCGAGGCGCGGTGGATCAGAAGGTGGAAGCGCTCGTCGAGGACGGAGAAATCCCTGAAGCGCTGGTTGATGTCGTCGAGCATGGCGAGATGTTCCTCGCGCATGGCCGCGAGATCGACCCAGGCCTGATGGTCTCGGGATAGCTTGCCGAACTCGGCAGCGGAATGCAGCTCGAACATCTCGCGCACATCGGCAAGTTCGAGCGCGAATTCGCGGGTAAAGCCTTTCAGCGTCCAGTGGCTGTTCGGACGTTTTTCGATCAGGCCGAAGCGGGAGAAGCGGATCAGGAATTCGCGCACGCTCGTCGTGCCGGTGCCGATCTCGCGGGCAAGCTCCAACTCGTTGATCTGCATGCCGGGCGCGGCATCATCGGCAAGGATGCGCTGCATGAAGCTGCGCTCGATGATGTCGTGCAGCGAATCCGTCTCTTCGGAAGGAAAGAGATCGCGGTCGGTCGGCTGGCGCAGCACGATCTTCTGGCGCTTGTTCCAGCGGATGATGCCTTCTTCGTTCAAGCGCGTGAGGATGGCGCGTGCGGTGGAGCGGCTGACGCCGAGCTGGGCGGCGATCTCGGGCTCCGAGGGCAGCGCCGTATCCGTCCGCAGCGCGGCGGCGTAGCGATTATACGCTTCCTTGAAGACCGTGTTCTGCCTTGCCATCAGACCCCCGCTTTTCCGCCCGGTGCCGCGGCTGCCATTCCCGCCTGGAAAGCAGGATGGCGCCGGGCCCAAAGGCTTGTCCGAACGACCTTTATCGCATTTTCGGCCGCCTGCGGCGCATCGCCTCCCTCGTCCACAGGATCAATATTCCCGTTGACTTGAAAATGTTTATTGTAGATAAAAAACAAAATCAATGCGCAATTGCCGATGCAGCGGGCGGGCTGACAGTTTCGGCGTCATGCTCTAGGGAGAAGAGAGTGGACAAACAGCCTTGGATCATCCTCTCGACCGGAGACAATGTCGCGGTCGCAACGGCCGCCATCCCGCAGGGTTCGACGGTTGCCGGCATAGAGGCTCGCCAGAAGATCGACCCCGGCCACAAGGTGGCGATTGCGGATATTCCGCTCGGCACGCCCGTCGTCAAATACGGCCAGGCGATCGGCCGCACGACGGCCGACGTCAAGGCCGGCGACCATGTACACAGCCACAATCTGCATTTTGAAAACGACCGGCTGGCGGCGACCGCCAATTCGGCGCCGGAAGCGGCGACCTCCGAGGACAAGGCGCGCACCTTCATGGGCTATCGCCGTGCGGATGGGCGGGCGGCGACGCGCAACTATATCGGCATCATTGCCAGCGTGAACTGTTCCACCACGGTCTGCCGGGCGATCGCCGACGAGGCGAACCGGACGATCCTGCCGCATTACGAGGGCATCGACGGCTTCGTGCCGATCGTCCACGACCAGGGCTGCGGCATGAGCTCGACCGGCGACGGCATGAACGTGCTGCACCGGACACTCGCCGGCTACACCAGGCATGTGAATTTCGGCGGCGTGCTGATGATCGGCCTCGGCTGCGAGGTCAACCAGCTGACGCTGTACGGCCAGAGCGGTGCCGGCGCCTCCAAGCGGCATTTCAATATTCAGGACGCCGGCGGTTCGCGCCGCGCGGTCGAGCGCGCCATGGGCGTGCTGCGGGAGATCGCCGCCGATGTCGGCAAGGAAAGACGCGTACCGATCTCGGTCGGCGAGATCATCATCGGCCTGCAATGCGGCGGCTCCGACGGCTTTTCCGGCATCACCGCCAATCCGGCGCTCGGCGTCGCCGCCGACCTGCTGGCTGCGGCCGGCGGCACGGCGATCCTGTCGGAAACCTCGGAAATCTATGGTGCGGAGCATCTGCTGCGCAGCCGCGCCGTCAGCGATGAGGTGGCGAAGAAGCTCGACGAGAAGATCGCCTGGTGGGAAGACTACGTCGCGCTGCACGGCGCCTCGCTCGACAACAACCCGTCCCCCGGCAACAAGCGCGGCGGGCTCACGACCATCCTGGAAAAGTCGCTCGGTGCCGTCGCCAAGGGCGGACGCTCGCCCTTGACGGCGGTCTATGGCTATGCGGAGCGCGTCACCGCCCCCGGTCTCGTCTTCATGGACACACCCGGCTACGACCCCGTCTCGGCCACTGGCCAGGTGGCGGGCGGGGCGAACATGATCGCCTTCACCACCGGCCGCGGCAGCTGCTTCGGCTGTCGTCCGGCGCCGTCGCTGAAGCTTTCCAGCAATTCGGCGCTCTATGCCTCGATGGAGGAGGACATGGATATTGATTGCGGCACGATCGCCACGGGTGACGCGACGATCAGCGGCAAGGGCCGCGAGATCTTCGAGCTCATCGTCGATACGGCCTCGGGCAAGAAGACGAAGAGCGAGCTCTTCGGCTACGGCGATAATGAATTCGTGCCCTGGCATCTCGGCGCAACGCTCTAATCCTTTGTTTTACGCAATTCCGGACGGGAAACCGCTTCGCACTTTTCCTGGAATTGCTCTGAAATCCCAAGCCTTGGCGAGGAAGCATGATGAAGACGAGACGGATCGGCAAGACCAAGGTTGAAGTGACCGAAATCAGCTATGGCGCAGCACCCTTGGGCGGCCTCTATCGCGCATGCCCGCGCGAGCAGGCGATGGAAACGCTGCAGGCCGCCTGGAACAGCGGCATCCGCTATTTCGACGTCGCGCCCTGGTACGGGCTCGGCCTGGCCGAACGGCGCGTCGGCGATTTCCTGCGCGATCAGCCTGATGGTTCCTACGTGCTCTCCACCAAGGTCGGCCGGCTGCTGAGGCCGGTGCCAACGGGAACCGTGCCTGACTACAGCTATGTCGATCCGCTCTCTTTCGATGCCGATTATGATTATTCCTATGACGGCATCATGCGCTCGGTCGAGTTCAGCTATGCCCGCCTCGGCCTCAACCGCATTGATATTCTCTATGTGCACGATATCGGCGTCTATACGCATGGGGCGGCGAGGAACGCGGTCTATCAGAAGCAGCTTCTCGATTCCGGCGTGAAGGCGCTGGAGGAGCTCCGCTCCTCGGGCGCGATCTCCGCCTTCGGCCTCGGCGTCAACGAAGTGCCGGTCTGCCTCGACGTCATGCGCCACGCCGATCTCGACTGCATCCTGCTGGCCGGCCGCTATACGCTGCTCGACCGCTCGGCGGTCGCCGAACTGCTGCCGCTCTGCCGGCAGAAGGGCACCTCGCTCGTCGTCGGCGGCGTCTTCAACTCCGGCATTCTCGCTACCGGCCCGGTGCCGGGTTCGCATTTCGACTATATGCCGGCGACCGACGATGTGCTCGCCAAGGTCGGTGCGATGGAGGCGATAGCCAAGCGTCACGGGGTGCCGCTTGCAGCGCCTGCCATGCAGTTTCCGCTGCGCGATCCGATCGTCGCCTCGGTGCTGATCGGCACGGCCAAGCCCTCGAGCCTGACGCGCAACATGGAGATCGTCGAGCCGAGGCTTGCAGACGATATCTATGCCGAATTCGAACCCTATACGCTGGTCGCCCCGCCGCTCGGCAGCGAAGCGGTCCGAGTCTGAGGAGGGAACATGCTGAAGGGTATTCATCCGCTGCTCGGGCCCGATCTGCTCCACGCCCTGAAGACCATGGGGCATGGCGACGACATCGTGATCTCGGACGCCAATTTCCCCTCGGGCTCGATGGGGCCGCCCGTCATTCGCGCCGACGGCGTCAGCGCCACTGACATGGCCAAGGCGATCCTCACGCATATGCCGCTCGACACTTTCGTGCCCGAGACGGCATGGCGGATGGAGGTGGTCGGCGATCCCAATGCGGTGCCTGAGGTGTGCGCGGAGTTCCAAGAGATCGTTTCCAGGCGCGCCGGCGATTTCCGCATTGTGCCGGTCGAGCGTTTCGCCTTCTACGCGATGGCGCGCAAGGCCGCCTATATCGTCGCGACGACGGAGTTCAGGCTGTATGGCAACCTGATTTTGAAGAAGGGCGTCGTGCACCCGCATGAAGTCGACATCGGCTGACGACCTATTTTAGGTCTTTGTGGTATTGAAATAAAATCAGTTGCTTGGGAGGCGTTTTCCGGAGCAAAAAAGCGAGATCGGCGCACTTGCAATTTGATTGCGCCTCGGCTAGCTTCTGTCTGCAAATGTTTTTTATCGATAAAAATCGTTCGCCTGCGTTCAGCGGACGATTTCCTAGGAGGAGAACGCACCCTGAGAGGAGAACTTTTATGAGCATCGTGAAATCCATTCTGTCCCGCCGCGCCTTTACCGCGCTCGCCGGGGCAGCCGTCATCGCAACGGCGATGCCGGTCACGTCCTTCGCCGCCGATGTGACGATCCCGATCATCGTCAAGGACACGACGTCCTTCTACTGGCAGATCGTTCTGGCAGGCGCCCGCAAGGCCGGGCAGGATCTCGGCGTCAACGTGCCGGAACTCGGCGCACAGGCTGAATCCGACATCAACGGTCAGATCAGCATTCTCGAAAACGCCGTCGCCGGCAAGCCGGCCGCCATCGTCATCTCGCCGACGGAATTCAAGGCGCTCGGCAAGCCGATCGACGAAGCTGCCAAGTCCGTTCCGATCATCGGCATCGACTCCGGCGCCGACTCCAAGGCGTTCAAGTCGTTCCTGACGACCGACAACGTCCAGGGTGGCCGTATCGCCGCCGACGGTCTTGCCGCCGCCATCAAGGAAATGACGGGCAAGGAAGAAGGCGAAATCGTCATCCTCACCAATCTTCCCGGCGTCGGCTCGCTGGAACAGCGCCGCGAAGGCTTCCTGGATCAGGTGAAGACCAAATATCCGGGTCTGAAGGTCATCGCCGACAAGTATGGTGATGGCCAGGCGACGACCGGCCTCAACATGATGACCGACCTGATCACGGCCAACCCGAAGCTCGTCGGCGTCTTCGCCTCGAACCTGATCCTGGCGCAGGGCGTTGGCCAGGCGATCGCCGAAAACAAGCTCGGCGACAAGATCAAGGTCATCGGCTTCGACAGCGACGACAAGACGGTCGGCTTCCTCAAGGACGGCGCGATCGCCGGCCTCGTCGTTCAGGACCCCTATCGCATGGGTTATGACGGCGTGAAGACCGCGCTTGCCGTCTCCAAGGGCGAAACGGTTCCGGAAAATGTCGATACCGGCGCCAACCTCGTCACTAAGGCGAACATGGCCGATCCGAAGATCGAAGCGCTGCTGAACCCGAAGATCAAGTAACCGACAAACGGGCCGCGCCGGCTTTCAAAAACCGGCGCGGCTTTTTCCATCCATGGTATGTTTGCCCAGGGTGGAGTGCAGAGGCGACAAGAGGAGGAGAGGTCCATGATCGGACTGGAAGAGGTCAGTCATCGCCATGATGACAGTGCCACGCTGAAAGAGGCCAATCGGATTCCGACCGGGTCTCCTATCCTCGAACTCAAAGGCCTGCAGAAAAATTACGGTCATGTCCAGGCGCTGAAACCGGCGACGATGACCTTCCTTGCCGGCGAAATCCACGCCATCGTCGGCGAAAACGGCGCTGGCAAATCCACCCTCATCAAGCTGCTCACCGGCGTCATCACCCGCACGGCGGGCGAGGTGCTCTGGTGCGGCCAACCGGTGGGGCTGTCGACGCCGAACGAGGCGATCGCGCGCGGGATCAACGCCGTGCATCAGGAAGTCGTGCTCTGCCCGCACCTGACGGTCGCCGCCAATCTCTTCCTCGGCGACGAGGTCAACCGTTACGGCCTGATGCGCCGCAAGCAGATGGAGAAGCTGGCGCAGGCCGTGCTCGACGATCTCGGCTTCGGCCTGCCGGCAGCGGCGCTCTTGAGCTCGCTGACGATCGGCCAGCAGCAGCTGGTGGCAACCGCCCGCGCGGCCATGCGCGGCACGCAGTTCCTGATCTTCGACGAACCCACAGCCTATCTGACGCGCCAGGAATCGGCGCAGCTCTTCAAGCTGATCCGCCGCCTGCAGGGCGAAGGCGTTACCATCGTCTATATCAGTCACCGCATGGAGGAGGTCTTCGAGCTGGCCGACCGTGTCTCGGTGCTGCGCGACGGCACCCATGTCGGCACGCGGCTGATCGGCGAGACCAACGATGCCGAATTGATCGCGTTGATGATCAACCGCTCGATCGAGCAGATCTACCACAAGGAAGAGATTGCGATCGGCGAGACGATCGTCGAGGTCCGCGGCCTTTCCGGTCCGGGCTTCGAAGATGTGTCACTGAGCGTCAAGGCAGGGCAGATCGTCGGCCTCTATGGCCTGATCGGCGCCGGGCGCAGCGAATTCGCGCTCGGACTGTACGGGCGCCAGCCGATAACATCAGGCGAAATCGCGTGGATGGGCAAGCCTGTCGATATCAGGAACGAGCGCACCGCCATGGAACTCGGCATTGCGCTGGCGCCGGAAAGCCGGCGCGACCAGGGGCTCTGCCTCAACTTGCCGATCGGCCTCAACATCAACCTGCCGGTCTTCGGGCGGTTGAGCCACGGGCCGGTTATCAACCATGCGCGGGAATCGGCCAATGCCGATAAGCAGATCCGCGATCTCAGCATCAAGACGCCGAGCCGGCGGGTTCCGGCTTCGAGCATGTCGGGCGGCAATCAGCAGAAAATCGTCATCGGCAAGTGGCTGAGCCACGGCGCAAGGCTGTTCATCTTCGACGAGCCGACCGTCGGCGTCGACGTCGGCACCAAGGCGGAAATCTACCGGCTCTTCGCCAAGCTTTTGAAGGAGGGCGCAGGCATCATCCTGATCTCCTCCTACCTGCCCGAAGTCTACGAACTGGCCGACCGGCTGCACGTCTTCCGCGGCGGCAAGCTCGTCGCCAGCCATGATTTCCACGCGGCGACGCATGAAGAAGTGCTCAGCGAAGCGATCGGCGTCTGAGCATAAGCAATTCCAGCAAAATGCACTGCGGTTTTGCGTCCGGAAATTGCGTTAAGACAAATAGATAGAACATTTTCGTGGTTCGGAGAAAAACGGAAATGCTCTAAGAGGGAGAGAACTGATGACCACCACCCCCACCGAAATTGCCGCGCCGCCGCCGCGCCGGAAAATGAACATCCTGTTCGGCCTGACTTTGCTCGGGCTGCTCCTCTTCCTCTGGCTCGTGCTCGCCATCCGGACGGAGGCCTTCTGGACGCCGCTCAACATCTCGAACCTGCTGCGACAGGGCGCGATGACGGCAATCCTCGCGCTCGGCCAGACCTTCGTCATCATCACCGCCGGCATCGACCTGTCGGTCGGCGCCATCGTCGGCTTCTGCACGGTCATCATCGCCTGGCTGCTGCAGGCGGGCGTGCCGCTCTGGGGAGCGATCGCGCTGACGCTCGCGATCGGCGTGGCGATCGGCGCCTTCCACGGCTTCGGCATCGTCCATATGGGCCTGCCGCCCTTCATCATCACGCTGGCGACGCTGACATCGCTGCGCGGCATCGGCCTGCTGATCACCAACGGCTCGACGATCAGCATCACCGATGAGAGTTTCAGCAATTTCGCGCGCGCCGATTTCCTCGGCATTCCGAGCCTGTTCTGGATGGTCATCCTGGTGGCGATCCCGTCCTTCGTCTTCCTGCATCTCAGCCGCTGGGGCCGCTATCTCTTTGCGGTCGGTTCCAACGCCGAGGCCGCGCGTCTTTCCGGCGTCAACGTCAAGGCCATGATCTACCTTGCCTATATCCTCTCGGCCTCTTTCGCCGCCTTCGTCGGCGTGCTGCTGGCCTCGCGCATCGCCATCGGCAACGCGACGCAGGCCGACGGCTGGGAACTGCAGGCGATCGCCTCCTCCGTCATCGGCGGCACCAGCCTCTTCGGCGCGGTCGGCTCGGTTCACGGTCCGCTGATCGGCGCCTTCATTCTCGCCACCATCAACAACGGCGCGAACCTTCTGAACGTCAACTCCTTCTGGCAGCGCATCATCACCGGTCTCCTGATCATCGTGATCGTCTTCTTCGACCAGCTGCGCCGCCGCAAGAGCAATTGACCCAAAGAGAAAGCCGGTCCCGGAAGGCCGGCTTCCTCATTCCAGCAATGCGAGATTTGTCATGAAAGCAGTTGTTTGCCGGGAGCCCGGCGTGCTCGACATCGCCGAACGTCCATCGCCCGTGGCACCGGCAGCCGGCTGGGTGCGCCTTGCCGTCAGCCATGTCGGCATCTGCGGCACGGATTACCACATCTTCGAGGGCAAACATCCTTTCCTCGAATATCCCCGGGTGATGGGGCATGAGATCTCGGCGACGGTGCTGGAGGCCGGCGACGGCGTTGCCATGGCGCCCGGCACACCCGTCATCGTCAATCCCTATCTCTCCTGCGGCCAATGCATCGCCTGCCGCCAAGGCAAGCCGAACTGCTGCACCAATATCAAGGTGCTCGGCGTCCACACCGATGGTGCCTTCTGCGAAGAGATTTCGGTTCCGGCGAGCAATCTCTATCCCGCCAAGGGCCTGAGCCTCGAGGCGGCGGCAACGGTCGAGTTCCTGGCGATTGGCGCCCATGCGGTGCGCCGATCGATGACCGGCGCCGGAGCCCGCTCGCTTGTGATCGGCGCCGGGCCGATCGGGCTTGGGGCGGCGATCTTCTCGCGCATCGCAGGTCACGAGGTGACGCTGCTCGACACCAGCGCCGAGCGGCTGCAGATGGCAGCCGAACGCTTCGGCTTCACCTCAGGCATCGTCGCCAACGATAGAACGGCGGATGCCGTACGGGAGATAACCGGCGGCGACGGTTTCGACGTGGTTTTTGACGCGACGGGCTACGGCCCGTCGATGGAGAAGGCCTTTTCCTTCGTCGCCCATGGCGGTGCGCTGGTGCTGGTCAGCGTCGTCAAGGACGATATCCGCTTCTCCGACCCCGAATTCCATAAACGCGAAATGATGGTGATCGGCAGCCGCAATGCCACGCGCGCCGATTTCGAGCATGTGGCGGATTCGATCGCCAAAGGCCTCGTGCCGGTCGACCAACTCATCACCCACCGCACGACGCTCACCGATGCGCCGCGCGACCTCGCGCGCTGGGCGCATGAGAAGAACGGCCTGATCAAGGCGGTGATCAGGATTGGTGGTTAGGCGCATCCAAGAAGGTAGGAGCGGCTCTTCATCAGCAGACCGGCCGGTCGAATTGACGCCTGCGGCGCGTCGGGGAAAATAGAGCAGAAGCTTTAAGCGCTTCCACTCCTACCGGGCACAAAAAAACGGGCCGAGCGGCCCGTTTCTTATTTCTCGCTAATATCGCGCTTTCAGCTGACCCGCGCGGCGGCCCGGCGGCGTTCGTTGACCGGCTGGTAGGCGAGGCGCTGGTGGTAGCTGCAATAGGGCGAGTTGTCGGGGGATTCGCAGCCGCAGAAATGGAAGTCGTCCTTCAGCGGATCGCCGACCGGCCATTTGCAGGTGCGTTCGGTGAGTTCCGTCAGGCCGAGGCGGCGCGAGATCGGCACGACCACGTTGCCCTTCGGCACATATTCCATTTCCTCGACGGCTTCGACCTCGATCTCTTCCTTCAGCATCGTTGCGCCCTGCTGGCGGGTCACGGTGCGGGTGGTGATGCGCGAGGCATAGTTCGGCGCGCGGGGCGCCGAGGTGTTGCGCTTCGGCGTGCGCGCGGCGGTCGCCGTGCCGCCGGCCTTGGCGCGGCCGGGAAGGCTCAGCCGGTGCACCTTGCCGATAACCGCGTTTCGGCTCACGCCGCCAAGCTGCGCCGCGATCTGGCTGGCGCTCAGCCCTTCGGACCATAGCTTCTTGAGTTTCTCGACCCGCTCGTCTGTCCAGTTCATGCCCTGTCTCCACCTTTTGCGTTGGTGATGGCAGAATCCCTCACCGTTGTCCCGGAAGTCTCCGAAACAAGAAACGCCTGATCAATTTTGGTGACTAGTTCCGCCGCATGCAGTCTAGTAATTGAACTTTAACCTAGTGTGAGGCTGACTCCGTGACAAGAGTCGCGGGAATCCGGATGAATCGAATTTCAAGTTTTCCCCAACTTGCTGCCGTCGCGTGTCATTTCTGCAATAATGCCTGTTGAAGGCTGAAAATGCCGCTGTACAAGCGTGCTGCATACGCTAAGGGCGCAGTTTTGTTGACATTGCAGCGCGAAAAGGAAATAGTACCGCTCGCCGCCGCAAGGCGGCATTTTTGATTTTTCGGGCATTGTTTTCTTAGCCGGAGTTCGCTGCCCATAACTTTAGATCGGGAGACCGCGCCATGGCTGAAGCCGCGCCGCTTTATGACACCTATTCTCGTGCCCCGTTGCGGTTCGAGCGAGGCGAGGGCGTCTGGCTGATCACCGAAAGCGGCGAGCGGTATCTCGATTTCGGCGCCGGCGTGGCCGTCACGTCCGTCGGCCACAGCAATCCGCATGTGGTCGGCGCGCTGAAGGAGCAGGCCGACAAGGTCTGGCACCTCTCGAACATCTATGAGATCCCCGGCCAGGAGCGCCTGGCGAAACGCCTGACCGACATAACCTTCGCCGACAAGGTGTTCTTCACCAATTCGGGCGCGGAAGCGCTGGAATGCGCCATCAAGACGGCGCGCCGCTATCAGTTTTCCAAGGGTCATCCCGAGCGCTTCCACATCATCACCTTCGAAGGCGCCTTCCACGGGCGCACGATCGCGACGATCGCCGCCGGCGGCCAGGAGAAATATCTCGAAGGCTTCGGTCCGAAGGCGCCGGGTTTCGATCAGGTGGCCTTCGGCGACATCGACGCCGTCCGTGCCGCGGTCACCGATGCCACGGCCGCGATCCTCATTGAGCCGGTGCAGGGCGAGGGCGGTGTGCGCCCCGCCACCAACGAATTCATGAAGGCGCTTCGACAGCTCTGCGACGAAAAGGATCTGCTTCTGATCCTCGACGAGGTCCAAACCGGCGTCGGCCGCACAGGCAAGCTCTTCGCCCATGAATGGTCCGGCGTGACGCCCGATATCATGGCCGTTGCCAAGGGCATCGGCGGCGGCTTTCCGCTCGGCGCCTGCCTTGCGACGGCAGAAGCCGCCTCAGGCATGAAAGCCGGTACGCATGGCTCGACCTACGGCGGCAACCCGCTAGCCATGGCCGTCGGCAGCGCCGTGCTCGACGTCATTCTTGCCGATGGTTTTCTCCAGCAAGTGCGCGACGTCGCGCTGGTCTTCCGCCAGGGGCTGGCTTCGCTCAAGGATCGCTATCCCGATGTGATCGAGGATGTGCGCGGGGAGGGCCTTCTGCTCGGCATCAAGGCCGCCGTTCCCTCGGCCGAACTGCTGCAGGCGATCCGCGAGGCGCATCTGCTCGGCGTGCCGGCCGGCGATAACGTCATCCGCCTTATTCCCCCTCTCGTCGTCACCGCCGAGGAAGCCCGCGAGGGCCTCGTCCGCATCGAGCGCGCTGCCGAAAGCATTCGCGCCTCCAAGGTGAAAAAGACGGCTTGAACGAGGTAAAAACACGATATGGCTCCTAAGCATTTTCTCGACCTTTCGGCGGTCACATCCTCCGATCTCAGAACCATCATGAACGATGCGCTCGCTCGCAAGCAGGCCTTCAAGGCTGGCAAGGGCGACAAGCCGCTCGACGGCAAGATGCTGGCGATGATCTTCGAAAAGCCGTCGACGCGCACCCGCGTCTCCTTCGATGTCGGCATGCGCCAGCTCGGCGGCGAGACGCTGTTCCTTTCCGGCACCGAGATGCAGCTCGGCCGTGCCGAGACGATCGGCGATACCGCCAAGGTGCTGTCGCGTTATGTCGATGCGATCATGATCCGCACGACCGAGCATTCGCGCCTTCTAGAACTCGCCGAGCATGCGACCGTGCCTGTCATCAATGCGCTGACCGACGACACACATCCGTGCCAGATCATGGCCGATATCATGACCTTCGAAGAGCATCGCGGGCCCATCAAGGGCAAGACCATCGCGTGGACCGGCGACGGCAACAACGTGCTGCATTCGCTGGTCGAAGGGGCCGCGCGTTTCGGCTACCGCATGAACATGGCCGTGCCTCTTGGTTCGGAGCCCAAGGATCACTATCTGAACTGGGCCCGCAATGAGGGCGCCGAAATCATGCTCTGCCATGATGCCGACCGTGCGGTCGCCGGCGTCGATTGCGTGGTGACCGATACCTGGGTCTCCATGAATCAGGAACATCGGGCCCGGGGTCACAACGTCTTCCAGCCTTATCAGGTCAACGCGGCCTTGATGGCGAAGGCCGGCAGCGATGCATTGTTCATGCATTGCCTGCCCGCCCATCGCGGTGAGGAAGTGACGGATGACGTGATCGACGGCCCGCAATCCGTGGTCTTCGATGAGGCGGAAAACCGCCTTCATGCGCAGAAATCGATTCTAGCTTGGTGCCTGGGCGCGATCTGAACCATAATCGGACGTCGTGAGTCAAAGCTCGCGACCGCGCGAGCGCCGGGCACCTTGGCCGTCGCTCTGACAATGAGGAGTGAAAGCCATGGCAGAAGCTGCAGCCGTTCTAGGCCAGTTCGATTTCGCCGGCGATGACCATGTCGTCCCTTTTCAGGTGGAAGGCCTGGATGTGCGCGGGCGCGCCGTCCAGCTCGGCCCGATGCTCGATGCGATCCTCGAGCGTCATCATTATCCGGCGCCCGTTGCCCGGTTGCTCGCCGAAGTCGTCGTGCTGACGGTGCTGCTCGGCACCTCCTTGAAGTTCGAGGGCAAGTTCACGGTGCAGACCAAGGGTGACGGACCGGTCGATCTTCTCGTCGCCGATTTCTCGACGCCGGAAAATGTCCGCGCCTATGCCCGCTTCGATCAGGCGCTGCTCAACAAGGCTGTCGCGTCAGGCGAAACCGAGCCGGAGCAACTGCTCGGCAAGGGCGTGCTCGCCTTCACCATCGACCAGGGCAAGTTCGGCCAGCCTTATCAGGGCATCGTTGCGCTGGACGGCACCTCGCTCGAGGACATCGCCGGCGTCTATTTCCGCCAGTCGGAACAGATCCCGACGCGCGTGCGCCTTGCGGCGGCCGAGCTCTTCGATCGCGATGAAGCGGGCAAGCCGCGCCATCGCTGGCGGGCCGGCGGCCTTGTCGCCCAGTTCCTGCCAGAGGCGCCGGAGCGCATGCGCCAGCCGGATCTCCACGGCGGCGACGGCGACACCGGCGACCGCCCGCATGGAGAGGATGACGCCTGGGCCGAAGCGCGTTCGCTGGTCGAGACCATCGACGCCGACGAACTCACCGATCCCCACGTCGGGACCGAGCGGCTGCTGTTCCGCCTGTTCCACGAGCGCGGCGTGCGCGTCTATGAACCGCGGGCGGTCCTCGATCGCTGCAGCTGTTCGCGCGAAAAGATCGGTACCGTGCTGAAGGGCTTCAGCGCCGAGGAAATCGAAGCAAGCCAGGAAAACGGCGAGATCGCCGTTACCTGCGAATTCTGCTCGACCACCTATCGCTTCCAGCCGGCCGAGCTTCAGCCGGCGGAATAGTTTTCGGCGGCGCTCCGATAGCTACCCTCACTATAACCCTCTCCCCGCGCGGGGTGAGGGGACTCACCCGCCTGTGTTGCGCGTCGCTGTTACTTTGAAACGGAATCGAGTTCAGAAAACGCCTCAGTTGAGCACGCGCAATAGCCCCGGTGAATCCAGCGAGAAGGCGGGGATGTCGACATCGAACAGCTCGCCTTCATCAGTTTCCATCTGGTAATGGCCGAACATCAAGCCCGAGGGCGTGTCGAGCGGACAGCCGGAGGAATATTCGTAGGTGTCGCCGGGGCTGAGCCGCGGCTGCTCGCCGACGACGCCGGGGCCGGTCACTTCGTCCACCTGGCCGTTCTGGTCGGTGATGTTCCAATAGCGGTTGACCAGGCGAACGGCGACGCCGGAATTGTTGCTGATGACGATCCGGTAACCCCAGACATAGCGATCGTCTTCCGGATCGGATTGCTCCTCCAGATAGAACGGTTCGACTACGACTTCGATATCTCTTGTGAGGGCGCGATACATGCCTTGCACCATAGTCAAGATATGTTACCCGTATCTTATAAAGAGGCCCTGTCCGTCAAGAAACGGAACGTTGATCAGGGATGAAACAAGCATGATCGAAGGGTTTTCGATCGTTAAGCCTAATCGTCAGTGTTAATTTTACTTCCGAACGCCTGCGCTGGCGATCTTGTTCCCCCGGCCGAGCAGTAGCGAGGTCCGGCGAGGCCGAACCCAGGCGGGTCCGGCCGCTATTCTCGATCAGGCCGAAACCTTGGCCAGCGCCTTCGCGAAATCCTCGATCAGGTCGTCGGTATCCTCGATGCCTGCCGAAAGGCGGACCGTGCCTGCGGAAATACCGAGTTCGGCGCGCGCCTCCTCCGTCAGGTTCTTGTGCGTTGTTGTAGCCGGATGCGTGATCAAGCTCTTGCTGTCGCCGAGATTGTTGGAGATTTTGACGATCTCAAGCGCATTCTGCAGCGCGAAGGCCGCTTCTTTGCCGCCCTTCAGTTCGAAGCAGACGAGCGTTGAGCCACCCGACATCTGCTTGGCGATGATATCGGCCTGCGGATGGTCCTTGCGGCCGGGATAGATCACCTTGGCGACCTTGCCTTGCTCCACCAGGAAATCGGCAATCTTCGCCGCATTCTGGGTCTGCTGCTTGACGCGCAGCGGCAGCGTTTCGATGCCCTTCAGCAGCGTCCAGGCGTTAAACGGCGACATGGCCGGGCCGGTATGGCGGAAATAGTCGTGCAGGTTCTCGTCGATCCAGGCCTTGTCGGAAAGCACGACGCCGCCGAGGCACCGGCCCTGGCCGTCAATATGCTTGGTGGCGGAATAGACGACGATATGGGCGCCGAGTTCCAGCGGCTTCTGGAAGAGCGGCGTTGCAAAGACGTTGTCGACGACGACCTTGGCGCCGATCTGGTTGGCGAGCCTCGCGACGCCTGCGATGTCGATCACTTCAAGCGTCGGGTTGGTCGGGCTTTCCAGGAAGAAGACCTTGGTCTTCGGCGTGATCGCCTTTTCCCAGTTGGCGAGATCGCGGCCGTCGACGAGCGTGCAGTCGATGCCGTATTTCGGCGCCAATGTTTCCACCACCCAGCGGCAGGAGCCAAAGAGGGCGCGCGCCGCGACGATATGATCTCCCGCCTTCAGCTGGCAGAGGATGGCGGCGGTGACGGCGGCCATGCCGGAGGCGGTGGCGCGGGCGTCTTCGGCGCCTTCCAGTGCGCACATGCGCTTTTCGAACATGTCATTGGTCGGGCTGCCGTAGCGGGCATAGATAAAGCCGTCCGTCTCGCCCTTGAAGCGGGCTTCGGCCGCCTCGGACGTGTCGTAGACGAAGCCCTGCGTGAGATAGATCGCCTCGGACGTTTCGCCATATTGCGAACGCAGCGTGCCGCCATGGACGAGTTGGGTTGCCGGGCGCCAGGTCTTGCTCATGCCATCACCTTCACATAACAAAAAAACCGGCCGCAAAAGCAGACCGGTTTCATACCCGGTCTTTTTAGCCACTTGTTTAACGTGGCTGCAAGCCGACCGGCCAAATCACCACGGGATAATTCTGCAATACTGCTGTTAGCTGCTTGCGTCAATTCCCCGTATTTGGTTTTGTCTGCGGCAAATGATGGATGGGGCATGATGGCTCGCGAAACGGGAATTCTGGCTGACCGCGCAATCTCGGCGCTGTTCGAAACGGGGCGTCTTAACTCCGAGCGGGAGCTGGACCGCGATCAGATCCAGCCGGCAAGTCTCGACCTGCGCTTAGGAAGCAAGGCTTTTCGCGTGCGCGCCAGCTTCATGCCTGGCCCCTCGCATCTGGTCTCGGATAAGCTCGACCGCCTCAGCTTGCACGTGATCGACCTTTCCGAAGGTGCGGTGCTTGAAACCGGCTGCGTCTATATCGTGCCGCTGATGGAGAGCCTGGCGTTGCCGGCCGATATGTCGGCCTCGGCCAATCCGAAGAGCTCGACCGGAAGGCTCGACATCTTCACCCGCGTCATCACCGATTACGCCCAGGAGTTCGACAAGATCCCGGCTGGCTATTCCGGCCCGCTCTATCTCGAAATCAGCCCGCGCACCTTCCCGATCGTCGTGCGCCGCGGCTCGCGCCTGTCGCAGATCCGCTTCCGCGTCGGCCACTCCGTGCTCGGCGAGCCGGAACTTTTGAAGCTGCATGAAAGCGAGACGCTGGTTGCGAGCAAACAGCCGAACGTTTCCGGCGGCGGCATCGCGCTGTCGATCGATCTCAGCGGCGATAAGGACGGCCTGATCGGCTATCGCGGCAAGCATCACACCGCCGTCGTCGATGTCGACGAGAAAGATCAGCACGATATCTTCGATTTCTGGGAGCCGCTCTATAGCCGCGGCCGCAACGAGCTGATCCTCGATCCCGACGAGTTCTATATCCTCGTCTCGCGCGAGGCCGTGCATGTGCCGCCGGACTATGCCGCCGAGATGACCCCCTTCGACCCACTGGTCGGCGAATTCCGCGTCCACTACGCCGGCTTCTTCGATCCGGGCTTCGGCCATGCGCCGGCCGGCGGGCGCGGCAGCCGAGCCGTGCTCGAAGTGCGCAGCCACGAAGTGCCCTTCATCCTCGAAGACGGCCAGATCGTCGGCCGCCTCGTCTACGAGCACATGCAGGAAAAACCCGCCAGCCTCTACGGCTCCGGCCTCGGCTCCAACTATCAGGCCCAGGGCCTCAAGCTCTCCAAACACTTCCGCATCTGAGGCGCAGCATTCGGGCGACTTGACAGCGACGCCCATCTGTTGGAAATCTCAGGGTATCGCGGGTGTAGCTCAATGGTAGAGCAGCAGCTTCCCAAGCTGAATACGAGGGTTCGATTCCCTTCACCCGCTCCACCTTTGTTTTCAAGCGCTTAGTACCTGTTTAATCGTCGAATTTTCGTCCGGTTTTACAGGCAGTTTTACACCGGCGTTGATTTGGACGATCATTGCCCTCGTCGCTGCGGTGCTGTCTTCGTACCGGCGAATGATGCCTCGCACCTCATCCTCAGGCCATCCCATTGAAAGGGTACGGTTCAGAGCGATTTGTGTAAAAATTCAAGTTAACCTATTGAAAAAATGAATTTAGTCCGGCCTCCCAAGCTGAATACGAGGGTTCAATCCCCTAGTTTATCCGCTCCAGTTATTTCAATAACATAGATATGCAGCATATCGTGTCGGCCGCGGACCGGCGAGCGCGATCAATTAAGACCAGATTGGGTTTTGTTGACGAGCTGATCGTTCCGGAAAGTGGCTTCCAAATTCCCTGAATAGTTATGACCGCTCCATCTATACGTCTCCGTCTTGGCGCCTGTCGTCTCGCTGCTGCTCACTTTCTCGCCCGAGCAGCCTATTATGCTGACGGCGGATCCATAGGACATTCCGCTTCCCAAGTAGCCATAGGCTTTCATGGTTGCCACGCATGACGATCCCGCCATAGAGATGCCTGGAATGAGTGCGGAGACTGCACAGATTATCAATGCCTTGGCTATTTTCATTTCCTGCTCCCTCTTGTGGTGGAATTATTTAGTTGGCACACGGCATGCCTGCAATGGGAGGGAGCAACTCTTTTTGACCTAATCGTCGAATAACCAGATCGGCCTGTAGCGGCGATGCGCGATGACCAGGCTTCTGTCGGGCCGGATGATGTAAGTTTCCTCCACTTGCCGGCCGTATTGGTCGATGAAATCGTGCGGAAAGGCGGAGCCGGGCGGCGATTTGGTGAGCTTGGTGCGTGGCTGGCCGTTATAGGTGATGCTTCCCGGGATCGGCTCGAGGCCGGGGCCGCTGTAGTTGGCGGCGGCGGTGTTGCACCCGGCAAGGGCCAGAGTGCCGATGAGGCCGATGATTGCGGGTTTCATGTCCATCCCCCGATGAGCCGAACGATACGATCATACTCCCTATAAAGTTCCGCGCATCAAGCAAACGGCATGTCGCTCTCAACCTTTGGTGCTGCCTGAAAGCAAAGGGCGGCCGCAGCCGCCCCTCGACATGCCTGTATCGATCGGTTCAGAATTCCGTCCAGTCGGCATCCTTGCTGGATGATGCGCTGCTGCCTGCGCCGAAGGCGTTGGCGAGCTGTTGACCGAGTGTGCGGGCCGGCGAGGCGGTCGGGCGGGCCGTACCTTCCCTCGCGATGTGGATCGGCGCCTTGGCAGCCGGGCGCGCTACGGCGCGCGGGGCCGGAGCCGGCGGCCGGACCGAGGCGATCGGCGCGGCGGCGGCGAAGCCGCCGGTGCCGGTCAGCCGGAACTGGCCGAGCAAATTGTTGAGTGCGGCCGCTTCGGTGGCAAGGCTGTGGCTGGCGGCCGTCGATTGCTCGACCATCGCCGCATTCTGCTGCGTGCCCTGGTCCATCGTGTTGACGGCCGTGTTGATCTCCTGCAGGCCGATTGACTGTTCGCGCGAGGCTTCGGCGATCGCGTGGACGTGCTGGTTGATTTCCTGCACCTCGTGGACGATCGAATCGAGCGCCTTGCCGGTTTCGCCGACGAGCGAAACGCCGGTCTGCACCTGCGTGCCCGACGTGGTGATCAGGTCCTTGATTTCCTTTGCCGCCTTGGCCGAACGCTGGGCGAGTTCGCGCACTTCCTGGGCGACGACTGCAAAACCCTTGCCGGCTTCGCCGGCGCGCGCGGCTTCGACGCCGGCATTGAGGGCCAGCAGATTGGTCTGAAAGGCAATATCGTCGATGACGCCGATGATATTGCCGATCTCGGCCGAGGACTGCTCAATCTGCTGCATGGCGGAGACCGCCTTGCGGACGATCGCGCCGGATTTTTCGGCGCCGAGACGGGTGCGGGCGACGAGCTGGCTTGCCTCCTCGGCCCGTTTGGCGGCGTCGCGCACGGTCGTGGTGATCTCTTCGAGTGCTGCCGCCGTCTCTTCGACGGAGGCCGACTGCTGTTCCGTCCGCCTGGAAAGCTCGTCCGCGGAAGAACGGATTTCGTTGGCACCGGCGCCGATCGCCCGGGCATTGGCGCCGACTGTATGCATGGTCTCGTTGAGCTTCTCGACCGAATTGTTGAAATCCTCGCGCAGCGCATCGAGATGCGCGACGAAGGGTTCGTTGATATGCGAGGCGAGGTCGCCGGCGGCAAGGCGGCGCAGGCCATCGCCGAGTGCTGTGACCGCGCGTTCGAGTTCGGAGGCTTCGCGGGCCTTCTGCGCCTCGCGCTCGCGGCGCTCGCCGTCGCTGAGGCTGCGGTCGGCCGCGGCGCGCGCTTCGATCTCGGCGCGCTCGATCGCGTTGTCGCGGAAGACCGACACGGCCTTGGCCATCTGGCCGACCTCGTCGTGGCGGTCGAGGCCGCTGATGTCGCTGTCCGTATCGCCTTCGGCAAGCCGCGTCATGCGCTGGCGCAGTTCGGCCATCGGGCCGGCAATGCCGATCTGGGCGACAGCGACGCCGAGGCCGATCGCGGCGAGAACAGCAATGCCGATCGAAGCGAGGTAAAGGTTGATCCGTCTATTGACGGAAGCCGAGAGTGCGTCGCCGCCATCGTTGAGCATCGCCATCATCGCATCGTTGTTGGCGATCATCTTCGGCGTCAGCGCGTCGAGCTTGGCATTGATCAGGGCAACGTTTGCCTTGGCGCTGGCGCTGTCCTTGGCTTTGCTCTGTTCGATGATTTTGCCTGCCAGAGTTTCGATCTCGTCGATGCCGGCCTGGATTTCATCGATCGCCGGCTTGCGGCTGGGCACAAGCGCCACTGCCTGCTTCATCCGGTCCCGGGCCTGCGGCAGCTTGCTGGGTGTGGCGAGCGCGGTCTCGAACGCCGGGGTATCGGGCTTCATATCCGCAAGCAGGCTGACCTGAAGCACCGAGGCGACGACCGATGCGCTGGCGCGCGCGCTTTGCATCGAGGCGAGCGCCTCATGATCGATGAAGGCGCTGTAGGCCGTATCCGCACGGCGGAACTCGGCGATGACATAGATAAGTCCGGCCATGGCAACCAGTCCCAGCAGCGCCACGACCGATATGATCTTCGTGCGGATTTTCAGATGTTTCAGCATGGAAATATCACCCGATTGGCCGGGCCTGTTGCGCCCGGCGCTTGAAATCAATTGTTGCAAACAGAGCTGCTGACGCGCGCATCATGCGATCGGCTGGCGGGGTCCGATGACGTCGCGATAAATAAAGGCGCTATTCTTTAATTCCGCCCTAACGCCGGGGTGGGGGATGCCCATAATTTCTGGGGCTGAACAGTTATCCACCGGTATGTTGCGGCGGCAGCCGGATGAGCCGCCAATGCGGCACGATCCCGCCCATGCATATTCCCCGCCAGCCGTGACTCTGGTACATCTCGGCGATGCTTCGCGCTTAACCCGAGACCGGATCACGATGATGCAATCCAAGCTGTCGTCCCTGATTTTGAAGGGATTTTTTGTGGTCGGGCTGTTTCTCGGAGCGCTGTTTTCGAGTTTTACGGCATCCGCTCAGCAAGCGGCACCATCGCTGCCGCTGCTCTTCGATGCGCGTGAACGCCTGGCCAGGCCGGATCTTTCCTCGCTGGTCCGCCTGCGCTTCCTGACATCGGTCGATTTTCCGCCCTTCAATTTCACCGATCAGAACGGCAAGCTCTCCGGCTTCGATGTCGATCTCGCCCGCGAAATCTGCGCCGAGCTGGAGATTTCGGACAAGTGCCAGATCCAGGCGGTCCCCTTCGCCGATCTCAAGGATGCGCTCGCCGCCTCGCAAGGCGATGCCGTCATCGCCGGTCTTGCCGTGACGCCGGAACTGCGCCGGAAATTCCTTTTCTCAAGACCCTATCTGATGCTGCCGGCCCGTTTCGTGCGTAATCTCGCAGCGCCGCTGGATGGAAAGACGGCGGCCGCGCTTTCTGGCCATCCGGTCGGCGTCGTCAAAGGCACGGTGCACGAAGCGATGCTGGCCGCCTTCTTCCCGGCGATCAAAGTGCAAGCCTTCGACAACAGGGAGGCTCTGCTTGCGGCTCTGAGGGATCGCAAGGTCGACGCCGCTTTCGCCGACGCCTTGCAGCTTTCCTTCTGGGTCTCGTCGCCCGCCTCGGCCAAATGCTGCGCGCTCTTCGACGGCCCGTATCTCTCCGAACATTTCCTCGGCGAGGGCATGACCATCATGCTGCGGCAAAAGGACAGCGTGCTGACATCGGCCATCGATCATGCGCTCGGCGCGCTGTCGCGCAACGGCCGTTTGCAGGAAATCTATCTGCGCTATTTTCCTTATGGGCTTTATTGAAGCGCCGGGGAAAGACTCTAGCCCTTGCGGAAGCGGGCAATGGCGCTGCGTTCGATCGCGGCGCAAGTGAGCTTGTCGAGGCCGAGCCGGTCGCGCAGCAGGCTGAGCAGCCGGAGTTCCTCGGCTTTGACCGAGAGATCGGCGGAGGCCACTTCGACGGCGAGCGCATAGGCCGTGTCGTAGAGCTTTGCCGGCAGGGTATCGCGCACCGTTTCGAGAACGACGTCGAGACCCTCCGGGCCGGCAAGAAGCGAGGCGCAGTCGCGCGCGATCGAAATCAGCTTATCGTCATCGAAATCCTTGAAAACCGGCAGGAAGCCAATCAGTTGGCCGATCCTCGTCATCTCCCTGTCGTTCATCGTGCTGTCGACGGCGGATGCCATCACCATCACGTAAATCAGGGCATCATGGGCGGAAAGCGGCTTGTTCATCTCTGATTCCTTTTTCGATCTGCCCAGATTAGGAAGTGGCGGCGGCCATTACAAGGGATCGCCCCCTACGAGACAAAGCCAATCCCTGTCGCGGCGTATCGGTTATTTGCGGCGCGGATCGCCGCCATATATGCCTCGCCCCGCCTGCCTGGCTGTCTCGGAGATGGCCGCGAGAGGCGAACCCGCCGCTACTTCCGCCCAGCCGTTTTCGGCAAGCCACGAGCCGAGATCCTGGGTGCCGAGCCGGCAGGCCGCCGTGATCGTTCCCTTCCATTCGGCCCGATCGAGATCGCAGTTGATGCTGCGGTTGCGCAGCAACTGGCGTAGCGCCGTCTTCGCCATCATGCCGCAGGGCCATTGCCGGCCTGCCGGCCCGCATATCCTGTCGGCCGGTGTCGCGACGATGCCGGCAAGCTGAAGCCTGCGCTCGCCGAAGGAAAGATCGCCGGCATTTTCGACCATCGGCCTCGGCAGCTCGATCGCCTTTTTCGCAGCGGGACTCGCCGTTTCGCTGACGGCAGGCGCCGCTTGTTGCGCGAGGTCGGCGGGTGTGGGCGCCTTGCCATCGGGCGCTGCCGCAGCGGGCGGAGCCGCCGGTTCTGCGGAACGGGCGATCATCTCGGCACGTTCGTCCGATATCCTCGCCGTGGGTTTGGCTGTCTCAGGGGCAACACCCGGCGCTGCTGCGGCCGTCTCCTCTGCGGGCGTGCTTTCTTCTCCTGATGGGCCGCCGCGAAGCCTTGCTTCGCCTGCCATCAGCAGGCCGGCTACCACCGCCATCCCTGTGAAACCTGTGAAGACGGCAGCAGGGCGCATGGAATATCTTCCTACTGACTGGCCCAGATGATGCGGGCGATCCAATCGACATCGGAAAGATCGAGGGTGCGGTTGGGGTGTTCGGGATTGAGCGACATCAGCTCGATCGACCGCGGGCTCTGGCGCAGCAGCACCTTGGCCATCACCTCACCCTCGCGTGTACGCACCACGACGCGGTCGTTGCGGCGCACCTGCGCGCCCGGTTCGACGATCAGCACGTCGCCGTCGCGGTAGAGCGGCATCATGCTCTCGCCCTGCACCTCTAGCGCATAAACGCCGGCCTTTTGCGATGGCGCCGCCGGAAATTCGACTACGTCCCAGCCCTGGCCGGCCGGAAAACCGCCGTCGTCGAAGAAGCCGCCTGCACCCGCCTGCGCGAAGCCCAGCAGCGGAATGGAGCTGCCCTGCGGCTGAAACGCTGCTTCCGGCAATCCGGAAGGGCTGCCGCCCGGCCGCATGAAGGCAAGAAACTGCTCCATACTCGCCCCTGTCGCCTCGAGCACCTTGGCGATCGATTCGGTCGAGGGCCAGCGCAACCGCCCGTCGGCGGATAGCCGTTTCGATTTGTTGAAGGAGGTCGGGTCGAGCCCGGCGCGCCGGGCAAGACCGGATGGTGTCAGGTCGTGCCGTTCGGCAAGCCTGTCAATCGCTCCCCAGATCTGCTCATGTGACAGCATATGCGCCCGATCCCGTGCGGCTCATCCAATGCCGCGCTTCAACCGAGCGGAATATTAACCGACCGTATCGCCCGAGTAAAGACGAGAAAGGAATAAAATCCTGTAAGCTGAGCGCTGCGCTCAGGCGACCATCGCCATGTTGATCTTGCCGAGCTGGATGACGGCCTGTGTCCGGCTGTCGACATCGAGCTTCAGGAGAATCGCCGAGACATGCGCCTTGATCGTCGCCTCGGAGACGCCGAGTTCATAGGCGATCTGTTTGTTCAGCAGGCCTTCGGCGAGCATGGTCAACACCCGGCTCTGCTGCGGCGTCAGCGTGTGCAGGCGGTGGATCAGATCGGCGACATCAGGATCCTGCTCCTGCCCGTCGCGATAGCTCTCGGGCGTGGCGATGTCGCCGGCAAGCACCGTCTGGATGCTACGGCGAATGTCCTCGATGCCGGAAGATTTGGAAATGAAGCCGGAGGCGCCGAGTTCGAGAGCCCGGCGAATCGTCGTCGCGTCGTCGGTTGCCGAGACGATGATGATCGGCAGGCTGGCGAATTCCGCGCGCAGGGCCATCAGACCGGAGAAGCCGCTGACGCCGGGCATGGCGAGATCGAGCAACATCAGATCGGCATCCGGATGCGTGCCCGCAGCCGTGCGTGCGGCAGCAAAATCGCCGGCCTCGACGATCGTCTGCCGGCCTTCCATGCCGATCACCGCCTGGCGCAGCGCATCCCGGAAAAGCGGATGGTCGTCCGCGATGATGATGGTCTGTTCCTGCATCGAAAACTCCCTCCCAAGAGTCCGATCACGCCTGCATGCGCCGCCATCCCCTCCGCGCCGCATGCATATCTACTGAAATGACTATATCAGATCATGTCTTCTGCGGAAGGGGATTGGCCTTTTCCTCGGCCTGGAACTCCTTCACCATCCCCATGAAACTCTTCATCATCTTCTCCATGATGCTGATCGAGCGGTCGATCTCGGCATCGCTCGGCAGCGCGCGCTGGACGAGGCCGCCCTGTTCCAGCTTGGTCACCCGCTCGGAAAGCCGGTCGAGCTCGTCCTCATAAGCTGCCCGCTCGTCGGCGGCCATCCGGCAGACGAGCGTGCCGTCCTTGTCCTGGCAGATCGACATGGCGCCGGTCTGCCGGTCGAGACGGACGAAATGATCGCCGCTCTTCTCCAGCTGGAAACGGCTCGCATCGGCTTCGGCCGCCGCGGCGCCGAGCGGCAGGAGAAGAACGCCAAGTGTCAGAACCAGAATCTTCATCGTCTTATCCTCCGGATTTGCCTGTCTCGGCCTCGTTTTTTAAACGCCGGGGCGTGGACATCGCCGCCTCTTTCCGGCAAAGCGCTGATGACCGAGGACCAGCAATCGCGAGGCCATGATGACCGTGACACCGACCCTTTACAAGATCGTGACGGAAGCGCTCTGGCAGGAAGCCAGACAAACCGGCATTTTTCATGGCGCCGGCATCGATCTCAAGGACGGTTTCATCCACTTCTCCACCGCAGACCAAGTGAAACAAACCGCCGCGCTGCATTTCGCCGGCCAGTCCGGCCTCTTGCTGATTGCCGTCGACGGCGGCGGCTTCGGTGACAAGCTTCTCTTCGAGCCATCGCGCGGCGGCGATCTCTTCCCGCATCTCTATGCTGACCTGCCGCTTGCAGCCGTGCTCTGGGAGGTGCCGCTGCCGCTCGATGAGGCCGGCGCCCATGTCTTCCCGGAGCTGCAGCCATGATCGACCCCTTCAAGCGTATCGCCCGCAAGGGCCTCTTCATGTTCGATCCGGAAACGGCGCACGGCATGTCGATTGCGGCGCTGAAATCCGGCCTGGTGCCGGCCTGCCACATCGCTCCCGATCCGCGGCTCAGCCAGACCGTCGCCGGCCTCGTCTTTCAAAACCCGCTCGGCATGGCTGCGGGCTACGACAAGAATGCCGAGGTGCCGGAAGCGCTGCTGAAGCTCGGCTTCGGCTTTACCGAGATCGGCACGGTGACGCCGAAGCCGCAAGCCGGCAATCCGCGCCCGCGCATCTTCCGCCTCGTGGAGGATGAAGCGGTCATCAATCGTCTCGGCTTCAACAATGAAGGCCACGACGCCGCTTTCGGGCGCCTCGCCGGGCTGAAGGGCAATGGCATTGTCGGCGTCAATATCGGCGCCAACAAGGACAGCGAGGATCGCATTGCCGATTACGTCGCCGGTATCCGCCGCTTCTACTCCGTCGCGCGCTATTTCACCGCCAACATCTCCTCGCCCAATACGCCCGGCCTGCGCGACCTGCAGGCGCGCGAAAGCCTTGCAGCGCTGCTCTCCGCCGTGCTCGCGGCGCGCGACGAGATGGCGGCGAATTCCGGCCGGAAAATCCCGGTTTTCCTGAAGATCGCCCCCGATCTGACCGAGGAAGGCATGGATGACATCGCCGCCGAAGCGCTCGCGCATCCGCTGGATGGTCTGATCGTCTCCAACACGACGCTATCGCGCGATGGTCTCAAGGATCAGCGCCAGGCCAAGGAGACGGGCGGTCTCTCCGGCGTGCCGCTGTTCGAAAAGTCGACGGCGGTGCTTGCAAGAATGCGCAAGCGCGTCGGCCCTGATTTGCCGATCATCGGTGTCGGCGGTGTCTCCTCGGCCGAAACGGCGCTGGAGAAGATCCGGGCGGGCGCCGATCTCGTCCAGCTCTATTCCTGCATGGTGTATGAAGGTCCCGGTCTGCCGGGCGATATCGTGCGCGGCCTCTCCGGGCTGCTCGACCGCGAAAAAGCCGCTTCGATCCGCGAACTGCGCGACACCAGGCTGGATTATTGGGCGGCGCGGAACGTCTGATCGGCGCGCGGCCGCACCAGCATGGCCAGGAAGAAGCCGCGGAAGAGCAGGAAGGCGTTCATCGCCAGCCACAGACCGTGATTGCCGAAGAGCGGCACGAAGACGGCGAGCATCAGGAGATAACCGGCAAATGACATGAGCATCCGGTTGCGCATGTCCGCAGACCATGTCGCGCCGATGAAGACCCCGTCCATCAGGAAGGCCAGTGCGCCGGTCAGCCCGGTCACCGCGGCCCAGGGCAGGTAGGTCCCGGCCGCCTGCCGCACCTCGGGCGATGTCGTCAATACCGAGATCAGCCAGGGGCCGGCCACGAAGAAGAAGGCGGAAACGATTGCCGCCAGACCGAAGGACCAGAGGGTCGTCAGCTTCAGGCCGCGGTCGAAGGCCGGCCGGTACCGCGCGCCGATCGCCCGGCCGGTGATCTGTTCGGCGGCATTGGCAAGCCCGTCGAGATAATAGCCGGACAGCAGGAAGAAATTCATCAGCACGGCATTGGCGGCAAGCGTCACCGCGCCGAAGCCGGTGCCGATCCGCGTCATGATGGTGAAGGCGCCGATCAGCACGAAAGTGCGGATCAGGATGTCGCGGTTGAGCGCGAAAAGCTCCGCCAGGCGGTGGCTGGAAGTGATCTCCGACCATGCCGGCCGCTCTGCCTTGCCGAAGCCGCCGAGCACGATGAAGAGCCCGGCGAACGCACCGGCCATCTCGCCGGCCATGGTTGCCCAGGCGACCCCGGCCACGCCCCAGCCGAGCGACAGGCCGAGATAGATGGACAGCAAGATGTTGATGCCGTTGATCAGGGCCTGCAGCAGCAGCCCGACATTGCCCTGTCCGCGTCCGAGCACGAAGCCGAGAATCGCGTAATTCGCCAGCGCCGCCGGTGCGGCCAGCATGCGGATCGAGAAATAGGTGCTGGTTGCCTCGGCGATCGCCCCTTCCGCGCCCATCAGTTTCAAACCGGCCGCCATCAACAGCGGCGAAAGACAGAGCAGCGCCAGCCCGCAGCCGAGCGCGGATATCAGTGCCCGCCAGAAGACGGCTTGTTGCTCGTGCTGGTCTCGCCGGCCATAGGCCTGCGCCGTCAGCCCTGTCGTCGAGGCGCGCAGGAAATTGAAACTGCCGAGGATGAGGTCGAAGAGCATCGCGCCGATCGCAAGCCCCGCAAGCGCCTCGGGATTGCCCATATGGCCGACGACGGCGGTGCTTGTCAGCCCGAGCAGCGGCGTCGTCATGAAACCAAGCGTCATCGGAATGGCGATCGAGAGCACCAGCCGATGCGTTACCTCGAAAGCGAGCGCGTTGTTGTTGCTGCGCGTATCCATGCCGGCCTCATCTAGAGCTGAGCCGATTCCGATTTCGGGAATTATGCGGCGGAAGAATCGCCTCGGCTGGAGAGCACCATGGCCCAATAGGGCAGGTTCCGGGAAGATGCATTATGAGCAACGGCGACGCCGAGGCCGTCATAACGCCCGAGCATGTTTTCCAGATGATGCGGCGAGTTGATCCAGGCCGTCACCACCGCATCGACGCTCTGCTGGCCGGAGGCGATATTTTCAGCCGCCGGCAGCCGCACACCGCTCGCCTTGACGCGAGCGCCGAAACTGTCGGTCATGCCGATCAGATGCGCCATCTTGCCGGAGCTCGCCATGCGTTTCGCCTGGAAGAGGGCGGCGGTCTGCGCCGCTGGATCGGCGCTAAGCGGCGGCAGGCCGTTCTTGGCCCTCAGCTGGTTGACGAGCGGCAGCACGCTCGTTGTCTCGTCCTCGCCGTTTGAGGGCGTGCCGGCAAGGCGCGGTGTCGCCGTGCAGCCGGCGATGCCGGCGGCGAGCGCGAGTGTGGAAAGGCGCAGCATGCCGCGTCTGGAAAGATCGATGGATGTCATGTTACCGGCGATAGCTGAAAAGGCGAAGGATGACGAAGAGCGGGATGACGATCGTCGCCCCGAGGAGAAGATAGTCGCCGACGCGCCCGAGCGCTGAAAAACCCCGATGCCAAATCTCCAGGATGAAGTCACGGAATCCATAGATGATGTTCCACGGCGTCAGGCCGAAGATGGTCATGACGAAACCGACAATCAGCGACACGACGATGAGTTTTATCAACGTGCGGCCGAGCGAATCGCCGAGGAACTTGTTCACCTGATCGGACATGCGCCATCTCCTGTTTGCCCCTGAATTAAGGTTGCGGCGCACCGCCCGCAAGCCCTTTCCTGGATTGGCCGTTCCGCCTCTGAAATAGGACTTGAGTTTTTTTGTGGCCGCCGCCAGATGCGAAGCCATGCAAACTGCGCAGTGCCACCATATGCGCAAAATGAAGAGCCGATGATGCAGCCCCACCAGCTTTCCTCAGGCGACGTCATCGCCGACCGCCGCGCCGATTATGCCAAAATGCTCGAAGAGGGCGGCGAGCCGGAGGCGGCGGCCGAGCTGATGGAACAGGCGCTTGAGCTCGCGCCCGGTTGGGCTGCCGGATGGTATCGCCTCGCCACCTATCGGGAAAAGGCGGGCAGGACAGATGCCGCGATCGAGGCCTATCGCAGGACGCTTGCCCTCGATCCCGAAGATATTTTCGGCGCAACCCTCAAGCTCGCCCTTCTCGGCGACGGAATTGCGCCCGACCGGCCGCCGAGCCGCTATGTCGAGCGGCTCTTCGATGATTATGCCGACCGTTTCGAAACCTCGCTCGTCGAGAAACTCGACTACAACGTGCCGCAGAAGCTTGCCGCGCTGATCGCCTCCACCGGCAGGCGTTACGAATGCGCCGTCGATCTCGGCTGCGGCACCGGGCTGCTTGGTCCGGCAATCCGCGCGCATGTCGGCCGCCTCGAGGGCTTCGACCTCTCGCAGAACATGCTGGCCAAGGCGGCGGAGAAGGGCGTTTACGATCACCTTGCCCAGGCCGATCTATCGCTTGCACCCGAGCTCTCCGGCGTGCTTGCGGATGCCCTGCGCCATCGCACCGATCTTGTGACGGCAGCCGACGTCTTGATGTATCTCGGCAATCTCGAGAGCGTCTTTGCCATCATCGACGATCTCGCCGGCGCCGGCGCCGACATCGCCTTTTCCATCGAGGATGCGGGGGAAGGCGAAGGTTTTCACCTCGCCCCGTCGCTGCGTTATGCCCATTCGGAAGCCTATGTGAGGAGGCTGCTTGCCCGCCACGGCCTCGAAATCCTCCAGACCGTCAAGACGGCTATTCGCAAAGATGGCGGTAAACCCGTTTTCGGCATTCTGTTCCTTACGCGCAAGGCGGGGTGAACGAATGTTTCTTGCGATTTTTATATAGGTCAGCGTTGCTTACCTATTTTCCTTGATCCACCGCCGGAGCCTGATATTTCAAAGGCGTACGACGAAGCGCGGCGACAGCATGTCGAGCGCTACGGCGCATTCACCTCAAGTCCATCACGCCCGGAACTCTTCGGGTGTTCCCGAACTCGTCTGCTGTTGGAGACCGGCGCTATGACACAGCTCATCAATGCTCTTGGCGTCTGGAACACCAGCGCGACGCGCCACTCGCCGATCGAAGATGTGCAAGGCATTTTCTCCGGCAGCCTCGTCGCAGCGCTCGGCCTTTACGTTCTCGCCTGCGCCGGCCTTCTCACCGGCAGTACGGCGGGCGTCGCCTTCCTCCTGCATTATGCCTTCGGCCTCAATTTCGGCATGGCCTTCTTCCTGCTCAACCTGCCGTTCTTCTATCTCTCGTGGAAGCGCCTCGGCATGGCCTTCACCGTCAAGACCTTCATCGCCATCGGCCTGACATCGGCGATGTCAGATCTGCAATCGCGTCTCTTTTCCATATCGAGCATCCATCCGGCATGGGCAGCACTTCTGGGTGGCCTCCTGCTCGGCTTCGGCGCGCTGGCGCTCTATCGCCATCGCGCCAGCCTCGGCGGCGTCGGCATCCTCGGCATCTACCTGCAGGAGCGCTTCGGCATCCGCGCAGGTCTCGTCCAGCTTGCCATCGACATGTGCGTGCTTGCCGCCGCCTTCTTCGTCACCACGCCGCCCATCGTCTTCTATTCGGTGCTCGGCGCCGTCGTGCTCAACCTCTTCGTCGCCATCAATCACCGCGCCGACCGTTACATCGCCCTCTGACATTACAAATCGGTAAGCCATTCTAAACAAAACGTAACTTGCCTGTGATCGATCCTGACGCGACACTTCTTCTCGCGCCGGATTTGATGAGGTGAACTATGTCAGATTTGGAAAAACTTGTGAGGCTCCGCATGCAGGAAGAATATGCCAAGGGCACTTCCGCAGAGGAAATCGCGAAAGTCGTCCGCGACATATTCAACAGCACCGATCTCTCGGGTAGTCGGCCTGGCTCTGCTGCCGCGCGAGCCGCTACCAATCGCGAGTGAGCATATTCAACCGACCCGAATTCTTCGGGTCGGTCGCCGGGATCTATCCCTTAAGCCGTCAGGCTGCCTTCTGAGCCGCATCGATCGGATGCTGCGAGCGGAAGCCGACTGCAAGCCGGTTCCAGATATTGATCGCACCGATCGCCACCGTGATCTTCGTCATCTCCTCCTCGGAGAAGTGCGCCTTCAGCGCTTCGTAGTCGGCGTCCGGCGCGCCTGTCTTGGCGATGTTGGTGACGGCGTCGACCCAGCCGAGCAGGGCGCGTTCGCGGGCGTCATAAATCGGCGACTCCCGCCAGACGCACATCAAGTTGATCCACTGCTCGCTCAGCCCATCGTGGCGGGCTTCCTTCACATGCATGTCGACGCAGTAGGCGCAGCCGTTGATCTGCGAGGCGCGCAGCTTGATCAGATGGATGAAGCGGCGCTCCAGCCTGGAGGCCTGGACATATTGTTCAAGTGCTGCGACGGCCTTGTAGGCGTCCGGAGCGGCTTTGGCGAAATTGAAACGCGGTTGCATGATCTTCTCCTTTATGGCTCAGCGAGCCGTTTTGCGTTCATGGATTTCAAGGAAAGCGCAGCCTCGGGCTGCGATCGATCCGTCGTCGAGGGCATTCAGTTCGATGCCGATATCGGCAATGCTCGTCTTGGCGAGTTCGGCGCGATAGACGCGTTCGGCTCTGAGCATCGCCGCGCTGATGTTGCAGGGCTTGGCGAAGAAGCGGTCGGAGACCGGGTTCGGCCCGCGCTGGCGTATTTCGGCGCAGCGGAAGGCCGGCGCCGGCCCTTCGACTGCAAGCAGGATGTCGAGCAGCGAAATCTCCGCCGGCGCCTTTGCCAGCCGATATCCGCCTTTCGGGCCTGGTACGGTATCGAGGATGCCGGCGCCCGACAGCGCCTGCAGATGTTTCAACAGATAGCTCGTCGACACACCGTGGAATTCCGCCAGTGCCGCGGCTGAAAGCACACCGCCGTCCGAGAGGCCGGAAAGCATCGCAACGCTGTGAATGGCCTGCTCGACCCCATCGCTCATCTTCATGAAGGCTTCCTCTAATCGTGGATAAGAAATATCCATGATTATCACGGTTGTCAACAGGTATCTCGCCGCCACTTGTCTTTACCGCCGCGCGGGATAGAAAACGAAAAAGCCGACAGGGGACAGATATGGCATCCAACGCCTTCGCAGGCCTTCTCAATTCCAGCGCCAATCGCCATTCTCTGTTCGACGATGCGCAGGGCATTGTCGCCGGCAGCATGCTCGCCGTGCTCGGCGTCTCGCTTCTCTCCGGCGCAGGCCTGCTTGCCGGCGGCACCGCGGGTCTTGCCTTCCTCGCGCATTACGCGACCGGCATAAGTTTCGGCCTCTGCTTCTTTGCGGTAAACCTGCCCTTCTACTATCTCGCTTTCCGCCGTTTAGGCCCCGCTTTCACCATCAAGACCTTCGTCGCGATCGGGCTCACCTCAATCCTGTCCGAATTCGCGCCGGGCTTCATCGGCATCGGGCATGTCCACCCCGTTGCCGGTGCACTCTTCGGAGGCCTCGCCATCGCTGCCGGCATGCTGGCGCTCTTCCGCCACCGCGCCAGTCTCGGCGGCATCGGCATCCTTGCCCTCTACATCCAGGATCGTTTCGGCTGGCGTGCCGGCCTCGTCCAGCTCGGCTTCGATGGCATCGTGCTGGCGCTCTCCTTCTTCGTTGCCAGCCCCGTCATCATCGCCTGTTCCGTGCTCGGCGCGATCGTGCTCAACCTGACGCTGGCCATCAATCACCGCAAGGACCGCTATATCGCGATGTGAGCGGCGGCCGCTCTTCTTTTTCTTCCGCTTTTCACTACCTTCAGGGCGTGGACCAGATCGATTCCGAAGCCCGCGCCCTGCTTCCTGCCGCCTTTGCCCGCTGGTTTGCGGAGAAGGGCTGGCGTCCGCGCGCCCATCAGCTGGAGCTGCTCGCCCGCGCCGAGGCCGGCGAAAGCACGCTGCTGATTGCGCCGACCGGCGCCGGCAAGACGCTGGCCGGTTTTCTGCCGTCGCTCACCGATCTCACCCGCCGCGGCAAGATTCCGCCCGGCTCGGCCTTCACCGGCATCCACACGCTTTATGTCTCGCCGCTGAAGGCGCTGGCGATCGACATCGAGCGCAACCTGATGAAGCCGGTGGCGGAAATGGGCCTGCCGGTCACCGTCGAAAACCGCACCGGCGATACGCCGAACGCCAAGCGCCAGCGCCAGAAGCTCAATCCGCCGGATATTCTGCTGACGACGCCAGAACAGGTCGCCCTGCTTCTCGCCAATCGCGAGGCAGAACGATTCTTCAAGGATCTGAAATATGTGGTGCTCGACGAATTGCATTCGCTCGTCACCTCGAAGCGCGGTCATATGCTCTCGCTCGGGCTTGCCCGTCTGCGCCGCCTTGCCCCCGGTCTGAAGACCATCGGCCTGTCGGCGACCGTGGCCGAGCCGATGGACCTGCAGAAATGGCTGGTCGCCCAGGAGGAGGGGAAAGAGCATCATGCCGGCCTCGTCGTCGTCGAAGGCGGCGCCAAGCCCGATATCTCGATCCTGTCCACCGAAGAGCGCATTCCCTGGGCCGGCCATTCCGCCAAATACGCCATTCCCGATGTGTACAGGCAGCTCCTCGATCACCAGACGACGCTGCTCTTCGTCAACACCCGCAGCCAGGCCGAAATGCTCTTCCAGGAACTCTGGACGATCAATGACGACAACCTTCCGATTGCCCTCCATCACGGCTCGCTCGATGTCGCCCAACGCCGCAAGGTCGAGGCGGCGATGGCCGAAAACCGCCTGCGTGCCGTCGTCGCCACCTCGACGCTCGATCTCGGCATCGACTGGGGCGATGTCGATCTCGTCATCCATGTCGGCGCGCCGAAGGGCGCCTCACGCCTTGCCCAGCGCATCGGCCGCGCCAATCACCGCATGGACGAGCCCTCGAAGGCGATCCTCGTGCCGGCCAACCGTTTCGAGGTCATGGAGTGTCAGGCGGCGCTCGACGCCAATTATATCGGCGCGCAGGATACACCGCCGGTCGGCCGCGGCGCGCTCGATGTGCTCGCCCAGCACGTGCTCGGCATGGCCTGCGCCGAACCTTTCGACATGCTGGAACTCTACGACGAGATCACCAGCGCCTCGCCCTATGCCGATCTCAGCTGGGAAAACTTCGAGCGCGTCGTCGATTTCGTCGCGACCGGTGGTTATGCGCTGAGGACCTACGAACGTTACGCCCGTATCCGCAAGACTAAGGAAGGCCGCTGGCGGGTCTCCAATCCCGCCGTCGCCCAGCAATATCGCCTCAACCTCGGCACCATCGTTGAAAGCCCGATGCTGAACATCCGCATGGTCAAGCGCGGCGAGGGCGGCCGGATCGGCCGCGGCGGCGCCACGCTGGGCAAGGTCGAGGAATATTTCCTCGAACAATTGTCTCGCGGAGATACTTTCGTCTTCTCCGGCAAGGTGCTGCGCTTCGAAGGGATCCGCGAAAACGAATGCCTGGCGTCACAGGCCTTTTCGCTCGATCCGAAGATCCCGTCCTATAACGGCGGCAAGTTTCCGCTGTCGACCTATCTCGCCGAGCAGGTGCGGGCGATGATCGCCGATCCCGACCGCTGGGGCCTTCTGCCCGATCAGGTCCGCGACTGGCTGTCGCTGCAGAAGGACAAATCGATGCTGCCGAAGCACGACGAGTTTTTGATCGAAACCTTCCCGCGCGGCAGCCGCGGTTACATGGTCGCCTATCCCTTCGAGGGCCGTCTCGCCCATCAGACGCTCGGCATGCTGCTCACCCGGCGGCTGGAGCGGGCAGGCGCCAAGCCGCTCGGCTTCGTCGCCACCGATTATTCGCTGGCCGTCTGGGGCCTCGAAGATATGGGACTGATGATCGGCAATGGCCGGCTCAGCCTCTCCGACCTGTTCGACGAGGACATGCTGGGCGACGATCTCGAAGCCTGGCTCGACGAATCCTTCCTGCTCAAGCGCACCTTCCGCAATTGCGCCGTGATTGCAGGCTTGATCGAGCGCCGCCACCCCGGCAAGGAAAAGAGCGGCCGTCAGATCACCGTGTCGGCGGATCTGATCTACGACGTGCTGCGCAGCCATGAGCCGGATCACATCCTGCTGCAGGCGACGCGCCAGGATGCGGCGACCGGACTTTTGGATATTCGCCGTCTTGGCGATATGCTGATGCGAATCAAAGGGCACATCACCCACCGCGCCCTCGATCACATTTCCCCGCTGGCCGTGCCGGTGATGCTGGAAATCGGACGGGAGGCGGTGCCGGGTGAGGCTCATGATGCGCTGCTTGCCGAAGCGGCCGATGATCTGATCGCCGAAGCGCTGGCCTGAGACCTGTTTGGGAATAATGACCGTGATGAACCGCCTGGCGCTCGCGCGCGACATATCCGGATTGGCCGCTGTGCCGGGCATCGAGACTTCGGTTCACGGCATTGCCGCCGTCTGCGATCCGCTTGGCGCCCTCTATCTGCCGGATGCCGGTCTGCTCGTCGTGTCCGACCTGCATCTGGAAAAGGGTGCGGCCTTCGCGCGCCGCGGCATGATGCTGCCGCCCTACGATACGCTGGCGACGATCACCGTCCTTGCCGCCGTCATTTCCCGTTATGACCCCAAACTCGTCGTCTCGCTCGGCGACAATTTCCACGACCGCGTCGGCTCACGACATCTGCCGGAGAATTTTCGCGGATTGATCGTCGGCATGGCGCGCGGCCGCGAATGGATCTGGGTCAACGGCAACCACGATCCCGACGGGGTCGTCGATCTGCCGGGCGCCTGCGTCGACGAGATGCACTATGCCGGCCTGACCTTCCGCCATGAGCCAAGAAATGGCTTGCAGAGCGGCGAAATCGCCGGCCACCTGCATCCTGCGGCGACCGTACGCCGGCGCGAGCGATCGATCCGCCGCCCCTGCTTCGCCACCGACGGCGCCCGCCTCCTCATGCCCGCCTTCGGCGTCATGAGCGGTGGGCTGGACCTCGCTCATCAGGCGATGAAAGGCCTGTTCGACAAATCTTCGCTGGTGGCCCATCTCCTGGGGCGGGACCGGATTTACTCGGTCAGGTACGGGAATTTGCGGGGGTAGGAACGCCGGATGGGGCGTGCCGTGTGGCACACCCAACTGCCGTTAATTACACCCTTGTAACTGCTGCTGATACGTCCCCGCCATCCGCGCAAATTTCTGCGCCGTCTGCTGCAATTGCCCGTTCGAGCGCCAGTCGCCGCGCTTATATCCGGTCGGCCCGGAATAATAGGCAAGGTAGAGGTTATAGGCATCGTTCAGCGGAATGCCGGTCTCGGCACTGTTCTGATAGTGATACCAGCCGATGAAATCGATCGCGTCGGCGAAATTCGTCCTCCGCGCGTTCCAGTTTCTCGTCTGCGACTGATAGTGATCCCATGTCCCGTCGAGCGCCTGCGAATAGCCGTAGGCGGTCGAAGGCCTTGTCCAGGGAATGAAGCCGAAAAGCTTGGTGCGCGGCGGCCGCGCATAGGGCTGGAAGCCGGATTCGGTGTACATCGTCGCCATGAGGATCGGCACGGGTACGCCGTATTTCTTCTCCGTCCGCTCGGCCGCACTCTGCCAGCTGGAGAAAAGCCCTTCGCGCTGGTCGAAGACGGCGCAAATGTTTCTCGTTTGCTTCGGCGCGGTCGCGCAGCCGACAAGCAGCGCGAGGCCCACGGCCGTCAAAACGATACGAGTACGCATAACCAAACCTCTCGTTTCCAAGAGATTACTAACTCGTAAATGTTAAAAACCGGTTTTTAGTCGAATGCCGACTTTTCTGATCGATGACCCGGTCGGCTATGCCTTGACGGGCTCGTAGCGCAGGATCACCGCACCGGTTTCGGTCGTCGAGGACTCGATGAGTTTCAGCGGAACTTGGCCTTCGGCCGGCTTGAAAAGCGGATTGCCGCCACCGAGAATGACAGGCACCACGCATACCCTGACTTCATCGATGAGGCCTGCTTTCATGAGCGTGTCGGCAAGCTCGGCGCTTCCGAAGATGAAGATCGTCTTGCCGCTCTCCTGCTTCAGCTTCGTCAATTCGGGGATCGGATCGGTGACGATGCGGGCATTGTTCCAACCGGGCTCGGTCATCGTCTTCGATACGGCGATCTTGGCTATGGCGTTCATATAGGCCTTGATCTTGCCTTCGCCCTCGGCGGTCGGCCAGTAGGAGGCCATACCTTCATAGGTCTTGCGGCCGAAGATCAAGAGATCCGCTTCATCGCCGACCCGCTCGGCATATCGTTCCAGCTCGGGCCCCCAGGCGAGATTATGGAAATCGATATCCCAGGGCTTCGTGCCCTCGAAATAACCGTCGAGTGTCATCAGGTTCCAGACGACAAGCTTCCTCATTTCATCCTCCTTCGGGTCGATATGCTACGGGCAAAACCAGTTGTATTTAGCAACTGGTTGAAGCGTAAATCTACTGATAGTAAAATGCAAGCGGTTTTTCCGGAGTATGATGAATGCTCCGCGATTGCCGGCTGTACAAAGGCTGGGAAAGAAGACGAACCGCCTAGCTGCGGATCAGTCCTTGCGGAAGATCAGGCTGGCGCTCCAGCCGGTGATGACGGCGAGCAGCACCGCCGCAAAGCCGTAGAGGATCGGCTGCTCATGCGCCGCGTCGGTGATCGTCTGCTCGATGCCGGTCTTGATGACGCGCAGCGGCAGCGATTTTTCGGTGACGAAATTGCCGCTCTTGAAGAGATAGGCGCGCACCGTATGCACGCCATTCGGTATGTTCGCCGGCAGGCGCAGGCTTGCCTTGAAGAGGTTGGAGGAGACGAACCGTACGCCGCTCGGGTTGCGGTCATAGAGCGCGCCCGCCTGCTGCAGTCGCAGGAAGGCCTGGCGGAATTCGCCGAGATTGCTGCCGTCGCCGACGAAGCCGACGGGGGTCAGCGGAATGTGATCGATACCGATCCCGCGATCGGTCATGTCGAGCGGGGTCGTCAGGTCGTCAATCCCGCGCGAACTCGACATCGAATAGGAATGCGGCACGGCTTCGAAGGTCATCGAGCGCCTGTTCACCCAGATGCCGAAGACACGCTCTTTCTTGCGAACCGTCGCGTCCTCGCGCGGTCCTTCCAGCACCACGACGACATCATATTGGCCGATGGCGAGCAGCAGCTGGTCGGTGTTCGAAAGCGCGCCGAAGATCGTCAGATCGGCGCCATGGAAATCCGAGGTGATGGCAATTTCGCTGGTCGAGGTGCCGATCTCAAGCCCCTCGCGCACGGCTTCCGTGCCCTGTCCCGGCAGCCACTGCGCTCCGGCCGTCGCCGGCAGCAGGCAAAGAAAAGCGAGGACGGCGGCAAGCAGGCGCATCAGTTGCCCGCTCCCATCACCACCGAATAGACATCGGCCGGCGTCACCACCAGCGCGACCGCAAGGCGCAGGCCGACGGCGAGCACCAGCAGGCCGAGGAGCGCACGCAGCTGCTCGCCGCGCAGCTTCTGGCCTACGCGCACGCCGTATTGCGCCCCGATGACGCCCGCCACCATCAGAATGAAGGCGAGCACGATATCGACGGAATAGTTCGTCGCCGCCTGCACGATCGTCGTATAGGCGGTCACGAAGATGATCTGGAACAGCGAGGTGCCCACCACGACATTGGTCGGGATGCGCAAAAGATAGATCATCGCCGGCACCATGATGAAGCCGCCGCCGACACCCATGATCGAGGTGAGGATGCCGATCGCAAAGCCGAGCGCGACAATCGGGATGACGCTGAGAAAGATCTTCGATTTCTTGAAGCGCACCTTCAGCGGCAGTTTGTGCACCCAGTGCTGGTGGCCGGGCTTGCGCGGCGCAGGCGGCTCGTTGCGCGCCGCCCGCCGCATCGCATTGATGCTTTCGAGCAGCATCAGTCCGCCGACAGTGCCGAGGAAGATGACATACATCAGCGAGATGATGAGATCGAGCTGGCCGACGGCGCGCAGCAGCGAGAAGATCCAGATACCGACCGTGGCGCCCGTCAGGCCGCCGATCAGAAGCACCGTGCCGAGCTTGACGTCGAGCGTACCGCGCCGGAAATGCGTGATGGCGCCCGATATCGACGAGGCCACCACCTGGTTGGCGCCGGTGGCGACAGCGACGACGGGCGGGATGTTGTAGAAGATCAGCAGCGGGGTGATGAGAAAACCGCCGCCGACGCCGAACATTCCTGACAGGAATCCGACGGCCGCCCCCATGCCGAGAATGATGAAGATGTTCACCGACAATTCTGCGATAGGCAGATAGATTGTCACAACCGACCCCGAATGATGGCCGCTCCTGCCGAGCGGCTTTTGTCACGTCCCCGTTCGAATGCGCATCATATTGTGAAATCGTTGCCAGAGGCTTTCGATCGCTCCCCTGATGGCAATGAGGTCGCCGACAGGGGATTCAGCGGATGCGTCGAGCGATCTGTCCCGCATAATCCGGCTTTTTTCAGATTTCGTGACAGGCGGCGGATAAATTGTGAATGCCCAGATGCCGCAAGCCTTCTTTAGCGCGATTTGGGCAAAGGAGCCGTGCGGTTTGCGCCCGAGCTGGCGCAAACAAGACATCGTCATTTCCGAAACCGGCGGGAAACGTTGTAAAGCGTGTCGCGCAAAAGTGTGCGCGGTTTTGCGAGAACGACACGCGTAAAAACAAAGACCTAAAGCGCGGCGAGCGAATCTGAAAGATCGCGACGTGCTTTAGATCGCCTTGGTGCCCTGCTTGTTGCGTTCGAGCAGTGCCTTCACCGTCGCGTCGGTCACTTTGCCGTCTGGCTCCTGGCCGATCGATTTCTGGAAGTTCTTGATCGCGGCGACGGTTTTCGCGCCCATTTCGCCATCCGGCACGCCGGCGTCGAAGCCGTTGTTGTTGAGAATCGCCTGGATGTTGCGGATCGCCTTCTTCATGTCGACGCTCGCCGTCTTCGTGCCCGTGCCCGCCCATTCGTCCGGCACGTCGATGCCGTTGGTGCGGTGATCGAGCGGCTCCGGCTTCCAGAGATCGGCCTTGGCACGCGCCCGTTCGAGCTGATCGGGCTTCATGGCATTCGCCACTTCGTCGCGTTTCTGCGCCGCATCCTTGTCGCCTGCTTTGGCGGCGATCGCAAACCACTTGTAGGATTCTTCGAGATCCGCCGGCACCCCGTTGCCCCTCGCGCAGAGGATCGCCAGATTGAACTGGCTGTCGGTGATGCCGAGGTTAGCAGCCTTGGTGAACCACGAGGCGGCCGTCGCATAATCCTGCTGACCGAGCGCACCGGAGGCGTAGAGAACGGCGAGATTGTGCATGGCGCTGGCGTTGCCCTGGTTGGCCGCCTGCTCGTAAAAGCCCTTCGCCTTGTCGATGTCCCGTTCGACGCCGTTGCCCTTCTCATACATGCTGCCGAGCCGGTATTGCGCTGGCGCAAAGCCCTTGTCGGCTGCGAGCTGGTACCAGCTTGCGGCCTGCTTCTGATCGACGGTCACGCCGTTGCGGCCGTCCGAATAGCGTGCGCCGATCTCGAACAGGGCAAGCGCATCGCCGCCGCGCGCCGCATCGGCCAGCGACTTCGGCTGGATCGTGTCGGGAACGGTGATCGCTGCCTGCGGTGCAGGTGCCGCCGTAGCGGGCGCGTCCGGAACGAAGCCTGAAGTCTCCTGTGTTGCGCCGGCCGAGCCGGGTGCGGCAAGGGTTGCCGCGCCTTCGCCGTCGAGCGGCGCCGTGTCGGTCAGATGCTCGCCGGCAACCGGCGGGGCTGCCTCCGGTTGCGCCTGTTCGGCGGCAGGAGGCGTTGCCTCGGCTGCCGGAGCGTTAGTGTCGGCAACGCCGGCGTCGGGCTGCGCGGGTGTTGCCTCCGTCAGGGCCGGCGAGGGGTCTTCCGCCGCCCCTGTCAGCGCCGAGACTTCTGCCGGCGGCTGCGGTGCGGACTCGCCGGTCGTCAGCGTGCGGGCAAGCGGAAAGGCCATGATGGCAAGCAGCACCGCGCCGACCGCCAGCAGGATCGGCCGCCGGTAGCGCGAAAAAGCGCTGATCTTGCCGCTTTTGTCAGCCTTGCCTGTTTTGTCGGCGCTCGCGCCCTTCTTGTCGGCCTTGGCCGTTGCCGGCTTCGGATTGGCGTCCACTTCCATGGCGGCTGCCTGCGCCGCACGGCGGGCGGCGGCAATGTAATCGGCGCGATCGTTTTCGCCGGCTGGCTTGCCGCGCGCGGCACTCTGGCTGGCGCGCACCCGTTCAAGGATCTTCTTCACGTCTGGGGTGCCGGAACCCGGCTCAAGCAATTCGTTTGCCGCGTCCGTCGGCACCACGTCGGCGGGATCGATCGACGGCGACGGGTCGATGACCGCGCGGTCGCTCGCCTTGGTCTCGGCCTTCTTGCCAGGGCGCAGCCGCTTGCCGAGGCTGGCGAGCAGGCCGGCCTTTGCAGGCACCGCTGCCGCAGCCTCCGTCGGCCGGGTCGCCGCCTCGATGGCGATCGCGCTCGCGCCGCTCATGACCGCGGCCTGCGTCGGGGCGGCAGGTTCCGCAGCGACTTCGGCCGTGCGGATGACAGGAGAGGCGGCCTTTGCCGTCGGGGCAGCTGCCGGAGCAGGAGCCAGGGCCGCTTCGGCCTCGTCCACCATAAGCGCGTAAGGGTCGACATCGAAATCGACGTCGGCGACCGGCATCTGGGCGATCGGCCGTCCGCGCTCTTCCATACCGTCGAGCCGGTCGGCGATGTGCACGAGCGTCTCGTGCAGCGCCTTGAAGGTCTTGTGGGTGCGCTCCTCGCTGTCGCGGGTAATATCCTCGAGATGGCGCAGATCCTCGGCAAGTGCGGTCAGCGCCGACATGTCGGCGGCGGGCACGGCGCCCTGGGCGCCGCCATTGCGCGAATAAGCTTCGACGACGGCTTCCGCCGCCTGGCGGGCGGCCTCGATGATATATTCGTCGCTCGTCGCCATATAATCTTCGATCGCGCCCATGCGGCGGTCGAGGTCGGCGGGGATCGCAGCGCTTTCGCGCGGCTCGCTCATCAAGGCCGAAAGATTGGCGATCTGGTCTTCAAGGTTTTTCAGCGCCCGCGGATCTGTCGCCGGTGCCGCCGTGCTCTCCTCCAGCCGGGCGGCAATGTCGCTGAGCCGTCCTTCGATACGGCGGAAGGCGCCATCCTCGATCGCGGCGGCCGGAGCCGGCGGCTGATGCGCCATCTCGTCGATGCGCCGGGCGAGGTAGTCGAGCCGCTGTGCCAGCACGTCGTTGACGGCGCCGTTCTCGAGCGCGTCGATCTTGCGGGAAATGTCGGAAAGCGTGCCCGTGAGGTCGGCCTGCGGCGCGGCCTTCTGCGTGCGTTCCAGCAGATAGGAAAGATGTTCCAGCCGCTCGTCGAGCCGCGACGTCGCTTCCGCCTTCGTCAGTTCCTCGACGCGTGATGTCAGCGCCTCCAGCCGCAACGCCAGCTCGTCGGCGGGCGTCGCGCGGCTGGCCGCGTCGTGGCTCATCAGGTCGATCTGGTCGGCCAGCGCCGAGAGCCGGCTTTCCAGCCGCTGCATCAGCGCCGGATCATTGGCGGCGGCCGCGCGCCCGCTTGCCGCGATCGCCCGGCTGATCTCGTCGAGCCGCATGTCCATGGCGGCGAATTGCTCGGACATGATCCGGTCGTGCGGCTGGATCATGTTGCCGAACTGTTCCATCGCCGTGGCGATCGCGATGAGCTTGTCTTCCAGCGCCCGCACCGCCGGGCTTTCACCCATCCCGCCGATGTGGCGCTTGATGTCGTCGAGCCGGTAGGCGAGCGAAACGAGCTCTTCCTGCAGCCCTTCTGTGTCGAGTGCCGCAAGCCGGCTCTCGAAGCCGTCCCAGCGGTTTTCCATGTGGCGCAGCGAATCCTCGCGCGCCAGCCCGTCCATCAGCGAGCGCAGCTCTTCGAAATCCTCGCGCAGGCCGGCTGCCTCCGGGCCGTTCGAACGGCCGGTCAGCTGGCTGATGCTCTGGGCAAGGCGGCCCATGTCGGCGCGGATGTCGTCGGCGAAACGGCCGTCACCGGCATTGTCCTTGATCTCGCGCAGCTCGGCGCGCAACGCATTCATCTCGCGGGTGACGCCTTCGGAAATGTCGCGTTTCAGATCCTGGCGCAGGTTGACGAGCGCCTGGGCGATTTCCGTCATCGTATCATCGCCTGCCCGGAATGCGGGCGCAGGCTGCGGCGCTGCGGCGCGCGGCGCGGGTTCGCGCAGCTGCGTGGCTTGTTCGCGTGCATAGGGCCGTTCGCGGCCGGCTTCGAGCGCGCGCTGGCGCTGGCGGATCTCGGCGAGCGGATCAGGCCGCTGCTCGATCGGCGCTCTTGCGGGGCGAGGCGCATAGGAGTTTGCGTAAGGGTCGCGCTCGGGCGTTGCCGTGCGCGGCCGCTGGTCGCGCCCGCTGCCCATCAGCCCTTCGATCCGCGCCTCCAGCCCTTCGATCGTGCGGTTCAGCGCATCGAGCGAGGTCCTGTCGGACTGCCGGGAAGGATTTGATCGCGATCCGTTCATCTTCTTGCTCGCTTCGACTGCTCGACCTCTCGTCAGAGCTCGATCCGTGGCTTTTCCGTCTTTGGCCAGCGTCTTCACGCGGACCGGAGCGCACCATTCATCAGAAGTTAGTCAATTAGACTTTCCTCAGGCTGAACGATGTAGCGGCATCCTTTAGAAACGCGAGACAGGGAAAAGGAATGCGGATCACTACTGCTCAATCCGCACCTTTCACGAAACGTGGTAAACAAGCCGTTAATCTCGATGAGAATTTTTTAACGTTTGCGCTGCAGAAGCCGTTTTTACCGGCAATTGCCGTTGAATTCGTCAAATCAGATGGCGGGCCAGTGCTCAGGCCGGCCTCGGATATTGCAGCTCGATCTTCACGCCTTCGGGACCGTAAACGAAGACCTAGCCGAGATCGGTGTCGGGAATATCGTAATATTCGTAGCGATAGCCGCTCGCCTTGATGCGCTCCAGCGCCGGCCCGAATTCGTAAAGACTGAAGGCGACGTGGTTGAAAATGCCCTGCGGAAAATCGGTGCTGCGCGATGTCAGGCTGAGATGGATGACCGGGCATCCGTCCAGATAGAGCAATGCCCGGGTGAGGCGAAGGGTGGACGATAGCCTTCCTTGACGCCAAGCAGGCTTTCCAGGAAGCCGATCATGACGGGCGCATCGCGTGTTTCGATGGTGACATGGTCCAATCGCGGCATTGGGCTCCTCCTCGATAACAGGAGGCTAGCCTTTTCAACTTCGCAACGAAAGCTGTTTTGTCCGGCCTGCACTGCCGACGATTTCAGTGCGGGCCTCCCGCATCGATCGAATAGGCGCTGATGCGCGAAAGGTGAATGAAGGAAAGCCCGGTCTCCTCTGCCCACCCATTGAAGATCTGCTGGATCAGCTGTTGGTCCTTCTTCGCCGTGCCGGAGGCCGACAGCGGCACGCCGGCGGATCTCAGGCAGGCGAGCACATCCATCGTGGCGACGAAGCTGTCGCGCCCGATGCCGCGCAGGAAATATTGCCCGGTCATGCCGCCGAGACGGCTGCCGCGTTTGCTCAGCATGTCGAGAAGGCCGATCTGGTCTTCGCGCGGCCAATCGGCGAAAAAGGCGCCGGCGCTGCCATGTTCCCTCGCCAGCTCCCTGACAAAGGCGGCATTGGCTCGAACCGACATGATCTTGGCGCCGTTGCGGATGATCCGCTCATCCGAGGTCAGGTCGTGCCAATAATCGTCGGGCGCGATGTTCAGCATTGCCGGATCGAAACCGGAAAAGGCCGCCTCGAAACCCGGCCACTTCGCATCGATCACCTTATGGACGAAGCCGCTGTAGAAAACCCGCCGCGTCATGTCCGCAAGGATGCGGTCGTCTGATATGGCGCGCAGCTTGTCGTGACGCGGCTGGTGGTTGTCGAGCATTGCCTGCAGCGCGGCTGCCCCGCCTTTTCGTTCCTCCGCACGCTGCCTTATCGCCTCGAAACTGATCATGCCGGCGGTCTCCTGAAGCATTGCAGCCATTGCCTGAATGAAGGCGCCCGCCCTTATACGACGTTCCCGGATGGACAAGGAAGGGGAGATGACGTCTCCTGCGCTCGTGGCTTCAGCGCGAAGATTCAGGCTCTCGAGATTTTTTTCACAAAAGGCGTCCAAGGTGCAGAATTTGACGTTTACGCAAACGTCAATATTTTGTAAGACAGTGCCCAAGGCCGGCGCGACCCGGTCAGTCGAATGGAGGAATTCGCAAGATGCCAGTCTACAAGGCCCCGGTGAACGATACGCTCTTCGTCCTGAACGACGTGCTGGGCCTCGAACGCTACAACAATCTGCCGGGTTTTGCCGACGCAACGCCCGACATGATCGAGGCGATCCTCGGGGAGGCGGCAAAGGTTGCCGAAGAGGTTCTCTTTCCGGTGAACTATTCCGGCGATCAGGAAGGCTGCACGCGCCATGACGATGCCAGCGTCGCGACGCCGAAAGGCTTCAAGGAGGCCTACAAGTCCTATTGCGAAGGCGGCTGGATCGGCCTTGCGGTGCCGGAGGAATTCGGCGGACAGGGGCTTCCCTATACGCTGCATGCCGCCGTCGGCGAATATACCTCCGCCGCCAATATGTCGCTGATGATGTATCCGGGCCTGACGCAGGGCGCGATCGCCGCGATCCTCGTCCATGGCACGCAGGAGCAGAAGGAAACCTACCTGTCGAAGATGGTGGACGGCTCCTGGTCCGGCACGATGAACCTGACCGAGCCGCATTGCGGCACCGATCTCGGCATGCTGCGCACCAAGGCAGTGCCGCAGGCCGACGGCAGCTACAAAATATCGGGCCAGAAGATCTTCATCTCTGCCGGCGAACACGACCTGACCGACAATATCGTCCACCTGGTGCTGGCCCGCATCGAAGGTGCGCCCGAAGGCACCAAGGGCATCTCGCTCTTCATCGTCCCGAAATTTCTGGTCGGCAAGGACGGCGCGCCCGGCGCCCGCAATGCCGTTTCCTGCGGCGCGATCGAGCACAAGATGGGCATCCACGGCAATGCCACCTGCGTCATGAACTACGACGAGGCGACCGGCTTCCTGATCGGCGCCGAAAACCGCGGCCTCAACGCCATGTTTGTTATGATGAACGAGGCCCGCCTGATGGTCGGCCTGCAGGGCATCGCCATTTCCGAGATCGCCTATCAGAACGCCGCCGCCTATGCCCGCGACCGCATCCAGGGCCGCTCGCTGTCCGGCGTCAAGGTGCCTGACAAGAAGGCCGATCCGATCATCGTCCATCCCGATATCCGCCGCACGCTGATGACCATCCGCGCCTTCAACGAGGCCGGCCGCGCCTTCCTGCTCTGGACGGCGCTGAAATCGGATATCGCCCACCGCGCCGCCGACGAGAAGGAACGCCAGACGGCCGACGACATTCTCGGCCTCGTCACTCCGATCCTCAAGGGCGTGATGACCGACAAGGGCTTCGACCATGCCGTCATGGCCCAGCAGGTCTTCGGCGGCCACGGCTATATCGAAGAACATGGCATGAGCCAGTATGTGCGCGATGCCCGCATCGCCATGATCTATGAAGGCGCCAACGGCATCCAGGCGCTCGATCTCGTCGGCCGCAAGCTCGCCTTGAACGGCGGCCGCGCCGCCATGGCCCTCTTCAAGGAGATCGGCGATTTCTGCGAGGAGAACCGTAGCGACGAAAAGCTCTCCTTCTTCACCAAGCATCTGAAGAAGGGCTTGAACGACGTCCAGGGCGCGACCATGTGGTTCATGCAGAACGCCATGGCCAAGCCCGACAATGCCGGCGCCGGCTCGACCGATTACATGCATCTCTTCGGTCTCGTCGTTCTCGGCTATATGTGGGCGAAGATGGCGAAAGCCGCCGAGGACGGACTTGCATCGGGCGATGCGAGCCGCGAGGATTTCCTGAAGAACAAGCTGGTGACAGCCCGCTTCTTCATGGAGCGCATCATGCCGGAAACGGCGCTGCGCAAGGCCCGCATCGAAGCCGGCGCCGATACGATGATGGAACTGGCCGCGGAAGCGTTTTGAGCCATTTCTCCCTCCCTCTTGTGGGGAGGGCTGAGGAGGGGTCTTTTCTCCTCCTTCCAAGATTCGAGGCAAGATAGATTGCCGCCAGGGAGACGAGACAATGACCGAGGTTTTCATTTACGATCACGTCCGCACGCCGCGTGGCCGCGGCAAGAAGGACGGCGCCCTGCATGAGGTGCCTTCCGTCCGCCTGGCGGCCAAGACGCTGGAAGCGATCCGCGACCGCAACGGGCTCGACACCACGACCGTCGACGACATCATCATGGGCTGCGTCGATCCGGTCATGGATGCCGGCGCGGTCATCCCCAAGGCCGCCGCCTTCGAAGCCGGATATTCGACGAAGGCGCCCGGCATGCAGATCTCTCGCTTCTGCGCCTCCGGCCTTGATGCCGTCAACTTCGGCGCCGGCAAGATCGCCCAGGGCGCCGACGACATCGTCATCGCGGGCGGTGTCGAAAGCATGTCCCGCGTCGGCCTCGGCATGTCCGGCGGCGCCTGGTTCATGGATCCTTCGGTGAATTTCCCGGCTTTTTTCATGCCGCAAGGCGTCTCGGCCGATCTCATCGCCACCAAATACGGGTTCACCCGGACTGATGTCGACGCCTACGCCGTCGAGAGCCAGAAACGCGCCGCCCATGCCTGGCAGCAGGGCTGGTTCGACAGGTCGGTCGTGCCGGTCAAGGACCAGAACGGCCTGACGATCCTCGATAAGGACGAGCATATGCGCCCCGGCACCGATATGCAGGCGCTCGCTTCCCTCAACCCTTCCTTCCAGATGCCCGGCGAGATGGGCGGCTTCGAGGCCGTCGGCATCCAGGCTCACCCCGAGATCGAACGCATCAACTATGTCCATCATGCCGGCAATTCCTCCGGCATCGTCGATGGCGCCGGCGTCGTGCTGCTCGGCTCGAAGGCGGGTGGCGAGAGCATGGGGCTGAAGCCGCGCGCCCGCATCAAGGCCTTCGCCAATATCGGCTCCGATCCGGCCCTGATGCTGACCGGCCCGGTCGATGTCACCGAGAAGCTGTTGAAGCGGACGGGCATGAGCCTTGCCGACATCGACCTCTTCGAACTGAACGAGGCCTTCGCCGCTGTCGTGCTGCGCTACATGCAGGCCTTCGACATCGACCACGCCAAGATCAACGTCAATGGCGGCGCCATCGCCATGGGCCACCCGCTCGGCGCCACCGGCGCGATGATCCTCGGCACAGTGCTGGACGAACTCGAACGCCGCGACTTGAACACCGCGCTGGTGACGCTCTGCATCGGCGCCGGCATGGGCACGGCAACGGTTATCGAACGCGTTTGATGGGATTTAACCCTCCCCCTTGTGGGGAGGGTCGAGCAAAGCGAGGGGAGGGGTCTTCCCGCCGAAGAGAAGCCCCTCCCCAACCCCTCCCCACAAGGGGGAGGGGCTTCACCGCCAAGAGAATTCAGGGAGAGGAATTCCCAAGATGAGCACCTACACCAATTTCACGCTCGAAACCGACGCCGATGGCATCGCTCTCGTCACCTGGGACATGCCCGGCAAATCGATGAACGTCTTCACCGCCGAGGTGATGGAAGAGCTGAACGCCATCATCGACGCCACCACCGCGGACGCCGGCGTCAAGGGTGTCGTCTTCACCTCGGGCAAATCCTCCTTCTCCGGCGGCGCCGATCTGTCGATGATCAAGTCGATGTTCGGCTCCTACCAGGAGGAGAAGGCGAAGAGCCCGGAAACGGCCGTTCAGACGCTTTTCGGTCTTGTCGGCCGCATGTCCGGCCTGTTCCGCAAGCTCGAAACCTCGGGCAAGCCCTGGGTGTCGGCGATCAACGGCACCTGCATGGGCGGCGCCTTCGAACTGTCGCTCGCCTGCCACGGCCGCGTCGCCTCCAATGCCAAGAGCGTCAAGATCGCGCTGCCCGAGGTCAAGGTCGGCATCTTCCCCGGCGCCGGCGGTACCCAGCGCGTGCCGCGGCTCGCCAATGCCCAGGATGCGCTGCAGATGATGACGACGGGCCAGTCGCTTAGCGGCTCCCGCGCCAAGGCGATGAACCTCGTGCATCAGGTGGTCGAGCCGGATCAGCTGATCGCCGCCGCCAAGCAGATGATCAAGGATGGCCTGAAGCCGGTCGCCCCCTGGGACGAGAAGGGCTTCAAGGCGCCCGGCGGCGGCATCTGGACGCCGGCCTCGGCGCAGCTCTGGCCGGCCGCACCGGCAATCCTGCGCCGTGAAACCTCCGGCAATTATCCCGCCGCGCTCACCATCCTGAAATGCGTCTATGAAGGCCTGCAGGTGCCGTTCGACACGGGTCTCAAGATCGAGCAGCGTTATTTCACCGAGGTGCTGCAGACCCGCGAAGCCTTCTCGATGATCCGTTCGCTGTTCATCTCGATACAGGAGCTCGGCAAGGGCGCCCGCCGCCCGGCCGGCATTCCCAAGACGGAGCTGAAACATGTCGGCGTCGTCGGCGCCGGTTTCATGGGCGCCTCGATCGCCTATGTCACGGCCGCTGCCGGTCTCCCGGTGACGCTGATCGACCGCGACATGGAGGCCGCCGCCAAGGGCAAGGCCGTCTGCGAAGGCCTCGTCAAGGAGTCCGTCGGTAAGGGACGGTTTACGCAGGACGAGGCCGCGGCCCTTCTTGCCCGCATCACGCCTGCCGCCGACTATGCCGGTCTCGCCACCGCCGATCTCGTCATCGAGGCGGTGTTCGAAGATCGCGAAGTGAAGAAATCGGTCATCGAGGCGGTTGAAGCCGTGCTGCCGGAAGGGGCGATCTTCGCCTCCAATACCTCGACCCTGCCGATCACAGGTCTTGCGAAGAATTCCAAGCGCCCGGCCGATTTCATCGGCATCCACTTCTTCTCGCCCGTCGAAAAGATGATGCTGACCGAGGTCATCCTCGGCAAGGAGACCGGCGACAAGGCGCTGGCCGTCGCGCTCGATTATGTCGCGGCGATCAAGAAGACGCCGATCGTCGTCAACGACACCCGCGGCTTCTTCGTCAATCGCTGCGTGTTGCGCTACATGTCGGAAAGCTACGACATGCTGATCGAAGGCGTTCCGCCAGCCATGATCGAGAATGCCGCCAAGATGGCCGGCATGCCGGTCGGCCCGCTGGCGCTGAACGACGAAGTCGCGATCGACCTGTCGCTGAAGATCCTCAAGGCCACCGTCGCCGATCTCGGCGACAAGGCCATCGACCCCCGGCATATGGAGTTGATCTCGCGCATGGTGGAAAAGGAGGGCCGCTTCGGCCGGAAGAATTCCAAGGGCTTTTACGACTACCCGCCGAAACCGGCGAAGAAGTCCCTCTGGCCCGAGCTCAAGGATTTCTATCCGCAGAAGAAGGCGGACGAGGTCGATGTCGCCGTGCTGAAGCAGCGCTTCCTCGTCACCATCGCGCTCGAAGCCGCCCGCGCCGTCGAGGAAGGTATCGTCACCGATCCGCGCGAAGCCGACGTCGGTTCCATCCTCGGCTTCGGCTTCGCGCCCTATACCGGCGGGGCGCTGAGCTATATCGACGGCATAGGCGTGAAGGCCTTCGTCGAGTTGGCTGAGAAGTTAGCATCGGCTTACGGAGATCACTTCAAGCCGACGGCGCTGCTGAAGGAGATGGCCGCCAAGGGCGAGACGTTTTATGGACGGTTCGATCCCTATGCGAAGATAGGGGCGGCGGCGTAGGGCTGTTTCTCGCTCTTGGTTTGAGGGGACTATCTTTACCGTTGTGCCGTGTAAGCCTCTCTGCCCGGCAGGGGGTTACACAGCACAACGGTGGTGAACACCCGCCAAGCCGATTTCGACTTTCCCTTGCGGACGCCTTGTCGCGGACACAATTCCCGATTAAACGTTCTCGCATCGATCTTGCTAGATGAACTTTGAAACGGCGTTCGCGTCGTTCCTGGCGACCTTCCTCCAAAATCGGTTTTCATCGCCGCTTGGGCTTTGCCCGGGCTGCAATCTTCTATGAGCGATTCGAAAAGGATATCGTCATGAGCACAGGTACCGTTAAGTGGTTCAACGCAACCAAGGGCTTCGGCTTCATTCAGCCGGATGACGGCGCTGCCGACGTTTTCGTCCACATCTCGGCCGTTGAGCGCGCCGGCATGCGTGACCTCAAGGACGGCCAGAAGCTGTCCTACGAGCTCGTCCGCGACAACAAGTCCGGCAAGATGTCGGCAGACCGCCTCCAGGCGGCCTGAGCCATTATAGCGCCGCGCGTCTTTTAGACGCGCAAAGGACGCTGTAACACTTTGACTTGCTGCATAATTTTGTCCTTAAATCGATTCCGTTTTAAGGAATTATGCAGGAAGGCTTTGAATATCATCTCCGGATCGTGACCACGGATGTACTGGCACGGTTCGTCGAGATGGCAGGGAAGGTCGGGTTAGCCCGGCCTTTTTTTGTTTTGGCTTCGGTCGCATCCACTCAAGGCGAATTGCTCAGCCGCCCGACGCCTCATCCGCTTCCAGCAGCCCCATCACCCGCGCCATCACGGCCCGTGCCGCATCGAGCTCAGCCGATGTAAAGGCGGCGCCGAGCCCATCCGCCCATCCGGCCTGCGCCACCTCGATCATCCCCAGCCGCGCTGCCCCTTCCGTCGTCAGCCGCACCAGCTTGGCGCGTTGGTGCTGCGGATTGTCGGTATAGGTAATCAGCCCCTCGTTCTCCAGCACGTCGGCAAGCCGCTGCACACCCTGGCGGGCAAGGCCGAGCGCACGGGCGATCTGCGCCACCGACATGTCGCCGCTTCTCGCAGCCGCCAGCACCTGCCAGCGCGCGCTCGTCTGTCCCGCGGGCTTTGCCAGCCGGTCGCCCGCCGCGGTCAGATGTCCGGCGAGACGAAGGGCCGTCATCGCGAAAGCGGAAAAGGCATCCCCTTCCATCGTTCGCTCCGGTCGATTTTGTTTGACAACATGTTGTCTATTTTGTATCTCATCCATAATGACAATATATTGTCATATCGAAGGCCTTGATGCAACGCCGATAGAGGAGATCACCGTGAAGAAGACCTACAAGGGAAGCTGCCACTGCGGCAAAGTGCACTACGAGGTGGATATCGACCTCGAAGCAGGCACCGGCCGCTGCAATTGTTCGATCTGTGCCAAGCGGCGCTATTGGGGCGCCAACGTCGAGCCGGAGGATTTCCGGCTGATGTGCGACGAGGCGGAGATGTCAGACTACCAGTTCAACACGATGAGCGGCCATCACCGCTTCTGCCGCACCTGCGGCGTGCCCGCCTTCGGCGACGGTTATGTCGAGGCGATCGGCGGGGCCTATGTCTCGATCAACATCGCCTGCCTCGACGATATCACCCCTGAGGAACTGGCGGCCTTGCCCGTCCGTTATTCCGACGGCAGGCACGACGCCTGGTGGAACGAGCCGGCGGTGACGAGTTATCTCTGAAGCAATTCCAACGGTTTTGCGTTCGGAATTGCGCTAGCGGAATGCACCCTTGTCGGATCGTCGTCCTCCCGTTCGTCCTCTGTCCATAACGGAAAAGGAGAGCGAGCGTGAAAGACGAAGCGAATGTCAGAATTGAGGAAGAGGCGATCATCGCCATGCTGATGATGCGGGCCAAGGCGCTCGGCGAAAAAAACGCCGCGGAGGCGCTTTCCTATGAGGCCGAGGATTCCGTCGAGTTTTCGCTGGCGCCGCCGCTCGTCTCCACCGGCAAGGACGAGGCGGGCCTGCAGGCGTGGTTCGACACGTGGGAAGGCCCGATCGGCGGCGAAGTGCGCGATGCCAAATTGACGGTCGGCGGCGATGTCGCCTTCTGGAGCGGTCTCCTGCGCATGACCGGTACCAAGACCGATGGTACGGAAGTCGATCTCTGGTTCCGCCAGACCTTCGGCCTCGTCAAGCAAGACGGGCACTGGATCGTCGCTCACCAGCACGCCTCCGTGCCTTTCGCCATGGATGGCAGCGGCCGCGCATTGCTCGATCTCGAGCCGTGACGTGGCCTCGGATGTCAGGCCGCATTCTCCGCCATCTGCCGCCGGCCGGCGCGCACGGCGATGAGCCCGGCGCCCATCAGAAGCAGGATTACCGTCGCATAAATATCCGTCGTCACCTGGTAGCCGGCCGATTTCGCCAGGAAACCGGCAAGGATCGCCGGCAGACTGAAGGCGAGGTAGCTCTGGACATAGAAGGCGGCAAGCAGACCGGCCCGCTCCTCCGCCTTGGCGTGCGGCATGATCGTGCCGATCGAGCCCAGGAAATTGGTGCCGAAGCCGGCGCCGGTGAAGACGGTGCCGATGAGAAGCAGCGGCACATTGGCAAGATGCACGCCGGCGACGACGGTCAGGATGCCGAGCGTCTTGGCCGTCACGCCGAAGTTAAGGTTGGCCGAGACAGACTTGCCGCGCCTGAGATAGACTGTGACCGCTCCGCTCACCATCAGCGCCGTCACCACCGCCCCGCCCGTCAAGGGCGCGGTGCTGCCGGTGGTGCCGGCGACCAGCGAGGGGACCAGCGAAAGATAGAAGCCCGCGAGCGTCCAGTTGGCGATGTTGATCGGCGTTACCAGCGAGAGCGGCCGTTTCGCCTGCGGCGGAACGGAAACCCGCGGTACCAGCGAGCCGAGCGCGCCCGGCCGTGTGCCGCCCGTCTCGCGGGTAAGCCAGATAGCGCCCGCTTGCAGCGTGAAGGCCACGAGCAGCAGCGCATAGATGAGATGCATCTGAAAGGGACCGTATTGGATCAAGGCGCTGGTGCCGACCGCCCCCACCGCCATGCCGGAAAGCGGCGCGATCGAGTTGACGATCTGTCCCTTCGCCCTGTCGACATCAACGAGCGCTGCTCCGAGCGACGCTCCGGCAATTCCGGTCGCGACGCCCTGCACGATCCGCGCCGCGATTAGCCAGCCGGGGCCGCTCGCGACGACGAAGAGCCCCATGGCGGCGATTTCGAGCACCAGTGCGAAGAAGATCACCGGCTTGCGGCCGAGATGGTCCGAGAGCGAACCGGCAATCAGCAGCGCCGCCAAAAGGGCAAAGGCATAGACCGCGAAAATGACGGTGATCAGCACCGGCGAGACCGCAAAATTTTCCTGATAGATCCGATAGAGCGGCGTTGGCGCGGCGGAAGCGCCGAAGAAAGTGGCGAGTGTCAACGCGTGAAAGCCGATGGAGGGGCGCGGCGAATTCTCTGTGGCTTTGGCTGCGGCGAACATGTATAAGCCCCTTAAAGCTAAGTCGTTGCGTTAGTCCATGTAGAATGGGCGTGCAGCAAAAGCAAATTCTTTGCGTTAATGACTCTGTCAAAGTTTTTGAACCATTGGCACTGAGGGTCGCCTGGAGGCGTGCAGTGGTTTAAAGGCAGCGGCATGCTTAGAGCGAGGGGCGAAGTCAGGTTGAAGGCATGGCAGTAAAAGAGAACCTCCGTCCGGGAGGACGAAGCGCCAGGGTTCAGGCGTCTGTGCACAAAGCGGTTCGCGAACTCCTGGCCGAAATGAACCGCGCCGATGTGACGATCCCTCTGATCGCCGGCAAGGCAGGCGTGACGCCGTCGACCATCTACCGCCGCTGGGGGGACTTGCAGGAGCTTTTGGCCGATGTCGCCGTCGAGCGGCTGCGGCCGGATATGCAGCCGATCGATGCGGGCAGCGGCAAGGCCGATCTCGAAGCCTGGGCGGAGCAATATGCGGAGGAAATGTCCTCCGGGCCGGGCCGCGAAATGATCCGCGACGTGCTGGCGGCGCAGACAGGCGAAAATGCCTGTAAATGCTGCGAATATACGCGCCAGCAAATCGTCGCCATCGCCGACAGGGCGAAGGGCCGCGGCGAGGCCTTTCCTGACGTGGATCTCGTTATGGACCAGGTCGTGGCGCCGATCATGTATCGCATCCTGTTCGGCGACGTGCCGAACTCGGCGCGTGTGCGCGATCTCGTCTCGCGCATCATGAGCGCCGCCGGCTGAACTTGACCTCTACTCCGCGGCCGCGCGTTTCAGCCCTGAAATCTGTGTGATATAGGCGCGCAGCGCCGCCGGCCGCACCGGCTTGTGTTGAACGGCGATACCGTACCGCTCCGCCTCGCTGCGCACCTCAAGCGTGCGGTCGGCCGTGACCAGCAAAGCGGGGATGTCGGCGCCGAATTGCTGGCGCAGATGCAGGATCGCGGCCATGCCTGTGCCGTCGCCGAGATGGTAATCGGCAATGACGAGGTCGGGCGGCGGCCCGCGCAGATCGAACGCCATCGCTTCGGCAAGCGAGCTCAGCGCCCCTACTTCGCAGCCCCAGCCGCTGATCAGAAGCCGCATGCCTTCGAGGATCTTCGGCTCGTTGTCGATGCAGAGGATCTTCAGCCCCTTGAGCGGCTGTCCCGGCCGGTCGGCAGGGGCGATCGCCGCCACAGCTTCGGCAGGACGTGAGACGTCGAGCGGCATGGAGATGCGGAATTGCGTGCCCTTGCCATGCGTTGACTGCAGCTCGACTGGATGGTTGAGCACGCGGGCGATGCGGTCGACGATCGAAAGACCGAGCCCCAGGCCGGAGGCGGTCTTCGCGCCTTCATCCAACCGCGCGAATTCCTTAAAGACCGTGCGGAACTTCGACGGCGGAATGCCGATGCCGGAATCGAACACCTGGATGATCACCTGGTTGCCGCGCCGCCGCGCCCCGACCAGCACCTTGCCGGTGACCGTATATTTTATGGCATTGGAAACGAGGTTCTGCACCAGCCGGCGCAGCAGGTTCGGGTCGGAGCGGACGCGCAGCGATGTCGGCATGACCACCAGCTTGAGCTGCTTCTCGCGGGCAATCGGCGCAAAATCGGTCTCGATGCGTTTCAAGAGATCGGAGAGGGCAACAGAGGCGAGCCGCGGCCGCATCGCCCCGGTATCGAGCCTCGAAATATCGAGCACCGCACCGAGGATGGTCTCGACCGATTCCAGCGCGGAATCGATGTTGCGCACGATCGGGCTGTTGTCGGATTGCGCCATGCGCTCGACCAGCGCCGAGGAATAGAGCCTGGCGGCATTGAGCGGCTGCAGGATGTCGTGGCCGGCGGCGGCGAAGAAGCGTGTCTTGCCGATGTTCGCCTCGTCGGCGGCGGCTCGCGCCTCGGCGAGTTCCCGGTTGACGCGGGTAAGCTCGGCCGTGCGTTCGGCGACGCGCTGCTCCAGCGTCTCGTTCGCCTGCTTCAGCGCCTGATCGGCGTTCACGCGCTGGGTGATGTCGGTAAAGGTCGCGACGATGCCCTTGTCCGGCATGGCGTTGGAACGCACTTCGATGATCCGTTCGCCGCCGCCGAGCACCAGCGAGAAGGGTTTGTCGAGTGTCAGGAAATGCCGCACCGTCTGGCTGAGATCACCGGGCGCGATATCGCCGCGCTCGCTGAGCGTCTTGACGATATCGGACAGCGGAAAGCCGACCTGGCCGGCATTTTCCGGCAGGTCCAGCAATTGCCGGAAGCGGCGGTTCCAAATGGTCAGCCGGTTGGAACTGTCGAAAACCGCGATGCCCTGGTCCATCTGCGAAAGGGCGGTCTGCAGCATGTCCTGGTTATATTGCAGTGCCTCGCTCGCCTGGTCGAGCAGCCAGGCGGTGTCGGAAGAGGCGTCCTCGATCTTCTGCAGGATCAACGACAGCACCAGCCGGGCGGAGGAGGAGCCGATGGCGCTGCCGAGCAGCTGTTCGCTGAAATGGATGAGCGCCATGTCGGCGGGTTGCTCGTCTTCCAGTTTGCGGCCGGAGCTTTGCTCATAGGTCGTGAAAGAGCGCTGCATGCGCTCTTCGCCGAGATAGCGCGAGATTGCCGCCTTCAGATCGCCGACGCTGATGCGCGTCTTCCAGCCGCGCGTGGCGAATTGCGAGCGCGAATGCCGCTTGACGAAGATGCCGGCCTGGATCCGCTCCAGCGGCCTGGCGTTGCGGGTGAGCGATCCGACGATGACGAAGGCGGTGTTGACGAGCAGGCTCATGACGGTCGCATTGACCAGCGGATCGGCGTCGGGAGCGGTAAACAGCGTCGAGCCGGGGAAGATGAAGCCGAGCACGGCGCTTGCCACATGCGAATAATCGGGGCCGCCGAGCGACGGCAGAAACAGCAGGTAGATCCAGATCACGAAGCCGGACGTCAGCCCGAGGATGGCGCCGCGCGCATTCGCGCGGCGCCAGATCAGACCGATGAACAGGGCAGGGGCGATCTGCGCGATCGCGGCGAAGGAAAGAAGGCCGATCGAGGCGAGGCCTGCGGTGCTGTCGGTCGAGCGGTAATAGGCATAACCGAACAGCAGCACGGCAAAGATGGCGCTGCGGCGGATGTTGAGCAGCGTCTTGGCGAAATCGTCGCGCTGGCTGGCGCGGCCGGCGAGTTTGCGCCGGAGGAAGATCGGCATGATGATGTCGTTCGACACCATGATCGACAGCGCGACGGAATCGACGATGACCATCGCCGTCGCGGCGGAGAAGCCGCCGATGAAGGTGATCAGCGTCACCAGAGGCATCTGGCCGGCCAATGGCAGCGACAGCATGTAGAAATCGGCGTTGCCCGTGCCGCCGAAGGTCAGGAGCCCGCCGATCGCCACCGGCAGCACGAAGAGATTGATGGCGATGAGATAAGTGGGGAAGAGGAAGCCCGCGAGTTTCAGCTGTTTCGGCGTGCGGTTTTCGACGACGGTGACGTGGAACTGCCGCGGCAGCATGATGATCGCGAAGGCCGACAGGATGATCAGCGTGATCCAGCGGCTGATCGGCGTATGGTAAGCAAGCGCCGACATGACCAGGTCGTTTTCGACGGTCTTGCGCCAGAGATCGGCGGGGCCGTCGAAGAGAAACCAGATGACGCAGACGCCGGCCGTCAGGAAGGCGACGAGCTTGACGACTGACTCCATCGAGACGGCGAGGATCAGGCCGTCCTGATGCTCCGTCGCATCCGTATGCCGCGTGCCGAACATGATCGCGAAACAGGCGAGCACCAGTGTCGCGACGAGCGGCAAGTCGAGGAAGTAGAGATTGCCGCTGCCGATGCCGTAATCGGACGGGTTGACCATGGCGCTGACGGTGCTCGAGATCGCTTTCAGCTGCAGCGCGATATAGGGAATGGTGCCGATCAGCGAGATCAGTGCGACGATCGTCGCGACCGTCGGGTTCTTGCCATAGCGCGCGGCGACGAAATCCGCGACCGAAGTGAGTTTTTCCGCCTTCGCAAGCTCGATGATGCGGCGAAGCAGCGGCATGCCGAAGGTGAAGACGAGGATGGGGCCGATATAGATGCCGGCAAATTCCAGGCCGCGCTGCGCGGCAAGGCCGACGCTGCCGAAATAGGTCCAGGAGGTGCAGTAGATCGCCAGGCTCAGCGCATAGACCACCGGCCATCCGCCTTCCAGCGCGCCCGGGCCGCGGTTCTTGCGGTCGCCATAGCTCGCCACGGCGAAAAGCAGGAGCAGATAGCCGAAGGCAGACGCAAATATGACCCAGCCTGGAAGCATTGACCCTCCGCCGGCGGAAGGCCGCCGGGACCTCCCGCAACATCGATCAGCTTAAGTCATTTCAGGGGCGTTGGAAATTCCTGCCCGTCTAGGTCTTAAGTCAAAGGCGGCGAGGCGCATCGCCAATTAATTGCGATTGTCGATTGATTAATTGCAATGAAGATGTAGCTAATGAAATCCTTCGCATACTCTCTGAACTGGATCGAAGGGAGACGGATCCGATGCTCAACGAATTCAAGGCCTTTATCGCCCGCGGCAATGTCATGGATCTTGCGGTCGGCGTCATCATCGGCGGCGCCTTCGGCGGCATCGTCAAATCTCTGGTCGACGACCTCATTATGCCGATCGTTGGCGCCATTTTCGGCGGCTTCGATTTTTCGAATTACTTCCTGCCGCTCTCCTCGGCCGTCAACGCGCCGACACTTGCCGCGGCCCGCGCGCAGGGAGCGGTCTTTGCCTATGGCAGCTTCTTCACCGTTCTCATCAATTTCCTGATTCTTGCCTGGATCATCTTCCTGATGGTCAAGGCTGTGAACATCCTGCGCGCCCAGGTCGAGCGCCAGGAAAAGGCTGCGCCGGAAGAGCTGCCCCCGCCGCCCGCAGACGTTCAGCTCCTCACGGAAATCCGCGATCTTCTCGCCAAGCGCCCGACGGCTTGATCCGGGCTGGAGCCTGTCCGTTCCGGCCAGGCTCATTCATCACGAAAATCGATGTGCCATCACTGGATATCATGGGATTTGCCGGCGCAAATCTCTTATGAAGACAAAAACCGGAGATATGCATGTCGATCTTAAGCAGCCTTAGCCCGCGCGCCACTGCGGCGCCCGAAAGCGGGATCGTCGAAGTCGTCAATTATGCCCGCGGCCGCGAAGGCCTGCTGCCGCTCTGGGTGGGGGAGGGCGATCTGCCGACACCCGATTTCATCAGCCGGGCGGCGATGGAGGCGCTTGCCGCCGGCGAGACCTTCTACACCTGGCAGCGCGGCATTCCGGAGCTCCGTCAGGCGCTCTCGGATTATTACCACAGGCACTTTTCCGTCCGGCTGCCGGTCGAGCATTTCTATGTCACCGGCTCCGGCATGCAGGCGATCCAGCTCGCCGTGCAGTCGCTGACCTCGCCGGGTGACGAATTCGTCTACCTCACCCCCGCCTGGCCGAACATTGCCGCTGCCCTCGAAATAGCGGGGGCGCGCTCCGTGGGCGTCGAGCTGCAGTTCCAAAACGGCAAATGGGCGATCGATCTCAATCGCATCGAAGCCGCGATCACGCAAAAGACGAGGGGCATCTTCATCAACACGCCATCGAACCCGACGGGCTGGACGGCGACAAGGGAGGATCTCGGCCAAATTCTGGCGCTTGCCCGCAAACATGACCTCTGGATCATGGCGGACGAAATCTACGCCCTTTATTATTTTGCCGGAGGCCGCGCACCCTCCTTCCTCGACGTGATGGAGCCGGACGACAAGATCATCTTCGTCAATTCCTTCTCGAAGAACTGGTCGATGACCGGCTGGCGCGTCGGCTGGATCGTCGCACCGCCCGAGATGGGGCAGGTGCTCGAAAACCTTATCCAGTATTCGACGTCGGGTGTGGCGCAGTTCATGCAGAAGGGCGCTGTCGCCGCCCTCGATCAAGGCGATGATTTCGTGCGCGCCAACATCGCCAAGGCGGCCCGTTCCCGCGATATTCTCTGCGACGCACTTGTCGCCACCAACCGCGTCGAGACGCTGAAGCCGGACGGCGCGCTCTATGCCTTCCTGAAGATCGACGGCGTCACCGATAGCCGCAAGGCCGCAATCGACATCGTCGACAAGACGGGCGTCGGCCTTGCTCCCGGGGCCGCATTCGGCCGCGGCGGCGAACTCTTCCTGCGTGCCTGTTTCCTGCGTGATCCGGCCCAGGTGGCGGTCGCGGCCGAGCGCCTCTGCACCTATATCGCCAAACTCTGAAGTATCGGTGGTCCGGCCAATTTTGTGCCGGAATCGCCGGATCGATAAAACTCTAGCAAAGCCTGAAATCGGCCTCTAACCACGACTCCAAACATACCGGTTCAAAGCCTGCCAAACGACGCTCCGATAAGAAGATTGGAAAGAAAAACCGGCGCCTGATGCCCCTGCCTATAAAACGAAAGCAGGGATGCGGGACATGGCGGTTTTGGTGACGGGCGGGGCCGGATATATCGGCAGTCACATGGTTTGGGCGCTCATCGACGCGGGCGAGGACGTGGTCGTGCTCGACCGCCTTTCCACCGGCTTCCGCTGGGCGGTGGCGCCGGCGGCGCGTTTTTATCTCGGTGATATCGCCGATCCCGACATATTGAAGAAGATCTTCATCGAAAACGACATCGAGTCGATCATCCATTTCGCCGGCTCCGCCGTGGTCCCGGTCTCGGTCGCCGACCCGCTCTCCTATTACGACAACAATTCCGGCAAGACCCGCGCGCTTCTGAGCTCCGCGATCAAGGCCGGCATCCGCAATTTCGTCTTCTCCTCGACGGCGGCCGTTTACGGCCAGCAGAAGAGCGATCTGCCGGTGAAGGAGACGGCTTCCCTCAATCCGGAAAATCCCTACGGCCAGTCGAAGCTGATGACCGAGTTCATGCTGCGCGATGCCGCCGCCGCCTATGATTTCAACTATGTCGCACTTCGCTATTTCAACGTCGCTGGCGCCGACCCGCAACACCGCACCGGCCAGTCGACCTCGGGCGCCACGCACCTGATCAAGGTCGCCTGTGAGGCGGCTCTCGGCAAGCGCGACAGCGTCCATGTCTACGGCATCGATTATCCCACCCATGACGGCACCGGCGTGCGCGACTATATCCACGTCACCGATCTTGCCGATGCGCATCTGAAAGCGCTGCAGCACCTGCGCAAGAACAAGGGCCCGCTTGTCGCCAATTGCGGTTATGGCAGCGGCTATTCCGTCCTCGACGTGCTGAACATGGTCACGCGTCTGCACGGCCATTCATTCAAGATCCACATGGCGCCGCGCCGGGCCGGGGATTCGGCAAGCGTCGTCGCGGACGCTTCGCTCGCCAGGCAGGTGCTCGACTGGAAGCCCCGCTACGATTCGCTGGAAACCATCGTCCAGAGTTCGCTCGATTGGGAACTGTTCCTGTCGAACAAGAACGTCGACGACCTTCACAGCATCCACCGCGCACTCGCCGCTGCTTCCTTCTGAGCGGCGCACGCCGGCGGCAATAGCCTGTATACCATCCCCGTGCCTGCGGGGTTCGCATGACGCTACGTGAATAAGGAAACATCAAGCTTTCTCTGGCTGGCTTTTGCCGACGGAAAAGAAAACATGAAGAACTTTCTGGCGGCGCTGCAGCTGCGACGAGACAATCCGACCTTTCTGATGGCGCAGTTCCAGGCCCTGGCGTCGCAGATCCCCATTCTCTACGTCCTCCTGATCATAAACGCCCTCGCGGTGGCGATCACCCATGTCAAATCCGCGCCGCTGTGGCTCTCGCTTTACGTTCCCGTGGCCTTGAGCGTCGTCTGCGTCTTCCGTCTGTGCTGGTGGGAGGTCCGGGGCAAGGAAAACGTGACCGCCGAGCGGGCATACAGGCTGATGAAGGTCACCATATATGGCGCCTGCGTGCTCGCCGCCGCCTTCGGCGGCTGGGCCATCGCGCTTTACCAATATGGCGATGCCTATCAGCAGGGCCAGATCGCCTATTTCCTCGTCGTCACGGGCATTTCCTGCATCTTCTGCCTCATGCACCTGCCGATGGCGGCGGCGATCACCACGGTCATCACCTTTTCGGCGATGGTCGGGACTTTCATGTTTTCTGGCAATCCGGTTTTCGTGGCGACCGCCGTCAGCGGCCTCTTCCTGATCCCGCCCTTCCTCCGCGTGATCAACAGCTATTTCCAGAATTTCGTCGGCCTCGTGCAATTGACCGAGGAGCTGAAGCAGAAGCGGGTGGAAGCCGAGGAACTGAACCTCGTCAACAGTCGCAATGCGCTGCAGGATCAGCTGACCGGCCTTGCCAACCGCCGCAGCTTCTTCCTCTCGCTGGAAACGCGGCTGCAGGAGAATCCGGCCGCGCCGCCCGTCATCGGCATTATCGACCTCGACGGCTTCAAACCCGTCAACGATGTCTTCGGCCATGCCGCGGGCGATCTGGTGCTCTGGGAGACGGCCCGCCGTTTCACCGCGCTGGTCGGCGAAGAGGGCATCGTCTCCCGCCTCGGCGGCGATGAGTTCGGCATCATCTTTCCCTGCTCGATGACGCGGCAGGCGATTGCCGATCTCGGCCAGGCGCTCTGCGCCGCCGTGCGCGACCCTTTTGAAATCCCCGACGGCTCGGTGCGCGTCTTCGGCTCCTGCGGCATCGTCTATCCCGACGCCGGCAGCTATACGGCCGAGGATCTTTACGAGAAGGCGGATTTCGCCCTCTATCAGGTCAAGAGCAAGCGCAGCAGCGGCGTCGAGTTCTTCTCGGCCGATCATGAGAAGATCCTGAGCCAGCGCTACCTGATCGAACTCGAATTGCAGGCGGGAGATTTTGCCCGGGAACTGAAGCTCGATTATCAGCCGATCGTCGACTTGAAGAGCGGCCGCGTCGTCGGCTACGAGGCGCTCGCCCGCTGGGACAGCGCCCGCTTCGGCCGCATCAGCCCCGATGCCTTCATTCCGGCCGCTGAGCGTACGGCGGTCATCGGCCGAATGACCCGCATCCTCTTTGCCCAGGCGCTCGAAGCGCTGGCGATCATACCGAGACATCTGAGGCTCTCCTTCAACCTCTCGGCCCGCGATATTTGCGACCACGAGACCTCGATGGCGCTGCTCGCGATGATCACCCGATCCGGCGTCGATCCCAGACGGATCGAATTCGAAATCACCGAAACGGCGCTGCTTTCCGATTTCGACACCGCCGACCGGGTCATCTCGATGCTGCGCGCCGCCGGCATCTCGATCGCGCTCGATGATTTCGGCACCGGCTTCTCGAGCCTCAGCCATATTCATCGTCTCGCCTTCGACAAGCTGAAGATCGACAAGGGTTTCGTGATGAATTTCGATCGCGACGCCCGCTGCATGAACATCACCCGCTCGGTCGCCAATCTCTGCCAGAATCTCGGCATCGCCTCCGTCGCCGAAGGCGTCGAAAGCGAGGAAATTGCCGAGGGGCTGAAGGCGATCGGCGTTCGCCTGGCGCAGGGCTATTATTTCTCGCGGCCGCTGCCGCTGGAACTCGCCATCGAATATGCCGCCAGGTGCGACGGCGCGGCCTCCGCCCGCAATTCGCTTTCCGCCTGAACCGGTCCCCCCCTCGCAAATCGACTGGAGCGACGCTCCATCGTCGTCTATTCATGTCCTCGAGTTTTTGTTGGGCGGAGTGCTTCAATCTGACCAGTAAAGAATCCAACAGCGGAGGTGGATCATGCAGGACGGCGAAGTCATCATCGAGCGGCGGGGGACTGCCGGCATCATCCGGCTCAACCGGCCGCGGGCGCTGAACAGCCTGACGCTGCCGATGATCCGGGCGATCGCCGAGGCCCTCGATAACTTCGCCGGCGATGCCGAGGTGGCGAGCGTGGTCGTGACGGGGGAGGGCGAACGCGGCTTCTGTGCCGGCGGCGATATCCGCGCCCTGCATGAGAGCGCCCGCGCCGGCGATGGCCTCGCCGGAAGTTTCTGGCGCGAGGAATTCCGCCTCAACCACCAGATCGCCCTCTACCCGAAACCCTATGTCGCGCTAATGGACGGCATCACCATGGGCGGCGGCGTTGGCCTGTCCTCGCATGGCCGCCACCGCGTCGTCACCGAGCGTACGCGCCTTGCCATGCCGGAAACCGGCATCGGCTATCTTCCCGATATCGGCGCCACCTGGCTGCTGCCGAAGGCACCCGGCGAAGCCGGCACATGGCTCGGCCTGACCGGGCTCGATATCGGCGCGGCGGACGCGATCCATGCCGGCCTTGCCGATCTTCAGATCGCCTCGTCGCGGCTCGGCGAGGTGATCGATGCGCTGTCCGCCCTGCCGCGCGGCAGTTCGTCGATCGATGTCGATGCCGCCTTGGAGGCCTTCGCAGAGCCTCCGGATGAGAGCCGGCTGCGGCAGAACGCGGCAGTGATCGACCGTGCATTCGGTTTCGACAGTGTCGAGGAGATTCTGACGGCGCTCGCCCGGGAGGAGGGAGACTTCGCCGCCGAAACGCGGCGGGTGCTGCTGACACGTTCGCCGACCAGCCTGAAGCTCGCTTTGCATCTGCTGAGAGCCGGCCGCCGCAGCGCCTCGCTTGCCGAATGCCTCGGCCGCGAACTCGGCGCCTGCCTGCAGATGTTGCACAATCCGGATTTCTTCGAAGGCATCCGCGCCGCCGTCATCGACAAGGACCGCAATCCGAAATGGTCGCCGGCGTCAGTCGAGGCCGTCGAGCCGGCAATTGTCGAGCGCTTCCTGAAACCGGCCGAGCCGCCGCTTTCGCTCTGACGCGACACCCTCTGAATACCGAGTGCAGGCACAGTTCGGCAGGCGAGAACCGATGCTTCTTCACGCCAGTCTCTTCACCACCAAACCTTCGCGGTGGCCCGCTGAAGCTATAGGCTCGCCTATCCTAAGGCCTAGCTCTGCCTCTCCTTTGACCTGATCGACCGCCAAACACGCTTCGGCATAGTGTCCGCGACGTGAGCCCTAACCGGCACCTCTCGATCACGAAAAAACAGGAGCGCACCATGTCGCAGGCAGAAGCAAGACCCCGTATGACTGGTCAGCAGGAGACTGGCAGGCCGAAGCAGGAAGAATTGGTTCCGTCGCGTTATGCGGTGCGGATCGGCGAAATCGACGTGCTGATCATCAGCGACGGCGTGCTGCCGCTGCCGACCGCGATGCTGGGGCACAACGCCGACGCGGCTGACCGTGCCGTCTGGCTGGACGATATGTTCCTGCCGCGCGACGCTTTCGACTGGGCGCTGAACGTGGTCCTCGTGCGCAGCGGCACTCAGACCATCCTCATCGACGCCGGGCTCGGGCTGGATCCGGACCTGAACTTGCCGCGCGCCGGCCAATTGATCAAGCGGCTGGAAGGCGCCGGCATCGATCTTGCATCGGTGACCGACGTGGTGCTGACCCATCTGCACATGGATCACATCGGCGGCCTGCTGGTCGATGGGGTGAAAGATCGGTTGCGTCCGGACCTCCGGATCCACGTGGCGGCAGCCGAGGCCAAGTTCTGGGAGGCGCCCGATTTCAGCCACGTCTCCATGCCGCCCGGCTTTCCGGATGCGCTTCGGGCAACGGCAAAGCGGTTCCTCGGCGAATACGGCAGCCATCTCAAGCTGTTCGACGAGCAGTCCGAAGTGGCGCCGGGCGTGGTCGTCCGCCGCACCGGCGGCCACACGCCCGGCCATAGCGTGGTTCGCCTGGCATCGGGCGGCGACCGGCTGACATTCGCCGGCGACGCCGTGTTCGCGGTCGGGTTCGAGCATCCTGACTGGTACAACGGCTTCGAACATGATCCCGAAGAGGCGGCTCGTGTTCGCCTCGAACTTTTGCGGGAGCTGGCGGCGACCGGCGAACAGCTGGTGGCGACCCACCTGCCGTTCCCGTCCGTCGGCCGGGTGGCGGTCGAAGGCGAAGCCTTCCGTTGGGTGCCGGTATTCTGGGATTATTGAGCGCCAGCTCAAGACCGAACGAAAGCGCGTCGCATGGATCGGATTCCATGCGACGCGTTTAGCTCTTTGGTTTTATGCATGTCGTTATCCCGGAACCGCTGCACACTTCCGGGCGACATGCATTATCGCCACATGCCGCGCATGCGGGCGCCGACATCGATGCGCACCTGCCGTGCCTGGGCTTGAGCGGCGGATTCCGATTTCACCTGGGGCCAGCTGCAGGCCTCGAAGAACTGCAGCAGCGTTGCCGGAATGAAGCGGCTGCGCGAGGCATAGACGTGCCGGTCGCCCTGGGCATTCTGCCCATAGGTGAAGAAGCGCTGCGGCACGACGAGGTCGAGCCCGTCCCGGGCGCGCGTCATTGCCACATAGAGCAGACGCCGCTCCTCCTCGATTTCGGCCGTGGTGCCGACGGCGAGATCGTTCGGAATGCAGCCGTCGACGACATTCAGCATGAAGACCCGCGTCCATTCCTGGCCCTTGGCGGAATGAATTGTGGAAAGGATCAGATAGTCCTCGTCGAGAAGCGGCACGCCGGCCTGGTCGCTGGTCGCATCCGGCGGATCGAGGGTGAGTTCGGTGAGGAAGCGCTCACGCGAGGCATAACCGCCGGCGATCTGCTCGAGCTGTAAGAGATCGGCCTGCCGCGTCGAAGCGTCTTCATGCAGCCGTTCCAGATGCGGCGCGTACCATTGCCGCGCCAGGCCGATTTCCGCCGGCCAGCCGGCTTTGCCGGATTTCATCTCCTGCAGCATGGAAACGAATGCCGTCCAATCCTCGCCGGAGCGCGGTGGCGCCGGCATGGCGGCGAGCGCCGACAGCGGGCTCGCATCCTCGGCCATGAGGTCGAGCGCCTTCTGCGCCGTCGACGGCCCGACGCCCGGCAGGATCTGCATCAGCCGGAAACCGGCCACCCGGTCGCGCGGGTTCTGCGCGAAGCGAAGGGCGGCCAGCATGTCCTTCACATGCGCGCTGTCGAGAAATTTCAGCCCGCCGAACTTGACGAAGGGAATGTTGCGCCGGGTCAGCTCGACCTCCAGCGGCCCGCTGTGATGCGAGGCGCGGAAAAGCACGGCCTGCTGCTTGAGCTTGAGGCCCTCCTCGCGATTGTCGAGAACCTTGTCGGCGACATAGCGCGCCTGCTCAGCCTCATCGCGCACATTGACGAGGCGCGGCCGCTCGGCCGATTGCCGCTCGGTCCAGAGGTTCTTGGTGAAACGCTCCGCGGCGAGATCGATGACGGCGTTGGCCGCCGCCAGGATCGGCTGCGTCGAGCGGTAGTTGCGGTCGAGCGTGACGATATTGGCGGCCGGGCTGAAGGATGCGGGAAAATCGAGGATGTTGCGCACCGTCGCCGCACGGAAGGAATAGATCGACTGGGCATCGTCGCCGACGACGGTCAGTCCCTGGCCTTGTGGCTTCAGCGCCATCAGGATCGAGGCCTGCAGCCTGTTCGTATCCTGGTATTCGTCGACGAGCACATGGTCGAAACGGCTGCCGATATCCTCGGCGATCACGCTCTCGCCCACCATCTGCGCCCAGTAGAGCAGGAGGTCGTCGTAATCGAGCACGTTCTGGCTCTGCTTGGCCTCGACGTAGCAGGCGAAAAGCTCACGCAGCTGTTTCTCCCAGGCCGCGCACCAGGGGAACGCGTCGCGCAGCACGAGGTCGAGCGCCGTCTCCGAATTCACCGCCCTGGAATAGATGGCAAGGCAGGTGCCCTTGGCCGGAAAGCGGCTTTCCGTCTTGGAGAAGCCGAGATCGTGCCGGATGAGGTTCATCAGGTCGGCGCTGTCTTCGCGGTCGTGGATGGTAAAATCGGGATCGAGGCCGATCTGCTTGTTATAGTCGCGCAGCAGCCGCGCGCCGATGCCGTGGAAGGTGCCGGACCAGTTGAGCGCGTCGGCCATGACGCCGGCATTCGGCCCCAGCACATCGCGGCAGATGCGCTCGACCCGCCGCGCCATCTCGGCGGCGGCCCGGCGCGAGAATGTCATCAGCAGGATGCGGCGGGGATCGGCGCCTTTGACGATGAGATGGGCGACCCGGTGCGCCAGCGTGTTCGTCTTGCCGGAACCGGCGCCGGCAATGACCAGCAGCGGCCCGGCAATATGGCTGCCGTCGGTGAGCGTGCCATGCTCTACAGCCATGCGCTGCTGGGGATTGAGCTTTTCGAGGTACATCCAGCCGTCCGGTCGGGCTCCCGCAGAATCACCGGGAAAGATTAGATGTTCCTTGAATGTTCGCGATTTCAGCCTCTGTCAAGCGCCGCTGTGTCTGGAGCGAGTTTCAGTCGGGGAAATCCGGTCCGACCTCGCGCCGCACCAGTTTGAGGCTGCGATCCGGCTGCAGAATATAGGTCTCCTCCACGCGCTGGCCGCTCTCGTTGTAGAACTGATTGTAGACGGCGCTGCCGATGGGCGACTTGGTGAGCTTCGTGCGCGGCTGGCCGCCATAGGTGATGCTGCCGGGAATGGGTTCCAGCGCCGGGCTGTCGGCCGAAGAGCAGCCGGCCAGCAATGCTACGGCAAACAAGGCGGACAGAAGCACTTTCATCGTCGTCATCTCTCTCTGACTGCAGTGAGATATGGAAACAGCCACAGTTTCCGCCAAGGAGGTAACCCGTCGTCCGTGCGGAATCGCGCTCATATCCCCGCATTGACAAGGGAACCAAAGCGCCGCCCTGGGGGTTGTCATGCCGGATCTAAATGCTGGAGACCACCATGCAGCTCATTCTTCGCCTCTGGGCAGCGAGCCTGATAACAGGTTGCGGCGTCTTTGCCGGCTCCGCCTATGCCGCCCTGGAAACGACCGGCGCGGAGTATTCGGCTCTGCCGAAGGATCAGATCGCCCTCAACGAATATACCGGAACGCCCGCCTGCGATCAGATGGAACCGCACTATCTGCCGTCCTTCATCCGCGCGGCGGATGGCACCATCATCGGTGTCGGTTATGTCGAGGTGGAGAGCGAGGGCGGCACAGCCTGCTGAAATAGAGGCCGGCTCGGACGAGGCTCGCCTGCGTTTCCGGTGACGAGCCTCTCACCATCATCATGATGGCTGGGTGTTTCCTATCGAAGCATCCGCGTCAGGTGCAACGCCTTTTGACCCAAAACCCGGCACCTCATCGATGCAGGGTTAAGTGAAAATTAAACAATGTATCGTTCCGGCACGCTTTTATTCAGCGAGAGCCGGAAATCCTGCTAAACCGCTAATGCAGCTTCAGCTTCGCCTCTTCGGCCGCCGCCAGGAATTCGGCTCTCGCCTCTTCCACGCTTTTGCGCCCGTCGAGCGCTGCCCGGCAGGTGCTGCGAGCCTTGATATAATGCAGCCCGCGCGCGCTCGGCCAGAGATCCGCCAGGCATTTCAGGGCATCGAACGGCCCGTTGACGGTTCTGAGGTCGGTGTCTTCGAAACCGACCTTGACCGGGTCGTTCCATTTTTCAGTTGCCATCGACGCTCCTCCGCGATTTTCGACAGAACTAAGATGCCGCGCCTTCCCATTCTTCAAGGGAGACGCCGCCATGATAGGCATTCTAGCGAGATTTTTGCGGTCAACAATGGTGAATCGTTCGTTGCCGATGAGACGAAATATCAGCCTGCGGAAGGTGGTCGTCGGCGTTTGCATGCCAAAAGGAATTTTTCGCGGGTCGCACATGAGTTGTATGGCGCCGGCGCGCTGCCACCACTACCATGTGCGGGAAAGCTGAGGGCTCGACATGGGTTTCGATCGAATATGGATCCAGGCTGCTTTTCTCTGCTCGGCGCTGGCCATGCCGGGCCTCGGTCACGGCGCAGAGGCGTCCCCACAAGAGGCGTTCTTGACCCGCATTTCTACCGAGATCGTTCCAAGAATGCAGCGGGAATATCTGCGGGCTACCCTGCGCCGGTACGGTGAAGGCACGGTGATAGATCTTGCTGCCTACGCTTGGTCGGAGAACTTTGAGCGGTGGTATATCGAAGGCATGTTCGATGGGACGACTGCATGGCCTCACAAATCAATTCCAGGTGAGGAGCTGGTAACCGGAGAAGTGTTCGAGCTGTGGCAGTTTTCGCCGTTCGTACCCTATTATCTCGAGGTAACCGAAATTCCCGACTGCCCTGCAACGCTGTCCGATTCCTGCGGATGGGTGCCCCTCACCCTAACCCTCTCCCCGTAAACGGGGCGAGGGGACGTGGCCTATGCGAAGCCTGCGAGGAGCGGAAAGGTTGCAACTTGTTCCCTTCTCCCCGTTCACGGGGAGAAGGTGGCGGCAGCCGGATGAGGGGCCAGCCGAGTCCGCAAGAAATAATGTTGGAAATCTGAGAGAAAACTGGTGCTGCCGAGTGGGATTGAACCACCGACCTCACCCTTACCAAGGGTGTGCTCTACCACTGAGCTACGGCAGCAGGACCAGGACCCGTGCGAGCCGGGCGGCTCAATTGCGGGAACGGGGCGGCTATTGCCACAGCTTGACGACAAGCGCAAGCCGCAAAATCCAACTTCGCGTGGATTGCGATGCGAGGGACTTTTGGATCGGCGCGAATTCGGTTAATTCTGCTCATATGAACGAAAAGACCGAAACCGGCCAGCAGAGCCGCAAACAGGCGATCGAGGCACAGGCGAAACTGCGCCGTGAGCGCGCCGCCGAAAAGCTCAGGGAAAATCTTTCGAGACGCAAACAGCAGGTTCGTGCCCGCCGTTCCGGGCAGGCCGACGAGACAAATGGCCTGCCCGCCGCAAAAATGGACGAATCGTAATGTTCCGTCCGTCGCGAATTGAAGCGGCTTGATAAATCCCTTAAACACCACTCCTCCTTTCAAGGCAGAACTTTCAGGAAGTAAGCGCACATGGATCGTATCAGAATTGTCGGCGGTAATGAGCTGAATGGCATCATCCCGATTTCCGGCGCCAAGAATGCCGCACTGCCGCTGATGATCGCCTCGCTTCTGACCAGCGATACGCTGACGCTGGAAAACGTGCCGCATCTGGCCGATGTCGAGCTCCTGATGCGCATCCTCGGCAATCACGGCGTCGATGTCGCCGTCAACGGCCGGCGCGAGCGCCAGGAAGATTCCTACGCCCGCACGATCCATTTCACCTGCCGCACCATCGTCGATACCACCGCTTCCTATGAGCTGGTCTCGAAGATGCGCGCCTCTTTCTGGGTCATCGGCCCGCTGCTGGCGCGTGAAGGCCATTGCCGCGTCTCGCTGCCGGGCGGCTGCGCCATCGGCACGCGTCCCGTCGATCTCTTCATCGAAGGCCTGACGGCGCTCGGCGCGACCATGGAGATCGATGCCGGTTACATCAACGCCAAGGCGCCGAATGGCGGCCTGATCGGCGCGCGCTACACCTTCCCGAAGGTTTCGGTCGGCGCCACCCATGTGATGATGATGGCGGCAACGCTTGCCCGCGGTACGACTGTTATCGGCAATGCCGCCCGCGAGCCTGAAGTCGTCGACCTCGCCAACTGCCTGAATGCCATGGGCGCCAAGATCTCGGGCGCCGGCACGGCGACCATCACCATCGAAGGTGTCACCTCGCTCTCCGGCGCCCGTCACCGCGTCCTGCCGGATCGCATCGAGACCGGCACCTACGCCATGGCTGTCGCCATGGCCGGCGGCGACGTCGTGCTTGAAAATACCGATGTGGCGCTGCTCGACACCGCGCTGGAAACCCTGCGCCGCGCCGGCGCCGACATCTCCGCGACCAACAACGGCATGCGCGTCAGGCGCAATGGCGCCGGCATCAAGCCGGTCGATATCGTCACCGATCCGTTCCCGGGCTTCCCGACCGATCTGCAGGCGCAGTTCATGGCGCTGATGACCCGCTCCTCCGGCATTTCGCATGTCACCGAGACCATCTTCGAAAACCGCTTCATGCATGTGCAGGAGCTTGCCCGCCTCGGCGCCAGGATCACGCTCTCCGGCCAGACGGCGAAGATCGAGGGTGTCCAGCGCCTGCGCGGTGCCCCCGTCATGGCGACCGATCTGCGCGCCTCCGTCTCGCTCGTCATCGCCGGCCTTGCCGCCGAAGGCGAAACCACGGTCTCCCGCGTCTACCACCTCGACCGAGGTTTCGAGCGGCTCGAGGAGAAGCTGACCCGCTGCGGCGCCGTCGTCGAGCGCATCAGCGAGTAAGCCAGCTCATCCCGGTTGCGTAATTCGCCGCAGCATCTTATTTCCCTTGTCTGACGCATCGCCATTCCGGCGGTGCCTGCTGGGATAAGACTGAATGACCGATCTGAAGCTTGTTGCGCTCGATGACGAGGATCTTGCGATCATTTCCGCGCATGTGCAGGACAGCGTCTTCAAGGTCGGCGACATAGACTGGTCGCCGCGCGGCGCGCAGTTCGCCCTTGCCGCCAATCGTTTCGTCTGGGAAGGTGCCGAGCGCAAGCGGAGGGGTTTCGAGCGCCGCCGGGCTGCGCTGGTTTTCAAGCGCGTGCTCGCTGTGCGCTCGCTCGGCTTCGATCGCGGAAAACGTGACGAGGTGCTGTCGCTCCTGGCGCTGCGCTTCGAAAAGAAGGGCGAGGGGCCGGACGGCACGATCGAGCTGGCGCTGTCCGGAGCCGCTTCGATTGCGCTCGACGTCGAATGCATCGAGGTCCAGATGGCCGATGTCGGCGGCGCCTGGGCGGCGGTCGGCAAGCCTCGTCATCCGTGAAACGCGTGACGCCTGAAGTTTGAATATCGCGGTTTCGAGTTGAGAAGGAATATCGGTCTTGGCAATCTGGCTGGATCAGGCATCGGAAGGTTTCGAGCAGCATTTCGCTGCCTTTCTGACGACGAAGCGCGAAGTCTCCGAGGATGTGAACGCCGTGGTTCGCGCCATCATCGATGACGTCAGGGCGCGCGGCGATGCGGCGCTGGCCGAATATTCGCTGAAATTCGACGGCATCGATTTCGCGAAAGTCCCGATGCGTGTCACGCCTGAGGAGATCGATGCGGCAATCGAGGCGGTGCCTGCGGAAGTGCTGGGCGCGCTGAAGATTGCGGCACTCCGTATCGAGAGCCACCATCGCCGGCAGCTGCCGAAGGACGATGTTTACGAGGACGACATGGGCGTCGGCCTCGGCTCGCGCTGGACGGCGATCGAGGCGGTCGGCCTCTATGTGCCGGGCGGCACGGCGAGTTATCCGAGCTCGGTGCTGATGAATGCCGTGCCGGCCAAGGTCGCCGGCGTCGACCGCATCGTCATCGCCGTTCCCGCCACCGGCGGCGCCGTCAATCCGGCGGTGCTCGCTGCCGCCAGACTCGTCGGCGTCACCGAGATCTACCGTGTCGGCGGCGCCCAGGCGATTGCCGCTCTCGCCTATGGCACCGAGACGATTGCGCCGGTCGCCAAGATCACCGGCCCCGGCAATGCCTATGTCGCCGCCGCCAAGCGCCATGTCTTCGGCACCGTCGGCATCGATATGATCGCCGGCCCCTCCGAGGTACTCGTCATTGCCGATAAGGACAACAATCCCGATTGGATCGCCGCCGACCTTCTGGCGCAGGCCGAGCATGATGTCAGCGCCCAGGCGATCCTGATCACCGACGATGCCGCATTCGGCAAGGCGGTGGAGCAGGCTGTCGAGCGCCAGCTGAAGACGCTGAACCGCGCCGAGACGGCGGCGGCAAGCTGGCGCGATTTCGGCGCGGTCATCCTCGTTGCCGATTTGAGAGAGGCCATTCCGCTTGCCAACCGCATCGCCGCCGAGCATCTGGAGCTTGCCGTCGCCGATCCGGACCGGCTGCTCGACGGCATCCGCAATGCCGGTGCGATCTTCATCGGCGCCCATACGCCCGAGGTGATCGGCGATTATGTCGGCGGCTCGAACCATGTGCTGCCGACGGCGCGTTCGGCGCGCTTCTCCTCCGGGCTTTCGGTGCTCGATTTCGTCAAGCGCACCTCGATCCTGCGCCTTGGCCCGCAGCAGCTGCGCGACCTCGGCCCGGCGGCGATCGCGCTTGCCGTTTCCGAAGGCCTCGATGCTCATGCGCGGTCGGTTGCGATCCGCCTCAACCTCGAAAGGTGAGGGCATGGCGAAGGGCGATTTCCGGCTTTGCGACGTCGTCCTTGACGATACGATCGGCCGTTCGACGCCCGATGTCGAGCATGAGCGCGCGGTCGCCATTTTCGACCTGATCGAGGAAAACAGCTTCGCGCCGCTCGGCCATGCCGGCGGGCCCTATCGCCTGAGCATCTCGCTGGTCGATGCGAAGCTGGTTTTCGGCATCACCACCGAAGAGGGCGGCGACGTCGCCACCCATATCCTGTCGCTGACGCCGTTCCGGCGCATCGTCAAAGACTACTTCATGATTTGCGAGAGTTATTACGAGGCGATCCGGTCGGCCACGCCGAGCCGCATTGAGGCGATCGACATGGGCCGCCGCGGCATCCACAACGAAGGTTCGCAGACGCTGAGGGATAGGCTGGCCGGCAAGATCGAGGTGGATTTCGACACCGCCCGGCGTCTTTTCACGCTGGTCTGCGTGCTCTACTGGCGTGGATGACGGCCATGGAACTCGCCGCCGACGTCGAGGACGGAAAGAGACCGGGCGCCATCCTCTTCATGTGCGGGCTGAACGCCATCCGCTCGCCGATGGCCGAGATCATCGCCCGTAGCATTCTGCCAGCCAATACCTACATACGGTCCGCCGGCGTTCGCGCCGGCGAGCGCGATCCCTTCGTCGATGCCGTGCTCGATGAGATCGGGCTCTCCCTCGGGCGCCGCCAGCCGCAGACGCTCGATGAGCTCGAGGACGACTATTTCGATCTGATCATCACGCTTTCACCGCAGGCTCATCATGCCGCGCTGGAGCTGACACGGTCGAACGCGGTCGATGTGGTCTACTGGCCGACCATGGATCCGACGGTCGTCACCGGAACGCGCGAGCAGATTTTGGAAAGCTACCGCGAGGTCCGCAATCACCTCGCAGGCCTCATCGAAAGCCGGCTGCTGAAAAGAAAAGGCGTTGCCGCGCAATCGGCGTGAAAACAAATGACGGAAAGCCCGATCAACAAGGTTCACAAACCTGCCTTGATTGTGTAGTTTCCGCCCAAATTTTAAAGGCGCGCGTTGCGCTGCCTCTTCAACCCACAGGAAGAAAACCACTATATGCCGAAAGAAGAAGTCCTCGAATTCCCGGGAATCGTTACCGAACTTCTGCCGAATGCGACATTCCGCGTGAAGCTTGAAAACGAGCACGAGATCATCGCCCACACGGCCGGTCGCATGCGCAAGAACCGCATCCGCGTTCTCGCCGGCGACAAGGTGCTTGTGGAAATGACGCCCTACGATCTGACCAAGGGCCGCATCACCTACCGTTTCAAATAAGCTTACCCGGCCCCCGTCTGCCGATGGTCGAGGTTCCATGGCGCTGAAATACAAGCTCATTCTGGCCTCGGGCTCGCCCCGTCGCGTCGATCTGCTCAATCAGGCCGGCATCGAGCCTTCGCGCCTGATGCCGATGGATATCGACGAGACGCCGAAGAAGTCGGAGCATCCGCGCTCGCTCGCCCGAAGGCTTTCGGCTGAGAAAGCGGAAGCCGCCCTTGCCGCCATCAAGGGCGATATCACCTGGAAGGGCAGCTATATCCTCTCGGCCGATACGGTGGTCGCCGTCGGGCGGCGCATTCTCGGCAAGGCCGAGTTCGCCGATGAGGCGCTGAGTTCGCTGCATCTGCTTTCCGGGCGAAACCATCTCGTCTATACCGGCGTTTGCCTGGTGACGCCGGATCGCAAGATCCGCCAGAAGATCGTCGAGACCAAGGTGCGCTTCAAGCGTCTTTCCGGCTTCGAGATCGAAAACTACCTGGCGTCGGGCCAGTGGCGCGGCAAGGCGGGCGCCTACGGCATACAGGGTCTCGCCGGCACCTTCGTGCAGAAAATGGTGGGTTCCTACACCAATGTCGTCGGCCTGCCGCTTTATGAAACGATTGTGCTTCTGACCGGCGAAGGCTTCGACGTGCATAGCCGGTGGCCCGAGGGCTAAGCCCTACGGCCGATCCATAGGACGGACGAGATATGCCTGAAGAAAAGAAAGCAGCCGCCAAGGTCGAGCCGCTGCGCAAGACGCGCCCATGCCCCGAATGCGGCAAACCCTCCAGCCGCGAACACTATCCCTTCTGCTCCAACCGCTGCCGCGAGGTCGATCTCTCCCGTTGGCTGACCGGTTCCTACGCCATTCCGGTGGCCGACGATGAGACCAAGGCCGATTATCCGGACGAGGAAAACTAAAGAATTCCGCCCGCGAAGCTCTTATTTTTCCTCATGAATCCGCAAAACCGGCACGACCGTCAAAAAAGAGTCATTTGACGCTTGCCATGGCCGAACAAGATGCTATAACCCCGCTCGCTTCCGGGGCGAACCAAGGCCCCGCGGTAGAGATACCATCGGAAGCAGGTTAGCCCAGGTAGCTCAGTTGGTAGAGCAGCGGATTGAAAATCCGCGTGTCACTGGTTCGATTCCGGTCCTGGGCACCACATCACTTTTCCAAATCAGTCTCGGCTACTGCCCAGAACGAACAGGCTCTCGTCGAGGCTGGCGACTGCCCGGTTTTCAGCGTCGCTGCCGATGCTCGGGAAGATTTGGCACAAAAGACGCTTCCGCTTGCCAAAAAACCATAATTGTCTCACCTAGATATTATTTCGACCCCCGGCACTATGAATCGGATCAAGACTAAATGCGCATAGCCTATGTTTTTCTCGGTGCATTTCTTGCACTCGCACAGTCCGCATATGCAGAGGTCGCATCGCCGCCCGATCTGGCGCCGCTGAAGCGGCAGGCGCAAGCCGCTGAACTGAGCGCGGAATTTCTTTCGCGGTATAGCTATAAGCCTGTTCCGCTCGACGATGCCTTGTCGGCGCGGGTCATGGATCAGTTCATCAAGTCGCTTGATCCGGACCGCATGCTCTTCCTCCAGGCCGACGTCGACAAGTTCATGGCTGACCGCAACAAGATCGACGATGCCATCGAACGGCAGGACTTGAAGATACCGTTTGCGATCTTCAACGCTTACGAACAGCGTGTCGTCGACCGCATGACCTACGCGCGCGGCCTGCTGAAGCAGGGCTTCGATTTCGGTGCGCAGGAGAATTATTCGGTACTGCGCGACAAGGCACCCTGGCCGCAGTCGGAGGCAGAGAGCGACGAGCTGTGGCGCAAGCGCGTCAAGAGCGACTGGCTGCGGCTGAAGCTCGGCGGCAAGGCCGATGCGGCCATTCGCGAAACGCTCGACAAGCGTTATGAAAACACGCTCGAGCGCGCCTACAAGTTTAAGAGCGACGACGTTTTCCAATCTTTCATGGATGCCTATGCCACGTCGATCGATCCGCACACGGATTATTTCGGCGCGGCCGCGTCAGCCGACTTCAATGTTTCGATGAAGCTTTCGCTGTTCGGGATCGGCGCGGTCCTGCAGGAACGCGACGACTACACGACGATCCGTGAACTCGTGCCCGGCGGGCCGGCGCAGTTGTCCGGCAAGCTCGCCGTCGGAGACCGCATCACCGGCGTCGGCCAGGGCAAGGACGGTCCGATCAAGGAAGTGGTCGGCACGCGCCTCGATGAAGTCGTGCAGATGATCCGTGGGAAAAAAGGCTCCGTGGTGCGCCTGGATATCCTGCCGGCGGATGCCGGAGCCGATGGCACGCACCGCGTCGTCAACCTGGTGCGCGATAAGATCAATCTCGAAAAGCAGGCTGCCAAGAAGTCCGTGCTGTCCGTGAAAGCGGGCGAAGCCACCCGCAAGATCGGCGTGATCACTCTGCCGGTATTCTATGAGGATTTTGAAGCCAGGCACAAAGGCGACAAGGACTATAAGAGTGCAAGCCGTGACGTTGCCAAGCTTCTCGGCGAACTGAAGCAGGAAAAGGTCGACAGCGTTCTCATCGACCTGCGCAACAATGGCGGCGGTTCGCTGGACGAGGCGATCGATTTGACGGGCCTGTTCATCGGTAAGGGGCCGGTGGTTCAGCAGCGCAGCAGCGACGGCAAGGTCGAGGTCAAAAGCGCCGAGTTTGCGGCGCCTGCCTGGGACGGCCCCATGGGTGTCCTGATTAATCGCGGCTCGGCCTCGGCTTCGGAGATTTTCGCCGCGGCAATCCAGGATTACGGCCGCGGCGTGGTCATCGGCGAACCCAGTTTCGGCAAAGGGACTGTCCAGACGGTCGTCGATCTCGACCAGATCGTTCGCAACAGCAAAGCCGAATATGGTGAGCTGAAGGTGACGATCGCCCAGTTTTTCCGGGTCAACGGCGGCACGACGCAGCTGCACGGCGTGACGCCGGACATCAGCTTGCCGGGACTTTCCGATCCGACCCTCTTCGGTGAGACCAGTTACGACAATGCCCTGCCGTGGGCGGAGATCAAGCCCGCGAAATACGCCCCGGCCGACACCGTCGCGAAGCTGCTGCCGACATTGCAAAGCCGCCATGAGGCGCGGGTCAAGGGCGATCCGGATTTTCAACGCCTGGTACAAGACATCGCCGACCTGAAGGCGCAGCGCGAGAAGGGCGTCATCTCCTTGAACGAGGCGGAACGCCGCAAGGAAGCGGCCGCTCGTGAGGCCCGGTTCAAGTCCCGGGCGCAGGCAAGCGGCGAAGATCCCGGCGAAGATGATGGCCTGGAGTCGGGCGAGCGCAGCCTGAGCGCCGATATCGCCATCGAAAATGCCCGCAAGAACGCAAAAGACGTCCTGCTGGACGAAGCCGCCGCCATCGTTGGCGACGAGGCGGATTTGCAGCAAAGCGTGCTCAACGCAGCGACCAAATAACGGGCAAACGGACGCAAGGCACTCATGCCGGCCGGCGCAAGGATATGCGCCGGCTTGCGTCGCCTCATCAGAGCCGGTGGCGCGAAGCCATCCCGGAATCCATGCCAGAATTGTGAAGCCTTGACTTGCACACGCGAAAGGCTAAACTTTAAGCATCGCTAACATACTCCGCACGCCAAGGCAGCGGAGATGCGAGTGGCTGGGCAACCTTGAGGAGGATGAGGTTTGCCGTGGATTACCGTGTTGTTCTGCTGATTGCCGTACCCGCCATTGCCCTTTCCCCTGCAGTCGCGGGGGCGCAGGAGGGTGATGCGACGGCAGGTGCCACCGTTTTCAAGAAATGCGCGACCTGTCATGTCGCCGATTCCGATACGAACAAGGTCGGTCCGTCCCTGAACAAGCTTTTCGGCCGCACGGCCGGGACGCATCCGGGCTTTGCCTATTCGAGCGGGATGAAGGCTGCCGGTGAGGGCGGCCTCGTCTGGGACGAGGCGACGCTGCGCGACTATCTGCACAATCCGAAAGCGAAGGTGAAGGGCACGAAGATGGCCTTCGCAGGGGTCAAGGATGATCAGGAGATCACCAATCTCGTCGCCTATCTCAAGCAATATTCCAAATGAAGGGCAATACCCCAAATGATCAGTTCCGGCTAACGGCGCCTGCTTAAATCGCCGTAATTGCCGAGATTTTCTATCTGTGCGATAATAAACTCGACATTTTTGTGGAATGAGGTTTCGCGGTCGCTCAGCCCAGGAGGGGCGGAAATGGCTGTTGTGCTGATTCTCGTCCTGCTTGTCGTCGGCTCCGTGCTCTTCCATGTGCTGAGCCCTTGGTGGTGGACGCCGATCGCGTCCAACTGGACCTATATCGACAGCACCCTTGTCATCACCTTCTGGATCACCGGCATCGTCTTCGTGGCGGTGATTTCCTTCATGGCCTATTGCGTCTACCGCTTCCGCCACCGACCGGGCAACCGGGCGCATTATGAGCCCGAGAACCGCAGGCTGGAGTGGCTGCTGGCGGGGGGAACTGCGGTCGGCGTCGCAGCCATGCTCGCGCCGGGTCTCATCGTCTGGAACCAGTTCATCACGGTGCCCGACGATGCCGTGCCGGTCGAGGTCGTCAGCCAGCAATGGCTGTGGAGCTTCCGCCTGCCGGGCGCAGACGGCAAGCTCGGCCGCGCGGAGACGCGCGACATCACTGCCGAAAATCCGCTCGGGCTGGACAAGAACGATGCAAGCGGGCTCGACGACGTGATCGTCGAGGGCGGCGAATTGCATCTGCCGGTCGGCAAGCCGGTGCGCATATTGCTGCGATCGGTCGATGTCCTGCATGATTTCTATGTGCCGGAATTCCGTGCCAAGATGGACATGATCCCCGGCATGGTCACCTATTTCTGGTTCACGCCGACGCGTACGGGAACGTTCGAGGTTCTTTGCGCCGAACTCTGCGGCGTCGGCCATCCGCAGATGCGCGGCACCGTCATCGTCGACAATGACGCTGACTACCAGGCCTGGCTCGGGCAGCAGCAGACATTCACCCAGCTGACGGCGTCCTCGGGAGACGCGCCGCCGGCGAACTGAACCGTCGGGAAGAGGGAAGGCCGCGTGCCGGTTGAAACCAACCGGCGGGAAGGAAACGGAGGAGATATCATGGTCGAGATTCCGTCCAGCGGCGCAGGCGCCATCCCAGCCGCCGAAGTCGAGGATGTCGAGCTCTATCATCCCCACAGCTGGTGGACGAAATATGTGTTCAGCCAGGATGCCAAGATCATTGCCGTTCAATATTCGCTCACCGCCATCGCGATCGGGCTGGTGGCGCTGGTGCTCTCCTGGCTGATGCGGATTCAACTCGCCTTTCCCGGCTATTTCACCTTCATCGATGCCGATCACTATTATCAGTTCATCACCATGCACGGCATGATCATGGTGATCTATCTCCTGACCGCGCTGTTTCTCGGCGGCTTCGGCAACTACCTCATTCCGCTGATGGTCGGCGCCCGCGACATGGTATTCCCCTATGCGAACATGCTGAGCTACTGGATCTATCTGCTCGCTGTTCTGATCCTCGCCGCCGGCTTCTTCGCGCCCGGCGGCCCGACGGGGGCAGGCTGGACGCTTTATCCGCCGCAGGCTGTTCTGTCCGGCACGCCCGGCGGCAAGGATTGGGGCATCCTGCTCATGCTCTCCTCGCTGATCGTCTTCATCATCGGCTTCACCATGGGCGGGCTGAATTACGTGGTGACCGTGCTGCAGGGGCGGGCGCGGGGCATGACGCTGATGCGGATGCCGCTCACCGTCTGGGGCATCTTCACCGCCACCGTGATGGCGCTGCTTGCCTTTCCCGCACTCTTCGTCGCCTGCGTCATGATGATGTTCGACCGCCTGCTCGGCACCAGCTTCTTCATGCCCGCCATCGTCGAAATGGGCGAGCAGCTGAAACATGGCGGCGGCAGCCCGATCCTTTTCCAGCACCTGTTCTGGTTCTTCGGGCATCCCGAAGTCTATATCGTCGCCCTGCCTGCTTTCGGCATCGTTTCCGACCTGATCAGCACCCATGCGCGCAAGAATATCTTCGGCTACCGCATGATGGTCTGGGCGATCGTCATCATCGGGGGCTTGAGCTTCGTCGTCTGGGCGCACCACATGTATGTCAGCGGCATGAACCCGGCCTTCGGCTTCTTCTTCGCCACGACGACGCTGATCATCGCCATCCCGACGGCGATCAAGGTCTACAACTGGGTGCTGACGCTCTGGCGCGGCGACATCCATCTGACGCTGCCGATGCTCTTTGCGCTCGCTTTCATCGTTACCTTCGTCAATGGCGGCCTGACCGGCCTCTTCCTCGGCAATGTCGTCGTCGACGTGCCGCTGTCGGATACGATGTTCGTCGTCGCGCATTTCCACATGGTCATGGGGGTAGCACCGATCCTCGTCATCTTCGGGGCGATCTATCACTGGTATCCGAAGGTCACAGGGCGCATGCTGAATGAGGCGCTCGGCCAGATCCATTTCTGGGTCACCTTCCTCGGCACCTATGCGATCTTCTTTCCGATGCATTACCTCGGCCTGCTCGGCGTGCCGCGCCGTTACTTCGAGCTCGGAGAGATCACCTTCGTTCCGCCTTCCGCCCATACGCTGAACGTCTTCATCACCGTCATGGCGCTCGTGGTCGGCGCGGCGCAGATGGTCTTCCTGTTCAACCTGGCCTGGAGCCTTTTCCGGGGCCGGCAGGCGGGCGGCAATCCATGGCGGGCGACGACGCTCGAATGGCAGACGCCGCAGACGCCGCCCGCGCACGGCAACTGGGGCAAGGATCTGCCTGTCGTCTACCGCTGGGCCTATGACTACAGCGTGCCTGGCGCGGCGGAGGATTTCATTCCGCAGACGGTGCCGGCAGATGGCAGCGCAACCCGGGAGAGCCCGGCATGAACGTCACGCTAATTTTCCTTGCCGCGATCGGCGCCATCATCGTCTGGTGGCTCGCCGGACAGCGGCTGACCTCGAAGCCCTGGCTCGAAACCGGATCGGTGCAACTGCCGCACCATGACAGCGCCGACCAATCGCCCGTGCCGGCCGTGAAAATCGGCCTCTTCGTGTTTCTCGGCGTTGTCGGCGCCGTGTTCAGCCTCGGCATCAGCGCCTATTTCATGCGTATGGCGTCGGCGGACTGGTGGGCGACGCCGATTCCGCGCCTGCTCTGGGTGAACACCGCCGCACTCGCCCTGAGCAGCGTTTCGCTGGAATGGGCAAAAAGCGAGGCGGGGCATGGCCACATGCAGCGCCTGCGGCCCGCACTTGCCGCTGCCCTTGCTCTTGCCGTCTTCTTTCTCGCCGGACAGATCCAGGCTTGGCGGGAGCTCGCGGCGGCGGGCTACGTGCTGGCCGACAATCCCGCCAACAGCTTCTTCTATATGCTGACTGGCCTGCACGGCCTGCATATTCTAGGTGGGCTCGCCGTGCTCGCGCACACGACGGTGAAGGCCTTTGCAAGCGAGGTCGCGACGGACAGGCTCAGCCTCAGCGTCGAGCTTTCCGCCATCTATTCGCATTTCATGCTCGCCGTCTGGCTGCTGCTCTTTTCGCTCTTTGCCGGATGGGCGAACGATTTCGTCGATCTCTGCCGCACATTGCTGAACTAGGAGATTTGTTGATGGCACAGACTGTCGAGACACATGGCGAAGCCGCTCTCAGGCCGGCAGGCCTGCGCGGTGTCGCCGCCGATTTCAGCTCGGATCAGCGTGCCTTCAAAACCGCCTCCTGGGGCAAGGCGATGATGTGGATCTTCCTGTTGAGCGACACCTTCGTCTTCGGCTGTTTCCTGATCGCCTACATGACCGCCCGCATGTCGACGCCTGTTCCATGGCCCAATCCGAGCGAGGTCTTCGCGCTGCATATCGGCGGCCAGGACGTTCCGCTGATCCTGATCGCGATCATGACCTTCGTCCTGATCTCGAGCAGCGGCACCATGGCGATGGCGGTCAATTTCGGCTATCGCCGCGACCGTCATAAGACCGCAATGCTGATGCTGCTGACGGCCCTTCTCGGGGCGACGTTCGTCGGCATGCAGGCCTTCGAATGGACGAAGCTGATCACCGAAGGCGTGCGCCCCTGGGAAAATCCATGGGGGGCGGCGCAATTCGGATCGACCTTCTTCATGATCACGGGCTTTCACGGCACTCATGTCACGATCGGCGTCATCTTCCTCCTGATCGTCGCCCGCAAGGTCTGGCGGGGCGATTTCGATGAGGAGCGGCGCGGTTTCTTCACCAGCCGGAAAGGCCGCTATGAGGCCGTCGAGATCATGGGCCTCTACTGGCACTTCGTCGACCTGGTTTGGGTCTTCATCTTCGCATTTTTTTATCTGTGGTGAGGTCGTCATGAGCGAGACAACGGCGCATGCGCAAGCCCAAACGGCACACACCGGGCAGCAGCACCCGATCCGGCTCTATCTCGTCGTCTGGGGCCTGCTCTTCGTGCTTAGCGCCTTTTCCTATATGGTCGATTATCTCGGCATCCAGGGTTATATCAGATGGACGCTGATCCTCGTGTTCATGATGCTGAAGGCCGGCCTGATCGTCGCCGTCTTCATGCATATGGCCTGGGAACGGCTGGCGCTCGTTTATGCCATCCTGCTGCCGCCGCTGCTGGTGCTGGTTTTCGTCGCACTGATGGTATCGGAGGCGGATTACACTATCCTCACCCGGCTCGCCTTCTTTGGCGCTACGCCTTGAGGCGCTCCCCGAACTTAGGACCGCCGCCTGTCGAGCCGCATTCTCTCGACGATGTGGCGGCCTGAGCCTTCCACATGCCGGGCGATGGCGCGCGCCGCGCCGTCGGCATCCTGTGCCCTGATGCAGGCGATCAATTCGCGATGTTCCTCCAATACGCTCGACTGGCGGCTGAGCGAGGTCGGAAAACCGCGGCTGATCGCCCAGAGGATCTGGCGATGGCGCACCCAGAGATCGACGGCATGGCGATTATAGTGGCGATCGTACATTAAGCGGTGAAACTGCAGATCGAGATTCGAGTGCTTCATCTCGTCGAGGAAATTTAGATCCTCTATTTCGGCCTGGATCCGCTCCAGTTCTTCGATATCCGCCATTGTGGCAATGCCGACGAACCAGCGCGTGAGCGCAGGTTCGATCAGCACTTCGATCTCCCAGATGTCCCGCACGAATTCCTGGTCGATCGGCCGCACGCGGGCGCCACGGTTCGGCGTCATGATGACGAAGCCTTCGCCGCGCAATTGCTGCAGTGCCTCGCGCACCGGATTGGTGGAGGTCCCCATGCGGCTCGCCAGCTCGGCAACCTTCAGGCGTTCATTGGCCTTCAAGCGGCCGTGAATGATGTCGTCGCGAAGGCGCTCGTAGACGGAGACATTTCCATCTTCAGCCAGTTCATCACCCTCGTAAACCGACGATTTCATGTCCGCTACCGTGCTCATGATCTTGCTTTTAATGCACTTTCCAGCCGGTTGCCAAGAGGAAAAGAACAATTTCATACACTGACGTTGACAAATAATGTACGATCTGAAAGTTTTCGTCCACACAGCCACGGGTGCTGTCGTGAAGAAGATGGACGCCGGCGGAGAGGGTCGGCCATCAGGAGGAGAAAATATGGGATACCAGCAAACGCTGCGTGGCCTCGTCCTTTCGACGGGACTCTTAGGCGCCGTCATCTTGGGACCAATGGTCCCGGCCTGGGCGGCCGATTTCAAACAGGCGCCGATGCTTGATGAGCAGGTCAAAAGCGGCAAACTGCCTGCTGTAGCCGATCGCCTTCCAGACAATCCCTTTGTCGAAACGATGATTGACGGTGTCGGCAAGTACGGTGGCACGTTGCGCACTACGATCCTTGCCAATGGCGATCAGTACAATCTGACCCGCACCATCGCCAACGAGCTGCTGGTTCGCTGGGATCCGGCCTGGCAGAAGGTCGTGCCCTCGCTGGCTGAGGAATTCACCGCGTCTGAAGATGCGACCACCTACACTTTCAAGCTGCGCAAGGGTCTGAAGTGGAGCGACGGTCAGCCCTTTACGGCCGACGACATCATGTTCTGGTACGAAGACGTATTCATGAACGACGCACTCTCGCCGGCCAAGAACCCGACCTTTACGGTCGCCGGAAAACCGGTGAAGGTACGCAAGATCGATGATCTGACGGTCGAATTCAAATTCGATTCACCCTACGGCCTCTTCCTGCAGCAGCTCGCCTATGGACAGGGCCATCTGCCGGTCATCTACCCCAAGCACTATCTGCAGCAATTCCACGAGAAGTATAACAAGGATGGCATTCCGGCGCTGTTGAAAGCCAATCCGGCAGCAGGCGACTGGGTGGCGCTCTTCAATTCGAAGGTGTCGCTGACCTTCCAGCCGCCTTACTGGCAAAACCTCGAACTGCCGACGATGAACCCATGGGTTCTGACCGTACCCTATGCCGACAGCGAGCGCGTTGTCGCGACCCGCAATCCCTATTACTGGAAAGTCGATCCTGACGGTAATCAGCTTCCCTATATCGATGGTGTTACCTGGGCCAAGCTCGACGATCCGCAGCTGATGGCGCTGAAGATGACCTCGGGCGAGTTCGATTTCGCCTTCCGTCACATCAACAACTCGACCTTCAAATCGGTGCTGTTCGACGGCCAGGAAACCGGCAATTACCGTTTCGTCGACGTCAAGGATCTGCCGGCCAACGATGCCGTCATCCTGCTCAATCTCAACTCGACCGATGATGTGAAGCGCAAGCTCTTCCAGAACAAGGACTTCCGCATCGCGCTCAGCCACGCCATCAACCGACAGGAGATCATCGATCTCGTCTATGTCGGCCAGGGCGCGCCGGCTCAGGTCGCACCCCAGCCGGAACACGAGCTCTTCAACGAGCGCGAGGCGACGCAATACACGGAGTTCGATCCGAAGCTCTCCAACGAGATGCTCGACAAGATCATGCCGAAGAAAGATGCCGAAGGCTTCCGCCTCGATGAGACGGGCAAGCGCTTCACCATCAACTTCATGGTCGCCGACGTCTTCGGTCTGTCCTATCCCGATGTCATGCAGATGGTGCAGAAATATGCCAAGGATGTCGGCATCGATATCCAGCTGCGCACCACCGATCGCGCCCGTCTGAACACGATGTGGGCAGCCAATGAGCAGGACGCCTATATCTGGAACTGTGTCGGCGGCCTCTCGGAAGTCTATACCGATCCGCGCTGCTACATGCCTTTCCAGAAGGCTGACATCTTCTTCGCGATGCGCTGGAGCGAATGGTATTCCAATCATGCGACGGGCGAAGAGCCGCCGGAGCAGATCAAGGCGCTGATGGCGGCCTATGACAAGGTCAATGCCGCCGTCACCGATGACGACCGGCGCGACAAGATGAAGGAATTCCTCAATCTGTCGGCCGACAACTTCCTCAACATCGGCATTTCGCGCCCCATGCCGAAATACATGATGGTGTCGAAGAACCTGAAGAATGTCGTCAACGGTATCCCGATCACCGGCAACCTCTGGCATCCGGCTCCGACGCTGACCCAGTGGTACTTCGACAAGGCCAATTAAGGCTCCTCCCAGAGCCGGTGGAGGTATTGTGCCTCCGCCGGCCGCCCCTTCGATCCTATCGAACGGTCTGAGATCATGCTCCGTTTTATCGCCAGGCGGCTGGTGTTCGCGATTCCGACACTCTTCGCCGTCTCCATCATCGCTTTCATCATCATCCAGTTGCCGCCGGGAGACTATCTCACCACCCTGATGGCTGACTGGGCAAGCCAGGGCGGCGCCGTGGAAGAGGGGACCGTCGCCGCCATGCGCGAGCGCTACGGCCTCGATCAGTCCATCTACTTTCAATATTACAAGTGGATTGCCGGCATCCTGTTGCATGGCGATTTCGGCATCTCTTTCGAGCTCGGCAAGCCGGTGACGGAACTCATCTGGGGCCGTCTGGGTTTCTCGCTGCTGCTTTCGTTCCTGACGCTCTGCTTCGTCTGGGCCGTTGCGATCCCGATCGGCATCTTATCGGCGGTGCGGCAATATTCGATCTCGGATTATTCGGCGACTTTCCTCGCCTTCTTCTTCCTTGCGGTGCCTGACTTCTTGATGGCGCTTTCGGCCATGTATGTGATGTCGGCCTATTTCGGCCAGAGCGTCGGCGGTCTTTTCTCGCCTTCTTACATCGATGCGCCATGGAGCTTCGGCAAGCTCATCGATTTCGCCCAGCATGTCTGGCTTCCGGTCATCGTCATCGGCCTTGGCTCGCTCGCAGCTCTTGTCCGCATCATGCGCGCCAATCTCCTCGACGAGCTGTCGAAGCCCTATGTGACGACGGCGCGTGCCAAAGGCATGTCCGAATTCGAGCTTCTGATCCGTTATCCGGTACGTCTCGCTCTGAACCCGCTGATCTCGACGCTCGGCTGGATCCTGCCCGCGGTCATCTCGGGCGAGATCATCGTCTCCGTCGTCATGAGCCTGCCGACCACGGGGCCATTGCTGCTGCGTGCCCTGCTTGCTCAGGACATGTATCTCGCCGGCTCCCTCATCCTGTTGATTTCGGTGCTGACAATCATCGGCACGCTGATTTCCGACATCCTGCTCGCCATCACTGACCCGCGGATCCGGTTGCAATGACTGATATCACCCATCTCCCGCCGGAAGCCGGCCCATCCGTCAATCTCGGTGGCAGGGACATGGCCGTCGCCGGCCAGTGGCGTCTGTTCTGGTTGAAATTCAAGAAACACAAGATCGCGTTGGCGAGCCTCGTCGTCATCGTCTTCATGTATCTCATTGCGGCTTTCGCGGACTTCATCGCACCCTTCGATCCGAACGCCACCAATGCGCGGTTCACCTATGCGCCGCCGCAAGGCCTGTCTCTGCTCGTCGATGGCTCCTTCCGCCCGCATGTCAGCCAGCTCAAGATGACGCTGAATACGGAATCCATGCGGCGCGAATTTGCACCCGATCCGGCAAAGCCCGTCGATGTCGGCTTCCTCGTCAAGGCGCCGCAGCCCTACTATCTGCTCGGCTTCATCCCGATGCAGACCAAGCTATTCGGTCTGAAGAGTCCGATGCCCGGCGATAGCATGTATATCTTCGGCGCTGACCGCCTCGGCCGCGATATTTTCTCGCGTGTCGTTCACGGCGCCAAGATCTCGCTGTCGATCGGCCTCGTCGGTGTCTTCATGAGCCTTTTGCTGGGCGTCACCATCGGGGGTATCTCAGGCTTCTTCGGCGGCTGGATCGACCTCGGCATTCAGCGCATGATCGAGCTTCTACGCTCCATCCCCACGATCCCGCTATGGATGGGCCTTGCCGCTGCCATTCCGGTCGGCTGGCCACCGCTTCGCACCTATTTCGTCATCACGCTTATCGTCTCGCTGATCGGCTGGACGAGCCTGGCGCGCGAAGTCCGCGGCAAGTTCCTGTCTCTGCGCAACGAGGATTTCGTCATCGCCGCCCGTCTCGACGGCATGAGCGAGGTCGGCATCATCTTCAATCACCTTGTTCCGTCCTTCATGAGCCACATCATTGCGACCCTGACGCTGGCGATCCCCTCCATGATCCTGGCGGAAACGGCGCTTTCCTTCCTCGGCATCGGGCTGCAGCCGCCGATCATTTCCTGGGGCGTGCTCTTGCAGGAGGCGCAGAATATCCGTGCCGTGGCGCAGGCCCCCTGGCTTCTGTTCACGCCTGCGGCGGCCATCGTCATCTCGGTTCTTTCCCTCAACTTCCTCGGCGACGGTCTTCGCGATGCCGCAGATCCCTACGAGTCGGTTTCGTGACCATGACAAACGATACGATCCTCAAGGTCGATGACCTCAAGACCTACTTTCCGACCCGCACCGGCGTATTCAAGGCGGTCGACGGCGTCTCTTTCGAGCTGAAACGTGGCAAGACGCTCTGTGTCGTCGGCGAGTCCGGTTCCGGCAAGTCGGTGACGGCCCGCTCCATCCTGCAGATCGTCGACCGGCCCGGCCGGATCGAAGGCGGCTCGGTGGTCCTGACACGGGCAGACGGCACGTCGACCGATCTCGCAAAGCTCGATCCGCGCGGCAAGGAGATCCGCGGCGTACGCGGCAAGGAGATCGCCATGATCTTCCAGGAGCCGATGAGTTCGCTCTCGCCGGTCCACCGTATCGGCACGCAGATCGGCGAAGCGCTCAGGATCCATTTCGGCATTCGCGGCGAGCAGCAGCGCGAGCGGGTGCTGGAGCTGTTGCGGCAAGTGGAAATCCCGCGGCCGGAAACGGCGATCGACCGTTACACGTTCGAATTCTCCGGCGGCATGCGCCAGCGGGTGATGATCGCCATGGCGCTCGCCTGCAACCCCTCGGTTCTCATCGCCGACGAGCCGACGACGGCGCTCGATGTGACGACGCAGGCCGAAATCCTCGACCTGATCCGCAAGCTGCAGCAGAGCCACGGCATGGCCGTGCTCTTCATCACCCATGACATGGGCGTCGTTGCCGAGATCGCCGACGAAGTGCTCGTCATGTATCGCGGCAAGGTGATGGAGAAAGGGCCGGTCGAGCAGATCTTCCACACCCCGCAGGACGATTATACCCGCGGGCTGATCGGTTCCGTCGTCAAGCTGGAGCGCAAGGCGGAAGTGCGTCTGTCGCGGCCGCCGATCCCGGTCGAGGCGCCGCCGCTATTGGAGGTGAAGAACCTCTCGCTAACCTTCCCGTCCGGCCTGCGCGCCGTCGATGACGTGTCGCTGATTGTCCGGCCTGGCGAAACGCTCGGCATTGTCGGCGAATCCGGCTCCGGCAAAACGACGATGGGCCGCTGTCTGCTGCGCATCTACGATCCGCAATCCGGCGCCATGGATTATCGCCGCAAGGACGGCAGCACGGTGGAGCTGCGCACCACCGACAAGGCAACGCTCAAGGATGTCCGCCGCGATATCCGGATGATCTTCCAGGACCCTGTCGGATCGCTCAGCCCCCGCAAGACTGTCGGCCAGATCATCGCTGAGCCGCTGAAGCTCGCCGGTATGAAAGGCAGGCCGCTCGAGGATCGGGTATCCGAGCTCATGCAGCAGGTCGGTCTCGAGCCCTCCTGGCGGGAGCGCTATCCGCATGCCTTCTCCGGCGGCCAGCGCCAGCGTATCGGCATCGCCCGTGCCATCGCAGTCAAGCCGCGCCTGATCATCGCCGACGAGGCGACCTCGGCGCTCGACGTCTCGCTGCGCTCGCAGATGCTGGACCTGATGATGAAGCTGCAGGACGAGCTCGGTCTCTCCTATGTCTTCATCTCGCACGACATGTCGGTCATCCGCTACATGTGCGACCGCGTCGCAGTCATGTATCGCGGCAAAATCATGGAAGCAGGCGAGACCGACCAGGTCGTCAACAATCCGGCGCATGATTATACGCGCGCACTTCTCTCTGCCATTCCCCATCCCGACCCGCGAAACCGGCGTATTCACAACCGGTTCCGCTACGACCCCACACGCACAGTTTCAGCCAACGGATAAGTCATGAAAATTACCGACGTCAAAATCATCGTCTGCTCGCCGGGCCGGAACTTCGTCACCGTCAAGATCTTCACAGATGAAGGCCTGACGGGCGTCGGTGACGCCACGCTGAACGGCCGCGAGAAGGCTGTCGTGGCCTATCTGCAGGATCACCTGGCGCCGCTTCTGATCGGCCGCGATCCTTCACGCATCGAGGACATCTGGCAGTATTTCTACAAAGGTGCCTATTGGCGCCGCGGCCCGGTGACGATGGCTGCTATCGCCGGCATCGACACGGCACTTTGGGACATCAAGGCCAAGGCCGCCAACATGCCGCTCTATCAGTTGCTCGGTGGCGCGAGCCGCGAGAAGGTGCTCTGCTACACGCACGCCCAGGGCACGGACATTGCGGAAGCCGTCGAGGCGGTCGGTCGCCGGATCGAGCAGGGCTACAAGGCGATCCGTGTACAGGTCGGCATTCCCGGTCTGCCGGATGTCTATGGAACGGGAAAGAAATCCGTCACCAACAATGCGGCCGACGATGCGGTTCCGCATGAAGAGGTATGGTCGACCTCGAAATATCTGCGCCATATCCCGAAACTGTTCGAAGCCGTTCGCGAGGCCTACGGTCCCGATGTCGAATTGCTGCACGATACGCATCACCGCCTGACGCCCATCGAGGCGGCCCGCCTCGGCAAGGATCTCGAATTTGCTCGTCTCTTCTGGCTGGAAGATACGGTCGCTGCAGAACATCAGGAAGGCTTCAGGCTCATCCGCAAACACACGACGACGCCGCTGGCCGTCGGCGAAGTGTTCAACACGATCTGGGACGCACGCCTGCTGATCGAGGAGCAGCTGATCGACTATATCCGCACGACGACCGTGCATGCCGGCGGCATCACGGCGCTCCGTCGCATCATGGATTATGCCGGCGTCTACAATGTGCGCACGGCTTGCCATGGCGCCATGGACATGTCGCCAATCTGCCTTGGCGCAAATCTGCATCTCGATCTCTGGGTGCCGAACTTCGGCATCCAGGAATATTCCGGCTATCTGCCCGAAATTCTGGAAGTCTTCCCCGGCACTTGGACCCTCCACGGCGGTTATCTGCATCCGGGCGAAGCCATCGGGCATGGCGTCGATATCGATGAGAAACTCGCCGAAAAATATCCATACCAACGCGCCTACCTGCCGGTGAACCGTCTGGAAGACGGCACCCTGTGGCATTGGTGAGAAGAGGGGATGACATGAAGATCACAGCGATCAAGTCCTATGCCGTCAAGGTCGGCATTCGCAACCAGCTTCTGGTGAAGGTCGAGACGGACGAGGGCATTTTCGGCTGGGGCGAGAGCGGTCTTTCCGGCCGCGAGAAGGCCGTGGTCGGCGCTCTCGAACATTATGCGGAATTCCTGCGTGGCCGCGACCCGTTCAAAATCGGCGCGCTCTGGCAGGAAATGTATCGCAGCCAGTATTTCGAAGGCGGCCGCGTGCTGCAGGCGGCGATCTCGGCGATCGACATTGCGCTGCATGACATCAAGGGCAAGGCGCTCGGCGTGCCGGTCTACGAATTGCTCGGCGGAAAGCAGCGCGACCGAATCCCAACCTTCGCGACGACCTTCGCCGAGCCCGGACCGGCGATGATCGAACAGGCGCAGATGCTTGTTGAACATGGATGGACGGCGATGCGTCTGTCGCCCGCCGGTCACGAGAACAAGGAAACCTATGAGCCGCGTGAACACATCGCGACGACCGCCAAGTGGTGCGTCAAGGCGCGCGAAACGCTCGGAGAAGACGTTGTTCTCGGCATCGATTATCACCACCGACTGACGGTGGCCGAGGCCGCGAGCTTCTGCCAGAAGATGCCGAAGGGCACGCTCGACTTCCTCGAAGAGCCGATCCGCGACGAGACGCCAGGTGCTTATGAGGCGCTGAGGCGCATGACCGACATTCCCTTTGCGATCGGCGAGGAGTTTTCCTCGAAGTGGCAGTTCCTGCCCTATATCGAGCGCGACATTCATCAGTTCAACCGTCTCGATGTCTGCAACGTCGGGGGTCTCACGGAGTCGATGAAGGTCGCGGGCTGGAGCGAGACGCACTATGTCGACATGATGCCGCACAATCCATTGGGCCCGGTCTGTACGGCTGCGACCATCCACTTCGCAGCCGCGGTTGCAAATTTTGCCTGGCTGGAAACCCGGGCGAGCCCGGCCGAGACCCACCTCGGTTTCGACAATTCCGAATTTTTCCCTGTCCAGCCACGGCTGGAAAAGGCGCATTACGCTGTCTCCGACGCGCCCGGTCTCGGCATTGAAGTCAATGAGGAATTGATCGCGAAGCAAAGCTTTGAATTTTGGGAGGCGCCGCATCTCAAGCGTCGCGACGGTTCGGTGACAAACTGGTAGCCGGCCACGCAAGGTTCTGAGATCAAAGAGGTTGGCGCTGCGATCTCCCCGTGTGGCGAAGCGGACATCCCAACCGTAGTTCGATACGGGATGTCCGCCTCTTCCTCAAAGGCACGTGCCTATTCAGACGGCGTCACACGCGTCCAGAGCTCGTTGAATGCCACTGAATCGAAGAAGGCCGAGGCGCGCACGATGCGTCCGTCGCGCATGTCGAGGAACCAGGCATAGGTGTTGACGTAGGGCTTTCCATCGCGGGCGATGCCGCGGGCGTCGAAAAAGACGATCACGGTGTCGCCATCGGCATAGACGTTGCGGATGACGGGCTTCAGCGGCGCTTGCATGCGCGCGTTGAAGGGGCGGATCACCTCTCGCAGGAACGCCTCGCGGTTCGGATAGGTTTTCGATGCCAGCGAGTAGCCTTCGATCGTCCAGCGGGCGTCGTCGGCAAGCAGGTCGTAAGGGCTGCCGGTGCCGGCTGCCCATCCCTCAAAGCCGGCCTCGACGACCGTCTTGTTGCGGCGTTCGGTTTCGCTCAGCGTCGGCGACGCAGCGCGCGCTTCCAGGCCGGTCAGGGCCAGAACGGTGGCGGCGATGCCGAAGGCAGCGTTGACGATGCGGCGACCGGTTGAATTGGGACTGCGGATCGCTGCGTTTGAGGTGGCAGACATGGCTTGCTCCGAAGATTGAGTTATCGAGCGGTACCGCCGGTCGGGCGCCGCTCGCCGCAAGAGGCCTGTTCAGATCTCGTTTTCCCAGGCCTTGAGCTGGTGATCCTTCAGCATGTCCTCGATGACCTTCGGAACCACATTGCGGAACTTGCCGGTGTCGGCCGGGACGATCTCGATCATGCGGTCGATCATTTCCTTGGGATCCATCTTGCCTTCCGGGGTGGCGAAGAAGTCGTCGAAGCCTTTGCGCAGGTCGGCGCGCTTGGTGAAATTCCTGTTGTCATCGAGCCAGCGGAAGGGATTATCGGCCATTGTCTCGTTATAGCCGGTGTAATAGGCGCCCGGATTGATCGTCTGGATCTTGATGCCGTAGCGGCTGAGTTCTTGCTGCAGCGCTTCCGCGATCGATTCCAGCGCGTGCTTGGTGGAGACATAGGTGCCCCAGTTGGCGGGGGTGAACAGTCCGCCCATCGAGGACGTAAAGACGACCTTGCCCTTCCTGCCTTCGCGCACCCACTTCTGGACGACGCTCTGGGTCAGCACCAACGGCAGGAAGACGTTGATCTCATAGTTCTTGCGGACGAGTTCGATCGGAATTTCCCAGACCGGGCCGGCTTCGCCCATCCCGGCATTGTTCCAGAGCACATCGAAATCCCAGCCCTGCGCCTGCTGGATATCGTAATGGTCGGTGAGGTCGAGACGTTCGACGCGGAAATTCTTGAGGCCGAGGGCGGCGGCTTCTTCGCGCAGGGGCGTGACCTGCGATGAAGCCTGCGTGGTTGCGATGATGCTGTGGCCGTTCCTGGCCATGCCGAGGGCGGCGCCCTTGCCGAATCCGGAGCCTGCGCCGGTGATCAGAATCGTCTTGCTCATGCTCATTTCCTTTCGATCTGCTTGGGTTTGAAAACGGCCGTTCAGCGCGCGATGGCGGCGGCCGCGGCCTGGGCAATTTCAAGGTCCTGGGATACGGCCCCGCCGGATACGCCGACGGCGCCGATCAGGAGCTTGTTCGTATCGGTGAGCGGGATGCCGCCGGCGAAGACGACGAGGCCGCCATTGGTCTGCTCCAGGCCGAATGAGGTGCCGCCTGGTTTGCAGAATTCGCCGATCGCTTCGGTGCGCATGGAAAACAGCGCGGCCGTCCGGGCCTTGCCGACGGCGATATCGATCGAACCGAGAAGGGCGCCGTCCATGCGCGCGAATGCCTTCAGGTGCGCGCCGGCATCGAGGACTGCAATATTGACGGCGATGCCGATTTCTCTTGCCCGCGCCTCGCCTGCGGCGATGATCCGGCGGGCCTCGTTGATGGTCATCATCTCCCGTCTCCTCTTTTCGTTCGGGCTAAAATTCCCGTTCGACGAGACAGGTGTAGGGCGCAAAGGCGGCGCAGTATTTTCAGTTCTTGCGGCGCTGTTTGCAGATCTTGCGCTGTTCCGCGCGCATATGGCTGGCAACTCGCGACGGTGGGCGCTATTGGCCCCTGAGGAGGGCGCGGTACTGGCCGGGCGTCAGGGCGGTCATCTTGCGGAAGACGCGCGTGAAATTCGCCTGCGAACCGAAGCCGGTGTCGAGCGCGATCTCCACGAGCGAGGATCGCCCGAGCCGCAGCTTCTCCTTGGCCGCTTCGATCCGCCGCTCCGTGACGTAGCGATGCGGGGCCATGCCGGTGGCCTTGCGAAACATCCGGGCAAAATGAAAGGGGCTGAGGCAGGCTTCGGCAGCAAGGTCGTCCAGCGAAATTTCCGCAGCGATACGGGCTTCGATGAAATCGAAGACGCGCTGCAGCCTTTTGGGGCCGATGGTCGGCGGCCGGGCGGCGTCCTGCCATCGACCGGACGAATAGGTGCCGAACAGGTGCGCCGCCAGCGTCAGCTGCAGCCCATCGAGGAAGAGCCGATCCGTCGGCTCCAGGGTGCGATTGAGCAAGCCGCGAAAGAGCTGGCCGATCTGCAGCACCATGGGATCGGGCACACCGCCCGCATAAGCGAGCTCCACCCTTGCCGGGTCGATGTCGAAATTCGAAAGCGCGGTCTGCCCGACGAGCGAGGGCGGCAGGAAGATATGCAGGGATTCCGGCATCGTGCCGACCACCTCCACGCCGCTCTCATGGACACCTGCAGGACATACCCACGCGACGCCGGGGCGGGCGATCGCCTCCCGCCGGTGACCGTCCCCCGTCCACCTGATTTTCGATTGGCCTGAAAGCAGCACCGCTATCTCAGTACATTCGAGGGTAAGGTCCAACTGCCAGCCCGGATCGAAACGCCGGAGTTCGACCTGCAGCGACGAGCATTCCACGAGCTCGCCCACCCGCTTGCTGGTCCGGTATTTTCGATCCCCTTGCGACTCCACGAAGGTCATGTCGCGTCCCCGCCGCAAAACCGGTTCGAGATTTTGAAGTCTTCAGACTGGCGGACCGATTTCCGCCGCCTTCAATCCGCAATCATTTCTAACTTAACAATATTATGCCGTGAGCCAAGCCGAGGTTGGGACAGCCCATGAATTGCAGTATGGATTGTGGCGAAAGTTCACGCAGGCAGCAAGAGCTGCCGTCGCGAAGGTTTTCATATTGCCTGCGCATCGGACCGGGAGCAAACCGTCAAACTCCTGCCATATGCGCTTCCTTAATTCGCTGAGCGATGATCCTGCCGATTGGAGACCCGATGCCCGCCATCTCTCGAAAGAAAGTTCACGGCGCCCGCACGCAAGGGCAGGTCATAGACGGCGCTGAGGATATCGGTGTCGCCTACCAGGTGTTTTCCGATACGGTGATTGAGGACGTCATCGTCAAGAATTCCCCGCGCGGCTTCAAATTTCACAACGGCAGAAATCTCGTCATCAGGCGCTGCGAAACCCAGAATGTGAAGGGCGACGGCATCTACCTGACGAAGACGGTGGACGTGCTGCTGGAAAACAACCGCATCGGAGCAGCCACCGGGCAAGGTGCCGACTGCTGCCAGTTCGCCTATCAGAACAGCGACACCAATATCAGTTCCGACGTCGTGATCCGCGGCAATCTCTTCCTGCAGTCGCCCGACAGCGCTTCGAACAAGGGCGCCCTGGTTTGTGATAGAACCCGAAAATACCGCGTCGAATACAATTTCATCGGCGGCAAGAATTTCTCCTTTTCGTCGATCGGCGATGATGCCGTCGTGCGCAGCAACATTATGCGCGATGGCAGGATGAACGACTATTCCTTCGGCTACGGCATCGGCGACAAGGCCGACCATGCCGGCCACCACGTTTATGACAACTGGATCGAGAACAACAATCGCGGCGTGGCCCTGAGCGGTTTTTCCGACCAGGAGCTCGCATTCCGCAAAGATATCGACATCCACGACAACGTGATCAGCGGATGCGACATCGCCTTCTTCGCCAACCGCGCATGGTCCGGGAGCTTCCGGCGCAACATATTCCTGCGCTGCAAGCAGGATATTGTCCTGAAAGGACCCGGCAAAGAGACAGCCGGCGAAGTCGAAGGCAATTATGCCAATGACGGCAGCTTTCTGAATGTCACGCCGCCGCCGCTTCGCTTCCGGCCCGACGACGGAAAAGCCTCCGTCGCCTCCGGCGAATGGACATCCGAGCCGGACGAGATCCGCATCCAGTGGCGCGACAAGGGGATAGATATCCCCGGCGCCAATCGGCCTTCCATTGCTCCCGAACCCGGCATGGAATTGTCATGCGTCTTGCTCGCCCGCAAAGGCCAGAACTGGATGCTGGCGATCGCGGAGACCGCCTACGACGAATTCACGCCGCGCGCATGGCAGGAGCATATGCTGCCCTGGCAGAAGAGGTATCTCTCGATTTAAGCGGCGGTCGTGCGGGCTGCCGCGCTGGGCATTGCGCCAAAGTTCAGGATCGGCGCCACTTGAGCCACCGGAGTCCGATTGTATTTTTGCCGCTGATCGCCTTTCGCACCGGCTCGTCGTAGAGCCGGGTAACGACGATTGCCAGAAGGACGATAAGCGGAAGAACAATGGCAAAAATTGCCCAAGCCGGTGGTTGTCCCATTCCGGCTGCCTTCCAGGCGCCGAGCATCAGCCCGATCAGCGGCACGTGAATGGCGTAGAGCGCATAGGATGCCTCTCCGGCAATGAGAAGTGGCTGCCGCAATATCCCGTCGAAGTTGGATGCGTAAAGAACAAGCACCGCAACAGGAAATAAAACGGAGATAACAATCAGGTCTTTGATGCCGATGAAGGCCGCTGGTGTCTGAAAGATGAGAGAAGCGGTTGCAATAACGATCGTCGCCAGCGCGATTGCCTTTCCGAAACCAGAACCCGGCGAAAGCCGCTGCCGATAGCGGTACATCAAGATGCCAATGGTGAAGGAAAAGAGAACGCGCGGAAATCCGGAGAGCAAAGCGCCGTCGAGCGGGATCAGATCGGCGCTTCCATGGCTCAGCGTCTGCGCCGCCAACCAGATCCATGACGCAATGAGGATAAGGATGAGCACACCGCTGGAGAGCAATCTGGCCGCATAACCGTAAGCCAGGTTGATCACAATTTCCAGGAAGAGGGACCATGACGGACCGTTGAAAGGAAAGAGGTTCGGGGCCTTCAGTGACGTTCCGCCAATCGCCGGCAAGAAGAACATCGAGGCGGTCAGAGAGGCAGCGAACAGTACGGGGTCGATCTGCTGATTTCTGCTGAGCGACATGCCTGCGTAAGCTAATACGCCCAGCACCAGGCCAAGCAGATAAAGTGGATATAAGCGGATCAATCGTTTGAGAGCAAAATCATTGGCAGACAGCGACGATTCCTGGATCAGTTTCCTTTCATAGGCATGACCAATCACAAACCCGCTGAGACAAAAGAACAGGTCGACGGCGAGATAGGCAGCAGGCGCCGCATCGAAACCGACAAATCCTTCTGTATGATGGACCGCCACACAGATAGCCGCCAAGCCACGAATCCCGTCGAGGCCAACAAGTCTACGATTGCCTGAACTCATATTCTTAACCTGATGCATGTTGTTCGCCGGCCTGGGTCGGTTTGCGGAAGCGGGACAGGAATTCCGGGCCCAGGCCCACAAGCGCGATCACGGTATGAGGCCACAAGATGAAGGGGGCGAGCATCATTCCAGCTTCGGTGAACGCGCCGATCAAGATCAGAAGGATTATAACGACCTCCTTTCTCTTCGTGATGGCGAGGGCTTGATTCAAGGGCGACGAGGTCATTTTCGTCACCAGTCGCACCACGACGAACGAGGTCCAGATCACAGTGGCAGGTATGCCCATATTCAGCGCGAGTTCGATGTAGGTATTATGCGTGGACTGAGCGTCCCAGGTAAGACGGACATATTGCTCCATGATTTCCGGCTGTCGGAACAAGGCAAATCCCCAGCCCGAAAGCGGCCGCTCGAAGATCAGAGGCAGCAATTGTTCCCAAACATTCGTACGTCCGCTGAGCGTTAGATCTTTCCCGAACGACTCCGCAACCGCCTGCGCCACACCCATCAAAGCGATGGAGACAACAAAGCCCAGCAAGGCGAAGGCTAGAAGAACGATGAAGGATCGCAGGATGCGACCGGGAAAGCGCTGGATGAAACGCATCCCGTAGAACACCGCTATTCCGATCGAAAGCAGAATGACGGCAGTTGACGACTTCGCCAGCACGATGAGCACGAGGTAGAGCAGCATTGCCGTCCATCTCAGTAGGTCATAGTAGCGCAGTCGGCGTGTCGAAAAGACTGGAAGCAGCAATATGAAGTTCGTTGCCGAAAACTGGCCGAGCATATTTTTGTGATAGAATGCCCCTTTCACCATCCCGGCATAACTGCCTCTCATGACGGCGAATTGAGGAAAGGCTGCTGTGTAAAGAATATTTATGAATGCCGTCGCAATCGCAAACTTTGCAAGACTTTCAAACGTTTCGACCGCTCCGTAACGGGCTCTGTAAAGAATTGGGCCGGCTGACAGCAGCGCTACGGCTACGAAAGCACGGAATGAAGAGCCAGGGCTGACGGAAAATACAATCGACAGAAAGCAGCATAAGCAGATTATACCAACGAGCGGCGAGGCATTGCGTATCAGTTCGACGACTCGCTTGGGCTCCAGCAGGCAGTAGAGCCCGATGAGGGGAACGAGCGACATCAGCAACAGTCGCATCGGCATCGGATCTTTGCCGGCACCCTCCTGGAAGTCGGCCGGCAGCCCATACCACATGCCGGTTGCCCGCCACAGCGTGATGTAAAATATTGCCGTGAGGACGATCCGAACAGCGGTTTCGCGCTTGATGCGGTATTGCGCCCGAGCCCTGGGCTTGTGTCTTTGCAGGCCGATCGGCTGGTAGCTGTCGAATGAGGTGCTCATGACACTCCGCTTACTTTTGCTGTCCCCGGGGGACAAAGATCAGAGCCGCAGACCCGCTGCGGCAAGGAAGCTCCCGATCAGATTGTATGCCCCTTCCTCGAAATGAAGATGGTCGGGCTTGTAGTTGGAACACTCTTTATCGCTTGGCTTGCCGCACCGCAACATATCATCGTGCATTTGAATAAAAGTGACACCCGGCAATTCGGCTAGTGAAGATGCGATGAGCTTGTTGGCTGAAACGCGTATGTCCTCATAAGAAGCGTACTGTTTGCCGCGAGGCGGTATGGACAAGGAATAAATATGGGCGCTCGGCCACAGAGACCGGACTTTTTCGACGACCGCCGTAACTCCCGCCACGACGGAACAGGGATTTGTCTTCGGACCCAGATTGTTGGTGCCGACGAGGATGACGACATCGGCCGGATGAAAATCTGGAAGATTTAGGTTGTCGAGCCGATAAAGCGCATTTTGCGTGGTGTCGCCGGCAACACCGAGATTCATCGGACGGCGCGTGGGGAAGCTGTTCTTGACCCACGGCTGCCAGAGCTCGACAAGAGAATCCCCGACAAGAGCCAAGTCATATCGGGACGATCTGTCGCGATAGCTTGGAAGGGCTCGATTATATCTCCTGGTCGAAGGTTTCGGCTGGGCCGATGCCGTCGTCGCTATTGCGGGTTCGGGGCATTCTTGCCCGAAAGACAGGTCGGCAGTGCCGATAACCAGAACGAAATTGAAGACGAAAACGACGGCTATTTTGGCGAGAAGCCTCAACATTCAGCGTACCATGTCCTGAAAATCTTTGGGCCACATTATTGAGTAGGATAGCGGGCGTGACAAGGGAGGAATGGCTCGGCACTCGGCCTGCGGCACTGAAGCGCGGTTTGCAGCGGCCGTGAACGATACCATCTGATCCGCGAATTCCGCATTCTCGGAACCAAAACGCAGGTCCACCGTTCACTGCCATGTCCACAGGTGTGCGGCAGGTGGGAACACATGGCACGTCAGACATTCTGGAGAGGCTACCTCAAGCTTTCGCTCGTCACCGCCGCCGTCTCGCTGACGCCGGCGACGACGGAGAGCAACAAGGTGCGTTTCCATGTTCTCAATCGCCAGACGAAGAACCGCGTCGAAAGCCGCTATGTCGACAGCGTCACGCACAAGCCGGTGGCCGAGCGGGACCAGGTGAAGGGCTATCCGCGCGGCGAGGACGATTATGTTCTTCTGGAGGACGAGGAGATCGAGGAGGTTGGGCTCGAAAGCACCCGCACCATCGATATCGACAGCTTCGTGCCGCGCGGCTCGATCGATTGGATCTGGTACGACAAACCGCATTTTCTGGCGCCCGAGGACAAGGTTGGCGTCGAAGCCTTCTGCGTCATCCGCGAGGCGATGAAGGCGAACGACGTCGTCGGCATCGCCCGGCTGGTTCTCTATCGGCGTGAGCGGGCCGTGCTCCTGGAGCCTCAGGGCAAAGGCATCATTCTCTGGACCCTGCGGTACGGCGAGGAGGTGCGCGAGCCGGTGGCCGAGCTTGACGGCGGGGCCAAGATCGACAGCAAGCTGCTGGCTTTGATGAAGCAGCTGGTGAAGGAAGAGACCAAGGATTGGAGCCCGGCTATGGTGCAGGATCCGATCCAAAAACGGCTGAAATCGATGATCCGCGGCAAGCAGAAGAGCCTGAAGAAGGCCGCACCCGCCAAAAAGCCGGCGCCGGTGAAATCGACCGGCAATGTCATCAATATCATGGATGCGCTGAAAAAGAGCCTGGCCGCGGAAGGCGGCCGGAAGCCGAAGTAGCTCCCTATCGCTTCTTCTTTTCCAAAGGTTTGGCCGCCGCGAAGAACCCGTCCCAGGGGTCTTTCGGCAATGCATCGAGCCGCGTCGGCGTGTTATCAACGGTGAAATAGGCGGGCCCGATGTCGGCGCCGAGCTCGCTCCATTCCAGCGGCATTGAGACCGCGGCGCCGGGTCTCGCTCGCGTCGAATAGGGCGCGACCGCCGTATTGCCGCGGCCGTTGCGGAGATAATCGATGAAGATCCTGCCCTTGCGCTTGGCCTTGGTCGCCGTTGCGAGATATCCGGGATCGTCGGATGACATGTTGTCGGCAAGCCATTTGGCGAACGCCTTCACCTCCACCCAGCCGGCCTTCGGCGCAAGCGGCGTCACGACATGCAGGCCTTTGCCGCCCGATGTCTTGACGAAGGCCGCGAGACCTTCGGCCTCCAGCCGCTCCTTCAGTTCGTAAGCGGCCACGATCACATCCTCCCATTCCACGTCCTCGCCGGGGTCGAGGTCCATGGTGATCATGTCGGGTTTTTCCCAATTGTCCGTCGTCGCACCCCAAGGATGGATTTCGAGCACGGCCGATTGCACCAGGGCGACGATGCCGTTGAAATCGGTGATGCGCAGCAGCTTTTCTCCCTGCTTGTCCTTCGGATCGATGATCTCGCCGATATGCTGGTTCATGCCCTTCCAGGCATGTTTCTGGAAAAACCGCTGGCGGCCGTTGATGCCGTCGGGCAGGCGCAGCAGCGCCAGCGGCCGGTTGACGACATAGGGGGCCATGAAGCGCCACACCTGGGCGTAATAATTCGCCAGCCCTTCCTTGGTCACGCCCTCGTCCGGCCAGTAGATGCGGTCGGGATGGGTGAGCGTCACGGCTGATTTCGGCAGCTCGCGTGTTGTCGTCTTTTCCGTCTCGCGCGTCACGCCCTTCGCCGGCTTGTCTTCGCGCAGGCCGCGAAAGGCGGCATGGCGCAGATTCCCGTCGGCCGACCAGGCGCGGAATTCCACCTCGCCGACCAGCTGCGGCTTCACATAGATCAGCCCGCGCCGCTCCTCGGCCGTCAGCTTGTCGTCGAATGATTTTTCATTTTGCTGAAGCTGCGACAGTCTTTCATAGAGCATCTGTGCCGTTGCCGCCGTATATCCGGTGCCGACCCGGCCGACATGCTTGAGCTCGCCGTTCTCATAATAGCCCATGGCCAGCGAGCCGATCGCGTTCTTCATCGCCGTCGAGGGCACATAGCCGCCGATGACGAATTCCTGGCGGTGCGAACATTTCGATTTGATCCACTCGCCCTTGCGTCCCGACGTGTATTTGCTGTCACGCTGCTTGGAGATCACGCCCTCCAGGCTGAGCCGGCAGGCATGGTCGAGCACCAAGCCGCCGCTTTCGTTGAAATGCGCACTGTAGCGCAGTTTGTCGCCATCGCCGGAGAGCAGGGTTTCGAGCAGGCGCTTGCGATCGATGAGCGTCGCGTTCAAAAGACTGTGGCCATCGATATAGAGAAGATCGAAGGCATAGAAGACGAAGCGATCGTAGCGGCCTTCGCTGAGATCGTGCTGCAGCGCCGAGAAGTCCGAAGCGCCGATATCGCGCTCCACGACGATCTCGCCATCGATCATCGCCGATTGCACCGGCAGCGCGGCAAAGGCATCCAGCACGTCCTTGCCGAATTTCTTCGTCCAGTCGAGCCCGCTGCGGGTGAGCATCCTGACATCGCCATCCTCGATCCTGACCTGCAGGCGGTAGCCGTCGAATTTGATCTCATGGATCCAGCGGTCGCCGGCCGGCGGCTTCGGCTTCAGCTTGGCGAGCGCCGGCTCGATGAAATCGGGCAAAATTGCCTTTCGCGCCCCCTTCGGCCAGTCGCGTTGCTCGGGTGCCGGGGCTTTGGCTTTTCGCGCCGGCTTTTTGGCGGCGACCGCCTTGCCGTCCTTCGACTTGGAATTCCAGGTCGCGTCCGGGTTTTCCGCCACCTCTTCGAGTTGCCGGCCGCCATCGTGGCGCGCCTCTGCGTCGTCCCCCTTGATCAGCAGCCAGTTTTCGCGTTTTTCGCCGGGCCGGCCGTGCATGCGCACAAGATGCCAGCGGCCTTTCAGCTTCTCGCCGTCGAGTTCGAATTCCATATGGCCCTTCTGATAGGCCTTGCGGGCATCGCCATGCGGCGTCCAGGTACCGCGATCCCAGACGATGACAGTGCCGCCGCCATATTGCCCTTTCGGGATGATGCCCTCGAAATCGCCGTAGGAGAGCGGGTGATCCTCGACATGCACGGCCAGCCGCTTGTCTTCGGGATTGAGGCTCGGCCCTTTCGCTACCGCCCAGCTCTTCAGCACGCCGTCCATCTCCAGCCGGAAATCGTAGTGCAGCCGGGTCGCATCGTGCTTCTGGATGACGAAACTGTTGCCGCTCGTGCGCGCCTTTCGGCCGCGCGGCTCCGGCGTGAGCTTGAAATTGCGCTTCGCCTGATAGGTTTCGAGAGCCATCTCAGCTTGCCTTTTTCCTGCCGCTGTCGCTGCGCGCCGGCGCCTTCTTCTTCGCAGGCGGCTTGCCGCTCATCTTTGCGCTCTGGCGCAGCGCCTCCATCAGGTCGACGACCTTGCTTTCCCTAGGCGCTTTCTTCTTCGGCGGTGCACGGCCTTCGATCTTCGCTTTCACCAGCTCGACGAGCGCGTGCTCGTAGCGATCCTCATATTTGCTCGGATCGAAGCTGCCGTGCTTGGTCTCGATGATATGGCCGGCGAGCTCGAGCATTTCCTTATCGAACTTGATGTCGGGGATATCCTTGAAGACGCTGTCGGCCGAACGAACTTCGTAATCGAAATTCAGCATCGTCGCGACGATATAGTCGTCATGGGGACGGATCAGCAGCGTCCGGTTGCGCCGGAAAAGCACGGCTTCGGCGAGCGCCACGACCTTGCCGTCGCGCATGCCCCGGCCGATCAGCGCCAGTGCTTCTTCATCATGGGGGTCGGCGGGCGCGAGGTAGTAGGGGCGGTCGAAGTAAAGCTTGTCGACGGCGTCACAGCCGATGAAAGCCTTGACATCCAGCACCTTGTCGCTTTGCGGCATGATTTCGGCGATCTCGTCGCCTTCGATGACGATGTAATCGCCATTCTCCATCTGGTAGCCCTTCACCTGGTCGTCGCGTCCGACCGGCTTGCCCGTCTCGCTATCGACGAACTGCCGTTCGACCCGGTGACCGGTCCTGCGGTTGATGAGGTTGAAGGAGACGCGGTCGGAAGAGGAGATGGCGGTGTAAAGCCCAACGGCGCAGGCGAGGTCGCCGACTTTCAGATAACCTTTCCAGCTTGCCCGAGCGGCCATTCCCTCCTCCGTCGCATTCAGAGCCGACTGTTGCTCTTGTCGGTTTCGAGTTCCTGGAATGCCCAGCCGCCATCGGGTGAGGGATAGGCGAGCAGCGCATCGCCGTCACCGATTTTCTGACGCGATGCGGCGTCCTTGGCGCGGATAATCGCTTCATCGGCAGTGGCATAGGTTTCAGAAAGCGTGTCCCCGAGCTTATAGGCCCAGCCATTGTCGTGCGGCACGACCTGATAGGTGATATCGGCCATTTCGGATCTCCTCTCGTCATGGAGCATCATGCTCTCTAGTTCCGATTTGGTTTGCGCCTTTCGTCGAGCGCGATGATCTTCTCCAGGGAAGCAATATCCTCGCTGGTAACGACGGGGACGGGGTCGGCCGCAATCGCCTCCAGCACCTCTTGAGATATGGCGCCGTTGCGGATTGCCCATTCCAGGGTTTCGCGTGTTTCCCGCTCCGCCTTCAGCTGGGCATAGAGCGCGACGATCAGCCGATCGCGAGCGTCCATCCGTCGGCCCTGGCGGTCCATGCTGCGGACATCAGGCATCGCAATCCACCTTTGTCACTGATTTCGTTCAGGTGTAATCAACTGATGCGGGATGGAAAGGTTCCGTTGCCGAGCGCTGCCGGCCCCCGTAAGGGGCAGAGGGCGGAACGCTTTGTCTGAAAGGCTGTTGTCAGAGGATTTCATCATGGCAGATCTCAAGGCTCGTCCGCGTCCGACCGGCGCCACCGCCGTTCTCGGCCGCATGGGTTTTCCGCATGTCACGTCCACCACCAAGGGTGAGATCGATATCGTCACCGCGCCGTCGCAGCCGGGCTTCAGCCCGCTCGATCTGCTCTATGCCTCGCTTTCGGCCTGCCTCGTGCTCAGCGCACGCATCGCCGCCAGCCAGATGGGCGTTTTGGACAGGATCACCGAGATCACAGTCGACGTTACCGGCGAGAAGGCGACGGAAGGTCTTTCGCGCGTTGCGAAGTTCAACATTGCCTTCTCGATCAAGGGCGATATCGACGAGGAAATGCGCGAGAAAATCGTCCGTGCAGCCGAAGAAGAGATCTGCACGGTCAGCAATACGATCCGCGGCAATGCCGATTTTTCGACGACGATATCGGGTCGGACATAATCCATAATTATTATAGACAACCGCCGGCGGAGGATTGCGCGGCCAATGTCCGGCTTCTATGCTCGGGCATCGAAAGCGATGATCCGGCCACCATGCAGTTCAATCCACTCCTGAAGTCTCAACGGCCTGTCGTCGCCATCATCGGCGGCGGCGTTTCCGGCGCAGGCGTTGCCTACCATCTCGCCAAGGCAAATTGCCGCGAACGTCCTGTCATCGTCGTCTTCGAACCGCGCGCCGAACTTGGCCGCGGCCTGGCCTATGACACGACCGATCCGGCCCACCGCATCAATGTTCCGGCCGCCAAGATGAGCCTGCAGCCCGCCGACATCGGCGAATTCCAGGCCTGGATCGAAGCGCGGGATGCCGTCGCCGACGATCCCGAGGCGAAACAGCCGGATGGCATGCTTTTCCCGCGGCGCCGGCTCTTCGGCGAATATGTCGCTTCCATGCTGAAGCCGCTGCTCGACGATGGCACCGTGCGTCATTGCCGCGCCGCGGTGACTGCCGTCGAGCGCCGGGGCGGCCGCTGGTCGATCCAGGATGACAAAGGCGGCGTGACGGAGGCCGATATCGTCGCGATCGCCACCAGCCATCCGCCGCCGGCAGCGCCCGGCCGGCTTGCGGCCAGGCTTGGCGCCCATCCCCGCTTCATCGCCGATACCACTAGGCCGGGCGCACTCGAGGTGATCCGCCCGCACGACCGCGTGCTCGTCATCGGCAACGGCCTGACGGCGGCCGATGTCATTGCCTCGCTGACGCAGCGCGGGCATGCGGGGCCGATCACCGCGATCTCGCGCCGCGGCCTGCGTTCGCGCGGCCACGCGCCGGTGCCGCAGCAGCTCTTCGGCGATTTCCTCTCTCACGCCGCGCATTCCGCCGTTTCGCTGCTGGCGGCAATCCGCTCGGCCATCGACGCCGCCAAAGGGGAGGGCATCAGCTGGCACGGCGTGATCGATCAGGTGAGGGCGCAGGGGCATGATCTGTGGCAGGCGCTGCCGATTGCCGAGCGACGCCGTCTCGTCCGTCATCTCCGCCCCTATTGGGATGTGCACCGTTTCCGCATTGCGCCGCAGGTCGAAGCCGTGCTCGACGCGGCGATTGCCGCGGGCCGTCTCGAGATCCTCGCCGGATCGGTCGCCGATGCGCGCATCGAGGGCGAGCTCATTCGTTGCACCCTGCAACCGCGGCATCAGCCTCAGCCGTTGGAGCGGAGCTATGACGCCGTCGTCGTGACCACCGGCCCGGCCCATGGTGACATTCTCGAAACCCAGCCGTGGCTTTCCGCCCTTGCCGCAAATGGCCACCTGAGCCTCGATCCGACCGGCCTCGGCCTTGCCTGCACCGAGCGTTCGGAGGCGATCGGCTCGACCGGGGCGGCAGATCCGTCGCTGCTGATCTCCGGTCCCTTGGCGCGCGGCACCTTCGGCGAGCTGATGGGATTGCCGCAGGTCACCGAGCATGCATTCTTCGTTGCGAGCAAGATTGCCGGGAAGCTAAAGGCGACTGCGACGAAGCCACAACCGGCCTGATTTTCTATTTCTGATGTCGCTCTTTGACTGTCGCCACTGATCGGTTTCTGGTACTCAGTCGCCAGCCAATATCCCGCTGCCCTCCTGTTGGGCGCCAAAAATATCGAGATCATGTCGCAGGCTGCCTCCACCCTTTCCGAAGCCTCGCCTTCCAATCGTTTTCCGCTGGCGATGCTCCTTCTCGGCGGAGCGGCGATCGGCGGCTCGCCGATCTTCGTCAGGCTGTCCGAGGTCGGACCGATGGCCACGGCCTTCTGGCGGGTGGCACTGGCGCTGATCCCGATCTTCATCGTCTCGCTCATGAAGAAGAATGCGGGACCGAAACCGCAAAGCCTTTCCGACTATGGCATGCTGGTCCTTCCTGGTGTCGTGCTGTCGCTCGATCTCGCTGCCTGGCACCTTTCGATCACCATGACATCGGTCGCCAATGCGACGCTGCTCGCCAACCTCGCGCCGGTTTTCGTCACCGTCATCGCCTTCCTCTTTTTCAAGGCGCGGATCAGCCGCGTCTTCGTGCTTGGACTTGTCACGGCACTGGCCGGCGTCGTCATCCTGAAGGGCGGGCCGGCCGCGCTTGGCAATGGCGACCTTCACGGCGATGGCCTGGCGATGATCGCCGCCTTCTTCTACGCCTGCTACATCCTTGGGCTCGGCAGGCTGCGCAGCCGGTTCGATACGATGCGCATCATGCTGTGGAGCACGGCGTCCGCCGCCGTCTGCATCCTTCCGGTCGCCTTCTTCTTCGAGGGGAACATGGTGCCGGTGACGGTCTATGGCTGGTCGATGGTTTTTGGCCTTGCCTTCATCAGCCATGCCGGCGGGCAGGTGGCGATCACCTATGCGCTGGCCTATCTGCCGCCGGCCTTTTCCTCGCTGACGCTGCTGCTGCAACCGGTCGTCGCAGCGATCCTCGCCTGGGCGCTGCTCGGCGAGGCGATCGGCACGATGCAGGCCGTGGGCGGCGCTGTCGTGCTTGCCGGCATCATGGTTGCCCGAACAGCTCGGGCTTCGGCTTGACCGCCTGCTGTTCCAGCGGCGGCTGTTCATCGCCCATTCTCTGCAGCAGCCACTTCTGGATGATCGGCACATCGGCATCGCCAAGGTCGTGGCCGCCGGGAATGACGTCGGAATCGACGGTGGCGCCCGAACTTTTCAGCCGCCCTTCCAGCTCGCTCGCATATTTGCCGTAGGCATCCGTCTTTCCGCTGATGACGAGCAGGTCCGTGCCCTTCAGATCGGCATGCGGATAGTCGCTGAGAACAGGCATGGAACGCAGCAGCACCGCCTTGTGAATGAGGTTCGGGTGCAGATAGAGCAGCGAGTTCAGAAGGTTCGCGCCGTTCGAATAGCCGACATAGACGACCTTCTGCGGATCGAGCCCATAGGATTTGACGGCGCCTTCGATGAAGGCCGCGAAAGCCTCAGCCTCAGTCTTGATATCGTTCTGGTCGAAGGAGAAGGGGGTGAGGCGCTTGTACCAGCGCGGAAAACCTTCCTCCGTTGCCCGCCCGCGTACGCCGAGCAGCGTCGCGCGGGGCGCCGCCTTGTTCAAGAGCGGCATCAGCGTCGTTTCGTTGCCGCCGGAACCGTGCAGAAGCACGAAGACGCTGCCGTCGGGATTCGGCGGCGTATAGAAGCGATGGACGAAGGGCAGCTCGCGGTAGTTGATGCGCGGTTCGCCGGGCATCGAAAATTGCGGCAGCACCACCTTCAGGTCGCCGAGATCGGTGATGGCGTCGGGCGGCGCGAAGAGCTTTTCCCCGAGCGCTGCCTGCTCTTCATCCACGATCATGCCGGGTTTGTCCGTCGCAAGCTCGATCAGCGTGCCGCCCGGTTCCCGTGCATAGAGCGAGCGGAAATATTTGCGGTCATGCATGTTGGTTGGCGACGCCTCGGTCGTCTCCAATGCCTTGCGGACGGACAGCAGCGTCTCCTCATCGGGAGCGCGGAAGGCGACGTGGTCGACTGTGCCGGTGCCCGGCGCACCGGACCAGAAGCCGCGCGCATCGCGCACGTCGATGATGTCGCCGGATTGCGAGGCCAGCCTGTCGATCGTGCCGCGGTTGGCCTGGAAGCGGTAGCCGAAATGGGTTTCGAGGAAGCTGCGGCTCTCGGCGGGCTTTTCGGTCAGCATGGTCGCGCCGCGCACCCGCTGGATGGCGTGCTCGACCGGAATAGAGGCGCCATCCCAGACGGCTTGCGACGCAAGGCCCTTTGCGCCGGCGAGCTTGAGAATGATGTTGTCGGGATCTTTCAGCCGCAGGACGGGCTCGCCGAATTCCTCGGCCGGTCCCTCGGAGCGCAGGCCGAAGCTCATGGCGCGCGTCAGCCAATAGCCGATGCTTGCGGGGTCGATCGCCAGCGAGACTTCACTGATCTGGCCGTAGCCGGCCCGCCCGGGTGCCCCATCCTCCCAGGCGAGGAAGGTCAACAGCGACCCCGAGGTGCCCGCCGCATCGCCGTAGAAGAGATGCAGTTGCGTCGCGTCCTCGTAGCCGGCGGTCTGCTTGACCAGCCGCATGCCGAGAAAGCCGGCATAAAAGTCCACGTTCGCCTGCACCTTCCGGGTGACGGCCGTGACGTGATGTATGCCTGATACCATCGAGAGCAGTCCTGATTGAATGGGCGTCAGGAGCGCGAGTATGAGAGCTGCGACAGTCATACCGTTGCCAATGACCATCGCTTAGTTTTGTTCCGCACAAAGCGCAAGCGAATCGCCGCGCTGCAGCAATTCCAGATGCTCCACATCCTCGAGTGCCTCTTCCAGTTGCTGACGGGTCGGTGGCTTGACCATATAGGCGAGTGCGCCGAGATCCCGGGCCCGCCGCATGTCGGTCTCGTCGCTCGACGTGCTGAGGATGCAGACGGGAATCTGCTTGAGGCGGGCATCGGCCGAAAGCGCATGCAGCACCTCGAAACCGTCCATGATCGGCATGTTGATGTCGAGCAGCATCAGGTCGATCTGCGGCACATCGGCAACGCCGGCGCGTTCTTCGAGCAGCTGCATCGCCTCGCGCCCGTTGGTGGCGACATGCAGGTTGAAATTCACCTTCTCGCGCCGCATCAGCTTGATCTTCAGAAGCTGGATGTCGGCGGGGCTGTCTTCCACCAGCAGCACCTCGGCGAGCCGGCCAGAACCTTCGCCCAGATGTTCGCCGAGCCTGGCATTGTGCGTCACGGGCGAAACGGCGGGCGCCTGAGGCTTCACCGCGGCGAGCGGCACCTCGACGATGAAGGTGGCGCCGGATCCGTTTCCTGCCTCGCACCAGATCGAGCCGCCATGCAGTTGCGCGATGCGGCGGCAGATGGCAAGGCCGAGCCCGGTGCCCTCGATGCCGCGGCCGACGAGGCGTTTGAACGGCTGGAAGATCAGCTCGCGATGCTGCGGATCAATGCCTGGACCGTTGTCATGCACGGTGAGGCGGCAGATGTCGCCCTGCGGTTCGCCCGAGATCCTGATCTCCGGAACCTTCTGATCGCAATAGCGGATGGCGTTCGACACCAGATTCTGCAAGAGCTGGACCAGGAGAGTCGCGTCGCCCATGACTTCCGGCAACGCTCCGCGGATGATGGCGGCCCCGCGGCTTTCGATCTGCTGGCGCAGATTGTCTTCCACCTGGCCGAGCACGTCGGCCAGCGACACCGGCTTCAGCTCCGGCCCGCCGGAGGCCTCGAGCTTGGTGAAGCCCGAGACCTTGACGATCAGGTCCTCCATATGATCGGCGGCACTCAGTACGTAATCGAGCAGTTCCCGGTCTTCGGCGGGAAGGGCTGCAGAACCGTGCAGGATCCGGCTGAAGGATTTGATCGTCCGGAGCGGCTCCTTCAGATCATGGGCCATGGCGCGCGTGAAGATCTCCAGCGATTGCCGCTTCTGCTCCAGCTTCGCTTCCAGCACGCCGTGCATGATGGCGTTCTGGATGCAGCGATGCAGTGTTTCGGGCGAAAGCGAATCCTTGGTCAGATAGTCGCGCGCGCCGCTCTTCATCACCTCGACAGCAACGGTTTCGCTGCCCTGGCCAGTCAGCACGATGACGTTGGCGGCAGGGTCGTCCTCGAGGATATCGGCAAGAACGCCGAGCCCGTCGCGTCCCGGCAGCGAATAGTCGAGCAGTATGCAGTTCGGCCGTCTGCGGCTGTTCAGCGCGCGGCCCTCTTCGCCCGTCTCGGCCTCGACCACCGTGTAAGCGATGCTGGTGACCCGGCCCAATATGCGGCGATAGACCTCGCGGTCGTCAATATTGTCGTCGATGATGAGAATGCAGCACTCTTCCGCCAATCTGTCAGTCCTCAAGCGGCAGGATTGCGATTTCGAACCAGTATTCCTTCAGCCGCTGGATCGCGGCGAAGAGGCCGTCGAGATCGACCGGCTTCTGCACATAGGTATTGGCCCCGAGCGCGTAGCAGCCTTCGATATCGCGTTCGTCGTCGGAGGTCGTCAGGATCACCACGGGGATCTTGCGCCAGCCGTCGTTCGACTTGATCGCCTCCAGCGTCTTGCGGCCGTCGAGGCCGGGCATGTTGAGATCGAGCAGGATCAGCCCCGGTTTCGGCACCATCGCGGTCAGCATATCGAGCGCTTCCTGTCCGGAGGCCGCCCAGCGGATCGAGTTGCGCAGGTTGGTGCGTTTGAAGGCGCGCATCGTCGCTTCGAAATCGTCTTCGCTGTCTTCCACGATCAGGATCGGTTGCGTGTCACGCTGCTGCATTCTGCCCCTCGCGCTTTTTTCCCAGGGTGAAATAGAATGTCGTGCCGGTGCCGACTTCGGACTCCAGCCAGATATCGCCATTGTGCCGCGCGATGATCTTGCGGACGAAGGTGAGGCCTGCTCCGGTTCCGTCGTCGGAATCCTGCGACTTTTCAAGCCGCTTGAAAATGCGGAAAATATCCTCGTGGAATTCCTGCGGGATGCCCTTGCCGTTATCCTTAACGAAAAACACGTTGCGGGCAACCGTGCCGTCCGTGCCGACATAGCGTTCGAGATAGCCGATCGAGACGAGCGGCGCCGGTTTGTCGTTGTACTTGATGGCATTGGTGATGAGATTGCGGAACACTTCGGTCAGCCGCGGTGCGTCGCAGATCACGTCCGGGAGCCTGCCGTCGATGACGACCTTGGCATGACGTTCTTCCAGGAGGAGCTCCATCGTCGCGACGACGTCCTTGACGATCAGGTTGATATCGGTGCGCTTGACCGCCAGTTGCTGGCGTCCGAGACGGGAAAAATACAGGAGGTCGTTGACCAGCTTCTCCATGCGCTGGCTCAGGCGCACGAGCCGGTTCAGCCGGCGCACGCCGTCGTCGTCGAGCTTGTCTTCGTAATCCTCCAGCAGGAAGCGGGAATGGTTGTGCAGGCCGCGCAGCGGCTCCTTGAGGTCATGCGAGGCGATATAGGCGAATTCGTCGAGGTCGTGGTTGCTGCGCTCGAGATCGGCGGTATAGGCCTCGAGCTGGGCCAGCGTCGTCTTCATCCGTTCTTCCTGGCGGGCGCGCTCGCTGATATCGCGCACGATGCCGACGAAGGTCTTCGTATTGCCGGTGACGACGGCGCTGATGGAAACGTCGATCGGAAAGACGATGCCGTTCTTGCGCCGTCCCGAGACCATGCGCGTCGTTCCGATGATGCGCTCTTCGCCGGTCTGCCGGTAATGGGCGAGATAGCCGTCATGTTCGGAATGGTAGGGTTCGGGCATCAGCATCTTGATGTTCCGGCCGATCGTCTCCTGCGGGGAGTAGCCGAACATAGCTTCGGCCGCTGGATTGAAGCTTGTGATCGTTCCACGTTCGTCGATGACGATGACGGCATCGGGTGTGCTGCGCACGAGTGCGCCGAAGCGGATACGTTCGGTCTCCAGGTGATGGCTGTTGCGCATGAAATAAAAGATCAGGATCGCGATCAGCCAGAGCGTGGCGGCCGTGATGGTGCGATTGGCGATTTCCTGCCAGAACGAGGCTTCGTCATGCCTGACGGCGAAAAAGCCGAGCATCAGGAGCACGGTGCAGGCGAAGGCGAAGAAAAGCGGCGCATTCCTGTTGCCGAACCACAGCGCCGTCAGCACCAGCGGCACGTACAGAATACCGTTGGCGACGCCGAGCGGCGTATAGAGATCGACGAGCAGGCCTGTGAAGCAGACCGCGGCCGGAATCCACAACGGGATCTGCGCCCGGTTCGCCGGCTGCATCAGCCAGGATCGGGCCAGAAGCCCCGACCCGAAGATCACCATGCCGACGGCCGTGTGCAGCGCCATCGCTGCATAAGGCCCCCAGCGATAGCCTTGCTCGGCGGCGGTGACGTAACCGGCGAGCGCGATCATGCCGAGCGTGATGACGACATAGCTCGCCAGCTCCTGCACCACCTGACCTCGCGATTTCTCCATGCGAAGCGAGAGCAGCAAGGAGAGATTGCCGATCAGGAACACCAGCGCCGTGTTCGGCCCCATGCCGCCGCCGATCTCCGCAGAAAAATCCGGCGCGATCAGAAGACCAGTTACGAGCGTGTCGACATAGTGGAAGTTCCGCCCGATCGTGACGATTTCCACGAGCCGGACCGCGGCGATCGCCGCCGCGAGCCCCGCCGTGATCGCTGCCGCCGCCCGAAAGCGGCGGGCGGGAAATGTCGAGGTGACAAGCCCAGCGCCGGACAGCATGAAGCAGAGCGCGGTATTGAAGGCCATCGAGGGAAAGCCGGGAATGACCGAGAGAATCACCTTGATCTGCAACAGCCAGCCGGCAAGGACGGTGATGCCGAGAACGAACATCAGGCAGCCGACCGTGATCGCGAAGGCATGATAACGCCACCGCCTCCGCTGGTCTCGCAGGTCCAAGTCGTTCCTATCCTGCACCCGCGTATCCTCCTCGGTTCGCGCGGTCATTTTTTCCGAAATCGAGGAATACTCAATAGGCAAGCCAGGGCTGTGCCGTGCTTTTTGTGAAACGATTTGTAGCAATGTATATCGAATTTTAGCAAAACGGCCTTATCGTGATGTCGAAGGACGGCGAGGACCATTCCAACAATATCTGAGTTGCGGTGCTGGATGCCTACTTTATTCTACGTCGACGACAGCAGGGATGACCTCTTCTATCTCGACTATATCAGCAGGAAGCAGCAGATAGATGTCGATCTATTCTGTTTTTCGACCGCCGAGACGGTATTCGAGGCGTTGGAGCGGCGTGTGGCGGAAGGCAAGAACCCGCCCGACCTGCTGATTGCCGATCTCTATATGCCGCTGGACAGCGGCGTTGGGCTGATGAACCAGTTGCGCCGGGATGATCGGTTCAAAGCGATGCGGCTTGCTATCTGCAGTGGATCGGATGCCGATGAGGACCGTGCGCGTGCGCTGGAGGCCGGCGCCGATTTTTATCTCGAGAAGCCGCTTGATCTTGCTGCGATCATTCTCAATCTCTAAGTGTAGAAAACGATGGAAGCCTGAAGGCCCGTTTTCCGCCGTTCGTTCGCTGCGGTTGACAAACCGCAATTGACAAGGTCGAGGACGCATCCCAAGATGCAACCGAAGCGAAGAGACCGTAACGCAAAAATAAGCGCTGAGAGAACCGATTTACCCGCGTTCGCCGCCACGAACATCAGCCAACCCCTTAGCTGAATGGGCCAATCGGCTCTCTCGCGCTTACGTCTGGCACTGCCTTCCCGCATTCATGGATGTTGAACGCGGGGAGATTACGATACCCAGGTAAGAACTACTGCCCCCAGTAAAACTGCCCGTGCATCACCTGTAGTTGAGATAATTGATGATATCCGCCTTCCATATCGAAAGTCCCCGTTTCGATACTTGTCATCAACCGTCTCGCAATTTTTGTAGCTGTTCGCGTTTAGGACGTATATCCCAAGATTTCGGGATCGGGGGCATCGGGCGGGAGGAGAGGAAAGAGTGGGAATGAACAATGCTTCGGCAATTCCCTTTCATGCCGGACCGGAGCTTAGCCGGGCGATCAACCGCACCGATTTTTTCCGGCTGTTGAAGGCGGCGGCGCAGCATTACAACTTCGACAATTTCGCGCTTGCCCGCATTTCCGAGGCTTCGGCCCCCTTCGGCGAGCGGGATATCGTCATCACCAACGTTGCCGAGCGGCGCGTCGGCCTTTTCATTGCGACGTTGAAGGAAGCGCTCGGGACCGTGCGGGCAAAGTCCGCCCAGTTTCTGGCGACGCCGGTCCAAGGCAGGGGCGCCCAGCCGGAAGCCTATGCGTCCGATCTCGTCTTCAACGAGTTCCGGAATGGCGTCTTTCTCTTCATTCCCCTGTTTACGCCGGAGGGGCGGCGATACTGCCTCGTGCTCAGCGGCGAACGTCAGGAGCCCGATCAGGGTGAGATCGCCGACATGCTGCTGGATGCGATGCGGATTTTCGACAAGCTCTACGAGGAAATTCTGACGCAGGAAATGTCCGGGCGGCTTACCCAGCGCGAATCGGAAATCGTCAAATGGACGAGCGAGGGCAAGACGTCGGCGGAAATCGCCATCATCCTCGGCCTGTCCGAACATACGGTCAATTCGCATATCACCGCGGCGGCGCGCAAACTCGATGCCGTGAACCGCGTCCACATGGTGGCGATCGCATTGAGAAACGGATTGGTTTCGTGAAGCTGGTTTCGGGACTGGGGAAATTGGGAAGATGAGCGCCGAAACAACGCGGAGGAGTGCTGTAAAAGTTCTCTTTGTCGACGACGAATTCATCGAATTCCGTGCGCTCAAGAAGAAGATCGCTGATCTTTCCGAACCCGCCGTCGAACTCGAATATTCGGCATCGATCGGCGATGCGCTGGAAAAGATCCGCGCGGGGCGCTTCGACCTCATCCTGCTCGACAACCGTCTTCTGCCCAATGCGGATTTCCGTGAAACGGTGCCCGAACTGCGCGGCATCGGCTACACCGGGCCGATCGGCGTCGTCTCGACCGATATTTCGGGCGGCTATTTCCAGGAGTTTCCGGAGTACGGCGTCGATTTCCGCATCGGCAAGGACGAAATCGATGTCCAGACGCTCCAGCACATCATTCGCGAATATGTGACCTATGACGTGCCGGATTTCTGGAAGGACGATTACAGCATCTAGTTCCGAGACCCCGCTATAGATGCTGGCATGACGTGCTTTCGGCAAAGCTCCGAGACCGGCATGCCCGGCTGGTGCTCCTTCAAAATGCCGGCCAGAGCTTACTTCAAAATCAATTATTTTTGACGGGGCAAGGTCACCCGATATCACCCAACCGGATGATTGTACTCACTGGTCCGGACTATAGTTTAGAGCAGGTTCTCGGCGACTTCACGCGAGATAGTCGTCGATTTGGGGCTCGATCTTCGCGACGAACTCTTTTTTACAGATCGTGCCCGGGCAAGCAGATGGAGCTGCTCTAAAGGAACCTTTGCGGCTGGGAGCAGCCTTAATCGGTCAGCAGGCTCCATGTCATCGGATGATGTTTGAAAGGTAACGACATGCGCACAACAATAGCAGTCGGCCTAGCCGCGTTGATCGCCGTGTTCTTTCTCGGGGGCATGAGCGCGAGACATGAGCTCTTTCCTTGGCCACAACTTTCCGCGCTGCGGAAAATGGTCGGCGCAGAGAAGGCGGCGGCTCCAAGCCGGTATACTTTCGACGATAAGGAACGACTCATCGGCGATGAATCAAAAACGCTTGTGACCTGCCCGACTCAAACCGATCGAACTGCTGTCTTGCTCATTCTTGGCCAATCGAACGCAGCCAATTACGGTGGACAACGGCACCGGTCCAACTATGGCGCTCGGGTCGTGAACGCCTTTGACAAACGGTGCTTCATCGCGGCGTCGCCCCTTCTAGGATCGACCAATACCAGGGGAGAGTACTGGACGCTTCTTGGGAATAAATTGATCGCATCAGGACAAAATGACAACGTCATCCTCGCACCTCTCGCATATTCCGGATCTGAGGTTGCACGATGGGCGGCAGGCGGCGACTTCAATCCTGTTTTGGTCGACACAATGAAGAAGCTTCAGGATTCCGGTTATCGGATAACGGGCGTCCTCTGGGTGCAAGGAGAGGCGGACCTCGTGATGGGCACCACTGCCGAGACCTATCAGGAACGTTTCATGTCGATGGTCGGCACGTTGCGTCAGCACGGCGTCGAAGCACCCGTTTACATTTCGATCGCATCGAAATGCCTCGAGCCGAGCAATGGCGGCTTTAAGGAGCATATTCCAGACAACGCGATAGTTCAGGCGCAGCTGGCCCTGTCAAAAGGCGGCCACGGTATCCGAGAAGGCGTAAATTCTGACGTCCTGCTCGATGGAGACGATCGCTACGACGATTGCCATTTCGGGGGCACAGCCGGGGAGAAAGTGTCGCAGGCCTGGCTGAACCTTCTGCGCGGCGATCACCACCTGGAAGCCTCGGATAGTCTTCGGTGAACCGGTTTTCGTGCCTTCAGGCAATGGGCAGTCGGATGGTGAAGCGGCTGCCCCTATCATCCGAATGTTCGAGGCTGACATCGCCGCCGAGTGCCTTCAGAAACTCCCGCGCCGTCGTCAGTCCGAGACCGGCGCCGGGGACGGTTCCCGCCTTCGGCAGTTTCCAGAACGGCTCGAAGACCCGCTCCCGATGTGCGGGGTCGATACCCATGCCATTGTCGGAAATGCGAATGAACCACAGCGGGCCGTCGCGGTCTGCCGTGATCGTGACGTGCGGCGGCGATTCGCCGCGATAGGTCAGCGCATTGGAAATGAGATGCCGCAGCGCCAGGCCGAGTAGTGCAGGGTCGGTGCGGATGGAGGGAAGGGCTTCGCTTGTAAGCGCGGCGTCGCGGCTCGACGGCTCGTCGGTCAGTTCTTGCCAGACATTTTCGACGAGCGCCTGCAGATCGACCTCTTCGGGCGTCACTTGAGGCGTGCCGCCGGCGAGACTCATCAGGGCCTTGGTCAGGCGCTGAGCGGTCTGCGCCTTTTCCATGATCATCCTGAGGCTCTGGCGATGCTCATCCTCGAGCGTCTCCTCGATGTCGTCGAGCAGCACTTCGGCATACATGGCGATATGGCGAAGCGGCGATTGCAGGTCGTGCGAGGCGGTTGCGAGGAAGCGTTTGATTCGCTCCTCATTGTCGGCAGCGCTGGTTTCCGGCGGTCTCGTCGGGTTGGATGACATCTGGCGGTTTCCCCGATCATTCTTGGAGCGCCGTGCGTTCTTTCGAAGCGCACGATGCAGTGCCGACAATAGAAAGAGGGCGCCGGCTCTGCAACCGGCGCCCTCTTCAAGGATGCGTTAACAACCGCGATTAGGTCGCGGACTTGCGCGGGCGGCCCTGTTCGGGCGGGATGATGTCGACGTTCTCATCGCTTGCCGGTGCCTTGGCATGGCGGCGGCGCCAGTCGCCCAGGAAGAGCAGGATCGGGGCTGCGATGAAGATCGACGAGGCGCCGGCAACGAGAATGCCGAAGACCATCGGGATCGCGAAGCTCGAGACCGCGCTGCCGCCCCAGATCGCCATCGGCACCAGGGCGAGGAAGGCCGTCGCATTGGTGTAGAGGCTTCGTGCGAGCGTTTCGTTGATCGACTTGTCGATGATCTCGCGCAGCGGCATCGACTTGTAGAGCCGCATGTTTTCGCGCATGCGGTCGTAGACGACGACCTTGTCGTTCACCGAGTAGCCGACGAGCGTCAGGATGGCGGCGATGGCCGTCAGGTTGAAGTCGAGGCCGGTGATCGCAAAGAAGCCGATCGCCTTGGTGACGTCGAGCACCAGGGTAACGATGGCGCCGACGGCGAACGGCCATTCGAACCGCACCCAGATATAGATCAGCATCGCAAAGCTCGCGATCACCACCGACAGGATGCCGGCCGAGGCAAGCTCGCCGCTGACCTTCGGGCCGATGACGTCGGTGCCCTCGACGGTGGCGGTCGGATCGATCCTGGCGACTTCGGCCTTCAGCTTGGTCACTGCTGCCGTCTGCGCCTCTTCACCGCCTTCCTGCCGCTGGGCGCGAACGAGAATGCTGTTGTTGTCGCCGAAGGACTGCAGCGTGATTTCGCCGAGGCCGAGGCTATCGAGACCCTCGCGGAACTTCGCGAGATCGGCCGCGCCCTGGGTCTTGACGGACATCTGGATGCCGCCGCGGAAATCGACGCCGTAGTTCAGGCCGGGATGGATGAACAGCACGACGGAGGCGATCGAAAGCAGCGCCGAAACGGTGACGCCGAAGAAGCGCGCCTTCATGAACTGGATGTGCTTGTCGTAAGGGCTGAAGGGGATCAACGGCCGGATGTTCAGCACCTTGAACTTGCGGCGGCGGGTGATCTCGATCATGGCGACGCGAACGAAGGCGACCGAGGTGAACATCGAGATGATCAGGCCGAGCGCCATGGTCACCGCAAAGCCGCGAACCGGTCCGGACCCGAAATAGAACAGGATGGCGGCAGCGATCAGCGCCGTCATATTGCCGTCGATAATGGTCGAATAGGCGCGATTGAAACCCGTATCGATGGCGGCAAAGGCGCCCTTGCCCTTGCGGGTCTCTTCACGAATACGCTCGTTGATGAGGACGTTCGCATCGACCGCGAGGCCGATGCCGAGAACGACACCGGCAATGCCCGGCAGCGTCAGCGTCGCGCCGACCAGCGTCAGAGCCGAGAAGGTCAGGATGGTGTGGATCAGCAGCGCCACGTTCGCCAGGATGCCCCAGGTTCCGTAGAGCACGAAGATGAAGGCTGCGACGAGGGCGAAGCCGACGATGCCGGAATAGACACCCATCTTGATGGCGTCGGCGCCGAGGTCGGCGCCGACGGTGCGTTCCTCGATGACGGTCAGCTTGGCGGGCAGGGCGCCCGCGCGCAGCATGGCGGCAAGCGTCGTTGCGCTGTCGGCCGAGAAGTTGCCGGAGATCTGGCCGGAACCGCCGGTGATCGGCTCGCGGATGACAGGTGCGCTCAGCACCTTGTCGTCGAGGACGATGGCGAAGGGATTGCCGACGTTCTGGCGGGTGATATCGGCAAAGCGGGTGGCGCCGGCGCTGTCGAAGCGGAAGCTGACGACCGGCTCGCGGGTGTTGGGATCGAAGCTGACGCGGGCATCCGAAAGCCGGTCGCCTGATATTTCGACGCGGTCGAGGACAGGATAGGAGTTGCCTTCGTCATCCTTCATCATCGTCACGCCGGGGCCGGGCTGGTTGTTCGGCGCGAGCATATGGAACGACATCTTCGCCGTGGAGCCCAGGAGTTCGCGAAGGCGCGACGGATCCTGCGCGCCCGGAAGCTGGACGAGCACGCGGTTGCCGCCGATGCGCTGGATGGTCGGCTCGGAAACGCCGACCTGGTCGACGCGCTGGCGGATGACTTCAAGGCTCTGCTGGACGGCGTTGTCGACATTGGCGGAGATGCCGGCCGGCGAGAAGCCGACGGTGATGGTCGCTCCATTCGCCGTGACATTGAGATCGGCCTGGCCGGCGCTGAGGCCGGTGCTGATCGGGTTGGCGAGCGTCTTGAGTTCGGTGACGGCTGCATCGCTCTGCGAGGCATCGGCAAGCGTCACGACGATCTGGTTCTGGCTGCGCACGACGGCCTTCGGCTGGATGCCCTTTTCGCGCAGTACGCGGCGCGCGTCCTGGAGCAGCGATTGCAGCCGCTCCTTGGTCAGGTCGGCTTCATCGACTTCCAGCACGAGGTGAGAACCGCCGCGAAGGTCGAGGCCGAGCGACACCTGGTCATGCGGCAGCCATGCCGGGATGCGCTGGAGGGTGGATTGCGGCAGGACGTTCGGCAGGGCGATCAAGAGGCCCACTATGATGATCACCGAATAGGTGAGCACCAGCCATGGTGAGGTACGCATGTTGTATTCCTTAGATAATCAGGGGCCGGCGCTCCGGCGCTGGCGGTATGTCGTCAATGGTCGGAAGCGCCGCTCGGCGCAGGCCTCAGGCAACTGCCGGCGGTGCGCGCGGCTGATAGGTGGCGGAGACGGCGGCACGAAGCGGGGCTTTGAATGCCGCAAAAGGCACGGCGGCGGCCCAGCCGTCGAAATCCAAAGGCGGGACGGCGGCAAGCAGGGACGATCCGGCGTCGTGAGTGGTCTGCTTCGGCGCAAGCTTGCGCTCGGCGGCGAGCACCCCGCGCAGAGCCTCGCGCGCGGTCAGCTGCGGCGCCTGCGGATCACGGCCGGAAGAGGAAAGCGTATTGACGGCGGCGGCAGGCGAGAGAACCAGGTTGCCGCCGAAGAGCAGGCCGAGATAGGCAAGGATGGCGACCGCAAGGGAAGCGGCGATACGGATCGTCAGACGGTGCTGGTCCAGCTCCATCTCCTCCGTTCCGGCGATGTCACTCCCATATCGGCTCAAAAGCGCGCCAATCTCTCATTCTTTTTCCAGCGGAGCAGTGCCCGTCGGTATGATTGTATCAGGCTCGTGCCTGTCTTCATAGGGAACACTCTCATGATGCACTTGAGCGAGCCGGTCAACCATGCCAAGCGCGATTTCGCGTTCGCCCATGATGACGGTATCGGCGCCGTATTGCTTCAGCTCGTCGACCTCGGCGTCGGAATGGGCGCGGGCGACGATGAGGATCGAGGGATTGACGCTGCGCGCCTGCTCGGCGATGCGGCAGGCCTCGAAGGCGTTTGGAATGGCGATGGCGAGGCTGCGCGCCGTCGAGAGATTGGCGAGATCGAGCGTCTCCCGCGCCACCGCATTGCCCATGAAGGCTTCGATGCCCTGCGCCTTCAATTCGCCGATACGCTTGTCGGAATCTTCGATGACGAGGAAGGGCGTGCCTGACGATTTGAGGTTCTGCCCGACGATCCTGCCGACCCGGCCGTAGCCGATGAGGATCGCGTGGCCGCTGAGGGCAGTCGGGTGGACCTCGTCGTCTTCAAGCGGCATCTGTTCCTGAGCGGCGCCCGCATCCGCGGCGGCAGCGGGGTCGGCCGCGGCCTCCTCGCGCTTTGCGCCTTCGAGAAGAGGCCGCATGCGGTCGCAGAGAAAGAACAGCAGCGGGTTGAGAACGATCGAGATGATGGCGCCGGCGAGGATCAGGTCGCGGCCTTCCTCCGGCAGCAGCCCGAGCTCGACTCCGAGAGCGGCTAGGATGAAGGAGAATTCGCCGATCTGGCCAAGACTTGCCGAGATCGTCAGCGCCGTTCCGAGCGGCTTCTTGAAGGCGAGCACGATCAGGAAGGCGGCGACGGACTTGCCGATGACGATGATGAAGATGGTGGCGAGGATCAGCAGCGGCCTGTCGATCAGGATGTTCGGATCGAACAGCATGCCGACCGAGACGAAGAAGAGCACGGCGAAGGCGTCGCGCAGCGGCAGGCTTTCCTGGGCGGCGCGATGGCTGAGCTCGCTTTCGGCAAGCACCATGCCGGCGAAGAAGGCGCCGAGCGCCAGCGACACGCCGAAGAGCTTCGCTGCGCCGAAGGCGACGCCGAGCGCAATGGCGAGCACGCCCAGCCGGAAAAGCTCGCGCGAGCCGGTATGGGCGATGCGGTGCATCGTCCAGGGAATGAGCTTGCGCCCGAAGACCAGCATCAGCGCCACGAACAGCGCCACCTTCACCAGCGTCATCGCAATCATGGCGCCGATGCCGAGATCGAAGCCGAGCAGGCGGCTCAGCCCCGCTGAAAGCGGCTCGACGGGGCCGTGGCCGTCACCGCCGATGCTGGCGGCTGCCGGTATCAGCACCAGCGCCAGCACCATGGCGAGATCCTCGACGATCAGCCAGCCGACGGCGATCCTGCCGCGCTCGGTCTCGACGAGCCGCCGCTCCTGCAGCGCCTTCAGCAGCACGACGGTAGAGGCGACTGAAAGGGCCAGGCCGAAAACCAGGCTGCCGCCGGTCGGCCACCCCATGAAGGCGCCGAGCGCCCAGCCGAGCAGTGTGGCGAAGGCGATCTGCGCGATGGCGCCCGGCACGGCGATGCCGCGCACCGACAACAGGTCTTTGAGCGAGAAATGCAGCCCGACGCCGAACATCAGCAGGATCACGCCGATTTCGGCAAGCTCCGGCGCAAGGCTTTGATCCGCCACGTAACCCGGCGTATGCGGCCCGACCAGCACGCCGGCGATCAGATAGCCGACAAGCGGCGGCATGCGCAGCCGATGGGCGATGGCGCCGAAGACGAAAGCCAGCACGAGGCCGCCGACGATTGTCGAGATCAAGGGCGTATCGTGTGGCATCGCTGTCTCCCGATCTGGAAATCCCGTTCGCAATATGACATATATGGTCTATATCGACCAATATGGGTAACTTGAAATCATGGGTCAAGGCGCCAGGGAAACAATTCTAAGCCCCGCTCTTTGCCGGGCTGCACGTGGTCTCCTCGACTGGACCCAGACCGATCTTGCCGAGAAGGCCGCCGTCTCGCGCAGCACCATTCGCGATTACGAGGGGCGCCACCACGACATCCATCGTGCGACGGAGGCGCAGCTGCGCCTCGCCTTCGAGGAAGGCGGCGTCAAATTCATCGAGATCGAAGGCGCGGGCACCGGCCTCTGCCTGCCCAATCGGCCAGGCTGACGCCGGCTCAGGGCGCCAGGCAGGCGGCCGAGACCTTGTAGATATAGAGCGACTTGCCCTTGTAGTAGCCTGCTGTCGGCTGCCAGTTCTTCAACACTTCGGGCGTCTCGGTGGCGCAGGTGAGGGGGGCGTCCGTCAGGAAGAGCACGGTGCCGGTCATATCGGCGGGCAGGGCGAATTCCTGCTCGTAATAGCTCTCCGGAAGGCCTGCCGGCGCCCGCGCATAGATCCTGTAGGATGCGTCGCGCAGCGTATAGAAAAGATCGGCGACCATGTCGCGGTTGTTGGTGACGATGATGTCGATGCCGGCCGGGCCCGCAAGTGCCGCCGCCTCGCGGCTGACCTCGGCGCGGCCGAGATAGCGCTTCATCAGCTCGTCGCCGTTCGGCAGCAGCAACTGCTGCGGAAAGATCGTCGCCAGTGGAAAGAGCAGGCTTGCGATGCCGTTGATGGTGAGCGATAGCCGCAGCCCCTTCGGCCACAGGCGATAGAGAAGCCAGACGGCAAGGATCGTCCCGGCGACATAGGCGGTCACGGCCCAGTTGGCATAGGCTTTGGCGACCGTCGCCTGCAGGGTGATCAGCACCACCACCGGCATCGACAGCCAGATCAGCATCTTCTCGCGGTCGTCGCTCCTGCCCCTGATCATGCGGTAGACCGCCCAGAGCATCGCGAAAAATATGATTGGCCCGACGACGCCGAACTGGGCGGCGAAGAATTCGAGCCCGCGCCTGAGGTTGATGCCGAGTTCGCTCCAATGGGCGATATCCTGCGTATGGCGCACTGTCGTATTGTCATGCTGCAGGTTCCACCAGAGGTTCGGCAGGGCGACGGCCGCCGATACTGCGACCGCGATGATGAAATCGCGAATGGCGATGCGCGCCGCCGGAATGAGAAGAAGCGCAAGCGCGCCGCCCGGAACGACGAAAAGCACAGCATATTTCGTCAGGAAGGCGAGGCCGACGCCGAGGCCCATGACGAGCGCCAGCCCGACCGAGCGCCGCTGCGTCAGGCCGAAATAGGCAAGCAGGGCGATCGCGATGAAAAAGAGCAGGATCACGTCGGTCGAGAAGAACACCGAGGAAAGCGCCACGCCAGGAAGGGTGATGTAGGTGGCGCCCGTCCAGCCTTCGATCTCCGGGCCGACGAACCGCTTGGCCACCTTCATCAGCACCAGGGCCGCCGCCATGTGAATCAGCGGTCCGGAGAGCCTGATCCAATAGATGGCGTTGGAGCCGGAAAGCTCGGTCATCGCCCGGATCACCCAGGCGATCATCGGCGGCTTGGAATAATAGCCGAGATCGAGATTCTGCGACCAGAACCAGTACTGCGCCTCATCAACGAAAAGGTCCGTCGCATCGAAATGGAGCGAGACGACGCGCCAGAGCGTGAAGCCAAGGACGATGAGGAGACCAGATCTGGGGGACATGAACTTAAGTGTTCCGCTGACATGAAAGGCGCGAGTGCGATTACACCAAAGGCGCCGGACTGCCAACGGGAAAGGGTTCTTAGAACACCCGAAGCGGGCGGATGTCGCGGTTTGCTGCGATAAAATCGAGACGGGCGACGGCTGCAAGCACCGCTATTGCAATCAAGCAGGAACCCAATCCGAGAACAATCATTGCTCTGTCCTTGTCGACGTCATGTCTTGGTTATCGACCGGCATATAACACGGAGCTTGCGTGTGCCTTGTAGCAGCCGTGCAACTGCGCGGCAGTATTTCTTATGAGCTGAGCTGAATTGCTTCAAAAGCCAGCACTGGGAAAGGCTTATTAACCTTCAAGCAAGGAATTAACCATAAACATTGGGTTACACGTCGGAATGGGAAGATGCACTCGTTCCCACCAGGCATGACGCCGTACCGCCGTACCGGGTCGATCCGGTATCCATCTCTTCAGACAGCTTCGAAACATAGCTGATCAGAGGGCTTTTGTCGGCCGGTGCCAACCGGCGATGAAGACCGTCTCCACGCTCTGCGTTCATCGGATGCTGCAAAGGTTTTTGGCCAGGCATTCGCCTGGAAAGTGGGTTGGGGACAGGCGTTGAGGCAGGACATGCCATCAGATCAGGCTCGTGGAGCGCAGGCAGGCAGCTTGCGCGACCGCCTGCGCTTTGCCGGTCTCGATGCCGATCAATGTGAACTCGTGCGCCGCAACCGGCCGGCCCTCGAAGCGCATTTGAAGGCCGGTCTGCGCGATCTCTTCCACCGGTTCCAGTCCTTCCCCGACGCCGCCCGCAATTTCGAGAGCGAAAGACAGGTCGATCGCCTGCATGATCTGCAGTCCTCGCATTGGGACGTGCTGACGGATGCGCGCTTCGACAGCCTCTATGCCGAGCGTGTCAAGGTCCTCTCCGATACCGAAAGCAAGATGGGGCTCGACCCGCGCTGGCACGTGGCCGGTCACGGCGTCATACTCGAGCATGTCGTTTCCGGCCTTGCCGAAGAAATCGCCGGCCGCCCCTTGCTGCCGTCGGCCAAGCGCCGTGCACGTGAAATCTCCGATCTGATGACGGCGATCATCCGCATCGTCATGGTCGATGTGGAAATTGCCGTCTCGCTCCGTTTCAACGCGCTACGCGCCGCCCAGAGCCGCGCCCTCGCCGATCAGCGGACCGACAGCGAGGCCGAGATCGCCAGGATCTTTGGCGATGTCATCGAAGGCCTGTCCGCACGCGACCTGACGCGGCGCGCGCCCGTCGATGGCGCCAATGCCGCGATCGCCACCGCGCTGAACAATGCCTTGGATGGCCTGCAGGCCGAGTTCACCGCCATCACCGAACGCACTGATAAGGCCGAGGCGGCGACAGGCTCGCTTGCCGGCCTGTCCAGACAGTTTGCCGGCAATGCTTCCGGCCAGGCCGATCGCCTCCAGCTTTCCGCCGCCGCTCTTGCCGGCATCGCCGGCAGTGTCCGCGACGGTGCCGCCGACAGCCGTGCCGCCGAACAGGCTGCCGCCTCGACCCGCGCTGCCGCCGAGGAAAGCGGCGAGGTCGTCGGCCGCGCGATTACCGCCATGGCCGATATCGAACAATCGGCCGAAAAGATCGGCCAGATCATCGGCGCGATCGACGAGATCGCCTTCCAGACCAATCTCCTGGCGCTGAATGCCGGTATCGAGGCCGCCCGCGCCGGCGATTCCGGTCGCGGTTTTGCCGTCGTGGCCCAGGAAGTCCGGGCACTTGCCCAGCGCTCGGCCGAAGCCGCCCGCGAGATCAAGACGCTGGTGACGACGACCAAGGCGCAGGTCGATGCAGGCGTGCAGATGGTCGGCCGCACGCAGGATTCGATCGGCAGTATCGTGCGCCAGGTCACCGACATCAATGCGGCGATATCAGGCATCGCCACCAAGACCGGCGAGCATGCCGCAAGCCTCGACAGCGTCACCGCCGACGTCAAGGGCCTGGGCGCCGAGGTGGCCGATAGCGCCGGCTTTGCCGAACGCACGGCTGATGGCGCCGACCACCTCCATACCGTCATTCTCGAACTCGGCCAGACGATTCGCGAATTCCGCATCGCCCGCGAGAACGCTCTTGCCGGGCGCCCGGCGCCGGCTCGCGTGCTGCCGCCCCGCGCCATCGAGGCGGCCGCCCGTCTGGCATCGGCCGAAGACGAATATGAAAATGATGATTTTGGCCTTCCGCAGCCCTTCGCAAGCGTCGGAGGTGGGCGGAATGTTTACTAACCTATCGGATTATCGCCTCAGCTCATCTTCTCGGGCCGGGGACAAGGGGACAAGGAAAAGCTGATGGTAGCAAAGAAGAGTGGCAAGACGCTGAATTTGACAGCGGTGCTCGACCTCAACGAGGCTTCCGCCTTGCGCGATAAACTCCTCTCGCTCAGGGGCAGCGGCCTTTCGATCGACGCATCGGGCGTCGAGCGGATCGGTGCTCTCTGCGCTCAGGTTCTGATGTCCGCCGAGAAGACCTGGGAGCAGGACAAGCAGCCGTTCGCCTTTTGCAAGGTGTCCGATGCATTTCAGAAAACCATGCAGCTGGTTGGCGTCAATATTGACCACCTGCTCGCCAAGGAGATTCGGCAATGAAGAAAAAAGTGCTTACCGTGGATGACTCCCGCACCATCCGAAACATGCTTCTCGTGACGCTGAACAATGCCGGTTTCGAGACGATCCAGGCGGAAGACGGCGTCGAGGGCCTCGAGGTTCTCGAAGAGTCCAATCCCGACGTCATCGTCACCGACATCAATATGCCCCGCCTCGACGGTTTCGGCTTCATTGAAGGTGTGCGCCGCAACGAGAAATACCGGGCAATCCCAATCCTGGTCCTGACCACTGAAAGCGACGCGGAGAAGAAGAACCGCGCCCGCCAGGCCGGTGCCACAGGCTGGATCGTCAAGCCTTTCGACCCGGCCAAGCTGATCGATGCCATTGAGCGTGTAACCGCTTAAACCCAGGATTTTCTCCTATGGATATGAACGAAATCAAAGAGATCTTTTTCCAGGAGTGCGAGGAGCAGCTCGCCGAACTGGAATCCGGTCTTCTGAAAATGAATGATGGCGATCGCGATCCGGAAACCGTCAATGCGGTGTTCCGTGCCGTGCATTCGATCAAGGGTGGCGCCGGCGCCTTCGGCCTTGATGATCTCGTCGCCTTCGCCCATGTCTTTGAGACCACTCTCGATTGCGTTCGTTCCAACAAGCTTGAGCCGACCCAGGACGTCCTGAAGGTGATGCTGAAGTCGGCTGACGTGCTCGCCGACCTGACGAATGCTGCACGCGACGGCGGCAGCGTCGATGAAAGCCGCAGCCGCGGCCTCGTCAAGGAGCTGGAAGCGCTGGCCAACGGCGAATTGCCGTCTCCTGCGGCCGCCGCTGAAGCCCCTGCGCCGAAGGCCGCCGCAAAACCCGCGCCGGCTGCTGCTGCACCCGCTCCGAAGCCGACCGATGACAGCGGCTTCCAGCCGATCCCCTTCTCCTTCGACGATTTCGGCGGCGACGAGGCGGATTCCGGCTTGCCGGCTTATGAAGTCACCTTCAAGCCTCGCTTCGAGCTCTACTCCAAGGGCAACGACGCCACGCTGCTGCTGCGCGACCTCTCTCGCCTCGGCGAGATGACCATCTATTGCAACGCGGACGAGCTGCCGGGCCTCGAGGAGCTCGATCCGGAAGGCGCCTATTTCTTCTGGAACGTCACGATCAAGACGGACAAGGGCGAGGATGCTATCCGCACCGTCTTCGAATTCGCCGAGTGGGATTGCGACCTGGCGATTAAGGCGGTCGACGAAGCGGCGGGCGATGCAGGCACCAACGAGGAACTGCCGATGGTGCCGGTTCCCTTCGACCTGTCGATCCTGGACGAAACGAGCGCAACGGAAGAGACTTCCGCCGGCGCACGGGCCGACGAGACGGCCGCGGCCGTTGCCGCCGCGGAAACCGCATCCAACGTCACGCAGATGGCCGCAGCCGCCGCTCGCGTCGAAAAGAAGGAATCGGCAGCAGCCGCAGCCGCTGCCGCAAATGCCGCCGCCCAGAACAATGCAGCCGGTGCCGGCCAGACGATCCGCGTCGATCTCGACCGCGTCGACCGTCTCATCAACCTCGTTGGCGAATTGGTCATCAACCAGGCGATGCTGTCGCAGAGCGTGATCGAGAACGACACGACCGGCACCTCCTCGATCAACATGGGTCTCGAAGAGCTGCAGCAGCTCACCCGCGAGATCCAGGACTCGGTCATGGCGATCCGCGCGCAGCCGGTGAAGCCGGTCTTCCAGCGCATGTCGCGTATCGTCCGCGAAATCGCCGATATGACCGGCAAGTCGATCCGCCTGATCACCGAAGGTGAGAACACCGAAGTCGACAAGACTGTTATCGACAAGCTGGCCGAGCCGCTGACCCACATGATCCGCAATGCCGTCGACCACGGCATCGAAACGCCGGAAAAGCGCGCCGCCGCCGGCAAGAACACCGAAGGCACGGTCCGCCTCACCGCCAAGCACCGCTCCGGCCGCATCCTGATCGAGCTTGCCGACGACGGCGCCGGCATCAACCGCGAGAAGGTCCGTCAGAAGGCGATCGACAACGATCTCATCCCGGCCGATGCCAACCTGTCGGATGAGGAAATCGACAATCTGATCTTCCTGCCGGGCTTCTCCACCGCCGACAAGATCTCCGACATCTCCGGTCGCGGCGTCGGCATGGACGTCGTCAAGCGCTCGATCCAGGCGCTCGGCGGCCGCATCAACATCACGTCGAAGCCGGGCCACGGTTCGGTCTTCACCATGAGCCTGCCGCTGACCCTCGCCGTCCTCGACGGCATGGTCGTCACCGTCGCCGGCCAGACGCTGGTCGTGCCGCTGACCGCGATCGTCGAAACCCTGCAGCCAGAAGCCGCCGCGATCCACTCCTTCGGTGCGAACCACCGGTTGATCTCGATCCGCAACTCCTTCTGCCCGCTGGTCGATGTCGGCCGCATCCTGAACTTCCGCGCGACCCAGGCCAATCCGGTCGAAGGCGTGGCGCTTCTGGTGGAATCCGAAGGCGGCGGCCAGCGCGCCCTGATGGTCGATGCCATCCAGGGCCAGCGCCAGGTGGTCATCAAGAGCCTGGAAGCGAACTACACCCACGTGCCGGGCATCGCCGCCGCCACCATCCTCGGCGACGGCCGCGTGGCCCTCATCCTCGATGTCGACGCGGTTGTCGGCGCTTCGCGCGGCCAGTCGCTCAAGGCGGAAATGTCGTTAGCAGCAGTAGGGTAAGGCAATGTCGTACACCGTAAAAAGTCTGAGCGAAGGGGACCGCGAACTGATCGCGTTCCGTATCGGCGATCAGGAATTTTGCGTGAACATCATGTCGGTTCGCGAAATCCGGGGCTGGACCCCGGCAACCGCGATGCCGCACTCACCGGCCTATATGCTCGGCGTCATCAACCTGCGCGGCGCCGTGCTGCCGATCATCGACCTTTCGGCCCGGCTCGGCATGAAGCCGGCCGATCCGACCGCCCGCCACGTCATCATCGTCGCTCAGGTCCGGCGTAAGGTCGTCGGCCTTCTGGTCGACGCCGTCTCCGACATCCTGACGGTGACCGACGAGGTCATCCAGCCGACGCCGGAGATTTCATCCGACCTCGAGCGCCAGTTCGCCCGCGGCGTCCTCGCCATCGATAAGCGCATGATCTGCCTGATCGAACTCGAAGCCCTCTTTTCCGAAACCGAAAGCGAAGCCGCATGAATGCAATGGGCGCAAAAGATCAGAGGCAGGGAGCCGACGAGGTCCTGGCGAGCGGAGAATATCCGCTGACGCGCCGCGACCTCACGGAAATCGCCGCGATGATCTATTCGGATGCCGGAATCTTCCTCAACGAGACGAAGGCTTCGCTCGTCTATTCGCGCCTGTCGAAACATATCCGCAATCTCGGCCTGTCCGGTTTCCGGGAATATTGCGCGCTCGTCGCTTCGCCGGCCGGTGCTGCGGCCCGCCGCGAGATGCTGTCGCATCTGACAACCAATTTCACCCGCTTCTTCCGCGAAAACCATCATTTCGAGCATCTGCGCGACCATGTCCTGCCGGAACTCCTGCAGCGGGCGCGATCCGGCGGCAGGGTGCGCATCTGGTCGGCCGCCTCCTCCGACGGGCAGGAGCCTTATTCGATCGCGCTGACGGTGCTGTCCCTGATGCCGAATGTCGCCGACTACGACTTCAAGATCCTGGCAACCGACATCGACCCGAAGATCCTCGCGATCGCCCGCGCCGGCGCCTATGACGAGGCCGCGCTCGAAACCGTGTCGCCCGCCATGCGCAAGCAGTGGTTCAGCGAGGTCGACGTGCAGGGCCGCCGGAAATTCCAGGTCGACGACCGCGTAAAGCGGCTGATCACCTATAACGAGCTGAACCTGATGGCGCAGTGGCCGTTCAAGGGCAAGTTCGACGTCATCTTCTGCCGCAACGTCGTCATCTATTTCGACGAGCCGACGCAGATGAAGATCTGGCAGCGTTTCGCCGGCCTGCTGCCGGAAGGCGGCCATCTTTATATCGGCCATTCCGAGCGTGTCTCGGGCGAGGCGAAACACGTCTTCGACAATATCGGCATCACGACCTATCGCTACACGACCAAGGGTCTCGGGAGGAAGGCATGAGCGCGCCGGCAAGGGTTCTCGTTGTTGACGACTCGCCGACGATGCGCGGTCTGATCACCGCTGTCCTGAGTTCGGACCCCGAGGTCAACGTCATCGGCCAGGCCGGCGACGCGCTGGAAGCGCGCGAGGCGATCAAGCGGCTGAATCCCGACGTCGTGACGCTCGACATCGAGATGCCGAATATGAACGGCCTCGATTTCCTCGAAAAGATCATGACGCTGCGCCCGATGCCGGTCATCATGGTATCCACAATGACGCACCGCGGCGCCGAGGCCACGCTTGCGGCGCTGGAGATCGGCGCCTTCGACTGCGTCGGCAAGCCGGCGCCCGGCGAACCCCGGCCCTTCGGCGACCTTGCCGAAAAGGTCAAGGCGGCCGCGCGCACGCAGCGCCAGTTCTCTCAGCCGGCGGCTGCCGCCGTCACGCCGCCCCCTGCCGTCGCCGATTTCCGCGTCGGCCGCAAGATCGTCGCGATCGGTTCATCGACCGGCGGCGTCGAGGCGCTGATCGCCGTGCTGCAGAAGTTTCCGGCCAACTGCCCGCCGACCGTCATCACCCAGCACATGCCGCCGACCTTCACCAGGAGCTTCGCCGAGCGCCTCAACCGCCTCTGCGCGCCGGTGGTGCAGGAAGCGACCGACGGCGCCCGTCTTGAGATCGGCAAGATCTACCTGGCACCCGGCGGCGAACGTCACCTTCAGGTCACCGGCGCCTCCGCGCCGTGCTGCCGCCTCGTCGACCGGCCGCCGGTCAACGGTCATCGCCCATCGGTCGACGTGCTCTTCGATTCGGTCGCGGAACTGGCGGGACGCAACGCCGTCGGCGTGATCCTGACCGGAATGGGCCGCGATGGCGCGGCCGGATTGTTGAAAATGCGTCACGCCGGCGCCAGAACGCTCGGCCAGAACGAAAAAACCTGTGTCGTTTACGGAATGCCAAGGGTTGCTCATGAACTTGGCGCCGTTGAGCAGCAGCTGCCACTGTCTGCCATCGGTGAGGAAATATTGAAAATGACAGCCGCCCGAAAGGAAGGGACCGAATAATGTCGATCGCGGAGAAAATCAAAGTTCTGATCGTCGATGATCAGGTAACGAGCCGGTTGCTGCTCAGCGATGCGCTGACCCAGCTCGGGTTCAAGCAGATCACGTCCGCAGGCGACGGCGAGCAGGGCATGAAGATCATGGCCGAGCAACCGCACCACCTGGTGATCTCGGACTTCAACATGCCGAAGATGGATGGCATCGGCTTCCTCCAGGCGGTGCGCACCAACCCGAACACCAAAAAGGCGGCCTTCATTATCCTCACCGCCCAGGGCGACCGCGCGCTGGTGCAGAAGGCGGCCCAGCTTGGCGCCAATAACGTGCTCGCGAAGCCGTTCACGATCGAAAAGATGAAAGCGGCCATTGAAGCCGTGTTTGGAGCCTTGAAATGATCAATGAGGGGGCAGCCCGCCGCGTGCACATCATTCAGGGCGAGTACAAGGTTCTGAGCGACCCGAATGCGGTGCTCTCGACCATTCTCGGCTCGTGCGTGGCTGCGTGCCTCCGAGATCCTGTCGCCGGCGTCGGCGGCATGAACCACTTCCTGCTGCCCGGTTCGGCGACCTCGCCGACATCAGGCGGCGATGCCACGCGCTACGGCGTGCATCTGATGGAACTGCTGATCAACGGTCTCCTGAAGCAGGGCGCCAGGCGCGACCGGCTGGAGGCGAAGATCTTCGGCGGCGCGAAGACGATCTCGACATTTTCCAATGTCGGTGAGCAGAACGCGGCCTTCGCCATGCAGTTCCTGAGGGATGAAGGCATTCCGGTGGTCGGTTCCTCGACCGGCGGAGAACATGGACGCAAGCTTGAATATTGGCCGGTCTCCGGCCGTGCCCGGCAATACCCCCTGACCGGCGCCGAAACCCAGAGAACCGTCGCTCTCGAGCAGCGTCCCGCCGCTCCGCAGAAGCCCGCCGAAACCAGTATCGAATTTTTTTGATGGCGAGGATTTTCATATGACCTTTAACCCGGTGATCGAACCTCCCGCGCCAGTCGAAGCGCTGAGCGACATCCTGATGCGCATCGTTTCCGAACTGCACGATGTCGCCTATCTCATCGAGCGCATCGAGCCGCAGCTTCTCGATCTCGGCGGCGCCGAAATCCTGAATTCGCCGGATTCGATGAAGGTCATGCAGGGTATCGATCTCGCCGTGCAGAAATCGCGCGGCCTTGCCGAATTCATCGACACCATCACCGGCGAAATCCCGCAGGGCTGGACAGTCGACGTCGCGACCGCGCTCAGCCTCGTCAAGCTGGCGGAGATGCAGAAGGCGCTGGGCGGCGCCATGCGCCACGGCCATTCCCAGCCGCTGAGCAAGGCGGCCGGCGACTTCGATTTCTTCTAGGAAAGGCTCACAGCCCGCCGGTCCGTTTCGCTCCGCGCGCCCTTTACGAAACGCTCGCGCAAGTTTCGCCGATTATTCGTCAGATGAGGCAATAAGCCTGCTTTGTCTTTGACGGATCGTGCGAGAACAGAATGAATCTGTTAAATCAATTAGTTCAGATTTTTAAGAACTTTGGCGCCCTAGGCCGTACACGCCTGATGATTCTCGGAGGCGTCGGCGCCGTTTCCATCGCAATCGTCCTTGCGGCTGCCCTTTTCGTCAACAAACCGGCACAGGAAACGCTCTATGTCGGTCTGGATTCGCCCGATCTCAATCAGATCAGCATGGCGCTCGCCGAAGCCAACATCGATTTCCAGGTCGGCACGGACGGTTCCAGCATCACCGTTCCCGCGGGGATGACGGGCAAGGCCCGCCTGTTGCTTGCCGAACGCGGCCTGCCGAACAGCGCCAATGCCGGTTACGAACTCTTCGACAATGTCGGCTCGCTCGGCCTGACCTCCTTCATGCAGGAAGTGACGCGGGTTCGCGCGCTGGAGGGCGAAATCGCACGCACCATCCAGTCGATCTCGGGCATAACAGCCGCGCGTGTCCACATCGTCATGCCTGAAGTCGGCAACTTCCGGAAGGCGGAGCAGAAACCGACCGCTTCCGTCATGATTCGCGCGAGCGCCGCCGCGGGGCGCAGCGCCGCCACCTCGATCCGCCACCTCGTCGCCTCGGCCGTGCCGGGGCTTGACGTCGATGACGTGACGATCCTCGATTCCGCCGGCCAGTTGCTCGCCTCCGGCGACGAGACGAGCAACAGTTCGCTGAACCGCTCGCTCAACATCGTCCAGAACGTCCAGCAGGAAGTCGAATCCAACATCGACAAGGCGCTGGCGCCCTTCCTCGGCATGGACAACTTCCGCTCCAGCGTCACCGCCGATCTCAATACGGACGCCCAGCAGATCCAGGAAACGGTCTACGATCCCGAATCCAAGGTCGAACGCTCGGTCCGCTCGACGAAGGAAGCCCAGCAGTCGCAGCAGAGGCAGTCCGACAACGCCACGACCGTCGAGCAGAACATTCCTCAGGCCGCTCCCGAGGCCGGCGGCGCCGGCGGACCGGAATCGCAGGACAAGTCCGACAAGCGCGAAGAGCAGACCAACTACGAAATCAACAGCAAGACGACCGCGACGACCCGCAACAGCTACAAGGTCGAGAAGCTTTCGATCGCCGTGGTGGTCAACAAGGGCCGCATCGCCAAGATGGTCGGTGAACCGGCCGACCAGGCCAAGATCGATGCCTATCTCGCCGAAATGCAGAAGATCGTCGCTTCGGCGGCCGGTATCGATGCCAAGCGCGGCGACGTCGTCACCGTCACGGCCATGGATTTCCTCGAAAACCAGCTGCTCGAAGAGGCGACCGGCGGCGTCCGCGTCATGGACATGCTGAGCCGCAACCTTGCCGGCATCATCAACTCGCTTGCCTTCGTCGCCGTCGCCTTCGTGGTGGTCTGGATGGGCCTGCGGCCCCTGGTGCGCAGCGTCAACGACAGCGGCTCGGGTGCAATGCTCGGCGACGCCACGCCGGAAGCGGCCGGCCTCGAGCTGCCGGACTTCGCGCCGGCGGCCGGAGCGTCCGGAGGGGCTCTCATGGATGGCTTCGGATCCGACTTCGGCTTCGACAGCACCGAAGATCTGCTCAGCCTCGGCGACGACGACGGCAACTTCAACCGCCGCGTCAAGGAAGGTCCGGAACGCAAACTGTCCCGCATGGTCGAGATCAACGAGGAACGCGCCGCGAAAATCCTCAGGAAATGGGCGATCGACGACGCAGCATAAAAAAGGGCCGGGCAACCGGCCTTTTTTCATGTGGGTACGGGGCCGGTTCCATCCAGATCGGGAATAGGTCCGAGTCTCTTGAATGCCCGTCGGGAAAAGTTAGATAAAATTGCTGAGGATCACTCGCGTAAAACGCGAATCAAGTTGCGGTACAGCCAGAATCATCTTAGCCTTCCCTATATTCTGAGGGGCGCAATTGGTGCTCGAATCAGTGCATGGGCGACAGCGAAAGTAAATCCCCAGAAGTCGGAGATGGTGATTTACATCGGCTGACTTACCCTTAAGTGATTCGAAATGGGATTCGCGCGGGGCTTGAATTGAATCCTTTACAGAAAAATTGCTGTCGCACCGAGTTTGATCGTTCCTCAGCCGCAGGAAATTGCCAATGGATATGACCGTATTTCAGGCGAGCAAAGGCGAGAGGCAAATGGCGAATTTCGCGAGCGTGATGGCGCCGGCACTCTTGCCGCGCGACGAGCTGATCCGGCGCCTGCACGGTGTCGCCGACACTGGAAGGTTGCAGTCCGGTCTGCGCGCTCTGACGGAGTATGTCGGTGCTTCGCACTATCTCCTGGCGCGCTGCGATCTCATTCAGGAAAGCGGCCTCGATTTTATCGTTGCATCCGACTGGCCGTTCGATCTGGTCAAGGATGTCGTCGACGATCTGATCAGCGGCTATGCCCGTTCGACCGAGCTGGAAAAATGCATGCAGGTCTTCCAGCCGAACTTCGCTCTTCTGCCCGATAGCGCCGATGTGCCGGAGGGCGCCAGCCGCCAATATTGTTCGCTGACCTTCAATGTCGGCCGGTCGCGGCTGGCTCTGATGTTCCTGTTCGGCGAAGGCTTCATTCTTTCGCCCGAGCGACTGCGGGACGTGGGCCTGCTGGCAGGTTATGTCGCGAGCTTCCTTCGCTGCGGCGGTGCACGGGTCGATCGCGATTTCGAACTGACGGACCGGGAGCTGGAATGCCTGTTCTGGATCGCCGAGGGCAAGACCAGCGACGAGATCGCAATGATCCTCGGAATCTCCCGCAATACCATCAACAACTACATCACCAGTGTGATGCGCAAGACGGCGACCAAGACCCGGTCCGAGGCCATTGCCTTCGCTGTCCGGAATAATCTCGTATAGGGGGATCCATGGCCCATCCATCAGGCAGGACGATCAGCGGCGCGGAGCAGCTGCGCATGGTGCGTGTGAACAGGATTTCCAGCCGGTCCGACCTTTTCCCGCGGCTGATCGCGATGCAGAAGCTCGCCGAAGCCCAGGGCTTTGCGATCTATCGCGTCAGCGGTTCGGGCCTGCCGGCAAAGCAGCGCCTGGTCTGCGAGCTTGAGAACTGGGGCTCTTCGAACGCCGGTTTCGGCAAGGCCTTCACGGATGCCTACGGCGATATTCTCCTCGATCATATCGACAAATCGCTGCTGCCGCTCTCATGGGCCGGCGCTCACGATCGTGCGGCACCCGGCCCGGCGGACTTTTCGCCGTTCATGACGCGGCTGAAGGATGGCATCCTGCCTTTTTCCGGCATCGCTTTTCCGGTGCGGCTCGGCGCCGTCGGCAACGGCTTCATCCTTTTCACCGGCGATGAAATCGACCCCTCGAGCGATACGATCGTCGAGCTGCACGGCCGCTGCTGCCATATCATGATGGATCTGCTCTCGCTCGACGAACGCCGCACGGGTGCCGCCGAAGCCCTCAGCGAACGCGAGATCGCCTGTCTGCAGCTCGCCGGCGACGGTCGCATCAGTGAAGAGATCGCCGATAAGCTCGGCCTTTCCGTGCACACCGTGAACGCCTATCTCGGCTCGGCGACCATCAAGCTCGATTCCGTCAACCGCATCCAGGCGATCGCCAAGGCGATCCGGCTCGGCTATATCAGCTGAACCGGATTGAAGGCGTCAGCTCGCTAAAGCTTGCGGTGGCTGATTCACGTTGTAGCGCGACTCACGCAGGCTCTTTTCGAGGAAGCGGGTATTCTCATCGGGATCGGCCGAGGGGTCCTGAAACGCGATGTGGTTGATCTCGATGCCGGCATGGTCTTCGGCGAGGGTGAGCTGGGCGTAGACCGTGACGCCGCGCGGCTTGATCTCCAGATCGAGAACGACCTCGGGCTTGCCGCCCCACTCAAGCGTATAGTTTCCGCCAAGGCCGAAATTCACCGTGCCCGGATGAAAGAAAAGCTCCGCCGCCGAAGCGACGAGATCGGAAAGATTGCCGTAGTACTCGAAGCGCAGCAGTGAAATGAGGTCAGAAGCGTCCAGAAGGCGCAGTTCCGTGGCAACTGGGCTGATGGCGTTTGCGAGGATCTTTTCACGTTGGGCAGAGTGAGGGCATTTTTTCATTCGGCTTATCTTACCCGTTTGTTCTTGGCGTCTGCGGCGTAGATCCGGTGGATCAGCTCCGCAACGGCCTTATAGAAGACTGACGGTATGACACTATCGACCGAGACTTGCGCAAACATGGAGCGGGCGAGCGGCGGATCCTCGAACACGGGGATGCCGTTCTTCTCGGCGATCTCCCTGATCTTCAGCGCGATGAGGTCCTGGCCCTTGGCCAGCACCACCGGGGCGTCGTTTTCTTCGCGTGCATAACGCAGCGCCACCGCATAGTGCGTCGGGTTGGCAATGACCAGTGTGGCGCGGTCAACGTTGGCGATCATGCGCCGGCGCGCGCGGTCGCGCATCAGCGAGCGCTGCCGGCTCTTGACGAAGGGGTCGCCCTGGGCCTGCTTGTTTTCTTCCTTCACTTCGTGCCGCGTCATCTTCAGTTCGGTGAACCAGTGATGGCGTGTCCAGAAAAGATCGGCGATCGCGACGATCGCCGTGGCGATCAGCACGACGATGATGATCTTGCGCATCGCCGTCATCATCCGCACGAGGATCGTCTGCGGGTCGGAAAACATCGCATCGATCGAGCCGAAATATTCGCTTCTCAGCACGAAAAATAGGATGACACCGACGATGACGACCTTGAACAGCGACTTTCCGAATTCGACGAGGCCGGGCAGGCTGAAGAGCCTTGACCAGCCTTTGATCAGAGAGATGCGCGAGGCCTGCGGCCGGATGCGCTCGAGCACCGGCGTCGGCAGGTTCTGGAAGATGGAGGAGGCGATGCCGAACACCATGAACAGGATGAAGGCGGGGGCGAGCAGCGCAGCACTCGCCCAGCCGAGCCGGACGAAAAGCGCCAGAATATCCGGCCCGGTCTCGATCTTCCACTGGTCGGGCTGCTCGAAGATGTCGCGCAGCGTCTCGTTCATGCGACCGACGCTGTCGGGAAGGAAGAACACCAAATAGATGAAGGTCGCGAGGATGGTTGCGAAGATCGACAGCTCGCGCGAAAACGGCACATTGCCTTTCTCCGCCGCATCGCTTCGCTTTTTCGCGGTCGGGGCTTCTGTTTTGCTGTCCTTGTCATCATCTGCCAAGTCGCGGCCCTCCGTCAGACAAACGGGCCGCAGCCAATGCATGCCGCCCGGCAGTGTGCAATGGTTTTGGGATGACGATATGCATCAAAGCAAAGACCTGAACGCCTTGCATGATTTGCGTTCATGCAAGGCGCTCTGAAGCACGACCTATTGATGGAAGGGTAGTCGCCCGCAGCAGGGCGATCAACAGCCGCCTTTCGGCATGCTGGATTTGTCAACAGTCTCGAAGCGTTAGGCGGCTGCCGAAGCGTCGCCTTCCTTCTCCTTGAGCTCGATCTGGCCTGAGTTGGCCAGGCGAATCGCTTCCTGGGCGACGGCGCGGCGAGCGATGGCGATCTCGCGCGGATTGACGCCGCCCATGCCGCTCTGCAGATCCGATTCGATCATGCGGCGCTGGCGCGGGCTGATGGCGGAAAGAACCGATTCGCGGATCTCCGGCGGCGAGCCGCGCAGCGCGACGGTGAGTACATCCGTGGAGATGTCGTTGAGCAGCATGACGCGGCTGCGCTGCGGCATATACATGAGGTCCTCGAAGAGGAAGATCTTCGGGCGAACCTTGTTGACCGCTTCCCGGCTGATCGATTCGAGCGAGGTGAGCAGCGTGTCGACCTGCGGTTTGTCGAGTTCGTTCATGAGATCGGCGACCTTCGTCGAACCGGCCGCATTGCGCTCGGCCTCGACTTCGGCGAGCAGCGTCATGACCTGGTTCTCGATGATCTGCGCGGCCTTCGGGCTGACGGTCTTCATGTTGACCGTGCGGTTCATGATGTCGGCCCGGCGGTTGTCGGGAAGCTGCAGCAGCACCTTGGCGCCGAAGGCGGAGGGCATCATCGAAAGGATATAGGCGACCGTCTGCGGGTGTTCGCGCAGCAGGAACTGTGCCACGAATGCCGGTTCGGCCTCGCTGAGGCGATCCCAGATCGAGGTTTCGTAAGCCTGGAATGCGGTGCGGCGGCCGAGCAGGCTGTCGACCTCGTCGGGCGTCAGCCCTTCTTCCAGGATCGCTTCGATCGCCTTGGCGTTGTCCATCAGGCCGGCGCCCTCGGTGAAGAGGTCTTCGAATTCCGCGACGAGCGACAGCAGCTCGTCCGGCGGAATGGCGCGCAGCGACTGGGCGGATGAGATAATGGTCTGCAGTTCTGCCTGGGTAAAATATTTCAACAGCCGGCCGGCGACTCCCTTTCCCATAGCGAGAAGAACAGCCGCCGCCTTTTCAGCCTGGGTCAACGGTTTCCCGGCTAGCGCGCCGCCGAAATCGTCAAAGTCCATCATGGTCTAACCTCTCCGTCCCACACAGGGATCAGGCTTTTTTCGTGCTCAAAACTTCTATCAGTTTCACACCGAATCGCGTGTCGTCGTTATCAAGCACCGTAATCTCGCCGCGTGCAATCCTGCGGCCATTCACCATAATCTCGACCGGTTCGCCGATCTTCTTGTCGAGGGCGATCGTCGCCCCTTCATTGAGATTCATCAGGCCGGAAACCTGCATGCGGCTGGTGCCGAGCATGATCTGGACGTCGATCGGAATGTCCATGATCAGTTCGAAGTTCGAGGTCAGCGCGCTGCCGAGCGGCGCCGGCGACGCCTCGAAGGAAGAGCTGCCGCCGAAATCCATGCCTGCGGCCGGGCTGACATTGCCAGCGCCGAAATCACCGCCGAAATCGTCGCCGCCGAACGGGGAATCCGAAGTCTCGCCGCCAAAGGCGGCCAGATCCGTTCCTGCACCGAAGGCATCATTCTCCAGGTCGCCGCCAAACTGCGACAAGTCGCCATCGGCATCCTGCTTCAGCACACCGCGCAGATCGTCGATCGCCTGGTCGAGATCGGCTTCACTGCCCGGCATATCCAGGGAGAGGTCGCTGTTCTGCTGTGTTTTCTTCGTAGCCATGAAATCACTATTCCAGTTGAAACTTGCCTCAAACTGCCTTTGCAGCCCAAAAGCCAGAGAACCGATTAATTCATTAAATGACGGATGAGTTCGTCATCCGAGTTCATCGTATCTTTGACGCGGACCATGTAGTTTTCGCCGGAACGCCCGAATTCGCACACATACAGTTCCTTGCTGTTGGCGCTCACCTCGACGCGTACGTCTTCGTGGTCGCGGAATGGAATGACGTCGCCGACCATCAGCTTCGATATAGTGCGCAGCGTCAGATCCTGTAGTCTGATCTTTGCCTCGAGCGTCACATGCGAGCGGCGGACCTGGTCGCCGAGCTGCTCGGTCCATTCCGGCGATTTGCCGGCGGCTTGGCGCTTCGGCTTCGGCGGCGTCACGTTGGTCTTGAGAAGCGCCGTCTGTGGAACGATCAGCGAGAATTCCGAAACGATGCCGGCCAGCGTGATCGACATGTTGATGGCGGCGGCGAACTCATCCGGCCGGTCTTCCGGCGGCCGGGCGCGCGTATCATGGGCGTGCGGGGCCGACAGGCTGGGTTCGAAGCCGCCCGGCGCGTTGACGGCCGAGCGCAGCACCTTGGCGATTTTGTCGAAGATCATGACGGCGAGGTCGAGCTCGATCACCGACAGCAGACGGTCGGCCGGCTCCTCGATCGTATCGGCGGTGGCGCCGAGCAGATGTTCCATCAGCGTGATGACGAAACCGTTGCCGCAGGCAAGCGTGATGTTCTGCGACCAGTTGCGCAGCGTCCCATCGACGAGCGTGACGTTGGCGCTCAGGTCGTCGATCAGGTGGTTCTTGTAGCCGATCTCGCAGCCGAGATAGTTGACTGCCACGTCGAGGCCGGTCTCGCTCTTGATGACGTCGGGAAAGAATTCGCTGTAAACTTCGCCGAAGGAGCTGCAGATCTTGGCGACCCTGCCTCTGTCGCCGAGCCCGCCCGTCAGCTTGGCCAGAAGGGCAGGATCCATTGCCGGTTTGTCATGCGAAGCATTGCTCGTGGTCATTTAAGCCGCCTTGTTTTCGCCGCCTGGGTTCATCATTTCCTGTTCGACTGCATCGATCGACGGACGCTCGTAAGCCGAGATCGTCTTGCGCCCGTATTCGAGAGCGACCTGCGGCACCGAGCCGTTCATGTAGGCAAGCAGCGTCTGCTTGACGATGACGTAGAGGCGGTGCTGCTTGTTGCGCACGATCTTGATCTGGGAGACCAGCGGCGAGCAGAGGCAATAGGACAAGAGAATGCCGAGGAAGGTGCCGACGAGCGCCGAGCCGATCAGGTGACCGAGCACTTCAGGCGATTCATTAATCGCTGCCATCGCCTTGATGACGCCGAGAACGGCCGCGACGATACCAATCGCCGGGAAGGAATCGCCCATGATCTGGATCGCGTGGTAGGGCTTCATCTTGTCGTGCATGATGGTGTTGAGCTCTTCGTCCATCAGCGCCTCGATTTCGTGGCTGCGGGCATTGCCGATGATGATCAGGCGCACGTAGTCGCAGATGAATGCGGTCAATTCCTTGTTTTTCAGAACGGTCGGAGCCTGCTGGAAGATGGTCGATTCGGCCGGATTGTCGATGTGGGCTTCGATTTCGTTTCGCGACTTGGTGCGCAGGTCGCGCATCAGCGAATAGAGCACGCCGAGCGTGTCGAGATAGTTGCGTTCCTTCGGCACGGCGTGCTTGAAGGCTTCGCCGAGCGCCTTGCCGGAATCCTTCACCACCTTCATCGGGTTGGCCATGATGAAGCTGCCGAGACCCGCGCCGCCGATGATGACGAACTCGAAGGGCTGGAACAGAGCGTCCACGTGGCCGCCCATTGCCATGAAGCCGCCGATGACGCAGCCGCAAGTCACTATAAATCCGATAATGATGTTCATCGTCAGCCCAATCTGAACGTTGCTTTTCTTTGAGACCGATAGGGTTTCTGCCTTGCGTGAGGCTGATGAAAGGGCCTGTCGCGGGGCATTTCCGCGTGCCAGCTTCGCGCAAGCATCTGCCGTCAGGCTAAAGGTGACGAATGGGTGTCCGCACCCGTTTCTGAGATGCCGCCTCAGCGAATCCCGGCCGAACCACACCAAACGACGCCCGGCTTTTCGTTCCGTTCATCGCCAATGCTTGGAGCTTACCGACATGCAATCCGGTCTTTATGTTTCTCTGTCGTCGCAGATGGCTCTGGAAAAGCGCCTGAACACCATCGCAGACAACATGGCGAACGTGAATACGACCGGTTTTCGCGCCACCGAGGTGAAGTTCGACGAGATGGTGGCGAACACCAAGAACAAGCTGAACACCAAGGTCGCTTTCGTCTCGCAGGGCAACGACTATCTGAGCGAGCAGACCGGCGAATTGCAGCACACCGGTAACATGCTCGATTTCGCCATCAAAGGCGATGCCTGGTTCGCGCTCGATACGCCGGCCGGCCGGGTTCTGACGCGGGACGGCCGCTTTACGATCAGGGAAACGGGCGAACTCGTTACTGTCCGGGGATATCCGGTTCTCGATGCCGGCGGCGCGCCGATCCAGCTCAACACGGCAGGCGGCGAGCCGGCCGTCGGCACCGATGGGGTGATCTATCAGGGCGGCCGCCAGGTCGGTTCACTCGGCCTGTTCGAGGCCGATGTCAGCAAGGGTTACCTCAGGTATGAAAACAGCGGCATCATGACCACCGACCAGCCGCGCGCCGTCGTGGACCGCTTCAATATCGGTGTCGAGCAGGGTTATCTCGAAAATTCCAACGTCAACGCCATGCGCGAGATCACCCAGCTGATCCAAGTCAACCGCGCCTTCGAAAGCATCTCCTCGCTGATGCGTGACAGCGAGGATTCGTTCAAGGAAGCCGTCCAGACGCTCGGAGGCAGCCGCTAATGCATGCCGCCCAAGAGTATGCAGCGGTTTTGGGAAGCTGCGCGACGCATTTTCGGGCGGGATTTGACGTATGAGCACCACGTTGCTGTCCGAGGAAAGCCTCTCTCCCAAACTGGCGCATCTGGCAGGCCTCGTCGACCGCTACGTCTCGCCGGACTTCGCCGTCGCCCATGGCGGGCGGGTTCAGACCATCGCCGCCGGCCACTATACGGTCCGCGGTCTCTCGCGCCATGTTCGTCTCGGTGAGTTCGTCGCCCACAAGTCGGCGACCGGCATCCATCTCGGAGAGGTCGTTCGCGTCGAGCCGGATCTGATCTATGTCTGCCCGATCGAACCCGGCGAGCCGATCGGTATCCACGATACCGTCATCCGCAAGGGCGCCTTCCGCATTTCACCCTCGGACAGCTGGTGCGGGCGCACCATCAATTCGCTCTGCGAGCCCATCGACGGGCTGGGCCCGATCACCGAAGGGCTCGATCGCCGGTCGATCTCCAATACCGCCCCACCCTCGATGACCCGTAAGCGTGTCGAGGCCGGCTTCAAGACCGGCGTGCGCGCCATCGATATCTTCTCGCCGCTCTGCCTCGGCCAGCGCCTCGGCATTTTTGCCGGCTCCGGCGTCGGCAAATCGACGCTTCTGTCCATGCTTGCCCGTGCGGATGCCTTCGACAAGGTGGTGATCGCGCTTGTCGGCGAGCGCGGCCGCGAAGTGCGCGAATTCATCGAGGATACGCTCGGCAGCAATATGAAGAAGGCGATCGCCGTGGTCGCAACCAGCGATGAAAGCCCGATGCTGCGCAAGATGGCGCCGCTGACGGCGGTCACCATCGCCGAGCATTTCCGCGACAAGGGCGAGAACGTTCTCTTCATCGTCGACAGCGTCACGCGGTTTGCCCATGCGATCCGCGAGGTGGCGACGGCTTCGGGCGAGCCGCCGATTGCGCGCGGTTATCCCGCTTCCGTCTTCACCGAGCTGCCGCGCCTCCTGGAACGCGCCGGCCCCGGGCCCGAAGGCGCCGGCACGATCACCGCGATCATCTCCATCCTCGTCGACGGCGACAACCACAACGACCCGATCGCCGATTCGACGCGCGGCATCCTGGACGGACATATCGTCCTGCAGCGCAGTCTCGCAGAAGAAGGGCGTTATCCACCGATCGATCCGCTGGCCTCGATCTCGCGTCTTGCCCGGAAGGCTTGGACGCCGGACCAGGAAAAGCTGGTGTCGCGGCTGAAGGTGCTGATCCACCGCTTCGAGGAGACACGCGACCTGCGCCTGATCGGCGGTTATCGCCAGGGCGCCGATCCCGATCTCGATATGGCGGTCAAGCAGGTGCCCATCATTTACGACGTTCTGAAGCAGTCTCCCGGTGACCGCGAGTCGGCCGACGCCTTCGCCGATCTCGCCGGCGCGCTCAAAGCCGCGGCCGGCATGGGCAATCAGGGCGCCCCCATCCAGAGGAGATAGACGTGGCTGAATTCGACGACGAACGCATCGCTTCCCCGAAGCAGCGCAGGAAGACCGTCATTCTGGACCGGTTCCTGACGTTCGCCGGCCTGGCGCTCGCCGGCGCCTCCGCTTTCTTCCCCTGGTATGTCTTCTTCAACGAGGACAAGTTCGGCATCAACGTCGCCAGCAGCGACAATGCACGCGAACTGCCGGATTGGCCGGCCCGCAACGTTTTCAGCGTCTCGCCGCTTGCGATGGTTAACAAGAACGAGACGGACAAGAAGGTCCCGCCGGTCGATACGTTGACGACGGCGACGGTCTCCGATCTCGGCAAGGCGCGTGATGGCGCCATGCTCAAGGAGGACCAGCCTTTCCCCGGCAAGTCTTCCTTCCGGCTGCTGCACGTTTCCAACGGCCGGGCGCTGATCGAAGATCCCTCGGGCATGTACGTGGTGCGGATCGGCTCGATCCTGCCCGACGAGAGCCGTCTGGCGACGCTCGAGCAGCGCGACGGAAAGTGGGTGATCGTCACCTCCAAGGGCGAAATCTACCAGAACAACTGACGCTGCTTGCAAAAGCATGAGGCAACAGGGGCTCCGCCGCGAACCGGCCGGAGCCTTTGTTCTTTCAACGGCCTCCGGCACCGGCTGAAAAGGTCTCGAAGCCCGAATTCCCGTAAGTCCCACGCAAGATTACCTCACTAGGTTCGGGACAGTAAAAACGGAGAGTTTTCATGCAACCGATCCAACTTTTCGACTTGGCTTCGCGGCAGGCGGAATGGCTGACGATCCGTCAGCAGGTTGTTGCCGGCAACATCGCGAATGCCAACACGCCGAAGTTCCGCGCCAAGGACGTGACGCCCTTCGACGCCGTGCTTGATAGGTCCGAGATCACCATGGCGCGCACCAATCCGGCGCATCTGAGCGGCAATGATTTCAGCGCCAGCGGCGACATCGATGTCAAGGACGCGGCGCTCGACCAGGAGATCGGCATTCAGGAATCGGGCAACACCGTCGGTGTGGCCGAGGAACTTTCCAAGTCCGGCGAGATCAAGCGGCAGTACGAGCTCAACACGTCGCTGGTCAGCTCCTTTAACCGCATGATGTTGATGACTGTCAGGAAGTAAAAGTCATGGATCCGCTTTCAGCAGCAATGAAAATCGCCGGTTCTGGGCTCGAAGCGCAGTCGACGCGCCTGCGCATCGTCTCGGAAAACATCGCCAACGCCCGCTCGACCGGCGACACGCCCGGCGCCGACCCCTATCGCCGCAAGACGATCACCTTCGGCCAGCAGATGGACCGCACGAGCGGCGTCGAGACGGTCAACGTCAAGAAGGTCGGCGTCGACGAAGGCGATTTCAGCACTGAATTCGACCCCAGCAATCCGGCTGCGAACGAAAAGGGCGTCGTCAAGCTGCCGAACGTCAATATCCTGGTCGAGATGGCCGACATGCGTGAAGCCAACCGCTCCTACGACGCCAACCTGCAGACCATCAAGCAGACCCGCGACCTCATCTCCTCCACGATCGATCTCCTGAAGAGCCAATAATAATGATCAGCAGCGTCCAGAATGTCAGCAACCTTTCGATGACCCGTGCGCTCGGCGCCGTCGACACCGAAAATTCCGTCTCGTCGTCTGCCGCCGCCACCATGCCGGGTACCGCGGGCGCCGCCAACGGCATGAGCTTCGCTTCGGTCCTGGGCGGCATGGCCACTGACGCCGTCAACAGCCTGAAGGGTGCGGAAAGCATGTCCTTTGCCGGTATCAAGGGCACGGCGACGACGCGCGAAGTCGTCGATTCCATGCTGCAGGCCGAGCAGACGCTCCAGACCGCGATTGCCATCCGTGACAAGGTCGTCTCGGCCTTTCTCGAAGTCACCAAGATGCAGATGTAACTGATTTGAGGACGAAGACATGAGAGCGCTCGCCATCGCAGCAACGGGCATGGATGCCCAGCAGACCAATCTGGAAGTCATCGCGAACAACATCGCCAACATCAACACGACGGGCTTCAAGCGGGCCCGCGCCGAGTTCACCGATCTGCTCTACCAGACCGAACGCGCCAAGGGTGTCGCCAACCGCGCCAACCAGGCCGTCGTTCCCGAGGGCGCCAATATCGGCCTCGGCGTCCAGACCTCGGCGGTCCGCAATCTGCATCTCCAGGGCGAACTCACCCAGACCGGCAACGATCTCGACGTGGCGCTGATCGGCAAGGGCTTCTTCCAGATCCAGTCGACCGACGGCACCACGCTCTATACCCGCGCCGGCGCTTTCAACAAGAACGATCAGGGCCAGCTCGTCACCATCGACGGTTATGAGGTTCTTCCTGGAATCACCATCCCGCAGGGTTCCACCGAGCTGACGATCAGCCGCTCCGGCGAAGTTTCGGTCAAGCTGCCGGGTCAGACCGATACAACAGTGCTCGGTCAGCTGACGCTTGCAGACTTCGTCAACGAGGCGGGCCTGCAGCCGATCGGCGACAACCTCTTCCAGGAAACGGCGGCCTCGGGCGAGGCTGTGGTCGGCAACCCGGACGAGGAAGGTTTCGGCTACATGAAGCAAGGTTACCTGGAATCCTCCAACGTCGATCCGGTGAAGGAAATCACCGAGCTGATATCGGCCCAGCGCGCTTATGAAATGAATTCCAAGGTGATCACCACCGCTGATGAAATGGCCTCCATCGTCAGCAAGAACCTGAAGTAAAGGGAAGGGCCGAAACATGATGTTTTGCCGGGCAGGACGCATCTCAGGATGGGTGGCGGCAGCCACGATCGCAGTCGCGGGCATCATTTTGCCCGCGGAGGTGGATGCCGGCATGGGTTATGCCGTCGTCCCGACGACGATCATCTACCCCGGCGACACATTGTCGGGCAGCCAGCTTCAGGAGGTCGAGGTCACCAACCCCAACCTCGCAGGAGACTATGCCAAATCGATTTCGCAGGTCGAAGGTCTGGTCTCCAAGCGCACGTTGCTGCCTGGCCGCACGATTTCGGTTTCGGCCTTGCGCGAGCCCTATACGGTGACGCGCGGCTCTTCGATCCGCCTGGTCTTCTCTCTCGGCGCAATGACGATCTCGGCCGCCGGCACGCCGCTCGAAGACGGCGCGACGGGGCAGCTCATCCGTGCGCGCAATATGGATTCCGGCGTCATCGTCAGCGGCACGGTGCTTGCGGATGGCACGATCCATGTGAGGGCAAAATGAAATTGTTCTTCCGTTTCCTGACCCTTGTTGCGGTTCTCGCCATGAATTTGGCCGATGTCGCGCCCGCCTGGGCGCTGACCTCCCGCATCAAGGACATCGCCTCCCTCCAGGCCGGCCGCGACAACCAGCTGATCGGTTACGGCCTGATCGTCGGTCTGCAGGGAACCGGCGACGGTTTCCGTTCCTCGCCCTTCACCGAGCAGTCGATGCGGGCGATGCTGCAGAATCTCGGCATCTCGACGCAGGGCGGCCAGTCCAGCGCCAAGAATACGGCGGCGGTGATGGTCACCGCCAACCTGCCGCCTTTTGCTAGCCCCGGCAGCCGTATCGACGTGACGGTGAGCTCGCTCGGCGACGCGACGTCGCTGCGTGGCGGCACGCTCGTCATGACCTCGCTTTCCGGCGCCGACGGCCAGATCTATGCCGTCGCACAGGGCGCCGTCATCGTTTCCGGCTTTCAGGCGCAAGGCCAGGCGGCGACGGTGACCGAAGGTGTCACCACCGCCGGTCGCGTGCCCGGCGGCGCGATCATCGAGCGCGAACTGCCGTCCCGCTTCAAGGATTCGGTCAATCTCGTCCTGCAGCTGCGCAACCCCGACTTCTCGACGGCGATCCGCATCGCCGACATCGTCAATGGTTACGCCTCGGCCCGCTTCGGCGGCCCGGTGGCGGAAGCCAAGGATTCGCAGGAAGTGGTGGTCCAGAAGCCGCGTGCGGCCGACCTCACCCGTCTGATGGCCGATATCGAAAATCTCATCGTCGAAACCGACACGCCGGCCAAGGTCGTCATCAACGAGCGCACCGGAACGATCGTCATCGGCTCTGATGTCCGCGTCTCGCCGGTCGCCGTCAGCTACGGCACCTTGACGGTCCAGGTCACCGAGACGCCGCAGATCATCCAGCCCGAACCCTTCTCGCGCGGGCGGACCGCCGTCCAGCCGCAGACCGACATCGCGGCCGAACAGACCGGCGGACGCGTCGCGATCATCGATGGCCCCGACCTCAGGACCCTCGTCGCCGGTCTTAACAATATCGGCGTGAAACCGGACGGCATCATCGCCATTCTCCAGGGCATCAAGTCGGCGGGCGCCCTGCAGGCGGAGCTTGTGCTGCAATGATTGGTATCATCAATCCTGACATGACGGTCCTGCAACTGCTGCGCCGGCTGGCGCTGCCGGCGGCGGGCCTCGTCCTCCTCTCGATTCCCGGCGCTTTCGCACAGGAGCATCCGGAAGGCGCCATCACGCCCCAGGACGAGATCAAGCAGTTCTGCACGAACATCGCCGATCCCGCCCGCGACCAGCGTTACCTCCTGCAGAAGCAGGAACTGGAAAAGCTTCGCGCCGACATCGACGCTCGCATGGCCGAGATGGACAAGCGCAAGGCCGAATATCAGGACTGGCTCAAGCGCCGCGACGATTTCCTGAAGCAGGCGGAAGCCGGCCTCACCGAAATCTACAAGAAGATGAAGCCGGATGCGGCAGCGCTCCAGCTGCAGGACATGAAGATCGAGGTGGCGTCTGCCGTCATCATGCGGCTCGGTCCGCGCCAGTCGAGCCTCATCCTCAACGAGATGGACCCTGAGAAAGCTGCGGTCATCGCAAACATCATCGCCAGTGCGTCCGACCCCAATACGTCGAAGGATCCTTCATGAATATGCGTTTCCCGGCAGCGATCGCCGCTCTCGCACTCCTTGCAGGTTGCCAGTCTCCGACGGCGGTCAGCGAGATCGGCCGCGCGCCTGCCATGAGCCCGATCGGCAGCGGTCTCGCTTATGGCCAGACGCCGCAGATGGCGCTCTACCCGAAGCAGCCGCGCGCCGTCGCGCAGGGCTATTCGCTATGGAGCGATTCGCAGGCCGCCCTCTTCAAGGATGCGCGCGCCTTGAACGTCGGCGACATTCTGACCGTCGACATCCAGATCAACGACAAAGCTTCATTCGACAACGAGACCAACCGCAGCCGCACCAATTCGAGCGGCATGAACTGGGATATCAACGCCCAGATCTTCGGCTGGACGCCGGAGTCGAAGACCGACTTGACCTACGGTTCCGACACCAGCACCGACGGCAAGGGCAAGATCGAGCGTACCGACAAGATTACCCTTCTGGTCGCAGCCGTCGTCACCGGCATCCTCGAAAACGGCAACCTCGTCATCTCTGGTTCGCAGGAAGTGCGCCTGAACCAGGAACTGCGCATCCTGAACGTCGCCGGTATCGTTCGTCCGCAGGACGTCAATGCCGACAACCAGATCTCCTACGACAAGATCGCCGAAGCCCGCATCTCCTATGGCGGCCGCGGCCGCCTGATGGAAGTGCAGCAGCCGCCGCGCGGCCAGCAGGCCGTCGATCTTTTCTCGCCGCTTTGAGGCTGAACGACGATGGCAGAGCCAGACGAAATCGCAGGTCAACCGAAGAAGAAATCCGCCGCGCTGATGACGATCATCGGCATTGCCGTGCTGACGCTCGTTGGCGCCGGCGGCGGCTGGGCGGTCGGCACGATCGTCGCGCCCAACGTCAAGGGCGCCAAGGAGGCGGAGCTGGCCAAGGAGGTCGAGGCCAAGAAAAAGGCCGAGGAAGGCCTGGCGCGCATCTCGACCGAAGAGAACAACGTCGTCCAGCTCGAGCCGATCACGTCGAACCTCGCTTACCCCTCTGAAAACTGGGTCCGACTCGAGGTCGCGCTGCTGTTCAACGGTCCGCCTGATGTCAAGGTTTCCGAGGATATTCATCAGGATATCCTCGCCTATATCAGGACCGTTTCCCTCCAGCAGATCGAGGGGCCGCGGGGCTTTCAATATCTCAAGGATGACATACAGGAACGTGTTGACCTTCGCTCGCAAGGGCGGGTATCGAAGGTCATGTTCAGGACATTTGTCATCGAATGATTCGATTCATAGTTTTCCTTGCTGCCATGATGGCGGTACCGGAACTGGCGGTGGCACAGCAGCTGCCGACTGACTTGTTGAACGTGCCGGTCGATGGCTCCGTCGCCGCCTGGATCATTCGCACGTTCGGCCTGCTGACCGTTCTTTCGGTCGCGCCGGGCATCCTGATCATGGTGACGAGCTTTCCGCGCTTCATCATCGCCTTCTCGATCCTGCGCTCGGGCATGGGCCTCTCCTCGACGCCCTCCAACATGATCCTGCTGTCGCTGTCGTTGTTCATGACCTTCTACGTCATGTCGCCGACTTTCGATCAGGCTTGGCAGAACGGCGTGCAGCCGCTGCTCGCCAACCAGATCAACGAGACCGAAGCCGTTCAGCGGATTGCCGAACCTTTCCGGACCTTCATGGTGGCCAATACCCGCGACAAGGATCTGGCGCTCTTCGTCGATCTCGCGCGTGAGCGCGGGCAGAATATTCAGACGGTCGATCCGATCGACTACCGCGTGCTGATCCCGGCCTTCATGATTTCGGAAATTCGCCGCGGCTTCGAGATCGGCTTTCTCATCGTTCTGCCGTTCCTCGTCATCGACCTCATTGTCGCGACCATCACCATGGCGATGGGCATGATGATGCTGCCGCCGACCTCGATCTCGCTTCCTTTCAAGATTCTCTTCTTCGTGCTGATCGACGGCTGGAATCTGCTCGTCGGCAGCCTGGTGCGCTCATTCAGCTGAACGGCTGCGTTCATTGCCGTCTCCAACGAAAAAACCGCCGGATCGCTCCGACGGTTTTTTGTGCAGGTCGAAAGCCTCACTCGGCGGCGAAGGGCGCCGTGCGCGGCGGCAGCGCCGGAATGTCGATGTGCTCTGGCGCAAGGCGCTGTTTGGCGCGCTCGGCCATGATTTCGTACGCCTGCTCCAGATGATAGCAGAATCGTTCGGCGTCAAAGAGCGGCGCGATGTACCGCTTCTTCTTCAGATGCGCCTTGTATTCGGCGATCCGCCCGGGATTTTGCGCCAATTCGACAGCAAGGTCTTCATAAGCCTGCAGGTCGGCGGCGACGAGATCAGGCAGGTCGATTGCCTGGAGCAGACTTTCGCTGACGCGTGAGGCGAAATTGGTGCCCTTGACGGTTAGAACCGGCAGGCCGCCCCAGAGCTGCTCCGAGGTGGTCGTGTGGCCGTTGACGGGGAAGGTGTCGATGCCGAGATCGGCCGCCTGCTGGCGGTCGATGTGCTCTTCATAGGGCGCGCGCGGGCAGAAGATGATCCGCTTGGCGGAAATGCCCGCGGCCTGGAACTGCTTCAAGAGGTTTGCCTGGTTGCGCGGCGTATTGGCCATCAGCCAGAGCACGCTGTTCGGCGCCCGCTTGAGAATCCGGCACCAGCTGTTGATCGTTTCCGGCGTGATTTTGCGGTTGCCGTTGAAGGAGGCGAAGATGAACGCCTCTTCCGGCAGGCCGAGCTGCTCACGGGTGACGGGACGCGGCTTCGGACGATGCGTCGGGTCGTTCGGCTGGTAACTCTCCGGAAGCCGGCAGAATTTCTCATGATAGAACGGCATTGCCACATCAGGCAGGACGAAATGGTCGCCGATGACGTAGTCGAGATCGATGTTGACGGTGCTGCCGGGGAAGCCGAGCCAGCCGACATGCACCGGTGCGAGCGGCAAGTTGAAAGCCGTCGCGCGGCTGCCCGACGTATGGCCCTTCAGGTCGACCATGATGTCGATATTGTGCTCGCGTACAGTTTCGAGCACCGCCTGGTCGGAGAATCCGTGAATGTCGACGATCCTGCCCCAGCGGCTGCGGTCGGTGTCGTTGTGCTTGAGGAATTCCGGGCCTGTATGGCAGAACAGCGTGACCTCGAAGCGATCCTTGTCATGCAGTTCCAGGATGCGCTGCAAAAGCTTCATCGTCGCGTGGCGATCCCAGAAATCCGATGACATGTAGCCGATCCGGATTTTGTCGGACCATGTGTGCGGCTGGTTGCGGCGGAAAGCGACCCGTTCCGGGTTGAGAGGGGTCGTGCCGATCGTTGCGTGCCGGTTGAAATCCTCGTTGCCGCACCAGTGTAGATGATAGAAGGGGTTGTCCTTGCGCAGTATCTCGAGATCGCCCTTTGCCAGGGCCCCGTCGATCACCGCCTGATGCTTGGCTGCCTCTTCGAAGTCGTTGAATTCACGTGCGAATACAAGGTGGAGAAAGCGGAAGGCATGATTGCCGGGAAAGCGCTTGAAGAGGTTGCGCGCAAGCGCCTGGTTGGTTGCGTCGTTGAGATCGTCGCTGAGCAGCAGGGCCGCCAGGCGCATGTGATCGGGATTCATGCTTTCCGACAGGATCGTCTTGAACGGACGGATGATATCCCGCTGCTGGCGCTTCAGATAGATCGCCGTAATGATGAAGGCGAGCTCGGCATCTTCCTGCGCCCTGGTGAGGTTGCGCATGGCGATCAGCAGGGCTTCATCCTCGCTGCCGGTCTCATAATGCAGCTTGGCGGCCTGTTTCTGATATTCGTAAGCGTTCGGTCCTTCGCAATTGCCTGCAAGGCCATAGGCTTTCGCGGCATCGGCCTTGAAGCCGAGCTGCACGAGGTTCTTCGCCAGCAGCGCATAGGTCTTGGCGTCCTGCTGAGTATCGATGAGCTGGTTGAGCGTCGCCAAGGACTTTGTGTAGCGGCCTGCCTGGTAATCTTTGGATGCCGCAGAGAACGAAACTTTGCTGTTCAAAACCCAACTCCGTGAAGGAAATATTCTGGCGTGGCTGCCGATTGCGGACGCGCACGCGGGCCGTCCTCCCCGGAAAACGGGGGATCGGTCCGATGATGCTATCCCGGCATCTCACACACTGACATTCGAAGCTTGCTTGAAACCGGTGGCGCGATGGACCCGCGTCGTCCGCAAATCCTCACCTGTCTCAGAAAGAGCCCATTTTCGCCCGTAAAATTCGCTTTTGCTGCTCGAAATTCGAATGCCAAAACTATCTTCAGCAGCCATTAACTAAGCGTTGTGAGGAGGCATTAACTATGCCGTGTGAGGGCCTGAGCGTGACCCCGTATTTTTAAGAAGTTGGCAAGCATTGGCTGCGAGATTGCCCTGGACATGACGGGTTTGGGCCAAACAAGCAGGCGCCGAGTAGCATGAAGCTGGTCCGTCATCGCCGGTATTACAGTCCGGTATGTCCTCCTTTTTGTATCTAGTTTCCAGGGGACAGATTTATGACAAGCATTAACACGAATTCTTCCGCAATGGCCGCTCTCCAGACGCTGCGCAACGTCAACCAGAGCCTCAACAGCACGCAGAACCACGTTTCCTCGGGCTACCGCGTTGAAAAGGCTTCTGACAACGCCGCTTACTGGTCGATCGCAACGACCATGCGTTCTGATAATAAGGCTCTTTCGGCTGTTTCCGATGCCCTCGGCGTTGGTGCTGCGAAGGTCGATACGGCTTACACAGCCATGGACAGCGCCATCGACGTTGTCGGCGAGATCAAGGCCAAGCTGGTTGCTGCGACGGAAAACGGCGTCGACAAGGCCAAGGTCCAGGAAGAAATCGGTCAGCTGCAGCAGCAGCTGCTCAGCATCGCTCAGTCGGCGTCCTTCAACGGCGAGAACTGGGTTGCCGGCGCGAACGGCACCAAGAGCGTCGTTTCCTCCTTCGTCCGCGACGGCTCCAACGCCGTCTCGATCACCACCACCGATTACGTTCTCAACAGCGGCTCTGCCGGCAACGTTCTGTTCGGCATGAGCGGCGGCTCGGTTGAAACCTCCACCGGTATTCTCGGCACCTCGACTGGCGCGACCGGCTCAATCTACTCGATGAGCATAACCAACTTCACCGCCGGCCAGATCCAGACGGCTCTGACCAACGTCGAATCGGCTCTGAAGGCCATGACCAGCGCAGGTGCGGCTCTCGGCTCGCTCTCCAAGCGTATCGACAGCCAGGACGATTTCGTCAACGCGCTCAGCGACTCGATCGACTCCGGTGTCGGCCGCCTCGTCGATGCCAACATGGAAGAAGAGTCCTCCAAGCTCAGCGCCTTGCAGACCCAGCAGCAGCTGGCGATCCAGTCGCTGTCGATCGCGAACTCCTCTTCGCAGAACATCCTGTCGCTCTTCCGCTAGCAGCGGTCGGCATCAGGTTTCCAAGTTTCGCGGCCGGGTCATCCCCGGCCGCGAAATGTTTTAACATAAGGTTAATAAAAATCCTTCTAAGCATCAGATATTTTTACGCTATTTTCATTTTGAATTTAGCTTTCTTTAACCATCTTGCTGTTTTCTAGGCCCATCGAAACGGCGAGTTAACCCTAACAAAGATGGTTAACAGGCATGATGCTGATCGCTGTGGGCCGGCCGAAAATCCGGAATGTCCCTTTCTAAAATCTGCCAATAAGGGGCAAGCAAACTATGACGAGCATCAACACCAATAACGCTGCAATGGCAGCCCTCCAGACTCTCCGCGGCATTAACCAGGGTCTCCAGGAAACACAGGCTCACGTTTCCTCCGGCTATCGCGTCGGCAAGGCTTCCGACAACGCTGCTTACTGGTCGATCGCAACCACCATGCGTTCGGACAACAAGGCTCTTTCGGCCGTTTCCGACGCCCTCGGCCTCGGCGCCGCGAAGGTTGACACCGCTTATTCCGCCATGGACAGCGCCATCGACGTCGTCGGTGAGATCAAGGCCAAGCTGGTTGCCGCCACGGAAAGCGGCGTTGACAAGGCCAAGGTCCAGGAAGAAATCAGCCAGCTGCAGCAGCAGTTGCTCAGCATCGCTCAGTCGGCTTCCTTCTCCGGCGAAAACTGGGTTGCTGGCGCTGACGGCACCAAGAATGTTGTGGCCTCCTTCGTCCGTGACGGTTCCAACGCCGTATCGGTCGTGATGACTGACTACGTTCTCGACGACGGCTCTGCCGGCAACGTTCTGTTCGGTATGAGCGCCGGCGCGGTCGAAACCTCCACGGGTATCCTCGGCACGTCGAATGGTGCGACCGGTTCCGTCTACGCTATGGACATCACCAACTTCACCCTCGGCCAGATCCAGACGGCTCTGACCAACGTTGAATCGGCTCTAAAGGCCATGACCAGCGCAGGTGCGGCTCTCGGCTCGATCTCCAAGCGCATCGAACTTCAGGAAAACTTCGTCTCCGCGCTCAGCGACTCGATCGACTCCGGTATCGGCCGCCTCGTCGATGCCGACATGGAAGAAGAGTCCTCCAAACTCAGCGCCCTGCAGACCCAGCAGCAGCTGGCCGTCCAGTCGCTGTCGATCGCGAACTCCTCTTCGCAGACCATCCTGTCGCTCTTCCGCGGCTAATAACCCGCAGAAAACATCGGTCCGCCGGCCTCGGCGGACCCCTGAGATCCCAGCCGCGCTTCGATGGAGCGCGGCTTTTTAATTTCTGTTAACGGTTGATTAACCATAATGCTGTTTTCTCACGTCAACGAGACGGCGGGTTAACCGATATTGACAATCGGTTAACAGGCATGAGGCTGATCCCCGCTCCCGGTAACATTCCGGAATGTCCCTTTTTTCCACCTGCCGACAAGGGGCAATCATTTCATGACCAGCATTTTGACGAACGTCGCGGCGATGGCCGCCCTTCAGACCCTCCGCGGAATCAACCACAACCTCGAAGGCACGCAGAACCGTGTCTCGTCGGGTTATCGTGTCGAAAAGGCGTCCGACAACGCTGCCTATTGGTCGATCGCAACGACCATGCGTTCGGACAACAAGGCGCTTTCGGCCGTTTCCGACGCTCTCGGTCTGGGCGCCGCTAAGGTCGATACCGCTTACTCCGCCATGGACAGTGCAATCGACGTCATCAGTGAGATCAAGGCCAAGATCGTCGCCGCGACCGAAAAGGGCGTCGACAAGACCAAGGTCCAGGAAGAAATCGGCCAGTTGCAGCAGCAACTGCTCAGCATCGCGCAGTCGGCTTCCTTCTCCGGTGAAAACTGGGTTGCCGGCGCTGACGGCACCAAGAGCGTCGTGTCGACCTTCGTCCGTGACGGCAACGGCAACGTCTCGGTCAAGACGACGGACTACGTTCTGGACACAAGCTCCACAGGCAACGTTCTCTTCGGAATGACTGCAACCGGCACGATTGAGACGACCTCGGGCATTATCGGCACCTCATACGGCACAATTGGTTCGATCTATTCGATGGACATCAGCACCTTCGGTTCGGCTGAGATCTCCATGGCGCTGACCTCGATCGAGGCCGGTCTCGAAGCCATGACCAAGGCTGCATCGCAGCTTGGTTCGATTTCCACCCGCATCGAACTCCAGGAAAATTTCGTAGGAGCGCTGAGCGATTCGATCGACTCAGGCGTCGGACGCCTCGTTGACGCCGACATGGAAGAGGAATCGAGCAAGCTGACGGCCTTGCAAACCCAGCAGCAGCTGGCGATCCAGTCGCTGTCGATCGCCAATTCCAGCGCTCAGAACATCCTCACCCTGTTCCGCAGCTAACGCTCGGCTGAAGCTGGACCGAATCTTGCGCCGCCGTCCGTCGGCAAACGGAAAACCTCACGAACCGCGCCCGAAACGGCGCGGTTTTTTATTTTATATCAATAGGTTGATTGGCGCGAAGTTTCGCTGTTTGCGCGCGTGGTCCGCGCTCTTGCCCAACAGGTTGGTATCGAGTTAACCTCGCCTTGAGTTGATTTGTTTTGCGAGACGCCGACGGAACCCCCGTCGGAGGCATGACGCCACGTCAGTCGCCGCCGGCAATCCGGCCTGCCCTTTTCACTTTATCCGAGACCCTGTCGATGACCGTTAAGATTAACAGCGCGGCCACGGTGAATGCGCTTGCGGTGCTGCGTAGCATCAATAAAGAAGCCAGCCAGACCCAGCAGCAAGTTTCCTCGGGATATCGTATCGAGACGGCCGCCGATGGTGCGTCCTATTGGTCCATCGCGACCGTCATGCGCTCTGACAGCACCAATCTCGGTACGATCGGAGATGCGCTCGGCCTTGGCGCCGCGAAAGTGGATGCGACCTATACGTCGATGAATTCGGCGATCGATCTCATCACTCAGATCCGTACCAAGCTGGTTGCGGCAAGAGAGCCGGGCACAGACAAGGACAAGATCAACGCCGAGATCAGCGAATATAAGCAGCAGCTGCAGACGGTCGTCGAATCGACGTCGTTCGCAGGCGAGAACTGGCTGCTGAACGGCGATTCTGCCGCCCCCCCGACATGGTCGGTCATCTCGGGCTTCGTGCGCGCCTCGACCGGCGAGTATCAGCCCCAGAGCATCGATTTTCCATCGTCGCAGACCATTCTCATCGATAAGAACAATGCCAGCGGCGGCCTGTTGACCAAATCGGTCGATGCGCAGGCAATCAACAACAGCGGGACCGGCCCCCGCAACTACTACCTGCTGAACGCCAACTCGACGACGCCGGCGACCGGCACGGAAATCGCGATCGGCAAGAACACGACCGACGCGCAGCTCGTCGACATGCTCGATGTCACCGATTCCTTGCTCTCCACGTTGACGACGACGGCCGCTTCGATCGGCGTGATGAAAGCCCGCATCGACGATCAGATCGATTACACCGCCAACCTGTCCGATTCGATCGACAAGAGCGTAGGCGCGCTGGTCGATACCGACATGGACGAGGCGTCGATCCGTCAGAAGGCGATCGAGACGCAGAAGCAGATGGCCGTCGAAGCGATCTCGATCCTCAACACGGCGGCAAGCAAGATCCTCATTCTGCTGGAGTAAAGGTAGGCGCGAACACGGACGTCGGGGGCGCCATTCATCCTCGCGCAAGTTTGACTTCCTAGTTTCCGGCATGAAGGCATCGTCTGAATTCGTGCCGGCGCAAGGCCAAGCCCTTGCCCGTTTCGAAACGGCATGCCGGCGCACAAGGTCATTTTGAGCGGGGTGGGCATGCTGCATCCCTCGCCAATGCTGGATGGGTTTTATGAGCATTTCGCTTTCCCGGTATTTGAGGGATTTCGGTGAACCGGAATCGCCGGCGCCGGTCATCGACGTAGATGATTTCGCCGGCGCCGGTTTTCCTGAGATGCCGAGCGAGCCTGTCATCGACGTCGAGGCGGAGCGCCGCGAGGCCTATGCTGAAGGCCATGCCGCAGCGACCGCGGAATTGACGGAAAAGTACGAGCTCGAGGCGCGGGCGCTGGCCGAGTCCCACGCCCGCGAGCTCGAGGAACTGAAGCTTCGCTACGAAGTCGAGGCGGCGGCGGTGATTGCATCCCGTATCCGCGATATCGCCGAGGAAGTCGCCGAACTGGTCAGCGCCGGTGCTGCGGCGGCAATCGCGCCCGTGATGACCGACGCGCTCGCCGCCAGGGCTGCCGAGAACCTCGCCGCACTGCTGCGCGATGCGATCCTCGAAGGCGCAGCCGGACCGATCGTCGTCAGAGGGCCGACACGGCTTTTCGACAGGTTGAAGGCCGAGCTTGGCGAACACGCCACGGCGGTTCGCCACGTTGAGACCGACGATATCGATCTTGCCGTCGAAATCGGCGAATCCGTCATCGTCACCCGTATGTCCGCCTGGGCGGCCAGCTTGAAGAAAGTTCTCGAATGAGTGAAGGCGAAAACCACCACCACGGCAAGAACGAGATCATCATCGTCAAGAGGCATGGCGGCGGCGATCACGATGGCGCCCATGGCGGTGCGTGGAAAATTGCCTATGCCGATTTCATGACGGCGATGATGGCGTTCTTCCTGGTCATGTGGCTGGTTAACGCCGCCAACGAGGAGACCAAGGCCGCGGTTGCGACCTATTTCAACCCGATCAAGCTTGCCGACGAAAAGCCGACCGAAAAGGGCCTGAAGAAGCCCGTCAAAAATGACGAGGGCGAGGAGAAGCAAGAGAAGTCGAAGCAGAAGGAAGAAAACCCGACCGAGGGCAAGTCTGCCGCGGATGGTGACGACCAGACATCGACCTCAGGCGACCACACCAATTATTCGGAAGCCGACTTCTTCGAAAACCCCTATTCGGTTCTCGCCGAGATCGCGCAGGAAGTCGGCCAGCAGGCCAATGTCAGCGCCAAGGGCGATGGCGGCGCGGCTGATTCCGGCCCGGCCACCGGCGCTGATGGCGGCGAGGCCTATCGCGATCCCTTCGATCCGGATTTCTGGACGAAGCAGGTCGAGGTTACGACGGCAGGCAAGTCGCAGCCTCCCGGCAAGAGCGAGGAACAGCCGAGCGAAAGCGAACCGACCGAAATTGCCAAGGCCGAGAATGTGACGCCCGAGAATCTGAAGCCGATGCCGGTGCCGGAACAGAAACCGTCCAAGGACGCGAAGGGCGAGGTGCAGGCCCAGGATGGCAAGGGGGACGGCAAAACGCCCGACGAAAAGAAGACCGACGCGCAAAAGGACGCCGACCACCAGAAGGAGGCGGACAAGAGCGCGGCCGAAACCGAAGAGCAGCAAAAGGAAGAGGCAAGGCAGCTCCAGGAGCAGATCGCCCAGCAGATCGGCGGAGTTGCCGGTAAACTCGCAGAAGGCTTGACGGTGACGGCAGCCGAAGGCGGGCTTCTGGTGAGTATCTCCGACCAGACCGACGACTCGATGTTCAATATCGGCTCCGCGGTTCCGCGCCAGGAGATGGTGCTCGCCATGAGCAAGATCGGCGAGATCCTGAAGGAGAGGGGTGGCGCGGTGGCTATCCGCGGCCACACGGACGGGCGACAATATAAAGGTACCCAGAACGAGAACTGGCGGCTTTCAATGGACCGTGCACAGAGCGCCTACTACATGCTGGTGCGCGGCGGGCTCGACGAAAAGCGCATATCTCAGGTCTCCGGTTTCGCCGACCGCCGCCTGAAGGTGCCGGCTGAGCCGTTCGATGCGGCCAACCGCCGGATCGAGATTCTGGTGCAGGCGGATTAAGGAAAACAGGATGGCGCGTCGTCAGCATCGCACCTTCGGATTCGTGGCCCTCGGCCTGGCGATACTCTCGCCAGCCGTAAGCAATGCCGAGGATCCGGACGATCTTGCGCCGTACAAGATGCTGCGGTCGCTGCAGTTCGTGCAGGATTCCGTCGCTGCCGGCGATCATTCGGCCGGCGAAATGCAGCGTTTCATGCTGGGTACGATCGATCAGCGGCTGCGCACTGTCGATCCCTCGATCTTCGACGACGACCGCAACGTAGACGCCGCATTGATCTACGCGATGAGCGGCGGCAATCCGCAGACGCTCGAATATCTGATCGCCCACGACGTCAACGGCTATTTCGACAATCGTGTCACCGATGTCCTGCGCAAATATCTGAGCGGCAAGGGGCTCCTCGTTGCGAAGACGCTGGAGGAGACGTCCAGGGAATATCGCGACAAGAAGATCGGCCCTTATCTTGCGCTGATCGGCGGCAATGTGCTGATCGCGACAAAGCCGACGGAAGCGCTGGATCTTTACGATCAGGCGCGTCTCGCGGCGCCGGGCACGATCGTCGAGGAGGCAGCGTTGCGCCGCTCCGTCGCCATCTGCCTCGATAAGGGAATGGTCGACAGGGGAATGGCCTATTCGCAGCGTTATATCAGGCGCTTCCTGCATTCGCCCTATGCCGGTCAGTTCGCCGACCTCTTCGTCAAGCTCGTCGTCGGTCATGATCACGATGTGAAGCCGCAGGATGTTATCGACATTCTGTCGTTCATGGATGCTCCGCGCCAGCGCGAGGTTTATCTGCGCATCGCCCGCGCCGCGGCAATATCGGGCAAGCCGGAGCTGGCGCGTATGGCGGTGGAACGCGTGCAATCGCTTGGTGCGGGAACCGACAATGCTTTCGGCCCGCTCGCCGATTTCTATGGCGGCATGGCCGGCTTGCCGACGGACGATATCGACCGGGCGGCGAAAAATGTCAGCGGCATCGATGGCAATGCGCTCTCGCCCCGGGATCAGGCGCTGCAGGAGGCGGCGAGATCCGTCGCGGAGCAGATCCTGCGCGCGCCAGATCCGGCAAGCCTGACGCAAGCATCCGCCTCTAACGATGAGCATCAAGAAATCACTTCTGAAAAGGCTGCGGCTCTAGCTACGCAACCGGGGGCGCCAGGCGCGCATCCCGAGCCTGTTCCAGGAGGTGTGGCATCGACTGGCCAAAGCCAGGATACCGACCCCTCATTCAACGCATTTGTGACGACCAGTCGATCCAGGCTCGACGAGATCGACAGTCTTCTGGCGCAGGAAGGCAATTAACATGATGGATATGAGCGTTTCGGGCGGAGCCCCTGGTACGGAGACAGCCGCGGCCGCGAAATCCGCGCGCCAGGGCGGAAAGGCTGATGCCGCCGACCAGAAAAACGGGTTCTTCGATGCGCTTGCCAAGGCGAGCGGCGGCGCGGCCAATAGCGAGTCTGATGAGGCGCAGTCGGACGAGGGCGCGGTTGCCGAAGGTGCGGCGGAAAAGACGGCGCGGGCTATCCGCAGCCGCGGCGCAAAGCCGTTGATCGATCTCAGCGATGCCGCGCTGAAGGCGCAGGCGGAAGTGGAGCCGGGGAAAATCACCGATCTCGCAAATGCTGGAAAGGTCGCGGCAAAGCCTGCAAAGAACCAGGCAAAAATGCCGGCCGATCTCGCTTTCGGCACGCTCGATCCGAAAGACGCCGCTGCAGCCGATGTCGCCCAGGCAGCCAAAGGCGCCAAGCACGTGAAGGTCGAAGCGTCGGAAACGGATGCGGATAAGGAGAGCAGCGGTGACGACGACGGCGGTATTTCCGATGTCCTCGGCCTGTTGAAGCAGGAGCCTTCCGAAGGTGCTGCGGCTTTGCCGGCGGCAGTCGTTGCGCATCAGGCGTCGGCCAAGGCTGATGAGGTGGCTGCATCAGACAGGAAAATCGACGGTATCAACGCCAAGGCCGACGGCCACGCGACCGATGCACTGGCGGCCGTCAGCAGCGTCGAGAGTGGCAAGGCGGACGACGCCAGGCTTCCGGGAACGGAGAATGCCGACGCGGCCGATGGCAGGACGTTCAGGATCAGCCGCGCCGATGGCCGCGGCGTGTCGATGGATATGCACATCGGCGCGGACCAAGCAGGGCCGAAGGACGGGTCCAAAAAGGCCGATCTCGAAAATGTTTCGGTCCTCGAATCACGCCGCTATATCGGCTTGGCGCAGAATTCGAATTCTGCCGCCGTCACGGCCGCTCTCTCCGGCGATTCCGAATGGGCGCGAGCCATGCAGCCAAGCTCGGCCCTGTCCAACGCGGCGGAGTGGACGAGCACCGGCAAGGTGGTCAATACGCTGAAGATCCAGATGAACCCGATCGATCTCGGCCTGGTGACGGCGACCATGCGCCTGTCCGGCGACGCGCTGAACGTCGATCTTAAGGTCGAGACGGGCGCGGCTTACCGCCAACTGAAGGAAGATCACGGCAAGATTCTCGAAGCGCTGCGCAGCCAGGGTTACACGATCGAGAACGTGACGGTCAGCATGGCGCCCGTCGAGCGTGCCGATGCGGGCAACCAGGCAGGCAGCCAGGGCCAGGCCTCCCAGCAGCAGTCGCTTGCCCAGCAGGGGCAGGGCGGCGCGGCGCGAGAGCGCCAGAATCAGACGGCGCAGCGGACGGATGGAGGCTTCAATGGCGCAGGCGAGACCGGTATCGAAGACGTTTCTGCTGGCCGGCCTGGCAGCAGCGGCGCTGGCGGCGTTTACCTCTGAGGTATCAGCCTCCACCGGCGCCTGCGAACGCGAGATCCAGTCGGCGGCTGCCAAATACGGCATCCCGGAAGGCATTCTCTATTCGGTCGGCCTGACGGAGACCGGCCGCAAGGGGTCGCTCTATCCCTACGCCATGAATGTCGAGGGCAAGGCAATCTTTCCACCCTCCGAGCAGGATGCGATGAAGCAGTTCGATGTCGCCCGAAGGAGCGGCGCAAAGCTGATCGACATCGGCTGCATGCAGATCAACCATTATTATCATGGAGAGAATTTCGGCTCCGCCGAGGACATGTTCGACCCGCATCACAACGTGGAGTACGCGGCGAAATTCCTCCGCAACCTCCATGATCGGCACGAAACCTGGACGATGGCGGTAGCCCGATACCACGCCGGCCCCAACAATGACCCCGCCCAGAAGCGATATGTCTGTCGCGTCATCACCAATCTGGTCGCCACGGGGTACGGTAAGTGGACTCCCAATGCGAGTAACTTCTGCCAAAATTAATTCAATCAAAAATTGAAGCGGCATATTGTGACAAAACTGTGTCATAATATGGCAGGAATCCGGCACGAATCCCGTGCGCAAGTCATAATTAAGGGAGCGTTAACTTTTCCACGAAATTTTTGTGTGCATAAAATGGCCCCCCTACTAGATATAGATCAAATCGCCACCGGGATCTTAATCAATTATTAATTTCTGCCATTAACTTTAACGAGTTGTCGTCGATTCGTGCGATTCGTACCCATAGATCATCGAAGTGCCACACTGATTCGGAGGCGGACGAATGATCGTAGTGGTTGATGAGCGTGAGCTCGTAAAAGATGGATACACATCTCTGTTTGGCCGTGAGGGCATTCCCTCGACCGGCTTTGATCCTGCGGAATTCGGCGAGTGGGTACAGACCGCCGCGGATTCCGACATTGCGGCCGTCGAGGCCTTCCTGATCGGCCAGGGCCAGCGCAATCTGGAACTGCCCCGGGCAATCCGGGATCGATCGATGGCGCCGGTGATCGCGGTCAGCGATCAGCCGTCGCTCGAAAATACCCTTGCGCTTTTCGATTGCGGCGTTGACGACGTGGTGCGCAAGCCGGTTCATCCCCGTGAAATCCTCGCGAGGGCGGCTGCCATCCGGCGCCGGCTGAAGGCGATTGCCAACCACACCGATATCGGCGCGATCCGCGTCTTTTCGGATGGCCGTGATCCCGAGATCAACGGCGAGGTCTTCGCGCTTCCCCGGCGCGAGCGGCGCATCCTCGAATATTTGATCGCCAACCGCGGTCGCCGGGTCACCAAGACCCAGATCTTCAACGCCATCTACGGCATCTTCGACGAAGAGGTCGAGGAGAATGTCGTCGAAAGCCACATCTCGAAGCTGCGCAAGAAGCTGCGCAAGAAGCTCGGCGTCGATCCGGTCGATTCCAAGCGTTTCCTTGGTTACTGCATTGATTGGGCTTGATTTTTCAGCCGGATGGAAACGCCCGGCTGAAGTTGGATATTTGGCCTTGCTGTCCGCATAACAGACAGCTTCACGCAAGGCCCGCCAAATACTCTTGAGCTTAACAGGTAAAACGAGGTTTTCAGATGAGCATTTTCGGCAGCATGAAGACGGCAGTATCGGGGATGAACGCGCAGGCGAACCGCCTCAGCACCGTCGCCGACAACATCGCCAACGTTAACACGTCCGGCTACAAGGCCGTGTCGACGAGCTTCTCGTCGCTGGTTCTGCCCTCCTCGGGCGGCAACTACAATTCCGGCGGCGTTCAGACCTCGGTCCGCCAGGCCGTCTCCGACCAGGGCGATATTTCCTACACCACATCCACCACCGATCTTGCGATCTCGGGCGACGGCTTCTTCATCGTTCAGGGCGCCGACGGCACGCCGGTCCTGACTCGCGCCGGCGACTTCCAGAAGGACGACGAAGGCAACCTCGTCAATGCCGCCGGCTTCCAGCTGATGGGCTACTCCTACGATTCCGGCTCTCCCGCCGTCGTCGTCAACGGCTTCGACGGCCTCGTTCCCGTCAACGTCAACCAGGACGGCCTGACCGCCATTGCCTCGACATCAGGGGTGTTTAAGGGCAACCTCGATTCCAACGCAAAGGTCGCTCCGGTCGCTCCTGCGACGTTGCCGAGTGCCAACCTCGCCACGACGACGACCGACACCAAGAAGGTTTCGATGGTCGCCTATGACCGCCTCGGCAACAAGGTCATGTACGACTTCTACTTCACGAAGACCTCGGTTGTGACCCCGCCGCCGGCAACCCCCGCTACGGCTGCCACCTGGCAAGTTTCGATGTTCCGCAACGCCGACGCTGCGGTGGGCGGCACCACCTCCTTCCCCTACAGCACCGCCTCTGTCGGCACCGGAACGCTGAGCTTCGATGCTAATGGCAAGCTAACCGCCGGCGGCGCCGTTAACATCGTCGATCCGGTGACTGGGCAGACGATCGCCATGGATTTCTCCGGCTTCACACAGCTCGGCGCCGACTTCTCCGGCACTGGTACGCCGAACGGCCAGGCGGCGACACCGGTCAAGGACGTCACCATCGATGGCGACGGCATTGTCTATGCCAAGTATGAGGACGGCAGCACAAAGCCGCTCTATCGCATCCCGCTCGCCAACGTCGCCAGCCCCGACAAGCTGACGCTGATGAGCGGCAACGTCTACAGCGCCAACGGCCAGTCGGGCGTCACCGTCACCGGCTTCCCGCAGACCAACGGTCTCGGCACGATCAAATCGGGCGCCCTCGAAGGTTCGAACGTCGACCTCGCCGGCGAACTGACCGAAATGATCGAATCGCAGCGCAGCTATACCGCCAATTCCAAGGTGTTCCAGACGGGTTCCGACATCATGGACGTACTCGTCAACCTCAAGAGATAAGTAGGGTACTGGTAAGCCATGTCGCTCACGTCAGCACTTAACACCGCGCAGAGCATATTCAACAATACTGGCACTCAGAGCAGTGTCGTATCGAACAATATCTCGAATGCCGGCAACAAAGATTACGTGCGCCGGCAGGCGATGCTTACCACGTCCTTGAATGGCGCGCAGGTCGTCCAGATCAACCGTGCACAGGAAGATGCCCTGCTGCGCCAATATCTGAAGACCTCTTCTCAAGACAGCGCCCAGCAGACCCTGCTGGGTGGTCTCGAGGACTTGAAATCGATCATGGGCGGCAACGACTACGAAACGTCGCCGTCCACCTATCTCGGTGTTTTCCAGCAGAAGCTTCAGGCTTTCAGGACCTCGCCGGGCAGCACCGTCGCGGCCCAGGGCGCCATCACCGCTGCCCAGGACGTCGCCAACTCGCTGAACAACGCGTCGAAAGCCGTGCAGGACGTTCGCGCCACGGCCGATAAGCAGATCGGCACTGCGGTCGATACGCTGAACACGCTTCTCAGCCAGTTCGAGAAGGCCAACAATGCGGTGAAGACCGCCACGGCTTCCGGTGCGGATGCATCCGGCGCGCTTGACGAGCGCGAGAAGGTCCTCAAGCAGATTTCGCAGATCGTCGGCGTCAGCGCGACGACGCGCGAGAACAACGACATGGTGCTGAGCACCCCTGACGGGACAATCCTCTTCGAGACCATCCCGCGCAAGGTGACGTTCAAATCCCAGGATGTCTATACCGCCACGACCGTCGGCAATTCCGTCTATATCGATGGCGTCGCGCTGCCGCTCGGCAAGGGCTCGACGACGACGGGGCAGGGGAGCCTGCAGTCGCTCTTGCAGATCCGCGACGAGATCGCTCCCAATTTCCAGAAGCAGCTCGACGAAGTTGCCCGCGGCCTTGTTTCGCTCTTCAAGGAGCAGAACACGGCAGCGCCCCCGGCCTATGTGCCAGGACTTTTCACCTGGAGCGGCGGCACGGTTGATACCGGCGGCACGGCCGTCGCCGGCATGGCGGCGACCATCACAGTCAGCGCCCGGGTGATTACCTCGCAGGGCGGCGATCCGATGCGCCTGCGCGACGGCGGCGTCAACGCCACGGGCCTGGTCACGAACCCCACCCACGTCAGCGGCTACACAACTGAACTTGATCGCCTATATACCGCGATGAGCTCCGACATCGATTTCGATCCAGCAGCGGGAACGCCGGTCGGCTTCGATGCCACGACGGGCATCGATTCGAACGTCAGCATCATGGAATACGCCACGAATTCCCTGGGCTGGCTCGAGCAGTACCGCAGCAACGCCACGACGGCGGCGGAGAATACCTCGGCGGCGTTGTCGCGCTCCGATGAAGCTTATTCCAACGAGACCGGCGTCAATCTCGACGAAGAACTGACGCTGCTTCTCGACATCGAGCAGTCCTACAAGGCGGCGACGAAGATCCTGAACGCCGTCGACGAAATGTTGAAGTCATTGCTGGATATTGCGAGTTAAGCCATGAAGAGCTCATTTATTTCAAGTTCGGCCATTCAGAATGCGATGCGATTGACGATCCGTCAGGCGCAGAACCAGATGACCAAGGCGACGATGGAAGCAACGACGGGAGTCTATGCTGATATCGGTGTCTCGCTCGGCGGCAATGCCGCCAGGAGCGTGGACTTCAGCCGCGAGGTCGACAGGATAGACTCGATCAAGTCAAGCAATTCGCTTGTCACGGCGCGTATGGAATCCTCGCAGCTCGGTCTGTCGAAGATGAAGGACGTCGGCGACGGCCTGGTTTCGAAGCTGACTGCGCTCCAGGGCAGCCGCGATCCCGGCAGCATCACCGTCGCCATCCAGTCGGCGACCAGCGCGCTCTCCACCATGATGGATACGTCCAACACCATGGTGAACGGCGAATATCTGTTCTCCGGCATCAATACCGATGTGCAGCCGCTGACCGACAAGACGACGGCGACGAGCGCGGCGATCGTAACGGCGCTGAACACCTATGCCACCGGTCTCGGCAAGCCGGTCAACCAGCTGACCGGCGCTGAGATGCAGACCTTCATCACGACGCAGGTCGAGCCGATGTTCAGCGAGGCCAACTGGACTGACCCGACGACGGGCTGGTCGCAGGCGTCGAGCCAGAACATGACGAGCCGCATCAGCAACTCGGAAGTGATCGAATCCTCGACCAACGCCAATTCCGAAGGCATGCGCTACTTCGCGCTCGCCTCGGTCATGACTTCGGCGCTGCTTAGCCAGAACCTCAGCACCGATGCGATGAGCACGGTTTCCAAGCAGGCGATCAGCTACACGACGAAGGCGACCACAGGCCTGGTGACCCAGGCAAGTCAGCTCGGCCTTTCCCAGGAGCGCGTCAAGAAGTCCAACGATGCGCTCGATGCACAGTCGAACATCATCAAGAACAAGCTCGTGGATCTGCAGGGCGTTGATCCTTACGAAGCCTCGACCTTGGTCAAGACTTTGGAAACCCAGCTTGAAACCGCCTACACGATCGTCTCGAAGATACAGCAGTTGAGTCTAGTAAACTACCTTTGATGAGCAAAGGCGCGCAATATAAAGAAGGATGCATGAATGTATCAGTTCTCATATGCCGAAGTCATGCAAGACTCGGTGGCCGACGCGAAAGAGCGGGAATGGCAGGTTCTTGACCGGTCCATAGAACTGCTCTCGTTGGCGCGCGACAAGGAAAAATACGGGCGGGAAGCCATTGAAGCCCTGTTTTATACGCGACGCGTGTGGATCAGCTTCATCGAGGATCTGAAACATCCCGACAACCAGCTGGAGATCGAGCTCAGGGCCAACCTCATCTCGATCGCGATCTGGATCTTGAAGGAATGCGACAGGATCAGAAAACGTCTGACTAATAACTACCAGGGCATCATCGACGTTACCACCATCATCAGGGATGGACTTAAATGAAAAGTACACTTCGCATTTCTCTGAAAGCCGGAGAAAGAATCTTCATCAACGGCGCCGTCCTGCGTGTCGACCGCAAGGTCGCGCTGGAATTCCTGAATGATGTGACGTTCCTTCTCGAAAACCACGTCCTGCAGCCGGAAGGCGCCACGACGCCGTTGCGCCAGCTTTACTTCATCGCGCAGATGATCCTCATCAATCCCGAGGGCAAGGACCACTCGACGGCAATGTTCCGCAAGTCGATCACCATGCTGCTCACCTGCTTCAAGAACGAGGAAATCCTCGCCGAGCTGAAGCGCATCGACGCGCTCGTCTCGACCGGCCGCGCCTTCGATGCGTTGAAGGCGATCCGCGGTCTCTACGCCATCGAAGACAACATTCTCAACAACCACGAACTGCCGCCGACGATGGTCGAGCAGATCCGCAGGGAGATCGCACCATGGCGGTAGATGCAACGTCGAACGTGAACAGCACGAGTTCGACGACGAATACCACGAGTTCGGCTCAGAAAAAGGCGACGCTGAACTACGACAACTTCCTTCAGCTGCTCATCGCGCAGATGAAGAACCAGGATCCGACTGATCCGATGGACGCCAGCGAGCAGATGTCGCAGCTTGCAAGCTTCTCGCAGGTCGAGCAGACGATCCAGACCAACAGCAAGTTGGACACGCTTCTGGCGAGCTCGAGCCTCACTCAGGCGAGCAGCTATGTCGGCAAGTACATGGAAAGCGCCGATGGCACCGTCAAGGGCGTCATCGATTCCGTCAAGGTTTATTCCGACGGCATCATTGCGACGACCACCAATGGCGGTAAGATACTCGTGCAGGCGGGAATCACCATTGCCGACGAGGCGCCGAGCAGCAGCTCGTGATTCGACGCGCCTGTTGATGCCAACCAACGCGGCCCGGCAATGGCGGGGCCGTTTCAAGGCGATATGAGGTTGCCTTCCGATGAATGAAGCTGATGCATTGGATCTGTTTCAGGCCGCGATCTGGACCGTGCTGATCGCCGCTGGTCCCGCGGTCATCGCTGCGATGGTGGTGGGTCTCGTCATTGCGTTGATCCAGGCGCTGACCCAGGTGCAGGAAGCGACGCTGACCTTTGTGCCGAAGATCGTCGCCGTGCTCATCACCGTCGGTGTTACCGCTCCCTTCGTCGGCTCGCAGATCTCGATTTTCACCAATCTCGTCTTTTCGCGCATTCAATCGGGTTTCTGAGCCACCTTCGCGCAAGCTTCGCCATTTAATTCTCGATCCGAATTGGGCGAACTTCATGTTCGCCTCCTCTCATGAAGAGACGGAATCGTCATGGCGCAACCACCCGCACTCCCCCTTCCGAAAGTCGCCCCGAGCCTGCGCGATGTCGGTTTTGCCCTCGGCATCATCGTCATCATCTGCATTCTCTTCCTGCCGATCCCGCCCTTCCTGATCGATATGGGACTGGCCTTCTCGATCGCCTTCTCAGTGCTGATCCTGATGGTCGCGTTGTGGATCCAGAAGCCGCTCGATTTCTCGTCCTTTCCGACCATTCTGCTGATCGCGACGATGACCCGGCTGGCGCTGAACATCGCCACGACACGCGTCATCCTGTCCCACGGCAACGAGGGCCACGATGCGGCGGGTGGCGTCATCGCCGGTTTTGCAAGCCTTGTCATGTCCGGCGACTTCGTCATCGGTCTGATCGTCTTCCTGATTCTCATCACCATCAACTTCATCGTCATCACCAAGGGCGCCACGCGTATCGCCGAAGTCGGCGCGCGCTTCACTCTCGATGCCATTCCTGGCAAGCAGATGTCGATCGACGCCGATCTCTCGGCCGGCATCATCGACGAGAAGGAAGCCCAGCGCCGGCGCAGGGAGCTCGAAGAGGAAAGCTCCTTCTTTGGTGCGATGGACGGTGCGTCGAAGTTCGTGCGCGGCGATGCCGTCGCCGGCCTCATCATCACCGCCATCAACGTCTTCGGCGGCATCATCATCGGCTATTTCCGCCACGGCATGCCGATCGGCGAAGCGGCCGATGTTTTCGTCAAGCTCTCTGTCGGCGACGGCCTCGTCTCGCAGATGCCGGCCCTCATCGTCTCGCTCGCAGCCGGCCTTCTCGTCTCCCGCGGCGGCACCACCGGCTCCACCGACCAGGCGGTCGTCAACCAGTTGAGCGGCTATCCGCGCGCGCTCTCGGTCTCGGCCGTGCTGATGTTCGTTCTGGCCCTGATGCCGGGCCTGCCGTTCGTCCCCTTCGTCGTTCTCGGCAGTCTCCTCGCCTTCGGCGCCTGGTTCATCCCGCGCCAGGTCGAGGCTGAAAACAAGCTGCGCCGCGAACAGGAGGAGAAAAAGGTCGTACAGAGCAAGGAGCTGGAAAAGGACTCGGTCAAATCGGTGCTGCGCACCTCCGAGATCGAACTCGCGCTCGGCAAGATGGTTTCGACCCGCCTGCTCGGCGCCCATCAGGAACTCGCCTTCCGTGTCGGCAAGATGCGCAAGAAGTTCGCCACGCAATACGGCTTCGTGGTGCCCGAGATCAAGGTCACCGACGACATCGGCATCGCCGAGAAGTCCTACCAGATCCGCATTCACGGCACGACGGTGGCATCGAACCTGCTGCGCGTCGGCGAAGTTCTCGTTGTCACAGGCGCCGGCCGCCGGCCGAGCATTCCGGGCGACGAAATTCGCGAACCCGCTTTCGGCATGCCTGCCGTCTCGATCCTCGAAAACTTCGCCGACGATCTGAAACGCGAAGGCTTCCAGCCGATCGACAACGTCTCGGTCGTGCTGACCCATATGAGCGAGGTCATACGCAACAACCTGCCGCAGCTCCTGTCCTATAAGGACGTCAAGGTGCTGATCGATCGCCTCGATCCCGAATACAAGAAGCTTGCTGACGAAATCTGCTCGTCGCACATGTCTTATTCCGGCCTGCAGGCGGTGCTGAAGCTGCTGCTTGCCGAACGGGTCTCGATCCGCAATCTGCATCTCATTCTCGAAGCGGTGGCCGAGCTCGCCCCGCATGTCAGGAAGACCGAGCAGATCGTCGAGCACGTCCGTATCCGCATGGCCCAGCAGCTTTGCGGCGATCTCGCCGACAACGGCGTGCTGCGCGTGCTGAGGCTCGGCAGCAAGTGGGATCTCGCTTTCCATCAGGCACTGAAGCGCGACGCCAAGGGCGAGGTGATCGAATTCGACATCGATCCCCGCAGCCTGGAAGAGTTCAGCGAGCAGGCCACCAAAGTTATCCGTGAGTTCATGGATCGCGGCCTGCCATTCGCACTTGTCACGTCGCCCGAAACACGCTCCTATGTGCGCATGATCATCGAACGGCTGTTCGCTACGCTGCCGGTCCTGTCGCATGTCGAGCTGGCCAAGGGCATCGAGATAAAGATTTTGGGCTCTATTTCATGATAACAGACCCGCAAGGGACCGTTCTCGCGCTGTTTCTGGTTTTCTGCCGGATCGGCGGCTGTGTCCTGGCTCTTCCGGGTTTTTCCTCGGCGCGCGTGCCCGAACAGCTGCGCGTCTTCATTGCGGGCGCTCTCTCGATCGCCGTCATGCCGTTGCTCTGGGACACGGTCTACCCGGCAATCCACACGGGGGCGGGGACCTATATCGGCCTGATCTTCAGCGAGACGCTGATCGGCGTGATGTACGGCATGCTGGCGAGGATCTACACGCTCGGCATGCAGTTTGCCGCCTCCATCATCGCCATGATGGTCGGCTATACCCAGCCGGGTTCCGCCGACATCATCGAAGACACGCCGGAGACCAGCCTCTCGGCTTTCATCACCTTTGCCGGCATAATGATTCTCTTCATCATGGATTTTCATCACATCGTCTTCCGCGCGCTGATCGATTCCTACACGACCATGCCGTTCGGCGGCCTGATGCAGATGCGCGCGACGTTGATCTCCTTCACCGACACTTTGGAACAGACGACCTACATCATGCTGCGGCTGTCGAGCCCCTTCCTGATCTACGGCCTGATCTTCAACGTCTCGATCGGCTTCATCAACAAGCTGGCGCCGCAGATCCCGGTCTATTTCATTTCCACGCCCTATTTGTTGATGGGCGGGCTCTTCCTGTTTTATGTCTCGGTCGCAGCGCTGGTCAGCCAGTTCGGCCAGGCCTTTGATTCGATCTATATCGGGCGATGAGGCTGATATGATCGAGAGGAGCCGCTCCCAGAAACTCAAGCGTCTGCTGTCGGTACAGCGGCATATCGAGAGGATGGCGGAGAACGACCTGGCCGAAACCAGCCGCCAGCGCGTCGAGGTCAATGCCGCGATGGACGATGTCATCGTCGCTCTCGGTTCGATGGACCCGGTCCACCACGCGTTCTCGCAGAATTATGCCGACCGATTCGGCAGGCTCACCATCAAGGATCAGCAGCTGACCGGCATGCAGCAGGTCCATGAGATGCGGCTGACCCGCGAGCGCGCCAAGGGCGATCGTCTGGAAGAAGGCATGAAAGAGGCGCTGGAGGTCGAGCGCCGCGAGGCCGACGACAATGCCGTCTACGATGTGATCGATCAGCAATTCGCAACGCCAGCCTCCAGCAAGCTTCAAAAACCATAGTCGTTACGATCTTAATTTAGAGGATTGTAACGTGGCTATTTCGCCCCCCAGTGATCTGGTCCTGGACGTTGTCAAAGCTGCCGACCCCATGGAGGTTCAGGTGGCCCAGGAAAAATTGAAGGCAAACCGCGCGGCCTTTGCCGCCACGAGCCTCGCCGAGAATGGCAAGGGCTTTTCCAATACGGTCGACGTTCTCGACCATATCGGCCAGAAGAGCGGTCTCTCCAACATCCAGAATCGCACCAAGACCGAGGAAGTTCCGGAAAGCTACCGGAAGTTCGAGGCCATGGTTCTGCAGAATTTCGTCAAGTCCATGCTGCCGAGCGAGAGCGAAGACGTCTACGGCAAGGGCGCGACCGGCGACATCTGGAAGGGCATGATGGCCGAACAGCTCGGCAACACCATGGCCAAGGGTGACGGCATCGGCATCGCCAAGCAGATGTACGGCGAACTCTTGCGCCGGCAGGAAGGCAAGATCGTCAACGCTTCAACCGATAACGACGACCGCAACACCGCGCTCGGCATGATCGACGACTTCCAGCGCAAGACCTTTGGCACGCCGACCGCCGAAGCCAAGAACGCAAGCGACGCATAACCGAGGGTACAATGGAAATAGTTTCGAACGAATACAGGATCAAATCCGTTCTCGGACGCCTCGAAATGATCATCGACAATGAGAACACCCGGATCGGCAGCGACCCGCAGTTCGATCTCAAGGTCTCCAATGCGCACAAGAGCCGTTGCCTCTATGAGCTGTCGATGCTTTTCCGCGACACCGATCCGGCCGAGCTCGCCGCCGCCCATCTCGATCAGCTGCACGGCCTGAAGAAGAAGCTGGTTCTCAATGCCCGCCGTGTCGAGGCGCATCTCGAAGCGGTTCGCGCCGTGGCCGACCTCCTGAAGAATGCGGTTCAGGATGCCGATGCCGACGGCACCTATTCCCAGGAACAATTCGCCGCGCGTGGAAACTGATGATCAAGCTCGTCCTCACCGGTGTCTGGGTTTGCGCCATTACCTTGGCTTCCGTTTATTTTTCGGTGTACCTGGCGACCGCGCCGGCGCCCGTGGCAACGGATTCCAAGCAAAGCGCGCTCGAGCTGGTCAAGGGTGAGACGATCACGGTTCCGATCATCAGCGACGGTGCGGTCACCGGTTATTTCCTCGGCCGCGTTTCCTTCATGATGAACAAGGAAATGCTGAAAGGCGTGACGCTGCCGCTGACCGAGATGACGACGGACGAGCTTTTCAGCCTGCTCGTCGGCAACAAGATGGTCGATATCGCCCACGTCAAATCCTTCGATCCGCAGGCCTTCCGTGAGGAGATCAAGAAGGGCATGAACGAGCGCCTCGGTGGCGAGTATGTCGCCGAAGTGATGCTTGAGCAGCTCGACTATCTCTCCAAGGAGGACGTCAAGCAGGGTGCCGCCGGCAAACCGTCGAAAGTAGGCAGTCCCGTCAAGATCGTCGAGGCCGCGCCCGCCGCGGAAGCGCCGGCACCAGCCGCGCATTGAGACCTCATCGATGATCCATGAAAAACGGCGCCGGAGGGCGCCGTTTTGCGTTGGGGCGTGTGGTTAATAAACCACTTATGCGAGCATGGAAATCCGAAGAATTTTCCTAAGGGTTGTTTGAAACCGTCCTGTTATACCAAGCATCACAGCTTGGTCTGCGCTGCCTTCCTTCAATCAGGGGCGACGCCCTCCCGGCGTGACGCGACCGGTCCTTTCGAGACCTCCGGTGCGGAAGTATGGGCTTGTTTTCCGGGATATCGGGCGCATGACGCACCCTCGGCAGGAGGTTGGAATGAATCTGATTGCAAACTTCGCGGTGCTCGCATCGCGGCGGACGATTTTCGATCTGCCGGTATGCGATCTCGGCTGGGATGATGCCCTCGTTTTCATCAACGAGCTGGCTTCGATTCCGGTCGGCCAGACCGTGGTTTGCTTCGTCAACGCCCATAATATGCTGACGGCGCTGCGCGACGACGAATATTATCGGATCATGTCGCACAATCTCGTTCTGCCTGACGGCATCGGCCTCAACATCGCGTCCCAGATCGCCCATGGCGGGCCGTTTCCCGCCAATCTGAACGGCACCGATTTCGTGCCGGCCTTTCTCACCTTCATGGAGGCTCCGCGCCGCATCGGTCTCATCGGCGGCACGCGCTCGGTCGTCGAGGCGGCGGCGGAAAACTTCCGTAAACACGCGCCCTGGCACGAATTCGTCGTCGTTTCCGATGGCTACTTCGACAAGGTCAATTCCGACCCGGTCATCGAGGAGATCGAGCGCCAGAAGCTCGATATCCTGATCGTCGGCATGGGAACGCCGCTGCAGGAGAAATGGGTTCACGACAATATCCGCGCCGATCATGCACGCCTGGTGCTGACGGTCGGCGCGCTCTTCGACTTCGTCTCCGGCGCCGTTCCGCGCGCTCCGAAGACGGTGCGGATGATGCGCATGGAATGGGCCTATCGCCTGATGCAGGAGCCGGGGCGCCTCTGGCGCCGCTACATCATCGGCATTCCGGTCTTCCTCTTCCACGTGCTGCGATACCGCTTCCGCCGGCGCGAGAGAATTCTCAGCTATCCGGAAGAGCAGACCAGCGCACCGCTGCAGCCGCGGCTGGATCACAAGAAGGCGAGTTGATTGCCTGCAATCGCGCTGCAGTTCATTCCGCCTGAAAAGACCGGCGCCGCTATCGTTTCTTGCCGCTGCGGTTAACCATTTCTTTGCCATGAATATTTAGAGTGGCTTAATCATCTGCATGTCGTGCGGATGAGCGAACTCGGCCATCATGTGCATGAGATGTGGCGCAATGTACGATATCAGGGCGAGAAACAGCTTCCAGGATCGCGCGGCCGCGGGCCGGCGCGCCGATGGCGATCTTTATCGATCGCCTCGATCGATTGGGCCGGCTGTCGCACCGCCCGAGGCGGAGTTGCTGCGCGCCATTGGCCGCGCGCTCGAAGAGCAGCGTGCAAGGGCGGCGCGCACGGCGCCGCTGGTCGACCGCATCGAAACCATTCTCGGCAACCGCCTGCTGGCCGCCAACGACATCGGCCATTCTCTTCCCCCGGAGCCTGCGCGCCATGACGCTGCGCCGGCCGGCGAGCCGATGATCTCGATCGAACCGCCTGCCGCAATTGATCAAGAACCGGCCGGACTGCGGGCCACAGCGCCGCAACGCCGCGGGGGACGCTTTGGTCTGGCGGTGATGGTCGCCGCCGCGACGGCCCTCGGGGCAGGGCTGCCGGCGCTGATACCGGCTCCCCCGGCGCTCTACCGCGCCGAGACGACGCTTGCGATAAAGACGGATGCCGCAAGCCGCGCCGCCTTCACCGAGGCTGCCGCAAAGGGGCTGCTGTCGGCACGGACGGTTTCTTCGACGGTCGCCGCCCTGAAGCTCGATCACGATCCCGAATTTGCCGGCTCCAGCGCCAATGCGCTCGGCGTGGCGCTCGATCTCCTGTCGGCCACAGGCGCTGCCGCCGATCCTGCCTCCCGGGCTGAGATGGCGCTGAAGCACGCGGTCGAGATCTTGCCCGACGCGGCCGCCGGCACGATCCTCGTGAGGGTGACGACCGGCGACGGCGGCAAATCCACGCGCATCGCCGCAAGGCTTGCCGAAGCCGCCGGCGGCGACGGACGAAGCGGCAACGCGGAGACCGACGCCGCCCTGCGCAAGAACTATGACGATGCGAAGGCCGAGCTTGCCGCCTTCACGGCAAAAAGCGGCGAAGGCAATGTCAAAGTGGCGATCGACCTTCGACGTCAGATCGACGGGTTCGATGCCGATCTGAAAGAGGCTGAGCAGAACATCCTGACCGCCAAGGCGCAGGCCGATCGGCTGAAGGCCGCAAAGCTTGCTGAAGTGCTCGCCGGGTCGTTGCCATCCGATATGCTTTCGCGGGCGCTGCAGGACTGGCGCGACAAATATGCAGTGGCCAAAACGACGCTTGCGCAGCTTTCCGCCGAACTTGGCCCGCGCCATCCGCGCCTGCTGCAGCAGCAGGCGGAAACCGATGGTTTGAAGGAGAATATGAGCAAGGAGCTCATCCGTCTTGCCCAGGGCGCCAACGCGGCCGCCAGGGCGGCCGTCGATGCCCGCAAGAGCCTGAATGACCGCCGCAACACGCTGATCGCCCAGAGCCGGGATACGGGCGTCGATTTGTCACGCCTGACCGAGCTGCGCGAAAAGGCGAATGCCGCGCGCTCGCGTCTGGAGGAGGCAACGTCCGCAGCGACGGGCTCGGCCGCCGATGGTCGCATCGTTCTCCTGAAGCCGGCGCTGGCAACCGCAGTGTCGCAAACCGATGGTCTGACCGCCCGCTCGCTGGCCGGTGCAGCGGCGGGCCTTGCGATCGGCCTGGGCGCGGCATTCCTGCTGTGGCGCCGTAGGCCAGCCGTCGATTCCGCAAGGGAGGATCAGCCGGTGTTCCGGCCGCCCGTCCTGCCGCCGGCGCCTGTGCTGCACTCCGCGCCGGCCGATGAAATGGATGTGCTGCGCTCCGAAATCTCCGGCCTGCGCGACCGGCTTCGTGTTCATGCGCGTGAGGCGCGGCAGCCTCTGCACTGAACGAACATTTCCTTGCAAGTTTGATATTGCCTTGCCTCTTTCGGACAGGATAGGGCGTTAGCGGGCAATTGGCGCTCGCCGAACATCCATAGATTGGCGCGAAACAAGGCGGAGAGACGCGTGACGACAGTAATCGATGGCAAGAACGTAGCTGCATCCGTGATTCAGACGGTCAAGAGTGCAACGTCGGCGCTGGAAAAAAGCAGCGGCGTGACCACCGGTCTTGCGGTCATCATCGTCGGCGACGATCCGGCAAGTCACGCCTATGTCGGCTCCAAAGGCCGCATGGCCAAGGAATGCGGCTTCAAATCCGTCCAGCACACGCTGCCGGCCGAGACCAGGCAGGAAGAGCTCGCAGCCCTCGTCGCCAGCCTGAACGCCGATCCGTCGATCCACGGCATCCTGGTGCAGCTGCCGCTGCCGAAGCCGCTCGACAGCGAGCCGATCATCCAGTCGATCCTGCCTGAGAAGGATGTCGACGGCCTGAGCGTCGTCAATGCCGGCAAGCTCGCCACCGGCGACCTGAAGACCGGATTGGTCTCCTGTACGCCGGCCGGCGCCATGGTCTTCGTCCGCCGCACCCACGGCGAGGATCTCTCCGGTCTCAACGCCGTCGTCATCGGCCGCTCCAATCTGTTCGGCAAGCCGATGGCGCAATTGCTGCTCAATGCCAATGCGACGGTGACGATCGCCCACTCCAGGACCAAGAACCTCGCCGAGGTTTGCCGCAACGCCGATATTCTGGTCGCCGCCGTCGGCCGGCCGGAGATGGTCAAAGCGGATTGGGTCAAGCCGGGCGCGACGGTCATCGACGTCGGCATCAATCGGGTGGCGGCTCCCGACAAGGGCGAGGGCAAGACCCGGCTCGTCGGCGACGTTGCCTTCCGCGAAGTTTCCGAGGTCGCGAGCACCATTACCCCGGTCCCCGGCGGCGTCGGACCAATGACCATCGCCATGCTGATGGCCAATACGGTCATCGCCGCCCATCGCGCCGCGGGCCAGACACCGCCGCAGTTCTGATTAAAGCATGTCGCGCAAAAGTGTGCGGCGGTTTTGCCAGGCAAAGCGCTAAGCGCTTTTGCCGCAAACGACATGCGTAAAAGCAAAGGGCTAAAGCGCGAGGAGCGAATCTGAAAGATCGCGACGCGCTTTAGAGCTGCTGCGGGGCAGGGCCGGTCGAGGCCCTGACGATCAGCTCGGTCTTCCAGAGTTCCTGATCGGGGAAGGGCCCGGCCAGTTTCACGGTGCCGATCAGCCGCTGCGCGATGCGCGCGCCCGCCGCCCGCAATGAAGAGCGTGTTGTCGTCAGCGGCACCGAGAAGCTCTCGGGCTTCAAGAGCGGCAGCACGTCGTCATGGGCGATCAGGGAGATATCCTCGCCGAGGCGCAGTCCCGCCTGGTTGACCGCGCGAATCGCCCCGAGCGCCAGCACCGTGCTGGAGCAGAGGATGGCGGTCGGCCGGTTCGGCAGTTGCAGAAACCGCTCCATCGCCAAGAGGCCCTGTTCGTCGGTCATCAGCGCGTGGCTCATGCAGTCCTCGTCGAGGGTCAGGCCGCGTTCGGCAAGGGCCAATATGACGCCGTTCTTCCTGCGGATGGCGAAATCCAGATGCATCGGACCGTTCATCAGTCCAAAGCGCGTATGGCCGAGCTGCAGCAACAACCGCGTTGCATCGTAAAACGCTCCCTCATTGTCGATGTCGAGGAAGGGATAGTCCGGCTCGGATCCGAAAGAGCGGCCGTGCACGACATAGGGCATGGAGAGCGATTTCAGCATAGGAAGGCGCGGATCGTGGCCGCGCATATAGGCGACGAACAACGCATCGACATTGCCGCTGATCGCAAGGCGCCGCAGCGCCGCCACCTCGTCATCGGGGTCGGACGGCATGATGACGAAATGAAAGTCGTGGCGGACGGACTCCTCGCCCAGACCGGCCAGGAATTCGCCGAAATGCACGTCGGACTGATGGCCGGGCGCCGTCGGCATGACGAGACCGATCGAGCCTGCCTTGCCGGTCGCAAGCCGCTGCGCCGCCTTGTTCGGCCGGTATCCTGTTTCCTTGACAGCTTGGAGCACGCGCTCCCGGGTCGCTTCGTTGACCTCGGGATAGCCGTTGAGCGCTCGGCTCACCGTCGTCTGCGACAGCCCCAGCAATTCCGATAGCTGTTTGAGATTCACCTGCTATGCTTCCTCCCGGCCCGCTCTGCGCCGTCTAAAAAGGCAGGCCGCCTCCCAGCGGCATCCAAAGCGCTTTCAATTATGTAGCATTTGGCGCGCTTGACTCAAGAAAAATCGCTCCATATTCCCCAATAGACGCAGCTTGGCTGCGCAATCCGCAGGCGTATGGCGAGTTTTCGCGAAATGACTTGACTCTGTTCCACCGAAAGTGGAATGAGTTGGGTGTCAAAGCGCTTTGAAATTTCCCTTTGAAGGAATTTGGCGCGGTTGGGATTGTGATGGGAGGTTGATCACATGAAAAAGACGTTTTTGATGGGCGTTGCCGTTGCGGCGCTTTTTGCCGGTGCTGCGTCCGCGGCCGATCTGAAGTTTGCGCCGGGGCAGGATGCCAAGTTCAACTGGAAGAGCTATGACGAATTCAAGGCTGCCCATGCCGATCTGAAGGGCCAGCCGCTGACGATCTTCGGGCCGTGGCGCGGCGAGGACGAGGCGTTCTTCATGAGCGTTCTCGCCTATTTCACCGAAGCGACCGGCATCGAAGCCAAGTACTCTTCGTCTGAAAACTACGAACAGCAGATCGTCATCGACACGCAGGCGGGCTCGCCGCCGAACATCGCCATTCTGCCGCAGCCGGGCCTCCTTGCCGATCTCGCCAGCAAGGGCTTCCTGACGCCGCTCGGCGACGACAATTCCAAGTGGATCAAGGATAATTACGGCGCCGGCGACAGCTGGGTCGGTTACGGCACCTACAAGGGCAAGGACGGCAACCAAGCCTTCTACGCCTTCCCCTACAAGGCCGACGTGAAGTCGCTCGTCTGGTACGTGCCGGAGAACTTCGAGGAAGCCGGCTACAAGATCCCGACGACCATGGAAGAGCTGCACGCCCTGACCGATCAGATCGTCAAGGACGGCGGGGTTCCCTGGTGCATCGGCCTCGGTTCCGGCGGCGCCACCGGCTGGCCGGCGACCGACTGGGTCGAAGACATCATGCTGCGCATGCAGCCGCCGGAAGCCTACGACAAATGGACGACGAACGAGCTGAAATTCACCGATCCGGCCGTCGTTGCCGCGATCGACGAATTCGGCAAGTTCGCCAAGAACGAGAAATACGTCGACGGCGGTGTCGCTGCTGTGGCCTCGACCGACTTCCGCGACAGCCCGAAGGGCCTCTTCGCCGTTCCGCCGAAGTGCTACATGCACCACCAGGCCTCGTTCATCCCGTCCTTCTTCCCGGAGGGCACGAAGCTCGGCCAGGATGCCGACTTCTTCTACATGCCGACCTATGCGTCGCATCCCGAACTCGGCAAGCCGGTTCTCGGCGCCGGTACGCTCGTGTCGATCGCCAAGGACTCGAAGGCCGCCCGCGCCTTCATCGACTTCCTGAAGACGCCGATCGCGCATGAGGTCTGGATGGCGCAGTCGAGCTTCCTGACGCCTTACAAGGGTGTCAGCACCGAGGCTTACGCCAATCCGCAGATGAAGAAGGAAGGCGAGATCCTCACCTCCGCCACCACCTTCCGCTTCGACGGTTCCGACCTGATGCCGGGCAAGATCGGCGCCGGCGCCTTCTGGACGGGCATGGTCGATTTCGTCGGCGGCAAGTCCGCGGAAGAGGCGGCTGGCGAAATCCAGAGCGCATGGGACGGCATCAAGTAATCTTCCGGAGTTATGCCGCCGGCTTGCCGGCGGCATGGTCTGCATGAGTGGCCGGATTCAAAAGAGTCCGGCCATCAGAGGATACTGTGGTCAAGTGGGGCAGGCATATTGACGATGACCGGCGCTGACCCGTCAGAATAAAAAACCGGTCGGAATAAGATCAGGGGAAGCAGGGGAGGGACGTAATGCTGTTGCAGATAGTGTCCGCTTTGGGCGTCGTGGTCGTCGCCGTTTTCGCGTGCTCGGCCTATTTCTATTTTTCGAACAAGATTCTGGACCTGGCCCTGCCGGTGAAGGACGGCGACATTTTCGCCGCATCGCGCAATCTCAATCGCCGTGCAGTCATCCGGCCGTGGCTGTTTCTCGGCCCGGCGCTCTTCCTGCTCTTCGTCTATCTCGTCTATCCCGTCGTCGCGACCTTCATCCTGTCCTTCTACGATCGCGCCGGTCTTCAGTTCGTCGGCCTCGCCAACTACAAATGGGCAATCAGCGACCGCGAATTCCGTCAGTCGATCTTCAACAACATCCTCTGGCTCGCCGTCGTACCGGCCGCCTGCACCTTCTTCGGCCTCGTCATCGCCGTGATGACCGACCGAATCTGGTGGGGCAATATCGCCAAAAGCATCGTCTTCATGCCGATGGCGATCTCCTTCGTCGGCGCCTCGGTCATCTGGAAATTCATCTATGAATATCGCGGCGGCAACGATGTCCAGATCGGCCTGCTGAACGCCATCGTCCAGTTGTTCGGCGGGACGCCAGAGGTGTGGATCTCGGTTCCCTTCTGGAACAATTTCTTCCTGATGGTCATCCTGATCTGGATCCAGACCGGGTTCGCCATGGTCATCCTGTCGGCCGCCCTGCGCGGCATTCCCGAGGAGACGATCGAGGCCGCCGTCATCGACGGCGCCAATGGCTGGCAGATCTTCTGGCGCATCATGGTGCCGCAGGTCTGGGGCACCATCGCCGTCGTCTGGACGACGATCACCATCCTCGTCCTCAAGGTCTTCGATATCGTGCTGACCATGACCAACGGCCAATGGCAGACGATGGTGCTGGCGAACCTGATGTTCGACTGGATGTTCCGCGGCGGCGGCGATTCCGGCCGAAGCGCCGTCATCGCCATCATCATCATGCTCGCCGTCACGCCGATCATGGTCTGGAACGTGCGCCGTGCCAATCGCGAACTGAAGGGCCATTGAGATGACTGCTGTTGGAAGCTACTTCAAGATCGGCCCCGCCCGCCTCTTCGTTCACCTTGCCGTCCTTCTGATCGTCATCATCTGGCTGATCCCGACGCTCGGCATCTTCGTCAGCGCGTTGCGCGACAAGGACCAGATCGTCGTGTCCGGCTGGTGGACGTCCTTCGTCGGCTCGACGCAGACCGTCGCCGTGCGCCTGGGCACGCCCGACCAGCAACAGCAGGAAGGTGCCAACTACGTCATTTCTGGCAACGTGCTGGAAGGACAGACCGGCCGTTCGGTAAAGGCCTTCGGCAACCGCGTGCAGCAGCCGGCGGCTTTCGATGCCGGCACGACCGCCGATCTCGGCGACGGCGAAACGCTGCAGATCAATAGCGACGGCAGCTATCGTTACATGAAGAACGCGGCCTTTTCGCCTGACGAGCGGCCGCGGCGCATCTACGTCTCCGTCTCCGCGCCGCCGGAATTCACGCTGCAGAACTACAATACGGTGCTGAGAGGCGAAGGCATTGGCCAGTCCTTCATCAATTCGCTGACGGTGACGATCCCGGCAACGATCATTCCGATCCTGATTGCCGCTTTCGCCGCCTATGCCCTGAGCTGGATGGAGTTTCCGGGCCGGGCGCTGTTGATCGCGCTCGTCGTCGGCCTCATTGTCGTGCCGCTGCAGATGTCGCTGATCCCGCTGCTGCGCCTCTATAACGAAGTCGGCAACATGCTCGGCCAGCCGTCGAAAACCTATCCCGGCATCTGGCTTGCCCATACCGCCTTCGGCATGCCGCTCGCCATCTTTCTCCTGCGGGCCTACATTGCCGGCCTGCCCAAGGAGATCATCGAATCCGCCCGCGTCGACGGCGCGAGCGATTTCGAGATCTTCACCCGCATCGTTTTGCCTTTGTCCTTCCCGGCACTCGCCTCCTTCGCCATCTTCCAGTTCCTGTGGGTGTGGAACGACCTGCTCGTCGCCATGGTCTTCCTCGGCACCGACAAGGACCACATCGTGCTGACCGGCAGTCTCAACGCGCTGCTCGGTTCGCGCGGCGGCAATTGGGAGATTTTGACGGCGTCGGCCTTCGTCACCATCGTCGTGCCGCTGCTCGTCTTCTTCGGACTGCAGCGCTATCTGGTGCGCGGTCTGCTGGCGGGTTCGGTCAAGGGAGGCTGATCATCTTAGAACGTGACTTCAGACAGGATATTCCATGAACGTGGCTCCCCAATCGATCTTGACCGCCGATAAGGACTGGTGGCGCGGCGCGGTGATCTATCAGATCTATCCGCGCTCCTACCAAGATTCGAACGGCGACGGCATCGGCGACCTGAAGGGCATCACCGCCCGCCTGCCGCATGTGGCAAGCCTCGGCGCCGATGCGATCTGGATCTCGCCCTTCTTCACGTCGCCAATGCGGGATTTCGGCTATGACGTTTCCGACTATGAGAACGTCGATTCGATTTTCGGCACGCTGGTGGATTTCGACACCCTGATTGCCGAAGCTCACCGCCTCGGCATCCGGGTAATGATCGACCTCGTCATCTCCCACAGCTCGGATCAGCACCCCTGGTTCGTCCAGAGCCGCTCCAGCAAGACCAATGCCAAGGCCGACTGGTATGTCTGGGCCGACGCCAAGCCGGACGGCACGCCGCCGAACAACTGGCTGTCGATCTTCGGCGGCTCGGCATGGGCGTGGGATCCGACGCGCATGCAATATTACCTGCACAATTTCCTGACCTCGCAGCCGGACATGAACCTGCACAATCCCGAGGTGCAGGACCGTCTGCTCGACGTCGTGCGCTTCTGGCTCAACCGCGGCGTCGACGGCTTCCGCCTCGACACGATCAATTTCTATTTTCATGATCCGCTCCTGCGCGACAATCCGGCGCTTGCCCCCGAAAGGCGCAACGCTTCGACCGCGCCTGCGGTCAACCCCTATAATTTCCAGGAGCATGTCTACGACAAGAACCGTCCGGAGAATCTTGCTTTCCTGAAGCGCTTCCGCGCCGTTCTCGAGGAATACCCGGCGATCGCCGCCGTCGGCGAGGTGGGCGACAGCCAGCGCGGGCTCGAAATCGTCGGCGAATATACCTCCGGCAACGACAAGATGCACATGTGCTACGCCTTCGAATTCCTGGCGCCCGATCCGCTGACGCCGGAGCGCGTCGAGGAGGTGATGCAGGATTTCGAAGCCGCCGCACCCGATGGCTGGGCCTGCTGGGCCTTCTCCAACCACGACGTCGTGCGCCATGTCAGCCGCTGGGGCGGGCTGGTCGCCGATCACGACGCCTTCGCCAAGCTCTATGCCTCGTTGCTGCTAACGCTACGCGGCTCCGTCTGCCTCTATCAGGGCGAGGAACTGGCGCTGACGGAGGCCGATCTCGCCTATCAGGATCTGCAGGATCCCTACGGCATCCAGTTCTGGCCGGAATTCAAGGGCCGTGACGGCTGCCGCACGCCGATGGTCTGGGACAGCCACGTCGCCCAGGGCGGCTTTTCGTCAGTCAAGCCCTGGCTGCCGGTGCCGGTCGAACATATTCTGCGCGCCGTCAACGTGCAGCAGGGCGACGAAAATTCCGTGCTGGAGCACTATCGCCGCTTCATCGCCTTCCGCAAGCTGTACCCGGCTTTTGCCAAGGGCGAGATCGAATTCGAGGAGCAGCAGGACGAAGCGCTGATCTTTACCCGCGAATATGGTAATGAGAAGCTGCTCTGCATCTTCAACATGAGCCCGGATGAAACGGGCGTCACGCTGCCTGCCGGTGAATGGCAGGCATTGACGGGCCATGGCTTTACCAGCAACAACTATGGCGACAAGATCGATATTCCGGCCTGGGGGGCGTATTTCGCCCGTCTCGCCTAAGGATCAGGAGGGGAAAGAGAAATGACTGGACTGACGCTGAAGGATATTCGCAAATCCTACGGTTCCGTGGACGTTCTCCATGGCATCGACCTCGATATCAAGCAAGGCGAATTCATCGTCTTCGTCGGTCCGTCCGGCTGCGGAAAATCCACGCTTCTGCGCATGATCGCCGGTCTCGAGGCGATCACCGGCGGTGAGATGTATATCGATGGCCACCTCGTCAACGATGTGCCGCCCTCGAAGCGCGGCATCGCCATGGTCTTCCAGTCCTATGCGCTCTACCCGCACATGACCGTCTACGACAACATGGCCTTCGGCATGAAGATCGCCGGCGAAAGCAAGCAGGAGATCGACCGCCGCGTCCGTGCGGCGGCCGAGAGCCTGCAGCTGACCAAATATCTCGACCGCCTGCCGAAGGCGCTTTCCGGCGGCCAGCGCCAGCGCGTGGCGATCGGGCGCGCCATCTGCCGCGATCCGAAGGTCTTCCTGTTCGATGAGCCGCTCTCCAACCTCGACGCCGCTCTGCGCGTCGCGACCCGCATCGAGATCGCCCGCCTCAACGAGCAGATGGCCGATACGACGATGATCTACGTCACCCACGACCAGGTCGAGGCAATGACGCTCGCCGACCGCATCGTCGTGCTTTCCGCCGGCAATATCGAGCAGGTCGGCGCGCCGCTGGAGCTTTACGAGCGCCCCGCCAACCTCTTCGTCGCGAAATTCATCGGCTCGCCGGCCATGAACATCATCCCGGCGACGATCACCGCAACCGGCAGCCAGACGACCGTGACGCTGACCGGCGGCATGTCGGTGACGCTCGATATCGCAACCGACGCTTCCGAGAAGGGCAAGCAGGCGAGCTTCGGCGTCCGTCCCGAGGATCTGAGGATCGCCGACGGTCCCGACTATGTTTTCGAGGGTGAAGTCTCGATCGTCGAAGCACTTGGCGAAGTGACGCTGCTTTACATCGAAGGTCTGGTCCCCGGCGAGCCGATCGTCGTCAAGCTGCCCGGCATCTACGATGTCCATAAGGGCCAGAAGATGCGGTTTGCCGCCGACCGGCAAAAACTGCATCTCTTCGACGCGAGCGGCCACACCTACAGGAAATGAGTCAGCCATTTTTGGGGTAATAATCCCGGGAATTATACTTGGCGGACCAAATTATCACTTTCTGTTAAAGATCGGCTGCTACCTTTTCCCAGTCAATTTATGAGGGGGATAAGCACGTGGCCGCTTCCAATCCGTCACAGCCAAGATCTCATTTCCTGAGCAAGGAAGAATCCTTCATGTATGACCGCGAGGCGCGGTTCAAAATGGAGGACACAATGAATGCCGCGCGCATCGAATATACGGAAAAGGGCGTCATGCACGCGGCGTCGCGCCGCTGCGACATCGTCCGGATTTCGATGAGCAGCGCGACGCTCGCGATCCTGACGCAGTTCAACCTGCCGAAGCAGTTCTATCTGGATATTCCGGATGCGCGCATCACCAAGGTCGGCTGCCTGCTGATGAAGGTGAATGCCAACAACACGATCGAAGTCCGTTTCCTGCGCTTGCTGACGCAGAAGGAACTGAACAAGATCTTCGTTTACAGCACGCATCCGGCGCATAAGGATTACGTCCTCGATATCCGCGCCTGACGGATAGACCGGGCTGGTAATATGAAAAACCCGCGGGACGCTTCGCGCGCCTCGCGGGTTTTTGTTTATTCATGTTGGCTATGCTCAGTGGAAGAGAACGCTAGCCCCCTGGTCCGAAGCGCCGACAGCGCGGCGGAACGGCGCGAAGAGTTCGCGGCCCATGCCGAATTCATTGTCGGAGAGATCGACGGTGACCGGCTCGCGCTCGGCCATGTCGGCCGCATCGACCAGCACTTCGAGCGTTCCCTTGATCGCGTCCAGGCGAATGATATCGCCGTTCTTGATGCGGGCGATCGGGCCGCCGTCGACCGCCTCCGGAGTGACGTGGATCGCCGCCGGCACCTTGCCGGACGCGCCGGACATGCGCCCGTCGGTCAGAAGCGCCACGCGGAAGCCGCGGTCCTGCAGCACGCCGAGCGGTGGCGTCAGCTTGTGCAGTTCCGGCATGCCGTTCGCCTTCGGTCCCTGGAAGCGCACGACGGCGACGAAATCGCGGTTGAGCTTGCCTTCCTTGAAGGCGTCCTGCAGTTCCTGCTGGCTGTGGAAGACGATTGCCGGCGCCTCGATGACATGGCGCTCCGGCTTGACGGCGGAGATCTTGATGACCGCCTTGCCGAGATTGCCGCGCAGCATCTTCAACCCGCCATTCGCCTGGAAAGGCGTCTCGATGCTGGAGAGCACCTTCGGATCATGGCTCTTTTCCGGCGACGGCTCGCGCAGGACGGTATTGTTTTCGCCGAGGCGGGCATCGACCGTATAGGCTTCGAGTCCTTGGCCGAAGACCGTGCGCACGTCGTCGTGCACCAGACCCTGCTTCAGGAGTTCCTTGATGAGGAAGCCCATGCCGCCGGCCGCCTGGAAATGGTTCACATCGGCAAGGCCGTTCGGATAGACGCGGGCGAGCAGCGGCACGACTTCCGAAAGCTCGGCAATGTCCTGCCAGGTCAGCTGGATGCCGGCTGCCCGGGCCATGGCGACGAGGTGCAGCGTGTGGTTGGTCGAGCCGCCGGTTGCATGCAGGCCGACGACGCCGTTGACGACCGAGCGCTCGTCGATCATCTCGCCCGCCGGCGTGAATTCGTTGCCGAGCGCCGTGATCGCCAGCGCCCGCTTGGCCGCTTCGCGCGTCAGCGCTTCACGCAGCGGCGTGCCGGGATTGATGAAGGAGGAGCCAGGTAGGTGGAAGCCCATGATCTCCATCAGCATCTGGTTGGAATTGGCGGTGCCGTAGAAGGTGCAGGTGCCGGGACCGTGATAGGATTTCGATTCCGCCTCCAGGAGCTCGGCGCGGCCGACCTTGCCCTCGGCAAAGAGCTGGCGCACGCGCGACTTCTCGTCGTTCGGCAGGCCCGTCGTCATCGGACCGGCCGGAACGAAGATCGACGGCAGGTGCCCGAAGGACAGCGCCGCGATGACGAGGCCCGGCACGATCTTGTCGCAGACGCCGAGGAAGAGGGCGGCATCGAACATGTTGTGCGACAGGCCGACGCCCGCAGACATGGCGATCAGGTCGCGCGAGAAGAGCGACAGCTCCATGCCCGGCTGCCCCTGGGTGACGCCGTCGCACATGGCGGGCACGCCGCCGGCTACCTGCGCGACGCCGCCGGCCTCGGCGGCCGCCTCACGGATGATCGCGGGATAGGTCTCGAACGGCTGATGGGCCGAGAGCATGTCGTTATAGGCGGTGATGATGCCGAGATTGGGAATACGGTCGCCGGCGAGCGCGTCCTTCTCGGCGGGGGAACAGACCGCAAAGCCATGGGCGAGGTTGGCGCAGCCGAGCACCGAGCGCTGCACGCCCTGGGAGGCGGCGGCCCGCAGGCGTTCCAGATAGCGCTCGCGGGTCGGCTTCGAGCGTTCGACAATACGGTTCGTGATCGCAGCAATGCGTGCGTGAGCGGACATGGAAAATCCCTGCCTTGTTCTGGTTCGTCTCTGTCTGTTCGCTGGTTCCGGCGGCCTCTATGGCCGTATCAGGGAGCCCAGTAGATCTCGACCGGGGAAATGGCCCGGCGCAGAACGGCGCGGATCGGCATTTCTGCCTCGTCACCGCTGCCTTCCGCCTTGGCGAGAACGTCTTTTTTGCCTTCGCCCTCAATATGGAGAATGAGCAGTTTGGCATCTTCGAGAGCGGAGAAGGTGAAGGTCAGGCGTGGCTCGCCGGCCCCTTCCGCGTCCATGGTGATGATGCCGCGCGGCGTCTGCGGATCGAGCGCGAGGCGCAGATTGCTGCCGCCGGGGAAGAACGACGCCGTATGGCCGTCTCCGCCCATGCCGAGGATGACGACATCAAAAGGAATGCCGATCTCGGCGCTTTTCGCCGTCGCAAGCTTTGCAGCCTCTTCGACGGAAGCCGCCGGCTGGTAGAGCGGCACGAAACGAGCCGCTTTGGCCTTATTCTGGAGGAGATTGGCATCGACCAGCAGATGGTTCGAGCGCGCGTTGTCGGCCGGCACGAAGCGTTCGTCGACGAGGGTGATCGTCACCTTGTCCCAGGCGATGTCGCGCGTCGACAGCACCTGGAAGAAGACCTTCGGCGTCGAGCCGCCGGAAACGGCGATGGATGCCGCTCCGCGGGCGGCGATCGCCGCCGAAAGTGTGTTGGCGACCTTATCGGCGAGAGCGTCGGCGAGGTCTGCGGCACTGGCGAAGGAATGCAGGGTCGATGCCATCGATGTCGTTCCTAGATGTTGTCGTGCCAGGTGCGGCCGTCACGCTCGATCAGTGCGATGGCCTGGCTCGGGCCCCAGGTGCCGGCCGTATAGCCCTGCACCTGCTGGCCGGTCGTTTCCCAACCCTTGAGGATCGGATCGACCCATTTCCATGCGGCTTCGACTTCGTCGCGGCGCATGAACAGGGTCTGGTTGGAACGGATCACGTCCATCAGCAGACGCTCGTAGGCATCGGGATTGCGGACGTTGAAAGCCTGGGCAAAGCTCATGTCGAGCGAAACATTGCGCAGCCGCATGCCGCCCGGGCCCGGGTCCTTGATCATTAGCGACTGCTTGACCCCTTCATCCGGCTGCAGGCGGATGATCAGCTGGTTCTGGCTGATGCGGCCGGCTGCCTGGTCGAAGATCGCGTGCGGGATCGACTTGAAGGTGATGACGATTTCCGAGACGCGGCCGGCAAGGCGCTTGCCGGTTCTGATATAGAAGGGAACGCCCGCCCAGCGCCAGTTGTTGATCTCGGCCTTGATGGCGACGAAGGTCTCGGTGTTGGAGACGCCGCCTTCGAGTTCTTCGAGATAGCCTTTGACCGGGCCGTTGCCCGATGCGCCGGCGCGGTACTGGCCGCGAACCGTCGCCTGCTCGACATTCGATGCGTTGAGCGGCTTCAGCGCCCGCAACACCTTCAGCTTTTCGTCGCGAACGGCTTCCGAATCCATCGAAGACGGAACTTCCATCGCCGTCAGGCAGAGGAGCTGCAGGATGTGGTTCTGCACCATGTCGCGCAGGGCGCCAGCGGTATCGTAATAGCCTGCGCGCCCTTCGAGGCCGACGGCTTCGGCAACGGTGATCTGCACATGGTCGATATAGTTGGCGTTCCACAGCGGCTCATAAAGCGCGTTGGCAAAACGCAGCGCCATCAGGTTCTGCACCGTTTCCTTGCCGAGATAATGATCGATGCGGAAGATCTGCTCTTCCTTGAAGGCGCGGCCGATATTGTCGTTGAGCTGCAGAGCAGAGGCCAGATCGCGGCCGATCGGCTTTTCGACGACGATGCGGGTCGACTTGGTGATGAGCTTGTGGTCGTGAATCTTCTGGGCGATATCGCCGAAAATGCCGGGCGCGACCGCGAGATAGAAGGCGCGCACGCGATCCTTGCTCTCATCGAGCAGCTTCTTCAGCTGATCCCAGCCTGTATCTGTGCGCGCATCGACGGAGACATAGTAGAGACGGGCGCAGAACTTCTCCACTTCAGCGTCGTCATACTCGCCCTTCTTCAGGTGTTCCTTGAGCGCGTCGCGGGCGAACTTGCGGTATTCCTCATGCGTCAGCGGGCTGCGCGAGGCGCCGATCACGCGGGTCGGTTCGCCGAACTGGCCTTCAATCTGACGGTGATAGAGGGCCGGCAGCAACTTGCGCTCGGCAAGGTCGCCGCTGCCGCCGAAGACGACGTAATCAAAAGGCTCAACGGGAATGATCTGGCTGCTCATGAGCTTGTCTCTCAATCAGGCTGGTTGACGGCCCTTTTAATCTAATCGATTTAAAAAAGCCAGTGTGCAGTGCAATGAATCTGTCAGGCCTCGGTTTTAGAGCGAATTTCCCTGAGAGGAAATCCGCAATCGGACTAAAACTTGTCGCGAAGGGCAAACCACGACAAGGCAAGGAAAAGCAGGGGCGCCCGCATGCGGGCCCCGCCGGGAAAGGCTGGAATATCGAGCGATTTGAACAAGTCGAGATCGCCGGATTTGCCAAGTACCGCTTCCGCGTAGAGCTTGCCACAATAGTTTGACAGCATGACGCCATGGCCGGAATAACCGCCGATCGAGGTGACGCCGGGCATGACCTCGCGCACGAAGAGTTCGCGCGGCATAGTGATGCCGACCGAACCGCCCCAGGCATGGGTGATCTCGATGTCTTTCAGGTCAGGATAGATTTCGGCGATCTGCCGGCGGATATGCTGCGAAATGTCTCGCGGATTGTCCGCGGTATAGGCCTCGCGCCCGCCGAACAGCAGGCGGCCTTCGAATTTGCGGAAGTAGCGCACGACGAAGCGCGAATCGGCAACAGCCTCACCCCCCGGAAGTACATCGGGATGACGATCGAGCGGGACGGTAGCGCCGATGAAGGAGCGGATCGGCATGACATGGCTTGCCGTCACCGGCTCCAGATTGCCGATATGGCCGTTGCAGGCGATCAGCGCGCGGTCGGCGGTGATCGTCCCTCTCTCGGTTTCGATCGTCACCTTGCCGCCGCCCTGGCGGAGCGCCGTTGCCTTGGTCATCTCGAAGATATCAGCGCCCGCATTGGCGGCGACCCGGGCGAGCCCGATCAGTAGCTTCAGCGGGTGGATATGGCCGGTGCCGACATCGCGCACGCCGCAGTGGAAGCGCTTCGAGCCGAGCCTTTCCTGCGTCTCGTCCTTATCCATGAAGCTGATGTGCGGATAGTCGTAGCGCTGCGCGGCGCTCTCGGCATTCTGACGATAGTCGCGTTCGTAGCTTGCCTTGTGGGCGACGTTGAGCTGGCCGGGCACAAAGTCGATCTCGATCTGGTGCTCTCTTGCGAAATCGAGGAGATGGCGCTTGGCCGCCTCGGCGACATCGAACAGCGCCTTCGAGCGTTGGTAGCCGATCTTTTCCTCGAGCTCTTCCGGCCACCATCGCTGGCCGGTGCCGAGCTGACCGCCATTGCGCCCCGACGCCCCGTCGCCGAAGCGGCAGGCCTCGATCAGGATGACCGAAACGCCTGACCTGGCGAGATTATAGGCGGCCTGCAATCCGGTATAACCGCCCCCGACGATGGCGACGTCGCATGTTCTCGATCCATCGAGAGCGGGATAGGTGGGCCGCTCGCCGACCGTTGCCTGATACCAGGATAGTCCCGGGGAGATCGGGCTCTGCCACATCTCTTGTGGTGCCATGACGATCCCCTCACACGTTGAGCAGAAGGAATTCCCGCTCCCAGGGGCTGATCACCTGCATGAAGGTTTCGAACTCGCCGCGTTTGACGCCGGCATAAAGGCCGATGAACTGCGAACCGAAGACCTCTTCGAAGGCGGGCTCGTCCTCCATCAGCGCCACGGCTTCCAAGAGGCCGCGCGGCAGGTCGATCGAACCCTCATTGGCCGAATCCTCCGTCGGCGCCGTCGGCTCGATCTGCTTCATGATGCCGAGCAGGCCGGACGCGAGGGAGGCAGCGAGCGCCAGATAGGGATTGGCGTCCGAACTCGGCAGCCGGTTTTCGACGCGCCTGGCCTGCGGATCGGAAACCGGAACGCGGAAAGCCGTCGTCCTGTTGTCGTAGCCCCAGGCATTGTTGACCGGGCAGGACATGTCAGGCTGCAGGCGCCGGTAGGAATTCACATAGGGCGCGAGCATCGCCATCGCGCTCGGCACGAATTTCTGCATGCCGCCGATGAAATGGAAGAATTCCTTCGAGGCCGATCCGTCCGGATTGGAGAAGACGTTCTTGCCCGTCTCGATATTGACCACCGACTGGTGGATATGCATCGCCGAACCCGGTTGGCCCTGCATCGGCTTGGCCATGAAGGTCGCGTAGATGTCGTGCTTCAGCGCCGCCTCGCGGATCGTGCGCTTGAACAGGAACACCTGGTCGGCGAGCTCGATCGGATTGCCGTGGCGCAGGTTGATTTCGAGCTGGGCCGGTCCCTCTTCATGGATCAGCGTGTCGATCTCCAGGCCCTGTTTTTCCGAGAAATGATAGATGTCGTCGATCAACTCGTCGAACTCGTTGATGCCGGCGATCGAATAGCCCTGGCCGCCGAGGATCGAGCGGCCGGACCGGCCTTTCGGCGGGTGTAGCGGATAGTCGGGATCGTCATTCTTGGCGACGAGATAGAATTCGATCTCGGGCGCGACGATCGGCTTCCAGCCGCGGTCGTGATAGAGGCTCATGATCCGCTTCAGCACGTTGCGCGGCGTATAGGGCACTTCCCCGCCGTCCGAATCGACGATGTCGCAGATCACCTGCGCCGTCGGATCAGTCTCCCAGGGCACGACAGAAAGCGTCGACAGGTCGGGCATCAGCTTGAGGTCGCTGTCGCGCGGCTCGTAGCGGAAGCTCTCGGTCTCCTCGGGATATTCGCCTGATATCGTATGCCGGTAGATCGCCGAAGGCAGCGCCAGCGAGGTGTTCGAGGTGAATTTCGAGCTCGGCATCATCTTGCCGCGCGGCACGCCGGCAAGGTCCGGCGTGATGCATTCGATGTCTTCGATGCCCCTGGCCCTCAGCCACTGCGCTGCTTCCTTCCAGTTCGAAACGCCGCGCAGGGATCCGGGGTCCGGAGGTGTCTTGGTCGAGGCGGATACGTTTCTGGCAGGCTTCAGCGTCGTCTTTTTTGGGGACATGACACACCGGTTTGGTTGATCGTGGCGCCATCATAACCGGACTTTGCCAATTGGCGAGGGGTTGAGAACGTTGACTTTCGCCCTTTGATGGAAAAAGAAGACGCGACTTTTGATCGGGGAAACGGGTTTGCAGCGCAAGAGCGACGTCATCGTCATCGGCGCCGGGGCGGCGGGCATGATGGCGGCCATCCGCGCGGGAAAGCGCGGCCGTTCCGTCCTGGTCCTCGACCATGCGAGGGCGCCCGGCGAGAAGATCCGCATCTCCGGCGGCGGTCGCTGCAATTTCACCAATATTCATGCCGGGCCGAAGAATTTCCTTTCGACCAATCCGCATTTCTGCAAGTCGGCGCTTGCCCGTTTTACGCCGGCCGATTTCATCGCGATGGTCGAGCGCCACGGCATCACCTGGCACGAAAAGACGCTCGGCCAGCTCTTCTGTGACGAGAGCGCCAAGGACATCATCCGCATGCTGCTCGAAGAGATGCGCGCGGCCGGCGCGGCGCTCAATCTCGGCACCGAAATCACAGGTGTCGAAAGGGCAGGGGACGGCTTCCGTATTTCGACCGGTGAGGGCGTCTATGAAGCATCGTCGCTGATCGTTGCGACGGGCGGCAAATCGATCCCGAAGATGGGCGCCACCGGCTTTGCCTATCGCCTTGCCGAACAGTTCGGCCTGCCGGTGCTGGAAACCCGTCCCGGCCTCGTGCCGCTGACCCTCGATCCCGGCCTGCTCGAGGCAATCGCGCCGCTTGCCGGCATTTCCGCGCCTGCCGAAATCCGCCATGGCAAGACTGCCTTCCGCGAAGCGCTGCTGTTTACCCATCGGGGCCTCAGCGGACCAGCGATCCTGCAGATCTCTTCCTATTGGCGCGAAGGCGACGAGATCGTCGTTTCAATCGAACCGGACATCGACATTGCGGCGCAGTTGAAGGCGGCAAAGCAGCGCAATGGCCGCCAGTCGGCGCAGACGGCGCTCGGCGATATCCTGCCGAAGCGGCTGGCGCAGTTTCTCGTCGAGCGCGAAAAGATCTCCGGCAACATGGCCGACATGCCCGACAAGACGCTCATGCGCCTTGCAGCCAGCGCCCAGAACTGGCCGGTCAAGCCTTCCGGTTCGGAAGGCTACCGTACCGCCGAGGTGACGCTCGGCGGCATCGATACGGCTGCGCTCGATTCCCGCAGCATGGAGGCCAAGGCCGTTCCCGGCCTTTATTTCATCGGCGAATGTGTCGACGTCACCGGCTGGCTCGGTGGCTATAATTTCCAATGGGCCTGGGCCTCCGGTTTTGCGGCCGGCGAATACGCCTGAAGCGCTGTTTTTCTACACGTCGCTCCGGCATATATTAGCAATGTCGATTCAAGACTTCTTAATAGAGGTGCGCCATCCTGTCTCAATTGGCGGTTTGCAGAGCTCTCCCTAAATTAAGCTTTACGGACTGGCCGATTTGTTGGATTGTTGTGTCACATGAGAAGTGAGGTTTCGAGCATGACCAGAAACGCACGACGCGCCCGCGCCATCGCAATTGCCAAGGCAAAGCCGAACGCCCTGCATTATCTCATGCTCGCCGCCGGCGCTACCGCCGCCAGCCTCGTACTGTTGCTCTCGCACGTCCTCTGATCTTGCCGGCAGGCACGGAACGAACCGTGTGATGTCGTCATCGCGGCCCGCTGGCCGCGGCCCATAATTTACAACTATTTCACTACCTTGGCTTAAGTCTGCCTTACCGCTTATCCGAAAATTAATATCTAATCTGACACTATTGCCCGCGAATGTTTTGGGCGTCTCCAAGTTGTTTGGAAATGAACTGGCAATGACTGCCGCCTGGCCTCCGGGTTCCCCAGTGTAAACAAGAACAGCTCGATGCGTACCCGGCTGGCGCCATGTGGCCGCCTGCGGGAGGAGTGATGTATGAAAGGCCCGGAACGCCATGTTGATTGATAAGATTCTTTCCCGTTTCAGGATCAAGACGAAGGTTCTGATCTTCGTTCTGCCCTTCGTGGTCACCATTTCGGCCGTGGGCCTGACCGGCCTCTACGCGTCGGGCCTGCTGCAGGGCCGCATGGAGATCTCCAACAGCGTCCTGCAGTCGCTGAGCGGCTTCAAGGATCTCTACGGTTCCATGGACGACTTCCTGCGCATCACAAGCCCTGAGGCGCGCGACAAGCTGCTTGCGGACCTGAAGACCCAGCAGGGCGTGCTCGACGCGACGCTGAACCAGGTCGGCGAACAGGCTGCCGGCCGCGACAGCCTTGCCGAAGCGTCGCGCCGCACCAAGGACGTTTCAGGCGTCGTCGACAAGCTCTGGGCGCTGCATGAGCAGGAAGTGGCGCTGCATCAGTCGATCGATGCGGCGCAGAAGAGCCTGATCAGCACCCGCTTCACCGTCTCCTATCAGGCCGACGAACTGCAGACCGCGCTCCAGCGCGACGAAGGCGATGCCACCATCACCCTTCGCACGGCCGACCGCCTGCTGAAGGGCGGCGATTTCCTCGGCAGCGTTGCCAGCGGCTACAGCAAGCCGCAGACGCCGCAGGACAAGATCGCCTATATCAAAGAACAGCTGCCTCAGATTACGAAATCCCAGCGCCTGATCGCCATCTCGGTTCCCACCAACCAGAAAAACGTCATCGACTCGCTGGCCGCCACCATCGACAGCATTAAGACGATCGCCGAGATGCCCGCGCCGACAGACGAGAACATCGCCGAACTCGGCCGTCTCGTTTCGCGCTTCCGCCAGACATCCACCTATACGCAGCTGACCGCGACGCAGAAGATGCGCGAGGCGACGCAGCGCTTCGCCGATCTCGAAGGCCGCATCGCCCAGACCAACTCTGTCCTCCAGGATACGCGGCGCCTCGAAAATTCCGTCTATTCGTTGCAAATCGTCCTGTCGGATTTCCTCGCCAACTCGAGCAAGGAGAACCTGGTGCGTCTGCAGCAGCAGGCCGGCACGCTTGGCAAGGACATGCAGGTGCTGACCACCAGCGCCAAGGGCATGGGCTTTGCCGAAGGCATTTCCGGCGCGATCCAGCCGGCGCTCGATTCGATCTCCGGCGGCGGCTCGAAGATCGTCGATACGATCGCTCAACGTGTTACGGCCTATGCTGCGGCTCGCCAGGAACTCGACGATATCTGGAGGAAGCTCACCGATTTCGCCGAGCTGCAGAAGCAGACGGCCGGAACCGAGCGCACCCAGGCCAACAGCATCTCCGTCATGACCACCGGCCTCGGCATCCTGCTCTCGATCCTCGGCGGCATCGCCCTGGTGCTGACGCTGCAGCGCCCAATCAGCCAGATCACCGCCGCCATGCGCCGCATCGCCGAAGGGGCGCTGGACACCAGCATCTCCGGCGAGAAGCGCTACGACGAAATCGGCGACATGGCCCGCGCCCTCGGCATCTTCAAGGAAAACGCCATCTCGAAGATCCGCATCGAGGAGCAGAGCGACGAGGAGCGCGCTGCCGCCGAACACGAACGCCAGCGCAACGATGCCGAAAAGCGCGAGATGGATCGCCAGATCGAATTCGCGGTCAATCAGCTCGCCGCCGGTCTCGAGCGCATGTCGCAGGGCGATATTTCGACGACGATCGAAACGCCCTTCATCGGCCGCCTCGAACAACTGCGCCAGGATTTCAACGGGTCGATGATGCGCCTGCAGGCGACGATGAGCCAGATCCGCGACAATGTCGAACTGATCCAGGGCAACGGCAACCAGATGGCCCAGTCAGCCGAAGATCTCTCCAAGCGCACCGAGCAGCAGGCTGCCTCGCTCGAGGAGACCGCGGCTGCCGTCGATCAGATCACCGTCACGGTCCGCTCTTCGGCCGAGCGTGCCAAGGATGCCGACCAGATCGTCCGCCAGGCCAAGCGCAGCGCCGATGACTCCGCCGTCGTCGTCAGCAACGCGATCGATGCGATGGGCCGCATCGAGGATGCCTCGCGCCAGATCGAGCAGATCATCGGCGTCATCGACGAGATCGCCTTCCAGACCAATCTCCTGGCGCTCAACGCCGGCATCGAGGCGGCACGCGCCGGTGAAGCCGGCAAGGGCTTTGCGGTCGTCGCCATGGAAGTGCGCGAACTCGCTCAGCGCTCCGCAGCCGCGGCCCAGGAAATCAAGGGCCTCATCAACAAGTCGACCAACGAGGTCAGCTCCGGCTCGCAATTCGTGCAGGAGACCGGCACGGTGCTCGCCAAGATCAGCGCTCAGATCGTCACGATCAGCCAGCACGTCGAGATGATCGCCCGCGCCAGCCACGACCAGTCGAACGCCCTGCAGAGCGTCAATGCGACGGTCAACCAGATGGACCAGATGACGCAGCAGAATGCCGCGATGGTGGAAGAGACGACCGCTGCCAGCCGCGAACTCGCCGACGAGGCGGACTCGCTGCGCCGCCTCATCCAGCAGTTCAAGATCGACGGCGAGGCGGCCGTGGCGCCTGTCTACCGCGCCGCCTGATCGTCGATCGCACTCTCATTCGAATGGCCCCGGATTTCCGGGGCCATTTTCGTTTGTCCGCACCTTGAAAATCGCACTCTTCCAAGGCGGAGACGTGCCGAAACGAGGCGGCTCATTATCTCCGGTAGCCCTGATTCACGGAAAATTTTCCTTAACGCTTTTCGGCTAATTTAGCAGTGGTTATCCTGCCGGGGGTTTTGATGCTGCGCCTTTTCTCTACGTCGATCGTACGCCAGATCGTTGCGATCACGCTGTTTCTGCTGGCTGTCAGCACCGCCGCCATCGTCGGCGCGACCTATTACAATCTGAGCTACCATGTCATGGACGGGGCCGTTGCCGACGCCAGGGACGCCACCCGCGCGATGGCCGTCCTCTACGGCGCGGCCGATCAGGCGGCCAAGATCGAAGTCAAAGACAATCAGCTCGCGGCCGTCACCGAAGACGCCATTCCGGCCCTTGCCGATCATTCGCTGGTCGACCGCACGGCGCAGTCGATCGCAGGTGTTGCGACCATCTTCCAGAAAGAGGGCAGCGATTACGTCCGCATATCGACGAACGTCAAGAAGGAAAACGGTGACCGCGCCGTCGGCACCAAGCTCGTCGCCAATCATCCCGCCCAGCCGGTTCTCGCCAAGGGCGAAGCCTATTACGGACCGGCGGATCTTTTCGGCCGCAAGTTCATGACCGGTTATTTCCCGATCAAGAACGCGTCGAACGCCAATGTCGGCCTTCTCTTCATCGGCATTCCGATGGAAGTCTATTACGAGCGCCTCAACGAGCTGCAGATGCTGGTTCTGGGAGTCGGCCTCATCGTCATGCTGCTCGTCGGCGTGCTTGCCTATTACACGATCCGCCTGTCGGTGAAGCCCCTGCTGGCGCTGACCGCGAGCGTCCATTCGATCTCCTCGGGCGATCTCGAAGGAGAGGTTCCCTGCATCGCGAAGAAAAACGAGTTCGGCGAGATCGGCCGGGCCTTGGCGCTCTTCCGCGACAGCGCCCGCGCCAAGCGCGATCTGGAAACGCAGGCCGCCGAACAGCGTGCGTTGAGCGATGCCGAACGCGCCAGGAACGATGCCGACAAGCGCTCGCTCGACAGCCAGATCGATTTTGCCGTCAACCAGCTGGCGGCCGGCCTCGGACGCCTGTCGCAGGGCGATGTCTCGCAGACGATCGGCACGCCTTTCGTCGGCCGTCTCGAGCAGCTGCGCGTCGATTTCAACGCGTCCCTGCTGCGGCTCCAGGATACGCTGTCGGGTATCCGTGACAGCGCCGCGACGATCCAGCGCAACAGCGGTGCCGTCTCCGCCTCCGCCGACGAGCTTTCCAAGCGCACCGAAGCCCAGGCGGCCAGCCTTGAAGAGACTGCAGCCGCAGTGGAGGAGATCACCGTGACGGTTCGTTCTTCCGCCGAGCGTGCCCGGGAAGCGAACAGTGTGGTCGCTGCCACCAAGAAAACGGCCGACAACTCCGGCGCCGTCGTTGGCGACGCCGTCGCCGCCATGGAGCGTATCGAGGAGGCCTCACAGCGCATCGAGCAGATCATCGAGGTGATCGACGACATCGCCTTCCAGACCAATCTCCTGGCGCTGAACGCCGGCATAGAGGCGGCGCGCGCCGGCGAGGCGGGCAAGGGTTTTGCCGTCGTCGCCCAGGAGGTGCGCGAACTCGCCCAGCGTTCGGCCGATGCGGCGCGCGAGATCAAGTCTCTGATCGAGACATCGAGCCGGGAAGTGACCGCAGGCTCCGAGCTGGTCCAGAAGACCGGCAGCGTGCTTGCCTCTATCAGCCACGAGATCATCGCGATCAGCGGCCACGTCGAGACCATCGCCACCGCGAGCCGGGATCAGTCGGCCGCGCTGCAGGAGGTCAACGGTTCGGTCAACGCCATGGACCAGATGACCCAGAAGAATGCCTCGATGGTGGCCGAGACGACGCAGGCAAGCCGCCTGCTGGCGGGCGAGGCCGATACGCTGATGACGCTGATCGAGCGCTTCCGTATCGGCGCTGAGCCCGCATCGGCTCACCTGACGGCCAGGAAAGTCGCCTGAACCCCGCAGCCGCCGTCGGTTTGGGCCGCCGGCGTGCGGCCTTTTCGCCATCTGAGGTCGATCGACGTCAGCCAGGTGGCGAAACGAATAAGCGGGCTGTCTCCGAATTCGGTATAGAATTCGTCCTCGCTCGGTCTCGAACGGCATCGCCAGGAATATTGAGTATCGCGGATAGCTGCGATTGCGACCATGTCGATCATGGGAATGTCCTTTCGTTGCAAGACATCACCTGATTTAAGCGTCAAATTTCTCTTCATAAATAGAAGAAATCCCGCTATGTTTTTCACCGATGAAAAACGCCAATTGGGATTCCTATCAGCTTTTCCTGCAAGTCGCCCGGCTCGGCGGTCTAACGGGGGCAAGCACCGCAAGCGGGCTCAGCCCCGCCACCGTCGGCCGGCGCATGCTCGACCTCGAGCAGGAGATTGGCCGCGCCCTGTTTTCGCGCAGCCAGACCGGCTACCGCCTGACGCCGGATGGCCAGGCGCTGCTCGATCATCTGCAGGAAATGGAAGCCGCCGCCCGCAAGGTGGAAGCATGGCGCCAATCCGGTGAGGGCGGCACGACCGTCAGGGTTGCCGCCGGCACCTGGGTCGCCTGGCTGCTGACGGAGAATTTCGCCGCAATCCGTATGCCGGGTGACGCCTTCGCCATCGCGCTGACCATCGGCGAGGCGCGGGCGAGCCTTGCCTATCGTGAGAGCGATATCGGCATTCGTGCCTTCGAGCCGGCGGAGGCCAACCTTGCCGCGCGTCTGCTCGGTGAGGTGGCCTATGCCGTCTATGTCAGGCGCAATGCCGCCGAAACCGACGAGCGCTGGATCGCGGTCGCCGAGGAGGAGGCGATATCGGCCTATCTGCGCTGGCCGCATGCCAATGCCGCTGGCGGCATCGTCGCCACCGTCAACCGTCCGCGTTCGCTGCCCGATCTCGTGCGCGCCGGCGCGGGCAAGGTGGTGCTGCCCTGTTTCGTCGGCGATCTTCATCCGGAACTGCAGCGCCAGGGCAGCGAGTTGCCGGAATTGCGCCACCGGCAATGGATCGTCATGAATGCCGAGGACCGTCATCGCCCGGAGATCCGCACCGTTGCCGACCGCATGACGAAGCTCATCAGAAGTTATGCCGATCTTTTCGCCGGAAAGCGGCCAAGCCGCGGCTGATGTTGCGACGGAGCGCCTGCGCATCTCGGGGAAACGCGGGCGCTCCGATTTAAAGTTGGGGCCGAATCCGGCGGGCCGCCGTCTTCGTCACTGCCGGTTGGTGACGACGACGGGGATCAGCAGGTCGCCCCAGTTGCCGTCGCCGCCGTGATGGCGAGCCGAGCGCACCAGCTCGACCGAGACGCCGGCCTCGACGGCTTTCATGACGGATTGGTTCAGCCGGTGCAGGTCGTTGGCGAGCATGCGGATCATCGTCTGCTGATCGTCGCTCATGCTGCTTGCCTGCTCTTCGGCCCGTTCTCGTACGCGTGCGATGGATGCCATGGTCTTCTCCTCCTCTTCAGGTTATTCCGCAGCCGGTTTGAACTGCGCATGCTCGGTTGAATCATGCATCGCCGTGGTCGAAGACCGGCCGCCGGTGATGGCGAGCGAGACGGCGTCGAAATAGCCGGTGCCGACCTCGCGCTGATGTTTGGTGGCGGTGTAGCCGTTGACCTCGGCGGCGAACTCCGCCTCCTGCAGCTCGGAATAGGCCGACATCTGCCGCTGCCGGTAGCCGCGGGCCAGCTCGTACATGCCGTAGTTCAGCTGGTGGAAGCCGGCGAGCGTGATGAACTGGAACTTGTAGCCCATCGCGCCGAGCTCGCGCTGGAACCTGGCAATCGTCGCCTCGTCGAGGTTCTTCTTCCAGTTGAAGGAAGGCGAGCAGTTATAGGCGAGCAGCTTGCCGGGATAGACCTTGTGCACGCCTTCGGCAAAGCGCCGCGCCTGGTCGAGGTCCGGCTTCGAGGTCTCGCACCAGATGAGGTCGCAATGCGGCGCATAGGCGACGGCGCGGGCGATGCAGGGCTCGATGCCGTTCCTGACCTGGTAGAAACCTTCGACCGTGCGGCCGGCATCGTAGTCGACGAAGGGCTGGTCGCGCTCGTCGATGTCCGATGTCAGGAGCTTTGCCGCTTCCGCATCGGTGCGGGCAATGACGAGTGTGGCAACGCCCATGACGTCGGCGGCAAGGCGGGCGGCGTCGAGATTGCGGATATGAGCGGCTGTCGGGATCAGCACCTTGCCGCCGAGATGACCGCATTTCTTCTCCGAGGCCAGCTGATCCTCGAAATGAACGCCGGCCGCACCCGCTTCGATATAGGCTTTCATGATTTCGAAGGCGTTGAGCGGCCCGCCGAAACCAGCCTCCGCATCGGCGACGATCGGCGCAAACCAGGTATCGACGGAAAGGCCCTGGCCTTCCGAGGTCTCGATCTGATCGGCGCGCTGCAGCGTGCGGTTGATGCGTTTGGCAAGCTCGGGGCCGGCATTGGCCGGATAGAGCGATTGATCGGGATACATGGCAGACGCCGTATTGGCGTCGGCCGCCACCTGCCAGCCGGAGAGATAGATGGCCTTCAGCCCGGCGCGGACCATCTGCATGGCCTGGTTGCCGGAAAGCGCGCCGAGCGCGTTGACGAAGTCCTCCTGATGCAGAAGCCGCCACAACCGGTCCGCCCCCATTTCGGCCAGCGTATGAGTGAGCGTCACCGAGCCCCTGAGCCGCTGCACGTCATCGGCGGAGTAGGGTCTCTCGATGCCGTCGAAACGGGTTGCCGACGTGTTTGGGACGAGTTTGTAAAAATCGGTCATGCTGCTCTCCTCACTGAAGTCCAATGCAAAGTGGATGCATGACAAGATTGACAATAACGTCCGAAATGACCAGAAAAACCTTTGATTTCTGGCTCGGAAAGAGGTTAAGATGACGAGGATTGACAGACGGAAGCTGTGAATTTGTAACAAATTGTAAATAAAAATCTCCCTGCGTTGTCAAAAGGTGTGACATGGCGGAACGCAAGATATTCGCAGGCGCGAAAGTGCGGCGCATCCGCAATGCGCTGGCGCTGACGCAGACCGCCATGGCCGAGGCGCTGGAGATCTCGCCTTCCTATCTGAACCTCATCGAGCGCAACCAGCGGCCGCTGACGGTGCAGCTCCTTCTCAAGCTTGCGGCCGTCTACAGGGTCGACCTGGAGGATCTGCGGGGCCAGACCGGCGGCAGTCTCGGTCAGCTCAAGGAGATCTTTGCCGACCCGCTGCTATCCGGCGAGCTGCCGGGCGATCAGGAACTGGTGGAAGTTGCCGAGGCGGCTCCCAATGCCGCGAGCGGTATGATCAAGCTCTATCGCGCCTATCGCGAACAGGCGGCAAGACTTTCCGACCTGACGGCGCTGATGGCCGCCGAAGGCCATGCGCCTATCGCCGCCGGCCGTTTGCCGCTCGATGAGGTACGCGAGACGCTGGAGCGCCGGTCCGGCTATTTCGCCCGGATCGAGACGGCGGCGGAAGCCTTTGCCGCAACGCTTCCCGGCGGAACCGATCTCGGCGCCGGGCTGAAGGATTGGCTGCGCACCGAGCGCGGCATCGCGGTGCGCGTCCTGCCGGTGCACGTCATGCCGGATCTGCGTCGCCGTTTCGATCGCCACTCGATGCGGCTCTTCATCTCAGAGCGCCTGTCGCAGACCGACCGCGCCCATGAAATCGCCGTCGAGGCCGTCACGCTCGCGCTGCTGCCGGCCATCAATGCCGAACTCGACGATCTCTCGCTCTCTTCGGCCGAGGCACGTCGCATCGCCCGTTTCGAGCTTGCCCGCGTCGCCGCGCTGGCGCTCGCAATGCCCTACGAGGGCTTTCTTTCGGCGGCGAAATCGACACGCTACGACATCGACATATTGCGGGCCCGCTTCGGCGTTTCCTTCGGCCATGCCGCGGCACGCCTAGCCATGCTGCAGCGCCCTGGCGCTGCTGCGATCCCCTTCTTCCTGATCGAGATCGATGCCGCGGGCCACCGGCTGCGCAGAGCCGGCGCGCAGGGTTTCCCGCAGGCCGGTTTCGGCGGCGGCTGCCCGAAGCTCAACATCCATGCCGCTTTCCTGCAGCCGGGCCAGATCCTCGCCGAAACGGTCGTCATGCCGGATGGAGCCTCCTTCCTGACGGTCGCCCGCACGCTGGAGGGGCCGAGCGTCGAATTCGGCGAAAGGGTCAGGCGCACCGCGATCCTGATCGGCTGTGACGCGACCCTCGCAGACAGCCTGGTCTACGGGCAGGCGACGGCGCTCGAGCCGGTCGCGATCGGTCCGGCCTGCCGCCTCTGCGAGCGGCGCGGCTGCCTTTCCCGCGCCGAGCCGCCGGTGACGAGACCGCTCGGGCTCGATGAGATGGTGGCGGGGCTCAGCGCCTTCGATTTCCAGTGATTGTGAAATCGTTGAAGACGCAGGATTTTGCGCTTGTGGGCTGCGAAATTCCTTCTTAGTCTGCGGGCAAAACCAGAGGGAAAAGACGTCCGGGGGTGCGGGCTCTTTGAACAAACAGGAGAAGTCATGAGGTCAATCATCCCAAGCGTGACGGCCGCCGCCGTTGCTGCGCTTCTTGCCGCCGCTCCGGCCTTTGCGCAGGACCGCGTCGTCAACGTCTACAACTGGTCGGATTATATCGACGACAGCATCCTGACCGATTTCACCAAGGAGACGGGCATCAAGGTCGTCTACGACACCTTCGATTCGAACGAGACCGTGGAAACCAAGCTGCTCGCCGGCGGCACGGGTTATGACGTCGTCGTTCCCACTGCCGACTTCCTGCAGCGCCAGATCCAGGCCGGCGTCTTCCAGAAGCTCGACAAGTCCAAGCTGCCCAACCTTTCCAACATGTGGGACCTGATCCTGCAGCGCACCGCGGCATACGATCCGGGCAATGAATATGCGGTCGATTACATGTGGGGCACCGACGGCATCGGCTACAACGTCAAGAAGGTCGCCGAAATCCTCGGTCCCGATGCCAAGCCCGGTCTGGAAGTGATCTTCGATCCGAAGGTCGCCGAAAAGTTCAAGGACTGCGGCATCTACGTGCTCGACACCCCGAAGGACGTCATGACGACGGCCCTGCGTTATCTCGGCCTCGATCCGAACTCCACCAAGGCCGAGGATTTCCAGAAGGTCGAGGAACTGCTGACCGCCGTGCGCCCCTATATCCGCAAGTTCCATTCGTCCGAATATATCAACGCCCTTGCCAACGGCGATATCTGCATCGCCTTCGGCTATTCCGGCGACATGCTGCAGGCCCGCGACCGTGCGGCCGAAGCCAAGAACGGCGTTGAGGTCAACTACTCGATCCCCGTGCAGGGCGCCCAGATGTGGTTCGACATGATGGCGATCCCCGCCGATGCGCCGCATGTGGCCGAAGCGCATGAGTTCCTGAATTACATGATGAAGCCCGAGGTCATCGCCAAGGCGAGCGACCACACCTTCTATGCGAACGGCAACAAGGCCTCGCAGCAGTTCGTCAGCAAGGAAGTGCTGGAAGATCCGGCTGTCTATCCGACGGAAGAGGTGATGAAGAACCTCTTCACCGTCAAGCCGTGGGATCCGAAGACGCAGCGCACCGCGACGCGAATCTGGACGAAGGTCGTCACCGGCCAGTAATGCGATGCCAGGCCCGGACGGCAACGTCCGGGCCTTTCAATTACCGGCCCGGGTGGGAGCCGGCTGCATATTTTTCGGGGAATAATGATGAAATCTTTGGGCAATATCCGCCGCGCTTTCGCACCCTGGACCGATCCGTCCGCAAAACCTTTCATCGCTTTCAAGAATGTCACCAAGCGCTTCGGCAATTTCACCGCCGTCGACGATCTGTCGCTGAACATCTATCACCGCGAGTTCTTCGCGCTGCTCGGCGCGTCCGGCTGCGGAAAGTCGACGCTGCTGCGCATGCTTGCCGGCTTCGAACAGCCGACCTCGGGCGAGATCGTCCTCGACGGCACCGATCTCGCCGGCACGCCGCCCTACAAGCGGCCGGTCAACATGATGTTCCAGTCCTACGCGCTTTTCCCGCACATGACGGTCGAGAAGAACATCGCCTTCGGCCTGAAACAGGACGGCATGCCGAAGGACGAAATGGTCGAACGCGTCGCGCAGATGCTGAAGCTGGTTAAACTCGAGCAATTCGCCTCCCGCAAGCCGAACCAGCTCTCCGGCGGCCAGCGCCAGCGCGTGGCGCTCGCCCGATCGCTCGCCAAGCGTCCGAAAGTGCTGCTGCTCGACGAGCCGCTCGGCGCGCTCGACAAGAAGCTGCGCGAGGAAACCCAGTTCGAGCTGATGGACCTGCAGCAGAGCCTCGGCCTCACCTTTGTCGTCGTCACCCACGATCAGGAGGAGGCGATGACCATGGCCGATCGCATCGCCGTCATGAGCCATGGCAAGGTGGTGCAGGTCGCAACGCCTGCCGAAATCTACGAGGCGCCGAATTCCCGCTTCGTCGCGGACTTCATCGGTGACGTCAACATCTTCGACGGCAAGGTGGCGGCATCTGGAAATGGCGCTGTCGAAATATCGGTCGAAAGCGGCTTCACCATCCGCAGCGCCGCCGCTGAAACACCCGCCATCGGCAATACGGTCGGTTTTGCCATCCGGCCGGAAAAGATCCGTGTGACGCGTGCAGCACCCGCGAATGCCTCGGTCAATTCAGTCAAAGGCGAGATCTGGGATATCGCCTATCTCGGCGACATGACCGTCTTCCATATCAAGCTGCCGAGCGGCAAAGTCGTCAGAGCCTCTTCTCTCAACGCGCAGCGTTCCGTCGACGACCCTTTCGGCTACGATCAGGACGTCTGGGTCTCCTTCGATGAGAATGCCGGCGTGCTGCTGAAGGATTGAGCCTATGGGAACATTCGCCTCGCGCTTCTACAGCCGCCTCGTCATCATCATTCCCTATGCCTGGCTGCTGCTCTTCTTTCTGGCGCCGTTCTTCATCGTCTTCCGCATTTCGCTGTCGACGACGGCGATCGCCATACCGCCTTATGAGCCGGTTTTCTCGCTTGCCGATGGCTGGGCTGGTTTCTGGAGCAAGGTCGCGACCTTCTCCTTCGACAATTATGGCTACCTCACGGACGACCCGCTCTACTTCAACGCCTATCTGTCGAGCGTCATCATTGCCGGTATTTCGACCTTCCTGATGCTGCTGATCGCCTATCCGATCGCCTATGGCATGGCGCAGGCGCCGCGCAGCATTCGCCCGACGCTGCTGATGCTTGTGATCCTGCCGTTCTGGACGAGCTTCCTCATCCGCGTCTATGCCTGGATTGCCATCCTGAAGCCGGAAGGATTGCTGAACCAGCTTCTGCTGTCGCTGCATATCATCGACAGCCCGCTGATCATCCTCAACACCACGACGGCCGTCTATATCGGCATCGTCTATTCCTACCTGCCCTTCATGGTGCTGCCGCTTTATTCGGCGCTCGAAAAGATGGACGGCACGCTGATCGAGGCCGCCCAGGATCTCGGCTGCACGCCGATCCAGGCCTTCTGGCGTGTCACCTTTCCGCTGTCGATCCCCGGTGTGATTGCCGGCTGTATGCTGGTCTTCATCCCCGCCGTCGGTGAATTCGTCATCCCCGATCTTCTCGGCGGCTCGCAGACGCTGATGATCGGCAAGACGCTCTGGAACGAATTCAATGCCAACAGAGACTGGCCGGTCTCCTCGGCGGTCGCGACGATCCTGCTGCTGATCCTGGTGATCCCCATCGTCTTCTTCCAGAATGCGCAGGCAAAGGCCGAAGAGCGGGGGAAGTAAGCCATGCTGAGATGGACCCGTTTCAACATCATCTCCGTCGCGCTCGGCTTTGCCTTCCTCTATCTGCCGATCGTGCTTCTTGTGGTCTTTTCCTTCAACGAGTCGAAGCTCGTTACCGTCTGGGGCGGCTTCTCCACCAAGTGGTATGTCTCGCTGCTCTCGAACCAGGCGCTGCTCGACGCCGCCTGGGTGACGATCCGTGTCGGCCTGCTGTCGGCCACCTTCGCGACCGTGCTCGGCACAATGGCGGCGCTGACGCTGGTGCGTTACACCCGCTTCCGCGGCCGCATGCTCTTTTCGGGCATGGTCTACGCGCCGCTCGTCATGCCTGAAGTCATCACCGGCCTGTCGCTGCTGCTGCTCTTCGTGGCGATCGGCTTCGACCGCGGCTTCTGGACCATCACGCTGGCGCATACGACGCTGACCATGTGCTTCGTCGCCGTCGTGGTGCAATCGCGGCTCTTGAGCTTCGATCAGTCGATCGAGGAAGCCGCGCAGGATCTCGGGGCGCCGCCGGTGCGCACCTTTTTCGAAATCACCCTGCCGATCATTTCCCCGGCGGTGTTTTCCGGCTGGATCCTGGCTTTTACCCTGTCGCTGGATGATCTCGTGATCGCAAGCTTCACCTCCGGTCCGGGTGCGACCACGCTGCCGATGAAGATCTACAGCCAGGTGCGTCTCGGCGTGACGCCGGAGATCAATGCGGTCTGCACCATCCTCATCGGCATGGTCGCCGTCGGCGTCATCTGCGCCTCGGTTATCACCAAACGCCGAGAAGTGCAGCGCGAGCGTGACGAGCGCGAGGCCGCTGCCGGCGCGTGAGCGTTAGGCCCTGCCCGGTGTCGGGCTCTACTGCGCCTGGGGCGTGCTGTTGAGAAGCGGGACCGGCGAAATGACCGGGTTTGGCCATGAGCCGCCGACGAAGAACGGCAGAAGCGGCAGCTCCGCCGCCTTGGCCGGGTCGGTCGCCTCCAGAGATCCGGAAAGCGCCAGCCCGTTCGTCTGATAGGTGACGACGCCGGAAAGCGTCAGCGTCTGCGCCGGCCCGGCCACGCGGGCGTCATGGATTTCGGCGGAGCCGTTGGCGAAATCGGCCTGAAGGTCCAGCTGGTCGAAGGCGAAAGCGCCGCTCGCCGCGGCGCTCAGCGGAAAGAACGGCTTTTGGGCCGCCTGGGTCCGCAGCGCGCCGGCGTCGATACCGGGGATCGTGCCTTCCCGCGTCCAGAAGTGCAGCTTGCCGGTGACGTCGCCGAGACCGGCCGTCCAGATCGCCTTCGCCGACTGCAGGTCGAGATCGAGCGATCCTGTCGCAAGCGGCAGCGGCCCCTTGAGCTGCAGCCGTTCGGCAAGGGCAGCGAAGTCGGCGTTGCGGATCAACAGCTGCAATTTCCCGCCGCCGTCGAAATCGCGTTGTGTCGCCTCCAGATGCGCCGTCATTTCGCCGCCTTCGAACTGGCTGTCGCCAATGTCGAATTTCGCCTCGCCGCCGGTCACGATCATGCTGGCGCCGAGATCGGAAAGCTCGAAGAGCCCCATCTGCGCGCGGCGGGCCGAAAGCCTGACGTCGACATCGAGCATCTTCAGCGGCTCTCTCATGTCGGCGGAGATTTCCTCCGCCTCGCCGGCGGCGAGCCTCAGCGCGAAGGCGTCGAGGAATGGCTTGAGGTTCATCTGGTCGAAGGCGAGCGTGCCGCCGATTTTCGGCCGCTTGCCTGGCGCGGTCGAGAGGTCCATGACGCCGGTGGCGCTCGCTTCGTTCAGCGACAGGCTGAGATTGTTGAAGCGCAGCCCGGTGCCGGATGACATGATGTCGGCGTCGAACGAAGCGCTCCTCAGTGTGCCGATGCCGGGGATCGATTTGCCCGACCATGTAAGGAGCCCCGGCATGTCGGGAATGGTGACGGCGATGTTTCCGGAAAGTGACGAAAGGCTGGCGATGCTGGCGACCCCTTGGAAGTGCGCGGTCATCAGATTTGATGTCAGCGACGTCTTGGCCTCGGCGTTCCTGCCGGCAAAGGCGAGCAGCGGCTGGCGCGAGGCGTAGTCGATTTTCAGGTCCTCGCCGTTGATGCGGGCGATGACGACCGCCGAGATGGCGCCTGAAAGCCTCGGCCAGGCGATGTCGGCCGTGACGCTGTCGAAATGATAGACGTTGTTGCTCCTGACGTCGGTAACGACAAGCGTGCCGTCCTCGACGGTCACCGCGCCGATCTCGGCGTCAAGATCAGGATCGAGCACTTCCGCGCCGTTTTCGTAGCGGACGCCTCCGATGGCGCGGGCGAGCAGCCCTGCATAGCTCCAGTCGATCAGCCCTTTCTCGTCACGCGTCAGCGAAAGATTGGGGCGCAGCAGGTGGAATTCATGGAAGCTCGTGCGGCCTCTCAGCGCGTCGATCAGGCTGAAATCGGCCGACAGGCTTTCAATGCTGCCGAGCAGCTTGTCGCCGCTATCACGCGGCTGGCGGATGGTGACCTGGTTCAATGTGATGCGCGGCGTCGGCCAGAATTCCAGAACCGGGCTGCCCTTGATCTCGGCATGATAGCCCGTCCATTTCGACAGCGCGTCCTCGATGCCGGAGCGCACGAAACCGGTCGAGATGAGATAGGGCGCGGCGACCCTGAGGGCGACGAAAAGCCCCAGCGCGATCAGGAGGAAGAGCGTCGAAAGGCGCGCGAATGCCGGGAGCCAGCGCGAAACGGGCCCGATCTTCCTGCGCCACCTGCGATGTCTTGACGTACTCATGATCTCCGCCGGTTAACCCGTTATGCGCTGATTTCGCCGGATATAGGAAATGCCTCTCAGATGCAAATCCCTCCGGCGCCCTGCGTCCGCCGATATTGTGAATCGACGCTGAAGGGGATCGCGATTTCCGGGTTCGCCGAGCGTCGAATCCGGTCGGGTTCCGGCCTTTATAATGCAATGCAGCATGATATAAAGACCATATTGGGGAGGAGGATTGAATGCAGGACAACAGACCACTTTGGGTGCCATCGGACGAAGCCGTCGCAAAAAGCCCGATCCATGCCTTCATGGAGCGCTGCAATGCAGACTTCGGGCTTTCGCTTTCAGGCTTTGAGGACCTGCATGCATGGTCTGTCGCCGAGCGGGAGAAATTCTGGTCAACCGTCTGGGATTTCTGCGGCGTGAAGGGAGAGCGCGGCGCAAGGATACTCATCGACGGCGACAGCATGCTTGGCGCCCGCTTCTTTCCCGACGCAACGCTGAATTTCGCCGAAAACCTGCTGTCCGGTCGCGGCGGGGGCGATGCCATCATATTCCGCGGCGAGGATAAGGCCGAGGATCGCTGGTCGTGGGACAGGCTGCGCGCGCTGATCTCGAAGCTGCAGCAGGCCTTCAAGGCGCAAGGTGTGCGCGAAGGCGACCGTATTGCCGCCATGATGCCGAACATGCCGGAGACTGTCGCTGCCATGCTGGCGGCCGCCTCGATCGGCGCCATCTGGTCGTCCTGCTCCCCCGATTTCGGCGAGCAGGGCGTGCTCGACCGCTTCGGCCAGATCGGCCCCAGGCTTTTCATCACCTGCGATGCCTATTGGTATTCCGGCAAGCTGCAGGATGTCGGCCCCAAGGTCGCCGCGGTCGCAAGAAGCCTGGGCGTGCCTGTCGTCGTCGTTCACTATGCCGGCGATGCCGAGGCCGTGGCGCGCAACACTCCCGATGCGTCGACGTTGGAAGCCTTCGTCGCGCCCTATGAGTCAGCGGAGGTCGAGTTCACGCGCCTTGGCTTCTCGCATCCGCTCTACATCCTCTTTTCGTCAGGCACGACGGGGGTGCCGAAATGCATCGTCCATTCGGCCGGCGGCACGCTGCTGCAGCACCTCAAGGAGCAGCGGCTGCATTGCGGCCTGGAGGCCGGCGAAAAGCTCTTCTATTTCACCACCTGCGGCTGGATGATGTGGAACTGGCTGGTCAGCGGATTGGCGAGCGGCGCGACGCTCTGCCTGTTCGACGGCTCGCCTTTTGCACCTGACGGCAACGTATTGTTCGACTATGCCGAGGCTGAGAAATTCGCGATCTTCGGCACCTCGGCGAAATATATCGATGCGGTGCGCAAGAGCGGCCTGACGCCGCGCGTGAGCCATGATCTCTCCAGCCTCCGGCTGATGACCTCCACCGGCTCGCCGCTGTCGCCCGAAGGCTTCACCTTCGTCTATGAGGGCATCAAGCAAGACGTGCAGCTCGCCTCGATTTCGGGCGGCACCGATATCGTCTCCTGCTTCGTGCTCGGCAATCCGCTGCAGCCGGTCTGGCGCGGTGAGATCCAGGGGCCGGGCCTCGGCCTTGCCGTCGACGTGTGGGACGATGACGGCAAGCCGGTGCGGGGAGAGAAGGGCGAGCTCGTCTGCACCAAGGCCTTCCCCTCCATGCCGGTGATGTTCTGGAACGACCCCGATGGTGCCAAATATCGCGCCGCCTATTTCGACCGCTTCGACAATGTCTGGTGTCACGGCGATTTCGCCGAATGGACGGAGCATGGCGGCCTGATCATCCACGGCCGTTCGGATGCGACGCTCAACCCCGGCGGCGTGCGCATCGGTACGGCCGAGATCTATAATCAGGTGGAGCAGATGGAGGAGGTGGCCGAAGCGCTGTGCATCGGCCAGGAGTGGGACGACGACGTGCGCGTCATCCTCTTCGTTCGCCTTGCATCCGGCGTGACGCTGACCGAGGATCTCGTCAAGGCGATCAAGACACGTATCCGCACCGGCGCCTCGCCGCGCCACGTGCCGGCGAAGATCATCGCCGTCGCCGATATTCCCCGCACAAAGTCAGGCAAGATCGTGGAGCTTGCCGTGCGCGAAGTCGTCCACAACCGACCGGTGAAAAACCAGGAAGCGCTCGCCAATCCCGAGGCGCTGGAGCTCTTTGCGGGCTTGGAGGAATTGCGGACCTGATAAGGGATCGTAAACTACAAGCTTTCACCATTCATCAATTCGCTGTCATAGAAACCTTTCGTTAAGAAAGGTTGGTCAAAGGTGAAGCAACTTGGGGGCCGCACATGAACGAGGCGGCCTGGAGCCTCCGGGCTTACGAAACATGACGTTGATCGACTGAGCTCTTGTTGAACAGCACAAAATTTAAGGCAGCCACTGGCTGCCTTTTTTTTCTGAGAGCGATTCCAGCAAGAGTGCGCAGCGTCGTTCCCAGGAATTACGGGAAAACAAAGAGATAGGGTATTTCCGCGATCGAGAAAACGGAAAGGCTTCGGATCAGCCGGCCAGCACGCGCTGCGACGGGAAGGTGATCTCGACGAGGGTGCCCTCGTTCGGCGCCGAATTGATCGAGAAGGTCGCCCGGTTGGCATCGACCATCGCCTTGGTCAGCGGCAGGCCGAGCCCGGTGCCGTCGCCGCGATGGCGTGATTGGGTCGAGGAAACCTGCCGGAACGGCTTCATCGCTTGGTCGAGTTCGCTGCGCGTCATGCCGACGCCGGTATCGCGGACCCGCAACACGACGCTGCCATTGGCTTCATAAGAGGTGGAGACGACGATCTGCCCGCCCGACGGAGTGAAGCGGATGGCGTTCGACAGGATGTTCAGCGCAATCTGCTTGATTGAGCGGAGATCCGCCACGACATCAGGCACCGCATGCGACAACGCCGTGCGGATGATGACGCGCTGGCCGTTCGCCTGCGGCTGCACCAGCGCCACGGCCTCCGAGACCGCCTCGTTGAGGCCGACGGCGGCAAAATCGAGATCCATCTCGCCCGCCTCGATCTTCGAAATGTCGAGCAGGTCGTTGACGATATCCAGCACGTGGCGGCCGGAGCGGCCGATGTCGTTGGCATATTCGATGTAGCGCGGATGGCCGATTGGCCCGAAGCGCTCGCCCGCCATCATGTCGGAAAAGCCGATGATGGCGTTGAGCGGCGTGCGGATTTCGTGGCTGACGCGGGCGAGGAAATCCGTCTTGTGGGCATTGGCGGTTTCGGCCGCGCCCTTGGCGTTGCGCAGCTCGTCCTCGGTGCGCTTCCACTGGGTGATGTCACGGATGACGGCGCAATAGCCGTTGGAGGAGGTGAGCTGGCCCATCGTCATGAACAGCGGTACGAAGCCGCCGGCAGCCTCGCGGCCGATCACTTCGCGCCCGTCGTTCAAGACGCTCGCCACACCATAGCCCGAGAGGCCGTTCAGATAGTCGAGCACCGCCTTCTGGCTCTCATGGGCAAAGAGCATCACGAAGGGTTTGCCGCGCGTCTCCTGCTCATCGTAATTGAAAAGCGCGCTCGCCGAGCGGTTCATCGAGCGGATGTCGCCCTCCGTGCCGATGACGACGACGCCGTCGGTCGCCGTTTCCAGGATCGAGCGCAATTCCTCGACCTCGATCTGCAGCTTGGCGACTTTCTCGACCATCCGCTCAGGACGCGCTTCGGACCGGCTGGCGTCACCTCGGCTGTCATCCTTGCCTTCGACCGGCATCAGCGCCAGCATCAGGGCATTGGCGTCCTCCCAGCGCACCGATTGCAGCCGCGCCGTCACCGGGACCAGCCTGTCGTCGGCTTTGACGAGCATCATGGTGCCGGAGCCCGCCGCCTTTTCCTCGAGGTCGCGGCGCTGCAGCAGCGCTTCGATGCCGCCGACCTCGCGCAGCGCTTCGAGCGACGCGTAGCCGGTCAGCCGCATGAATTCCGGATTGGCATGAAGCAGCGCATCGCCGACATGGATGAGCACGGCGACGGGCAACTGGTCGACCGTTCCGGCCGAAAGCCCGTCCGTCATCTTCACGCGCGGCGGGATGAAGCTGGTCAGCACCTCGATCTGGCTGACGGTCTCCTCGAGACCTTCCGTCGCCCCGTCATCGGCGATGATTGCCGTTTCGTCGTCTTCACCCTCGGCCTCGGCCGCATTTTCGAAGATCGCTTCCTGCGGCGCCGCTTCATCGACGAGGGGAACTTCGGCCTCGACCTTCTCGATTGCGGGCGCTTCCTCAAGATCGGCCGTCTCCGTGGGAGCGGCTTCCGCCGCTTCCGGGACGGCGGGGTCTTCCTTGCGCGCGCCGAAGGCTTCGAGACGTTTGGCGATTTCGCGGAAATTCGCCTGTTCGGCGGCCGTCAATCCGGCGCCGCCACTGTGAAGCTGAACGATCTTGTCGGTGAAACGGCGATTGGGCGTTTCCGAAATGCGCAGTGCCGGCGGCTCTTCCGCAGGGCTGGCGGCCTGTTCGGCGGCTGAGGCTTGCCCGGCGTCGGCGCTGCCCTCGGCTTCCTCTGCCGCGCTTTCAAAGATAGGCGTCTCAACGGCCGGCTCGCCGGCGGCAATTCCTTCGGGCGCCGACTCCTGGCTCTCCGGCTCGGCTGCTGCAGCCGCCTGATCTTCCGCCACGGGTGTTTCGGCCGCGATAGACTGGGGAGCAGCTTCCTCGTCGGCAACGGGCTCGGGCACTGGGCCGAGGCTCGCCGCATCATGGCCAATCCCGTCGGGGCCAAGCGTCAGGCCAAGCGCCAGCGGGTCTTCCTGCGCATCGGACAGCCGGACGACGCCGAAACCGCGGAAGCCGTCGAAATCGCGATTGCGGGTATAAGTCGGCAAGGCCGCGAGATCGACCGGAACGACGAGGCTGGTGCCTTCGACCGGCCAGAGGATCGTTTTGCCCGACCATGTATCGCGGCGGGCGAGCGCTTCGGAAAGCTTGCCATCGGGATCGAGATTGAAGAGCGCGGCGATATCGCTGAAGGCGGAGCCGATAATGTCGGACGCATGCGGACCGACAGCCTCGGCGAATTCATGGCTGACCTCGTTGAACCGGCCCTCGGCATCGATCTTCCAGACGAAGCGCGTGGCGCGGCTGTTCGGCTTGAAGACGAAACCAGGCTCGGCCGCGAGCTTGGGGGCAGGGGGCGCGTCGGCAACTTCAGCCGTTGCGGGTGCGGGTTCTTCATGGACGGCTGCCGCCGCCTCTTCATTTGGCGTATCGCTGGCCTCATCAGGCGTTTCCGCCATGGCGACATCTTCCGCCGTCTCGCCGCCAGAGATTACGTCGTCTTCGACGGTTGCGGCAGGCTCCTCGACCTCCGCTGCGCTGCCGTCGATCTGGCTGCCGTCGCTTTCCGGCATCTCGTGTTCGGCAGAATGCGTCTCAGCAACCGCGTCGTCCTCTTCTGTCCCGGCCGCCTGTTCGCTATCGCCGGTGATGTCTTCAAGCGTCTCCTCGACCTCTTCGATGTCAGAGACAGCATCGATGATCTCGGTGAAGCCCGTGGCGGCGGGTCCATCCTGAAGCGCTTCGGCCGGTGCCGGGCTTTCTTCCCCCGCAGGCGCGTCGGTCGACTGCAGCGCGGGGACGTCAGCTGTCTGCGGCAGGCGCGTATCGATGGTTTCCTGCGCGGGCGGATCGATGGGGTCGAGGTGGCCGAGCACGGTCTCGACCGCAAAGAGCAGATTGAGCGCCGGCTCGTCGCTGAGCTTGCCGACGGCGGCAGGCAGATAACCCTTGCCGGTTGCAACAGGGCGCTTCACCAGCCGGTCGGGATGGGCGCCTGCAAGGTTGATCAGCGTCTTTGCGGTCTCGTCTGATATGGCGAGCGAAGCAAAACCCGGCGAGGCGGCGATAACCTCGCCATTGGCGCCGATGACGGCCATATGCGTGTCGGGATCATCGAGCCCCTGCAGCATCTGGGCGGCGGCAGCGCCCGATGTCATCGGTCTTGCCGAGACCGGCACCGAAAACAGGATGGCCCTTTCGCCCGACGAAAGCCGGATCAGTTCGGCCGCGGCCTGCGCCTGCACGCGCTGGAAGCCCTTGGCGACGCGGATCATCAGATTTCTGCTGTCGCCGATATCGGCAAGCTGGCGCGCGGCCGTTTCCAGCTGGCGGAAGGTGATGTCGCCGCGGTCGAGGCCCTGATCGAGAAGGTCATATACCGCCGAGTGGCCGAACAGCTCCGCACCTGCACCGTTCGCCCAGAGCAGCCGGGCAAGATCGGCCGAAAACAGCACCATCGCCTCGCCGCGTGAAAAGCGCTCCCGCACCCGCGCATGCACGGCAATGTCGATGAACGGGTATTGGACTGCGGGCATGATCGAACCTTGTCGCTGTCGGCGTCTAAATTAACGGCTTATTAATAACTGCAGGTCGCAAGCCGGTCCAGAACAGCGGGGTCCTTTCGGCCGGAAAGGTTAACGACTTGTGCGTCGCACAAAAAATGTTGCAATGCACAATAAACTATCCTATATAGACGTCATTCGATGATCACAGGCAGCGACTGCCTCAACCCAAAGGAATGCGACATGGCTACCATAAAGACCGATGACGTTTTTTCAATCGCTTCTTTCGACCCGTCCAAGCTCGCGGAATCCTTCCGTGAATTCGCCGAAAAGGGCGCCCAGCAGTCGAAGGACGCCTATGCCAAGCTGAAGACCGCTGGCGAAGAAGCCGGCAAGACCCTCGAGGCCACCGTGCAGACGGCACAGGCCGGCAGCGTCGAACTCGGCCTGAAGGCGATCGACATCCTGCGCGTCAATTCCGAGAACTCGCTGTCGCACTTCGAAGCGCTGCTCGGCGTCAAGTCTGCCGCCGAATTCTTCGAACTGCAGACCGCCTTCATCCGCAAGCAGGCCGAACTCACCGTCGAGCAGGCGAAGTCGATCCAGGAAACCACCAAGCAGGTTGCCGAAAAGCTCGCAAAGCCCTCCAAGGACGCCGCCGAAAAGGCCATGGCTTCCTTCAAGGTTGCCTGATCGGTCTTGACCGAGCAAAGACAAAAGGCTGGACCTCGCGTCCAGCCTTTTTGTATATTGGCGAGGAATTTGGACTTGAATTCATCGCCAAGTCCTCGTATGTGACCCCCATCGCGCCGAGCGCGGTTTATGCGGTTGTAGCTCAGTTGGTTAGAGCGCAGGTTTGTGGCACCTGAGGTCGGAGGTTCGAGACCCCCCAACCGTACCATTCTCCCCACGTCAGTTCCTTATCAGGCAGATCGTTTCAACGAATGTCATTTCGCACGCTAATCCTCTCTCTAGGTATTTAACTGTATCGGTAGCGATCCTGTCCCGAGGTTGGATTGTTTTGCCAAAGGGGGTGGGGCGCCTCTGAAAAGGAACGCCGTTTCAACGGCAAATTTGCTGCTTATTTGCCACATCCACTCGAACATTTGCGAAGTGCAACCCGCGCGTATGGTGCCATGCTGCGCTGTGGGCTAAATGTCCGGAAGCAGTAGCAATGAGGTCGACAATTGCGACAATCCACCCAGCAAAATCGCGGAAAATGCGAACAACGAAGCCGATCGCGCGGCATGAGAGACGGGACAACTTCGGCGGCGTCGAGCCAATGCGGGCCTGCCTTTCCGATATCACCGAGTCTCAGGCTTATTAAATTTCAGCAGATGACTGTAACCGCAATTTAAGTGCCGTCGTGGCAAGCAATTGGGGGGCGGATGCGAGATAAAGAATATTGGACTATGTTATCTGGCCTTCAGCATCGGTTGCATATGAAGCGATCCATCGGTGGTTGCGAACGTCAAACACCTGAAGCGGAATAAAGCTTTTAGTTGAATTATCCTCTGATTTGGAGCAGGGGAAATGGGCATTAGACGCGGCGGAATGAAATAGGCAAAAGGGGATTTTATGTCGGGCATTTTTACCGCCACGAAGAACGTGTACTTGACAGGGGATAAGAAAGTTGACGGGCTTTTCAGCGGTGTTGCCTGGGACGGTACGATAACCTATGCATTTCCCACAGTTTCGACTTCGTACTTCTATAGCGGAGAAAAAGATTACAGTTTCTCTGCGATTTCTTCGGATCAGCAGGCCACAGCCTTGTTTTTCATGGAGCAATCCTACGGGAACACGGCAAATGACGGCTTTTCGGTAGAAGGGTTTACAAACGCCAACTTTGAGGCCGGGAGCGCCGATACGGCAACTATCAGGTTCGCTCAGTCATCGGATCCCCTTCTTGATACAGCGTGGGCCTATTATCCGGATCCTGGCTTCAGCGGCGGCGATGTCTGGTTCGGGACAGGATATGCCGGCACGGAATCCGACTATCGCTATCCGGAGTTCGGCAACTATGCGGGACATACGTTGGCACATGAGTTGGGTCACGCTCTGGGGCTGAAACACGCTCACGAACCGGATTTTTTTTACAATCCGACGGTCGTTCCGAGCGCCTACGATTCAGTCGAATATACGATCATGACCTACCGCACATATGTCGGCGATAATACGAGCGGCGGGTACACGTATGAAGCTGACGGCGCGCCACAAACCTTTATGATGCTCGACATCGCCGCCTTGCAGAAAATGTATGGAGCGGATTACACCACGAACAGTGGCGATACCGTCTATAAGTGGAATCCGGACGAGGGCATCACCTATGTCGACGGGGTTGCGGCGATCACGCCCGATGCCAACCGGATCTTCGCGACAATCTGGGACGGCGGCGGCATCGACACCTATGATTTGAGCGCTTATACCACCGCCCTCAAAATCGACCTGCGAGCAGGCGGGTATTCGGTCTTTTCCCAGAGACAGTTGGCTGATCTGTGGGGCGGTCCGAACAACGGCTATGCCCGCGGCAATATTTTTAACGCACTCCTTTTCAATGGCAATGTTGCGTCCTTGATCGAGAATGTTCAGGCGGGCTCGGGCAACGACAACATTGTCGGCAACGAGGCGAACAATACGCTTTGGGGCAATGCGGGAGATGATTCGCTCTATGGTGGCATTGGCAACGACACGCTGATCGGGGGTGTTGGTTCCGACTGGATGGTGGGCGGAGCGGGCAACGACCTCTATGTCGTCGACGATAGCTTCGATTTTGTGATCGAGAGTTGGAATGAGGGGACGGACACCGTCGAGACGGCGCTTTCAGGCTATACGCTTCGCAGCAATGTCGAGACCCTGACCTATACGGGATCTGCCAGCTTCACCGGCACCGGCAATGCGCTCGCCAACACGATCACCGGCGGCGCAGGCGATGACACGCTGGATGGCGGGGCCGGTGCGGACAGCTTGATCGGTGGCGACGGCAACGACACCTATGTGGTCGACAATGCCGGCGACATCATTACAGAAGCTGCGGGCGTCGACACTGTTCGCACGACACTGGCGAACTATACGCTTGGCGGCGACCTCGAGAATCTTAACTACATCGGCACGGGAGCTTTCATCGGAACAGGCAATAGCCTCGCTAACACGATCAGGGGCGGTGCAGGTGCCGATACCCTGGACGGAAAGGCCGGAGCAGACATACTGATCGGTGGTGCGGGCAATGACACCTATATTGTCGATGACGTTGCCGACATTGTCACCGAAGGGCTGAACGAAGGAAGCGATCTGATCAAGACGGCGCTGTCTTCCTATGCCTTGACCAATATTGCCAATGTCGAAAACCTGACCTTCACCGGCACCGGCGATTTCCTCGGAACTGGAAACAACCTCACCAATACGATCACCGGCGCCGCCGGCAACGACACGCTGGACGGCGGCGCCGGTAACGACATGCTGATCGGTGGTGCTGGCAACGACCTCTATCTAGTCGACAGTGCGAGCGACGTGATCTACGAGGCGGTCAGCGCCGGCACCGACGAAATCCGCACGGCTCTTACAAGTTATATGCTCGGCAACAATGTCGAGATTCTGAGCTATACGGGATCCGCCAACTTCACCGGCATCGGCAACGCCCTGGCCAACACGATCATCAGCGGCGCCGGCAATGACTTTCTAAATGGCGGGGCAGGTGCGGACAGCTTGATCGGGGGGGCTGGCCACGACACCTATATCGTCGACAATGCCGGCGATATCGTCACCGAAGCTGCCGACGAGGGAACCGATACGGTTCGCACGACATTGGCAAGCTATACGCTTGGCAGCGATGTCGAGAATCTCACCTATACCGGCACGGTCGCCTTTGCCGGAACAGGCAATGATCTCGACAACACGATCCAGGGCGGGGCAGGTGCCGATACCCTGGACGGAAAGGCCGGGGCAGACATGCTGATCGGCGGTGCGGGCAACGACACCTATATTGTCGATAACATTGACGACGTGGTCACCGAAGGGCTGAATGCAGGCACCGATCTGATCAAGACGGTGCTTTCAAGCTATACGCTCGGCAACAATGTCGAGAACCTGCAATATACGGGATCGGCCAGCTTCACCGGCACCGGCAACGCGCTCCTCAACACGATCACCGGCGGTGTCGGCAACGACACGCTTGACGGCGGCATCGGCAATGACGCGCTGAACGGCGGCGCCGGCAACGACACACTGATCGGCGGGGCCGGTTCCGACACGATGTCGGGCGGGAAGGACGACGACATCTATGTGGTCGATATTGCGACCGACGTGGTGATCGAGAATGTGAATGAAGGGACGGACACGGTCCAGACGGCGCTTGCCAGCTATATGCTCGGCAACAATGTCGAGAACCTGACCTACATCGGCTCCGCCAGCTTCACCGGCACCGGCAATGCGCTCGTCAACACGATCACCGGCGGCGCCTTCAATGATACGCTGAATGGCGGGGCCGGTGCGGATACCCTGATCGGCGGTGAGGGCAACGACACCTACATCGTCGACAATGCCGGCGACATCGTCACCGAAGTTGCCGACGAGGGGATCGATACGGTTCGCACGACATTGGCAAGCTATACGCTTGGCAGCGACGTCGAGAACCTCACCTATACCGGCACGGTCGCCTTTGCCGGAACAGGCAATGATCTCGACAACATGATCACCGGTGGTGTTGCCGCCGATACGCTTTCCGGCGGCGTCGGCAACGATACGCTGAATGGCGGGGCCGGGGCCGATCGTTTGATCGGTAGTGATGGTGACGACATCTATATCGTCGACAATGCCGGGGACCTCGTCACCGAGAACGCCAATGCAGGGACCGACACGGTTCGCACGACCCTGAGCGCCCACACACTGGCGGCCAATGTCGAGAACCTCACCTACATCGGAACGGCAGCCTTTACCGGGGCAGGGAATCTGCTCGACAACGTTATCACAGGTGGTGTTGCTGCCGACAAGCTTATGGGCGCTGCGGGCAACGACACACTGATCGGTGGGGCCGGTTCCGACACGATGCTGGGTGGGATTGGCGACGACATCTATGTGGTCGACATCGCGACCGACGTGGTGATCGAGAATGTGAATGAAGGGACCGACACGGTCCGGACGGCGCTTTCAGGCTATACGCTCGGCAACAATGTCGAGAACCTGACCTATACCGGATCCGCCAACTTCACCGGCACTGGCAATGTGCTTGATAATACGATCACCGGCGGCGCCGGCAACGACACGCTGAATGGCGGGACCGGTGCGGACAGCTTGATCGGCAGAGCGGGCAACGACACCTATATCGTCGACAATGCCGGCGATACCGTCACCGAAGCTGCCAATGAGGGAACCGACACGGTTCGCACGAACCTGGCGAGCTATATGCTGGCCGACAATGTCGAGAACCTGACCTTTGCCGGCATAGGGACATTCGCTGGTACCGGTAATAGTCTCGACAACACGATCACGGGTGGGGCTGCCGCCGATACGCTTTCCGGCGGCGCCGGCAATGACACGCTGGATGGTGGAACCGGCGCGGACAGCTTCATCGGTGGTGATGGCGACGACACATATATCGTCGACAATGCCGGCGACCTCATCACCGAAGCCGCTGATGAAGGGACCGACACGGTTCGCACGACAGTGGTGAACTATACGCTTGCCGACAATGTCGAGAACCTTACCTTTACCGGCATGGCAGCCTTTACTGGGACAGGCAATAGCCTCGCTAACACGATCAGGGGCGGGGCAGGTGCCGATACCCTGGACGGAAAGGCCGGGGCAGACATGCTGATCGGCGGAGCGGGCAATGACACCTATATTGTCGATGACGTTGGCGATGTGGTCACCGAAGGGCTGAATGCGGGAGGCGACCTGATCAGGACGACGCTTTCTTCCTATGCCTTGACGAATATTGCCAATGTTGAAAACCTGACCTTCATCGGCACCGGCGATTTTAGCGGGACTGGAAACAGCCTCGTCAATACGATCACTGGCGGCAGCGGCAACGATCTTCTGGACGGCGGCGCCGGCAACGATACGCTCACCGGCGGTGCAGGCAATGACACGCTTGACGGCGGCGTCGGCAACGACACGTTGGACGGCGGCGCCGGCGACGATATCTATGTGGTCGACAGTGCGAGCGATGTGATCAAGGAGGCGGTCAGCGCCGGCACCGATGAGATCCGCACGGCGCTTGCAGCCTACTCGATCGCCTCATTGGTCAATGTCGAGAACCTGACCTATACGGGATCCGCCAACTTCACCGGCACCGGCAATGCGCTGGCCAACATCATCACAAGCGGTGACGGCAACGATATGCTGAACGGTGGGGTCGGTGCTGACAGCTTGATCGGCGGTGAAGGCAACGACACCTACATCGTCGATAATGCCGGCGACATCGTCACCGAAGCCGCCGACGAGGGAACCGATACGGTTCGCACGACACTGGCAATCTACACGCTTGGCAGCGATCTCGAGAACCTCGCCTATATCGGCACGACAGCCTTTGTCGGAACAGGCAATGATCTCGACAACGCGATCACCGGTGGCGCCGCCATCGATACGCTTTCCGGCGGCGCCGGCAATGATGTGCTGAATGGCGGGGGCGGGGCCGATCGTTTGATCGGCGGGGAAGGCGACGACACCTATATTGTCGACAATGCCGGCGACATCGTCACCGAGGCCGCTAATGAGGGAACCGACACGGTTCGCACGACGCTGGCAAGCTATACGCTTGGCAGCGATGTCGAAGATCTCACCTACATCGGCACGACAGTTTTTGTCGGGATAGGCAATAGCCTCGACAACACGATCACGGGTGGGGTTGCCGCCGATACGCTTTCCGGCGGTGTCGGCAACGATACGCTGAATGGCGGAGCGGGGGCCGATCGCTTGATCGGCGGGACGGGCGACGACACCTATATCGTCGACCATGTCGGCGACCTTGTCACCGAAGCCGCCGACGCGGGGACGGACACGATCCAGACGGCGCTTTCAGGCTATACGCTCGGCAACAATGTCGAGAACCTGACCTATACCGGATCCGCCAACTTCAGCGGTGCCGGCAATGCGCTTGATAATACGATCACCGGCGGCGTCGGCAATGACACGCTGAATGGCGCGGCCGGTGCGGATACCTTGATCGGCAGAGCGGGCAACGACACCTATATCGTCGACAATGCCGGCGATACCGTCACCGAAGCCGCCAATGAGGGAACCGATACAGTTCGCACGAACCTCGCGAGCTATATGCTGGCCGACAATGTCGAGAACCTGACCTTTGCCGGCACAGGCACATTCGCTTGTACCGGTAATAGTCTCGACAACACGATCACGGGTGGGGCTGCCACCGATACGCTTTCCGGCGACGCCGGCAATGATGTGTTGGATGGCGGGGTCGGTGCGGACAGCTTGATCGGCGGTGATGGCAACGACATCTATATCGTCGACAATGCCGGCGATATCGTCACCGAAGCGGCCGATGAGGGGACCGACACGGTTCGCACGACAGTGGTGAACTATACGCTTGCCGACAATGTCGAGAACCTTACCTTTACCGGCACGGCAACCTTTACCGGGACGGGCAATAGCCTTGCCAACACGATCAGGGGCGGGGCAGGTGCCGATACCTTGGACGGAAAGGCCGGCGCAGACATACTGATCGGCGCAGCCGGCAACGACACCTATATTGTCGATAACGTTGGCGACATGGTCACCGAAGGGCTGAACGAAGGGGTCGATTGGATCAAGACGACGCTTTCAAGCTATACGCTCGGCAACAATGTCGAGAACCTAATGTATACGGGATCTGTCAGCTTCACTGGTACCGGCAATGCGCTGATCAACACGATCAGCGGCGGCGCGGGCAACGACACGCTGGATGGCGGAGCCGGTTCGGACAGCTTGATCGGCGGTGGCGGCAATGATCTTCTGGACGGCGGCGTCGGCAACGACACTCTGGATGGCGGTGCCGGCGACGACATCTATGTGGTCGACAGCGCGAGCGATGTGATCAAGGAGGCGGTCAGCGCCGGCACCGACGAAATCCGCACGGCGCTTGCAGCCTATTCGATCGCCGCATTGGCCAATGTCGAGAACCTGACCTATACGGGATCCGCCAACTTCACCGGCACCGGCAATGCGCTGGCCAACATCATCACCGGCGGCGCCGGCAATGATGTGCTGAACGGTGGGGCCGGTGCGGACAGCTTGATCGGCGGTGATGGCAACGACACTTATATCGTCGACCATGCCGGTGACGTTGTCACCGAAGCCGCCGACGAGGGGACCGACACGGTTCGCACGACGCTGGCAAGCTATACGCTTGGCAGCGACCTCGAGAACCTCACCTATATCGGCACGGTGGCTTTTGTCGGGACAGGCAATGATCTCGACAACACGATCACCGGTGGCGCTGCCATCGATACGCTTTCGGGAGGCGCAGGCAATGATGTGCTGAATGGCGGGGGCGGGGCCGATCGTATGTTCGGTGAGGTGGGCGACGACATCTATGTTGTCGATCATGCCGGCGACATCGTCACCGAGGCCGCTAATGAGGGAACCGACACGGTTCGCACGACGCTGGCAAGCTATACGCTTGGCAGCGATGTCGAACATCTCACCTACATCGGCACGACAGTCTTTGTCGGGATAGGCAATAGCCTCGACAATACGATCACGGGTGGCGCTGCCGCCGATACGCTTTCCGGCGGTGTCGGCAACGATACGCTGAATGGCGGAGTGGGTGCCGATCGTTTGATCGGCGGGACGGGCGATGACACCTATATCGTCGACAATGCCGGCGACGTTGTCACCGAAGCGGCCGACGCGGGGACCGACTCGGTTCGCACGACATTGGCAGGCTACACGCTCGGCAACAATGTCGAGAGCCTGACCTATACCGGGTCCGCGAACTTCAGCGGCGCCGGCAATGCGCTGGCCAACACGATCACCGGCGGCGTCGGCAACGATATGCTGAACGGTGGGGCAGGTACGGACACCTTGATCGGCAAAGCGGGCAACGACACCTATATTGTCGACAATGCCGGCGATACCGTCACCGAAGCCGCCAATGAAGGAATCGACACGGTTCGCACGAACCTCGCGAGCTATATGCTGGCCGACAATGTCGAGAACCTGACCTTTGCCGGCATAGGGACATTCGCTGGTACCGGGAACGAGTTGAACAATATTATCGTCGGCGGCAGTAGCTCTAATACGCTAACGGGCGGCGCCGGCGATGATATCCTCACTGGCGGAGCGGCGGCTGACGTGTTCGTTTACTTGGCGAATTGGGGCCATGATACGATCACAAACTTTATAGCAACCGGCTCCGCACATGACGCGATCTCGATCGATAACAGCATTTTCGCTGACTGGGAGTCGCTTTTTGCGGCAACCGAGCAGGTCGGGAAGGATACAATCATTACTGCCGATGCCGACAACACCATAACGCTAAGGGATGTGGCTCTTTCAAGCCTTCAGTCGTGGGACTTCTTGTTTGCGTGATCGATGCTCGGACGACATCGCGGCACATTTTTGCCGGAAGGGGGCTAAACCCGTAACAGCGTGACGCGGATATTGACGCATGTTGTTGAGGGCGGAGCTCTTTAAATCACGGTAGGCGCTGTGCAGGAACGAAAAACCAGGATCCCGTCGATCAGATGGAACCCGCGCCATCCCGGGCCGTTCTCCAAGATGATGGAGAACATGCATGTCGAAAACCCTGCTATACGGCGCGATCAAGATCGACGAGACGAACAGCGCCTATTCGCCGGTTGAAAGTCTTGCGGCCTTCCAGTGGAAGAACCGGGTCTTCATCCTTTTCTCCGACGGGGACAATGCCCGCGCCGCCCGCCAGGAAAATCAACTGATTGCGGATCGAAGCGCGCTCGACGAGCGCGATCTGGTGGTGCTGAAGGTGTCGGGCGACACTGTGCGGTCGCTTTTCGGCGCGGCCGGGGATCTGGACGGGCAAGCGCTGCGTCGTGACCTGGAGGCGTCCGAACCGGGTGAATTTTCCGCCTTCCTTGTCGGCAAGGACGGTACGGTCAAGCTCAAGGTCAGCGAGCCGATTACCGGCGGTGAACTTTTCGCGATTATCGACAGCATGCCGATGCGCGCCGCAGAAGCGCTGAAGCCGGACAAATAATCCGACCGAACATCGTTTACGACGAACATCATGAAAGGAAGGGCGGCCATGTCCCTGCCGAACGAACCGATTCCCGATCAGCCGCCGATGCCGGCACCCGGCTGGAAGCCGGTACCTCCGATCAAGGAACCGGAGCCGGACCGGCTGCCCGACGAGGCGCCCGTCCCAAATCCCGACGAGAACGACGAGCCGGCAAAACATACGTTCCGGCGCTAAAGGAAGATGTGCCGCTCGGCGCTGACGAGTTCCTGGAGGAAGTCGGCGACGCTCCTGACGCGCAAGAGATCGCGCGCCGTTTCGTGATAGGTCGTCCAGTAGGCGCGACGAATCGAAATATCAGGCAGGATGCGCTGGAGTTCGGGATATTGCCGGGCGATGTAGTCATGCAGGATGCCGATGCCGGCCCCCGTGCGGACCGCCTCCGTCTGACCGATCGCAGTCGAGATTTCGAAGCCCGCATCCCAGCTGCGCATGACTTCGCCGGAAAAATTCAGCGACGCGGTGAAGATCAGGTCTTCGACATAGCCGATGCGCCGATGCGCCTTGAGCGCGTCGATATCCGCTGGTGCTCCCTGCGAAACCAGGTACTCCCGCGAGGCATAGAGGCCGAGCGTATAATCGGTCAGCTTCGAGGAAACGAGCCGGCCCTGCTCCGGCCGTTCCAGCGTGATGGCGATATCGGCCTCGCGCTGCGACAGCGAGAAGGAGCGCGGCACCGGCACGAGCTGGATTTTCAATTCCGGATGGCGCTCGATCAGCCTGCCCATTCGCGGCGCGAGAAATGAGACGCCGAAACCGTCGGGCGCGCCGACGCGCACCGTGCCGGCGATTGCCGTGTCGGTGTGGCCGAGATTGGCCTGCACTGCCAGCATTTCGGTTTCCATGCGCTCGGCAGCGTGCAGGAAGACCCCGCCTTCGGCCGTCAGCTCGCAGCCATTCGTGCGGCGGATGAAAAGCCGCGTCTTCAGCGCCTCTTCGAGCGACGTCAGTCGCCGTGAAAGCGTGGCGTGATTGAGCCCCAATCGCTTCGAAGCGGCAAGAATTTGCCCGGTGCGGGCGACGGCGAGGAAAATGCGGACATCGTCCCAGTTCATGGCTTGGCACGCATGGCAATTGGATCGACGTCCATCAGCGTCAGCGATGTCACCATGTCGGCCGTCTCACGCTTATATTTGAGGAAATGCGGCGTCTGCAGATGGGCCTCGTAGGCTTCCTGATCGGCGTAGACCTCGAGGATACGGATCTGGTTTGGATTGTCTCGGATGGAAACGGCGTCGAGTGAGAGGACACCGTCTTCCAGCGCAAGCGACGCCTCGATTTCTTCCTTGAGCGAGGCTCGATAGGCTTCGAGCGTCTCCGGATCAATCTCCAGCTCCGCCATTCTGACAACAGGTTTCCGGTTCATCGGCTCGACCTTCCCTGGGGTTTGACTTGTCCTTGCGCCGGACCAAGTTTGAGGCAGCAATATGTGTCATCGGACTACAATATGCGCACAACGGTTCCTTATATCAGCGCATTGATTTGTGCAAATTGAAGTGCCATTGTAGGGCATCCCAAGAACAGGAGGAACACCCATGCGTGAGATCGGTCATTTCATCGGCGGCAAGCATGTTGCCGGCACCAGCGGCCGCGTCAGCAACGTCTACAATCCGGCGACCGGCGAAGTGCAAGCGACTGTGGCGCTGGCAAGCGTTGAGGAGCTGCGCGCCGCAGTCGAAAACGCCAAGGCCGCGCAGCCGAAATGGGCTGCCACCAATCCGCAGCGCCGCGCCCGCGTGTTCTTCAAGTTCGTCGAACTCCTGAACCTGCACATGGACGAGCTGGCCGAAATGCTCTCCAAGGAGCATGGCAAGACGATCGAGGACGCCAAGGGCGACGTCATTCGCGGCCTCGAGGTCTGCGAATTCGTCTGCGGCATCCCGCATCTCGCCAAGGGCGAATTCACCGAGGGTGCGGGTCCGGCGATCGACATGTATTCGATCCGCCAGCCGGTCGGCATCGGCGCCGGCATCACCCCCTTCAACTTCCCCGGCATGATCCCGATGTGGATGTTCGCGCCGGCGATCGCCTGCGGCAACGCCTTCATCCTGAAGCCGTCCGAGCGGGATCCGTCCCTGCCGATCCGCCTCGCCGAACTGATGATCGAAGCTGGCCTGCCCGCCGGCATTCTCAACGTCGTCAACGGCGACAAGGGCGCGGTCGACGCCATCCTCACCGATCCCGATATCGGCGCCGTTTCTTTCGTCGGCTCGACGCCGATCGCCCGCTACGTCTATGGCACGGCGGCGATGAACGGCAAGCGCGCCCAGTGCTTCGGCGGCGCCAAGAACCACATGATCATCATGCCGGATGCCGACATGGATCAGGCTGTCAACGCACTGATGGGCGCAGGCTACGGTTCTGCCGGCGAGCGCTGCATGGCGATCTCGGTTGCCGTTCCGGTCGGTGAAGAGACTGCCAACCGCCTCGTCGAAAAGCTGACGCCGAAGATCGAATCGCTGCGCATCGGCCCTTACACCGACGACAAGGCCGACATGGGCCCGCTCGTCACCAAGGAAGCCTATACCCGCGTTCGCGGCCTCATCGACCGCGGCGTCGAAGAAGGCGCCAAGCTCGTGGTCGACGGCCGCGATTTCAAGCTCCAGGGTTATGAAGACGGCTATTTCGTCGGTGGCTGCCTGTTCGATCATGTCACGCCCGAGATGGATATCTACAAGACCGAGATCTTTGGACCTGTCCTCTCTGTCGTTCGCGCCAACAATTACGAAGAAGCGCTGTCGCTGCCGATGAAGCACGAATATGGCAATGGCGTTGCGATTTACACCCGTGACGGCGATGCCGCCCGCGATTTCGCTTCGCGCATCAATATCGGCATGATCGGCATCAACGTTCCGATCCCGGTTCCGCTCGCCTACCACTCCTTCGGCGGCTGGAAGGCATCGAGCTTCGGCGACCTCAACCAGCACGGCACCGATTCGATCAAGTTCTGGACGAAGACCAAGACCGTCACCGCCCGCTGGCCGTCCGGCATCAAGAGCGGCGCAGAATTCGTCATGCCGACGATGAAGTGATCTGCACGATCGATAGACTTGCAATTCGGGGGCCTCGTGGCCCCCGTTTTATTTGCTGTCTTGGAAACCGCCGCACCGCAGCGATATGCTCCTCCGTCCCGGCACGCGCCGGGCGCAGGGATGGCGTTCTGGATTGCAACCAGAAGATTTCGGCGCAGGATTGACGACGCGGCAATTGGCCTCATAAGCTGAATGCGAATTTCATATTTTGGAATTGTTCAAAACTAGCAAACCGCCTATATAGGTCTAAATAGCACGAGTCGGGAGATCGGCATGCGGTTGACGAAGCAGACCAACTATGCGGTTCGCATGTTGATGTATTGTGCTGCCAATGAAGGGCACTTGAGCCGGATTCCGGAAATTGCCAAGGCTTACGGGGTTTCCGAACTCTTTCTTTTCAAGATCCTCCAGCCGCTGAACAAGGCGGGTCTGGTCGAGACCGTGCGCGGCCGCAACGGCGGCGTGCGCCTGGGCAAGCCGGCGGCTGAAATCACGCTCTTTGATGTCGTACGGGTGACGGAAGACAGTTTCGCCATGGCCGAATGCTTCGAGGACGACGGCATGGTCGAATGCCCGCTGGTCGACAGCTGCGGCCTGAACTCGGCTTTGCGCAAGGCGCTCAATGCCTTCTTCGGCGTGCTTTCGGAATATACGATCGACGACCTGGTCAAGGCGCGTCCGCAGATCAATTTCCTTCTCGGCTTGACCGGCGAACAGGAATACCGCAAGCCCGCGATCGTGGCGCCGGCTGCCTGAATTTAAAGAGCAGCGCAGACTTCTTGAACCGCGGTTGCCTGGGCAGCCGCGGTTTTTGTTTTGCGGCGGCGAACCGCTCCGAAAGCCCAGCAATGTCGGCCAGATGTCGCCTCTGGCGGCGTTTTTATACCAAATGCGACAAAATTCCGGTCGTTTTTGTGCGAATATTTCCAATTGAGGCTGATTTTTGACTGAAAATTTCTAAAATTGTCCAACTGGAAAAATTTTCTCCTTAGCCCGTTGCTTTCAGTAGATAAATGTCGTTCCATCGACCGTCGATCGGGATGCCTATCTGCGGTCTCCAGACATCAAAAAAGAACAACCGGGAAACAATACTATGAAAAAGATCTCTGTCATGCTGGCAGCGACGGCCCTGATTTCGGTCATGGCGACGTCGGCCTGGTCCAAGACCCTTGTTTATTGCTCCGAGGGCTCGCCGGAAGGCTTCGACCCGAGCCTCTACACGGCAGGGACGACCTTCGACGCGTCGTCGCGCACCGTCTACAGCCGCCTCGTCGAATTCAAGCACGGCGGCACCGAGATCGAACCCGGCCTGGCCGACAGCTGGAGCGTTTCGGACGACGGCAAGGAATACACCTTCAAGCTTCATCCCGGCGTCAAGTTCCAGACTACCGACTTCTTCACCCCGACGCGCGATTTCAACGCCGACGACGTCGTGTTCTCTTTTGAGCGCCAGCTGAAGTCCGACAATCCGTGGAACAAGTATGTCGAGGGCGGCTCCTACGAATATGCCGCCGGCATGGGCTTCCCTGACCTCATCAAGTCGGTCGAGAAGGTCGATGACCTCACGGTCAAGTTCACGCTCAACCACCCGGAAGCGCCGTTCCTTGCCGACCTCGCCATGGATTTCGCTTCGATCGTTTCCAAGGAATATGCCGACAAGCTTGCCGCCGACGGCAAGATGGCGCAGCTGAATCAGCAGCCGCTCGGCACCGGCCCCTTCACCTTCGTCGCCTATCAGCCGGATGCTGTCATCCGCTACAAGGCGAACGAAACCTATTTCAAGGGCAAGGAAAAGATCGACGATCTGGTTTTCGCCATCACCTCTGATGCGGCTGTCCGCGCTCAGAAGCTGAAGGCCGGCGAATGCCACCTGATCCCCTATCCGAATGCCGCCGACGTTCCGGAACTGAAGAAGGATGGAAATCTGGTCGTTCAGGAGCAGGCCGGCCTCAACGTCAGCTACCTCGCCTACAACACGCAGATGGCGCCCTTCGACAAGCCGGAGGTTCGCCGCGCGCTCAACATGGCGATCAACAAGCAGGCGATCGTCGATGCCGTCTTCCAGGGTGCGGCCACCGTTGCCAAGAACCCGATCCCGCCGACCATGTGGTCCTATAACGACGCCGTTCAGGACGAAAAATACGATCCGGATGCAGCCAAGAAGGCGCTTGCCGATGCCGGCGTCAAGGATCTCAGCATGAAGGTCTGGGCGATGCCCGTGTCGCGTCCCTACATGCTGAACGCGCGCCGCGCCGCCGAACTGATCCAGGCCGATTTCGCCAAGGTCGGCGTCAAGGTCGAGATCGTCACCCATGAATGGGCCGAATATCTGAAGCTCTCCTCCGACGTGAAGCGCGACGGCGCCGTCATCCTCGGCTGGACCGGCGACAACGGCGACCCGGACAACTTCATGGATACGCTGCTCGGCTGCGATGCCGTCGGCGGCAACAACCGCGCCCAGTGGTGCAACAAGGAATATGACGACCTGATGACCAAGGCCAAGATGACCGCCGATGTCGGCGAGCGCACCAAGGCCTATGAGCAGGCCCAGCTGATCTTCAAGAAGGAAGCCCCATGGGCGACCCTCGATCACTCGCTCGTCTTCGTTCCGATGAGCAAGAAGGTCTCCGGCTTCCAGATGGACCCGCTCGGCATTCACCGTTTCGACGGCGTCGACGTATCCGAATAACAAGAATAATGTAAGAATGCCCGGCAGAGCTGGGCGCAGCCGGCGGTCAGGCACCCCCTTGACCGCCGGAAACTATTGGACATCTGCCATGTTGCGTTTTTTCCTCGGCCGCTTCGCGGTGCTGATACCGACATTCCTCGGCGTTTCCCTGATAGCCTTTTCGTTCATCCGCCTGCTTCCCGGCGATCCCGTCATGCTGCTGTCGGGTGAACGTGTCATGGCGCCGGAACGGCACGCCCAGATCATGCACGATCTCGGTTTCGACCGGCCCATGTATGTGCAGTATTTCGATTATCTCGGAAAAGTGCTGCAAGGCGATCTCGGCACCTCGATCGTCACCAAGCGGCCGGTGCTCGGCGAGTTCCTGACGCTGTTTCCGGCGACGCTGGAACTTTCCTTTTGCGCCATCATCCTCGCGGTCTGTCTTGGCGTGCCCGCCGGCGTCTTTGCGGCCGTCAAGCGAGGCACGTGGTTCGATCAAAGCGTGATGGGCATTGCCCTCGTCGGTTATTCCATGCCGATTTTCTGGTGGGGCCTGCTGCTCATCATCTTCTTCTCCGGTTATCTCGGCTGGACTCCGGTATCCGGGCGCATCTCGCTGATGTATTTCTTCAAGCCGGTGACTGGCTTCATGCTGATCGACAGCCTGCTGTCGGGCCAGAAGGGCGCCTTCGCCTCGGCCGTCAGCTATCTCATCCTGCCGACCATCGTGCTGGCGACCATCCCCCTTGCCGTCATCGCGCGCCAGACGCGCTCGGCGATGCTCGAGGTTCTGGGCGAGGACTATGTCCGCACAGCGCGCTCGAAGGGCCTGAAGCCGTTGCGTGTCGTCGGCGTGCATGCGCTGCGCAATGCGATGATCCCGGTCATCACCACGATCGGCCTCCAGATCGGCGTTCTCCTTGCAGGCGCTATCCTCACCGAGACTATCTTTTCCTGGCCAGGCATCGGCAAGTGGATGGTGGATTCGGTGTTCAAGCGCGACTACGCCGTGGTCCAGGGCGGTCTTCTGCTGATCGCCGGCGTCATCATGCTGGTCAATCTGATTGTTGACGTTCTCTACGGCTTCATCAATCCGCGTATTCGTCACTAGGAGCGGTCCATGAGCACGGTCACCGTCAAAACCGGCCAGCCATCCGCTCTTGCGGAGTTCTGGCATTACTTCTCCCGCAACAAGGGCGCCGTCATCGGCCTCGTTGTTTTCGTCATCATTCTCGTTGTCGCGATCTTCGCGCCGGTCTTTGCGCCGCATGCGCCGAACGAGCAGAACCGTGAGGTACTGCTCGCCGTACCCGCCTGGATGGAGGGTGGCCGCGCCTCCTTTCCGCTCGGAACGGATGCCGTCGGCCGCGACATCCTCTCGCGGCTGATTTATGGCGCGCGGTTCTCGCTGTTCATCGGCGTCGTGGTCGTGACGCTTTCGGTCGTCTGCGGCGTTCTGATCGGCCTCGTCGCCGGCTATTTCCGCGGCAAGATCGATACGGCGATCATGCGCCTGATGGATATCATCCTGGCCTTCCCGTCGCTGCTGCTGGCCCTCGTGCTGGTCGCCGTGCTCGGGCCGGGCCTGACCAATGCGATGATCGCGATTTCGCTGGTCAACCAGCCGCATTTCGTGCGGTTGACGCGCGCCTCGGTCATCACGGAGCGTGAGAAGGAATATGTGATCGCCTCGCGCGTCGCCGGCGCCGGCACCCTGCGCCTGATGTTCAAGACGATCCTGCCGAACTGTCTTGGGCCGCTGATCGTCCAGGCGACGCTCGCCTTTTCGGCGGCGATCCTCGATGCCGCCGCCCTCGGCTTCCTCGGCATGGGCGCCCAGCCGCCGACACCCGAATGGGGAACCATGCTCGCCGAATCCCGCGAGTTCATCTCCCGCGCCTGGTGGGTTGTGACATTTCCGGGTCTGGCCATCCTCATCACCGTTCTCGCCATCAATCTGATGGGTGACGGCCTGCGCGATGCGCTCGACCCCAAGCTGAAGAGGTCGTGATGCCACTTCTCGAAATCGAAAATCTGACCGTCGAGTTCCAAACTTCATCCGGTCTCTTCCGCGCCGTCGACGGCGTCTCGCTCACCTGTGACAAGGGAGAAATTCTTTCCGTCGTCGGTGAATCCGGCTCGGGCAAATCCGTCGCCATGCTGGCCCTGATGGGGCTTCTGCCGTGGACGGCGAAGATCACCGCCGACCGCCTGCAGTTCGACGGCCAGGATCTGCGCGGCATTTCCGCCCGCCAGCGCCGCAGGATCGTCGGCAAGGACATGGCGATGATCTTCCAGGAGCCGATGTCGAGCCTCAATCCGTGCTTCACGGTCGGTTTCCAGCTTGGCGAGACCCTGCGCGTCCATATGGGCCTCAACCGGAAGGAGCGCCGCGAACGCTCGATCGAACTCCTGAACCTTGTCGGCATTCCGGCGCCGGAAGACCGCCTGTCGAACTTCCCGCATCAGATGTCGGGCGGCATGAGCCAGCGCGTCATGATCGCCATGGCGCTCGCCTGTAATCCGAAGCTCCTGATCGCCGACGAGCCGACGACTGCGCTCGACGTGACGATTCAGGCGCAGATCCTCGACCTGCTCGTGCGCCTGCAGAAGGAGCAGGGCATGGCGCTGGTGCTGATCACCCATGACATGGGTGTCGTCGCCGAAACCGCCGAGCGCGTGCAGGTGCAATATGCCGGCCAGAAGGTCGAGGAGCAGCCGGTAAAGGCGCTGTTCCGCGATCCGCATCATCCCTATACGGCAGCCCTGCTCGCCGCCCTGCCGGAACGCGCCGAAGTCGGCCAGCGGCTTCCTTCCATCGCCGGCGTCGTTCCCGGTCAGCACGGCCGCCCGACGGGCTGTCTTTTCGCGCCACGCTGCGGCTATGCCACCGTCGAGTGCGAACGCGGCGTCGTCCGCCAGGGGCCGGAGCTAGGTCTGGCGCTCTGCAATTACCCTTTGAAGGACGGCAAGCCGCTCGGACATCCCGGTGTCATGGCCACTGAAACTGCAGGAGACCTGGTATGACGGGCGCTGTTCTCGAGGGCAGGGATCTCGCCCGCTTCTACACCGTCAGCCGCGGCCTCTTCAAAGCCGATGCGACCGTCAAGGCGCTGAACGGCGTCAGCTTCAGTCTCCACTCCGGCAAGACGCTCGCCGTCGTCGGCGAATCCGGCTGCGGCAAGTCGACGCTTGCCCGTCTGGTCACGATGATCGAGGATCCGACGGCCGGGCAATTGCTGATCGACGGCAAGCCCGCTGAGGTCGGCGACCGCAGCCTGCGCAGCCAGGTGCAGATCGTCTTCCAGAATCCCTACGGCTCGCTGAACCCGCGCCAGAAGGTCGGCGCCATCCTCGAGGAGCCGCTGAAGATCAACACCGACCTCGATGCCGCCGCCCGCCGCCGCAAGGTGGAGGAGATGATGGCCCGCGTCGGCCTGCGCCCGGAGCATCATGGCCGCTATCCCCATATGTTCTCCGGCGGCCAGCGCCAGCGTATTGCCATTGCCCGCGCCCTGATGCTGCGGCCGAAGGTGTTGGTGCTTGACGAACCCGTTTCGGCTCTGGATCTTTCGATCCAGGCACAGGTCCTGAACCTCTTGATGGATCTGCAGAAGGAAATGGGCCTTGCCTATCTCTTCATCTCGCACGGCCTCTCCGTCGTCCATCACATCGCCGATGAGGTAATGGTGATGTATCTCGGCCGCCCGGTCGAAACCGGTCCCGCCGCCGAGGTCTTTGCGCGGCCGCGCCATCCCTACACGGCAGCCTTGCTGTCAGCGACACCGATCGCCGATCCGGAGCGCGCCAAGAACCGCATCCGCCTGCAGGGAGAGCTGCCGTCGCCGCTGAAGCCGCCGTCTGGCTGTCACTTCAATCCGCGCTGCTGGAAGGCGCAGGACTATTGCCGTCAGGTTTCTCCCCAACTAAGTGGGGAAGGTGCGCAAAAATATGCCTGTCACTTCCCGCTCGACTGAGCGGGAAGCCGGAGTCTCGGAGGGATCATGCCGGAAGAGCGGTTGAACGAGCCCCATGCGATCATCGTCATGGGGGTCAGCGGTTGCGGCAAGTCCTCTGTCGGCGAGAGGCTGGCGGGAGCCCTGCATCTGCCTTTCGTCGAAGGCGATGCGCTCCATCCTGCCGCCAATGTCGAGAAAATGTCGAAGGGCATTCCGCTGACCGATGAGGATCGCATGCCCTGGCTCGACCTTATCGGTGAACGAATGAAGGCTTCGCTGGAGAAGGGCGAAGGCATCATCGTCTCCTGCTCGGCGCTGAAGCGTCTCTATCGCGACAGGCTGCGCGCTGCCGGCGGCGGCAATCTGTTCTTCGTCTATCTCGAAGGCTCCAAGGCGCTCCTGACAAAGCGTATGGGCGAGCGCAAGGGCCATTTCATGCCAGTCTCCCTGCTCGAAAGCCAGCTGGCGACGCTTGAGATGCCCAGAGGCGAACAAGGCGTCGTCACCGTCGATATCGGCGATACGATCGAAGGCATTGCGGCAACGGCGCTGAAGGGCCTCGCGACCCTCGGCGTCACGGCTTGAAGCGCTGCGGCGAATAGGCCGCGATATCGATCAACGGCGTCTCGCCGGTAATGACCTCTGCCAGCACGCGGCCGGTCACCGGCCCAAGCGTCAGCCCGTGATGGGCATGGCCGAAGGCGAACCACAGGCCCTGATGGCGCGGCGCCTTGCCGATAACAGGCATCATGTCCGGCGTGCACGGGCGCGAACCCATCCAGGGCTCCGGATCGAGCCTTTTGCCGAGCGGGAAGATCGTGCGGGCCACGGCTTCGGCCCGGTCGAGCTGGACCGGCGTCTTCGGCGCATCGAGCGTTGCGAACTCCGCTCCCGTCGTCAGGCGGATGCCGCGGCTCATCGGCGCCAGGAGATAGCCGCGCTCCGCATCGAGCGTCCAGTTGTTGAGAACGGCATCGCCCTCAACGCCATAATGCATGTGATAGCCGCGCTTGACGCCGAGCGGAAAGCGATAGCCGAGCCGGCGGGTTGCGACGGCCGCCCAGGGGCCGAGCGCAATCACCGCATCATCCGCCTCGAGCGGGCCTTCCCCGGTCATGATCTTCCAGCCGGAGCCGAACTGGCCGAGCGAGGCGGCGTCGCCTGTCACAAACCTTCCGCCGAGGCTCTCGAAATAGCGGCGATAGGCCGATGTCAGCGCATGCGGGTCGAGCACCGACCAGGGATCGCGCCAGCGCAGGCCGCCGACGAAATCGCCGCTGATATCCGGCTCCATGCGGGCCAAATCTTCCGCGCTCAGGCGATCATACCCGACTCCGAATTCGTTCCGCCAGAGTGCTGCTTCCGAAAAGGCCTCGTCGCGCCTGGCCTCCGTCCGGAAAATCTTTATCCAGCCATCCTTGCGGATCAGTGCCTGCGACTGCGAGGCCTCGATCAGGTCCTTATGTTCCGCAATCGAGTTCTCGATCAGCGGCGCATAGGCGCGGGTGATGGCTGCGTGGCGCCGGGCATTGGAATTCCACCAGTAGCGGGCAAGGAAGGCGACCTGGCGCGGCAGCGTGCGCAGGTGATAATGCGCGTCGATGCGATTGTTGAGAGCATAGCGCAGCAGGAGGCCGAGCTGCTGGGGAAAACCATAGGGGACGACGCCTTCGCGCTGGATCAGCCCGGCATTGCCGAAGGAGGTTTCCCGGCCCGGATCCTTGCGGTCGATCAGCGTCACCTGCCGGCCGCGCCGCTGGAGATGGATGGCCGTGGAAACCCCGACGATGCCGGCGCCGAGCACGATTGTGTTCTTCGTCATTTCCCCTGAATTCCGCTTTGTTATCGGCTGAAAATGCCCCTGCCGTCACTGCCGCGCAAACAAAAAATCGCATTCATTTCAAAATCATTGTGCTTTCCAGTGCGGTATTTTCGGCTCTCATACGGATGAGCAGGATGAAGGCGTTGAGAAACGAAAAGACGAGTGCATAAAGCGGCAGGCCGAAGGCGAGCGGAAGCGCGGCGATCTCGCCGACGACGATCGCGTAATTCGGATGCCGCAGGAACCGATAGGGGCCTGAACTGACGAGCGGCGCGCCCGTCAGGATGATAATGCGCGTCGTCCAGCGCTCCTTCAGCGTTGCCAGCACCCAGAGCCGCAGCGCCTGCAGCGCCACGAAGACCAGGAACCAGAAGAGCCCGACCGGCCTGCCCGGCGCGAGCAGCCAGAGGCCGATGATCCAGCCGGCGTGCAGCGCCACCATGGCCGGATAGTGCTCCGGCGCCACTTCTCTGGCGCCCCTGGCGAGAAGGACTGTGGTGTTGCGCCGGGCAAGCGCGAGCTCCCCCAGCCGCTGCAGCGTCACGAATGTAAGAAGCGCGACTGCCGGCCACATCACGCGGCCCTCCTCAGCGTCACGCAGCTGGCCGAAAAGCCCGGCCCCATGGCAATCATCGCCGCCCGTTCAGGCAATCCGGCGCGGATCGCCCGCTCCAGCACGAAGAGTACGGTCGGCGAGGACATGTTGCCATATTCGGCAAGCACGGCGCGTTCGTGATCGAGCGTGCCCGGCGCCATCGAGAAGGCGCTCTCCATCGCGGCCAACACCTTGGTACCGCCGGGATGGCAGATGAAGCGGCCGATATCTTCCCGCTTCAGCCCGTTGCGTGCCAAAATCGCCGTCACCGCCGGGCCGAGCTCCTTTTCGGCAAACGGCGGCAGTGATTGCGCCAGCACGATGCCGAAGCCGCGGTCGTCGATCCTCCAGCCCATGATATCGAGTGTGTCGGGAAAGAGATGCTCACCGGTCGATTCCACCTCCGCCAGCCCGCCTTCGCCCGATCGCAGCACGCAGGCCGCCGCACCGTCGCCGAAAAGCGCCGTCACGATGATGTTCGGCCGCGTCAGCTCGTCCAGCCGGAAGGCGAGCGTGCAGAGCTCGACCGAGACGAAGAGCACGACGGCGCCCGGCCGGCTGCGCGCCAGCCCCGAGGCGATCGCAAAACCGGAGACGCCGGCCGCACAGCCGAGCCCGAAGACAGGCACGCGCTCGATATCGGCCCTGAAGCCCATGCGGCGGGCAAGCTGCGCATCGAGGCTCGGCGTCGTAAAACCGGTGGATGAAACCGTGACGACACAATCGACATCGCCGGCATCAAGCCCCGCCTGGCGCAGTGCCGAGGTGGCGGTCTCGACGAAGAGCCCGCCCGCGACCTCCGAATAGGCCTGCATCCGGTCCTGCCAGCCATGCGGCTCGTCAAACCAGGAAAGCGGCCGCGCCGCATGGCGCTTGTTGATGCCGGCGCTCTCGAAGACACGGGCAAGGTGGCGGAAATCCTCGAAACGATCTGCAAACAGCCGGGCCGAGGCTTCGGCCGCCTGTGCTTGAGAAATGACGTGTTCGGGTGCGGCGACGGCGAGGCTTATGAGATGTACGGCATGGGTCACGGAATTCTCCTTGTCGCTCCCGGCGCAACGATGGAGAAAACACGCGGTCCCGATGATTTATTCGGCCACAGGCTCTTCACGAAGCAGTGATGACGAAAAATGGAAAGGCCGCCGAATAAAGCCTGATGCAGCGGTGTTCTCTCCTCGCAACGTCACTCTCGAGGAGTTTTCCCATGACGAACATGACAACTCGCGCCGCTTCCATCCTTCTCGGCGGCTGCCTCGCCGCTTCCTTCTTCTGCGGCCCGGTCTTTGCGATCGGTGACGACAGCAGCACCATGCCGACCTGCAAGAAGGGCGAGATCTACGACCAGAAGACCAAGAAATGCGTCAAGCAGCAGAGCGCCAACGTCTCGGACGATAACCGCACTGATTATGCCTATTCGCTCGCCAAGGCCGGTCGCTACGAAGAGGCGCTTGCCATGCTCGATACGGTCAAGGACCAGAATACGGCCGAAGTGCTGAATTATCGCGGCTATGCCACCCGCAAGCTCGGCCGCACCGACGAAGGCATTTCCTATTACCTGAGATCGGTGAAGATCGACCCGCAATATGCCAAGGTCCGCGAATATCTCGGCGAAGCCTATGTCGTCAAAGGCCAGCTCGATCTTGCCAGGGAGCAATTGAGCACCATCAAGGCGATTTGCGGTACCGGTTGCGAGGAGTATCAGGATCTGAACGCCGCAATCCTCGATCCGTCGAAGATCTGATCGGCCGGCAAGGGCAGGATAGGGAACGGGAAGGGATATCCGAATGTCGGTCGCGCGCACCCCATTTCCTGCCTATAGTCGCGCAACAGTGGAATCGCCGGTTCACTCGGCGATTCCCACGGACACAGGACTGGCGGAGGCGGCCATCGCGAGCGAAGCGGATATCAGGAGCGGCCTGACGGAAAATCTGGCGCGGCTCTGGCGTTATGGCCTCGTTCTCTCGCATCAGCGCGACGTCGCCGACGATCTGGTGCAGGCGACCTGCCTTCGCGCGCTGGAGCGCGCCGGCCAGTTCGTTCCCGGCACCCGGCTCGACCGCTGGCTGTTTTCCATCCTGCATTCGATCTGGCTGAACGAGATCCGTTCGCGCCGGGTGCGCCAGGGCCAGGGGTTCGTCGATGCCGGGGAGACGCTGACATTCGACGGCGCCCACGACACCGAAACGCATGTGATGGCGGGACAACTGCTGAAGCAGGTCAATGCGCTGCCCGAGGCGCAAAGGACGGTGGTTTTCCTCGCTTATGTGGAAGGACTTTCCTATCGCGAGGTCGCAGGCATACTGGATATTCCGATCGGAACCGTGATGAGCCGGCTGGCGGCCGCCCGCGCCAAGCTCTCCGGCGCCGGAGCGGAAGGGGGACGGCAATGAACGAGAAACACACCATTCCCTCCGACGAGGACCTGACCGCCTTCATCGACGGCGAGTTGACGGCCGAAGAGGCTGCGCGCATCGAAACGATGGTGAATGAAGACGAGGCCGTCGCCGAAAGGCTGGAATTCCTGTCGCGCGCCAGCCTGCCCTTCGAACAGGCCTTCGCCCCGTTGCTCGCCGAAGCGCCACGCCAAAAGCTGGAGGCGATGCTCGCCGCAATTCCGCCTCGCGACAGACCAAAGCCCGTTTTCGCGCCCTCGATCCTTACCCGCCGCCGCTTCCTCGGCGCGCTCGCCGCCTCGCTTGTCGCCGGCATCGCCATCGACCGCGCCGTCATCGGCATCGGCCGGAGCTTTTCGGCCAAGGACGAAAACAGCGAATGGCGCGCCGTGGTCGCCGAATATATCTCGCTCTACACCCCGGAAACGCTGGCCGGCCCCGTGCCCGCGACAGAGGACCAGGCCGCCCAGCTTGCCCCGCTTGACGAGAAACTTGGCCTGTCGCTCTCCCCCGAAGCCGTCGCGCTTCCCGGCATCGATTTCAAGCGCGCTCTGATGCTGCAATATGACGGCAAACCGCTCGCCCAGATCGCCTATCTCGACCCCGAAACCGGCCCGATGGCGCTCTGCATCGTCAGGTCCGACGCGGGGTCGAAAGCCCCGGACCTCGAGAGCCGCAAGGGCATGAACGTCGTCTACTGGTCGAACGCAACGCACGCCTTCATGCTGATCGGCCATGCGGCGGCCGATCGGATGGCGGCGATTGCGGATGGGGTGCGGGGGAGGATGGATGCGTAAGCGGTATCTTACGCGCGGTGGGTTAGTGAAGGCGAGCGCGATTTTGAAACGGCAGGCTGGACCGTAAATTCAGAAACGCTGATATGTCGGCCTCACGCATCGGCCGCGAATAGAAATATCCCTGGATCAGGAAACCGCCGAGCTCTCTGAGGGCTGTCACCTCTTCCTGCGTTTCGACACCTTCGATGACGCAGTCGAGACCCATGTCGCGACCGAGCGCCAGCAGCGATTTGACGATCTTGTATCTGGCCGGCTTCCGATGCAGGTCGGTCACGAAAGTGCGGTCGATCTTGATCTTGGTGAGCGGCAGGGCATGAAGCCGCGAAAGGCTCGAATAGCCGATCCCGAAATCGTCAAGCGATATGCCGCAGCCGAGCGCCTTCAAGGTGGTGATCGCGCTTTGAATTTGGCCGAAATCGGCAGCGAAGGCTGTCTCGGTCATCTCGAGATCGAGACGTTTGGGATCGAAACGGCTTGCGTGGATAATGCTGATGATATGCAGCAAGCCTTCCGGCGAGGTCAGGTCCTGCGCCGACAAATTGAAGGAAAGACGAATACCGGCCGGCCAATTGGACGCGACAGTGAGGGCTTTTTCGAGAAGCGGTCGCGTCAGGCGATTGATGAAGCCCGCCCTTTCGGCGACAGGAATGAACTGAACCGGCGAGACGCTGCCGAGAACGGGGCTCGTCCAGCGCGCCAGCGCCTCGAAGCCGATCGTTTCGTCCAACCGCACATCGACGATCGGTTGAAACACGACGCTCAGTTCCTCCTGCAGATCAGCCATCTGCAGGACCTGTTCGATCCGCGCATCACGGCGGATTTCCGCATCGTGGTCCGACGAGAAGAGAACGGCTTTGCCGCGAATGGTCCGCTTGCCGTGATAGAGCGCGTAATCGGCACGCTCGAAAAGATCGGCCGCGCTCCCGGCGTTATCGGGATATACCGCAAAGCCGATGGAGCACGAAATCTGGACGGCGGCTTCGGCAAAAATGAATGGCACCCGCAGCGCGTTGCACAGGCGTTCTCCGAGGGCGAGCAGTTCGGGCTCACTCGAAGGTCTTGAAATGATCAGTGCGAATTCATCGCCGCCAAGTCTCGCGAGATGGATATTCTGAGCGCAGAGCCCGGCCAGACGCTGGCCAACCTCGTAGAGCAGTTTGTCGCCGATGCCGTGGCCATAGAGGTCGTTGACCGGCTTGAAGCCATCGAGATCGATGATGCCGACTGCAAGGCTTTGCCCACTGGCCTCTGCTTGGCTGAATGCTTCCCCGAGATGGGAGAAGAACGCGCGGCGATTGGGAAGCTCGGTGAGGCTGTCGAGATTGGCGAGGCGAAAGTTCTCGTTGCTGAGCGCCTCGGTCTCTATCTTCGCCTCGATCAGCCGGGTGAAATCCCGGTACTGAATGAGAAGGGTGATCAGCATAGTGCCGGAAACTAGACCGGTATTGATGGCGATGGCAATGAAGACGGCATTGCCCGACAGGGCGAAAAAGATGAAGAACACGCCGTTGACGATGGCAGCGACGGTAAAGGCTGCCGGGCGCAGATGCATCAGGCAGAAAATGACGCCGATAACGGTAATCGCCATGTAGAAGGCCACGTGGCTCTTGGCATAGGCGTCGCCGTAAGGAAACAACAGCAGAGCCCAGCCGGTGAAGGCGACGGCAATAATACTGGCGAGGCGATTGGTGCGCGAGAGCGCCCGCGCGGCGACCTCATGGGTCGGTGTAACCCGCAGGGAGCGCGACCAGGCCATAAGGCGAACCGCGCAGACCAATGTCAGCACAATCGGGATATAGACGGCCAACCAGGCTGGCGCGACCGACATATGGGTCGCCGCCAGCACCCATGTATTGGTCAGCAGGATCACATACATGAGCGGCAGCTGATAGGAAAAGGCCCGGTATTGCGCCTTGAGCAATTCCGGCTTGTCCGGAGGTATGGACATGAATGCCCGAACCTTCGCGAGCCTGCTCGTCGACGGGATCGGATCTGCTTTCATGTTTTCGCGCTCTGCTCGACGTTTGTGTAAGCCATGGTGTCCTCTGACCAGCCTGCCACGACGGTCCCCATCGGCCTTAGGATCATTGTTTGAAAAGATACAATCGAGTCATTCGATTGCATTCGGGCCTCTCGACAGACCGATCAGCTGTGCCGCCGACGTAAGTCTCGGGCACAGGCAGCCAGTTAGGCGTTTGGATTTCCACGACCAAACTAAGCATCCAATGCGTTAACGCTTCTGCACCGCAAGCCGATTGCGTGGCGGGATTATTCGCAAAGTGGATATTCAGTTCGCGAGACGGCTCGATGCCGCGTAAGGGCAGGAATGTCGTCCGCCGGTCGAGCGCGATGCACGCCCCGATGCTGATCGGCCGCATCACCGTCTAGCCGGGTGCAGGAGCTGGCGGAGAGCGTTCGGAGCAAGCTTTCAGCCCAACTTTCGTCTTCCGTCGCCGCTCAGGATGTGATGATTTGCATTTGCTGCGGCGATAGAATATTGGCCCTCGAGCCTCGACCTTCATCCTGCCATGAAGTGGTACCGGTCTGACCAGGTCGCTCTCAACACAGCGATGCTTGTGCGGTCATAAGTGCCTGCTCTCCATTAAGTGATCCGGGATGAAATCATGAATTCAAGAGTCAAAAGGCTTTTATTTTTCTGCATACTTCCACTGGTCGTTTTTTGTCTTGTTCTCGGGTGGGTTTATAGCGGGGCACCGGGGCTCCCCAAACCCAGTTTGAAGCGGGTCGCCGTTGCCGATTGGCCGCCGCGCGATTCAGCTGGAGAATTCGTGTATCACAACAAGCTTTGGCTCTTGGGGGGCTGGAAAACAAAGCCGACAGAGTTGCTTCGGGATGTCTGGAATTCGGCCGATGGCGTCAAGTGGGATCTAGTCCAGTCGGAGCTACCTTTCTATTATACCGACCTACCGATGACGATCGTTTTCAAGGACCGAATGTGGGTACTCGGCGGCACCACACTCTCGGATCCGGAGCACCCCGCCACGAATTCAGTGTGGAACTCCGATGATGGAATCCACTGGAGCAACGTGCAAGCAGCGGCTTCATGGAGCCCAAGAACAGCCACGCCAATTGTCACGCTAAATGGCAAGCTGTGGATTCTTGGGGGCCTCGAGTGGGTTGATGGCAAGCAGACCCTTAAGAACGACGTGTGGAACTCCAGCGATGGTATCAATTGGACCAAGGTGACAGAGCACGCGGCATGGCAGCCGCGAGCGTATCACGCAGCGGTCGCTTATCACGGAAAACTATGGGTTCTTGGAGGCGGGTCGTATCACCCAGACTACATCGCCCTGAACGATGTCTGGAATTCTGAAGATGGTCTCCATTGGAAAAAAGTTTCCGATGCGCCGTGGAGCGGGCGGATCTGGTTCTCGGCGGCAGAGTATCGAGACCGTATGTGGGTCATTGGTGGCTGGAGTAAAAGCACGCTGAACGTCGGCGGAATTTGGTTCACGGACAACGGCATTGATTGGACGCGATTGCCTTTATCTGACAGCTGGCGACCAAGGCATGAACAATCGACTTATGTCGTGGGCGATAAGATGATCATCGCTGCTGGGCATGCCGACCCAATCACAAATGAGGTGTGGGAGTTGAAAGTTCCTCCGTTATGGTTGAAATTCGATCGCCTCGTCCATCAGGTGCTGCCTTTTGTGAACGGGCGGACGGATGGCAGGGCAGCTAGCCCCGATAGTGGTCGTTAAAGACCAACCTGATGCATCAAGCCCTTGCAGATCCGCGGTCGACATTGTGTCTACCTTGGGTAGTCGATAGGAATAAACTGGATGTGCTTCTTGGCGCGACGACTATGATCTCAACATTTCGTCCCAAAATCATGCCTGAGTTGGCTCCCTGCGTGTATTCGGAAAACCAGAGAAATTCGATCAAATTTTGAGGATCACAGTTCGATCGATCGAGTTGAAGAAGTTGCTGCCGCAGAGCCTGGAATTGGTCTGTAAGGCAATTCCAGAAGGTGGAGGCATGAATGTTCTCGCAGAACCGAATGACAAGCGGCCTAATAATCAAGGTGGATCGATTGTCGCGAGTTGAGTTGTTCACTTACCCTCTCATTATTTGTATCCATGCCTATGCCTTAGTAGTCTTCGGTGCGACGTATTGGATCGATTCACGCGACTATATATCATTGGCCACTGCCATGTCTTCGCCTAGCGGACTGCAGCTGTTTTACCAAACAACAGGTCAATGGATATTTAGCCATCTCGGGCCTGGCGTGCCGGGAGCCTGGCTCTTGCTCAGCGAGTTGCCGGTCTCCTGGCAATGGCCGGCGCTCGCAATATTCCAGCACATGGTGGCTGCAGGGGCGCTCATTTTCGCATTTCGGACGGTTTATCGCCTTTGGCCATCGCCCGTGCACATGATTTTTGTCCTATTGCTGTTACTGCTGCCAGCGTATCAGGCATTTCATAATTCACTTCTGACCGAATCGTGCACTTCATCTTTCGTTCTGATTGGCTTTTCGTGTTGTTTAAGGATAGCGCGGGGGAATCGGTCTGTCAGTAGTTGTGTTGTTGGGGCACTTATAGTGATCGCGTGCGTGACCCAGTTTAGAAGTTACTGGGGAGCTATAGTCGCGTTAATGTTATTCTACGCAGTTATTTCCCGGGCATTTCTTATTTCTAGATGGATGGTTGTCCTTTTCGCTGTGTCGGCTGGCTCGGCCCTAGCGTTTCCCACATACAGATATCTGCAGGACGGACAATTTTTTCTGCCAGCTGGCGGTATCAACCTTCTAGTATCGGCGTCGCAGGCTAATCCGCACCCCTCGTCGACAGTGAATACGCTCCTTAACGTGGCAGGGTTTCCGGATACTTTGACGCATAACGGTATCACAATGTCCGACGCGCTATTAATCGCTGAAAAGTGGAGAGCTGAGGGACGCTCCAATAGCGAGATCAACGAAAAGGCAGAGGAACTCGCCAGTGCGCTACGCTCGGATGGGGCGAGTGTTCAATTGAACCGGTTCTTATACGCCATGGCCTCAATCGGAGCGATCTTGCCGTCGGCGGTAGTTCCGCAAACGCATGAAGTCTTTCCGGGATACTCTCCCAGGAATTTTCTCGATCATCTTTACGGCTATTATCGTTGGCAAAGCTGGGCATCATCGGAGGACTATCGGTCTGCATTCGACCGTTTTTTTGGACCGCAAGCAGCCTCGGACGCGGCAGTTTTTCCGTTCGCGGTTCTATCAAACGCTAAGATCCATGCAGCATTCAATCCGTACATTTCGACCTTCGGGGTGGCGCTTCGTGACCCAATAAATATAGGTGTTCTGCCGCCCGACCTTTGGCTTTTGTTGGCTTTGCTGGCTGCTGCATTTTTGACGGTACAAGCAAAGGAGGTAACAATGTTGCTTCTTTGTTCGTTGGCGCCAGCCTTTGCTGTCGCGTATGCGTTTCCTCTCGGAAACCCACGCTACTCAGTACCATTGCTTCCATTATATTTTTTCGTCATTTCGATTGGGGCGGCTCACCTCATCGCACGGTCGCGACTTTCGAGAGTCCATCAAAGGAGAGCCGCAAAAATATCATCCCATGTAAACTAGCGCTTTCAATTCCACCCCGTGTCAGCGTGGCCGCGTGAGTTTGGAAAACTAAGAGTAGGTGGGTTTGCTGCCAGTGATGAAGATTGACTTTTTTGGCGAGAACACCCAATGAGGCCTAATCATTCCTGTCTGCGCGAGTCCCACATGGCAATTGTGCGGTCGCCGATAAAACCGGGTGCTTCCGGTCATGCCACGGGTGCACAAGCAAATATGAGAAGTCTTCCAAAAAAAATCATTGCTGGCCATACCGGTATGGTGGGTTCGACCGTTGAACGACGCTTGATCGCGGAAGGGTGTCCGGCTAGCTCAGGGGATGTCAATGTGAATCGCCCAGATTATTTTGGGCGGCGGATACTGTCGCGCGGGGAGAAGCTCTTGATAAAATTCGCTATTGTTGGATGCGGACGCATTGCTAAAAGACATTCCGAACTGTTGGGCTTTTCACAGATAACCGGGGCGTCGCTAGTCGCAGTTTGTGACGTAGTGGAAGAAAGGGCAAAGGAGTTCGGAGAAAGATTCGGCGTTCCTCACTATCAGTCCATCGACGAAATGCTCCAGAACACGGACGCCGATGTCGTATCGATATTGACGCCAAGTGGCATGCATGCAGAGCACGTCATAACTGCTGCAAAATATAAACGGCACATCGTGGTCGAAAAGCCAATGGCGCTGACTTTGACCGACGCTGAAGCGATGATCAAGGCGTGTGATGACAACAACATTCGCCTTTTTGTCGTCAAACAAAACCGGTTTAACGTCCCGGTCCTGAAAGCGCGCGAAGCTCTTGATGCGGGCCGCTTCGGAAAGCTCGTGCTCGGGACGGTTAGGGTACGATGGTGCCGCGATCAGAGTTACTATGATCAGGATAACTGGCGCGGTACCTGGCAATATGACGGCGGTGTTCTTGCCAATCAGGCAAGTCATCATATCGACATGTTAACTTGGTTCATGGGTGATGTCGAAAGTGTTCACGCGCGCGCGGCGACAGCGTTGGTGGATATTGAGGCGGAAGACACTGCCGTAGCCACACTGAAGTTCCGCAACGGTGCTCTCGGCATTATAGAAGCCACCGCAGCAACGCGACCCAAGGACATTGAAGGATCGATTTCGATACTTGGTGCTGGGGGCTCTGTTGAGATTGCGGGCTTTGCGGTGAACAAGATCCGCACCTGGCAGTTCGGCGACCATGACTTAGGCGATGAGCAAGTTATGGAGAAGTACTCTGTTAATCCTCCGAACGTTTATGGTTTTGGTCATCAGGCTTATTACGAACATGTCGTCGATTGCCTAGTGAACGATATAAAAGCCATCGTGGATGGTCATGAGGGACGTCAGAGTCTTGAGCTGATCTCCGCACTTTACGAATCAATCGCTTCCAATCAGGAAGTGAAATTGCCTTTGGAAGTGAAGCATTCGAAACTGGGACGATCTTCCCAGTGACCGACGACTCCCCCACGCTCTGGAAGGCGCAGGTCAGAAACGTCGTTTGCGGCGCTCGGGTGAAAATAGTTGAGCCCGTCAATGTCTATGAGTGCGAACTTGCGGATGATTGTTTCGTCGGTCCGTTCGTCGAAATCCAGAAGGGCGTGAAGATCGGGCCGCGCACAAAGATACAGTCACACAGTTTCATATGCGAACTTGTGGAGATTGGTGAGGATTGTTTCATCGGACATGGGGTTGTTTTTGTGAACGACCTTTTTTCGGGAGGTGGGCCTGCGCGGGGAAATCGCGCGCTCTGGAAGGAGACACGGATCGGCAACCGAGTTTCGATCGGCTCAAACGCTACGGTCCTGGCCGTTCGGATATGCGACGATGTCGTCATCGGCGCAGGCGCGGTTGTAACCCGGGATATCACTATTTCTGGCACCTATGCCGGCAACCCCGCCCGGCCTTTACCTCGTTCAGCAAGGAGTGAGGTTTAGGTTTGTCCCGGGAGGATCGTCGTTGGTGGACAACGTCGGTACATGCCCCAGGCTTTGCAGCTTCTCGCCGTCAACTCCCGTGGGAAGGGGTGTTGGCCTCAGCCTTTCGCGAAGGGTTGTTTCAGTGTTAAGCCGATGCTTGGCTGAATGTTATTTTTGGTTGGCGCATATGGCGGCGCCGGCGCACACACGGAAATCATCGCAATTTACCGAGAGCAGGTTTCATGAAAGTTCCTTTCGCTGATCTTCATCTCCAATATCTCTCGCTAAAGGAGGAGATCGATGCTGCAATTGCTTCAGTCATCCGCTCGTCCTCGTTTATCAGGGGGCCATTCGTTCAGAAGTTCGAGGACGAATTTGCCGCCGCCGTCGGCGCCCCTTATTGCATCTCATGTGCGAATGGAACGGATTCGCTCTTCATCGCCATGCGCGCGCTAGACGTCAAACCCGGGGATGAAGTTATTACGACTGCCCATTCGTGGATTTCAACTACCGAGACCATTTCACAGGCCGGCGGCAATGTTGTCTTCTGCGACACCGACGCTTCGACATACACCATCGATCCTGTTCAAATCGAAGCGAAGATCACGCCTAGAACGGTTGGCATCATCCCGGTTCATCTCTATGGCCAACCGGCCGATATGACTGCGATCATGGCTATCGCCCGGAAGCACGGTCTCTGGGTCATAGAGGATTGTGCCCAATCCCATCTGGCTGAGATTGATGGGCAGGTCGTCGGAAGTTTCGGGGATGTCGCTTCCTATTCTTTCTACCCGGGAAAGAACCTTGGTGCGATGGGCGACGCAGGCGCCATTACCTGCAAGGACAAATCACTTGCCGATCGGATGGCAATGTTTGCGCGGCATGGCGGGCTTTCAAAGGGCGACCACCAGATCGAGGGCATAAATAGCCGCCTCGACGGACTGCAGGCCGCGATCCTGTCGGTGAAGCTGCCGCGTCTGCCGGAATGGACTGCAAAGCGGCAGGAATGGGCGAGACGCTATGTGCGCGCCCTCGAAGATATTGGTGGGCTGGAACTGCCTGAAACGGCAGCCGGGCGAAATCACGTCTATCACCTGTTTGTGATCAAGCACGAGCGGCGCGATGCCCTGGCAACCCACCTCAATCATGCCGGCATCCAAACCGTGGTAAACTATCCGATATCGCTGCCGTTCCTGCCGGCTTACGAACGCCTTGGGCATCGGCCGGAGGATTTTCCCAACGCGTTTGGAAATCAATCCAAGATTCTTTCAATTCCGATTTTCCCTGAAATGACAGAAGCTCAACTCTTGTACGTCGCAGATATGATCAGGGGCTTCGCCGAGTGAGTGACGAACGCCCGGAGAGCCATGGAAGGCGCAGCAATCTTCTTGGAAACTCAGGCTGGAATTTGGCGGGTTTCCTTTTTACGCTGATTGCTAATCTTGCCACGGTGCCGTTCGTCGTGCGCTGGATTGGACTGCAGGCACTGGGAAGCGCAGGCATAGTGATCGCTATCGCAGCTCCCGTGACGCTGATCGGCACGGTGCTCGGGCAGGCCGTTGTCAGGGAAATTTCCGCGCGGATTGGACGTGGCGAGGAGCATGCCGCCGCCCGTATTGCTATCGTCGGATTAAAAATCTGCCTGATCGCTTCGGCGGTGGCTTGGCTGGGGATCGTGCTTGCCGGTCCATGGATCATGACCGGCATCGTCGGTGCGTCTCTTCCATTACAGAATCTCACCGTCTCCTTCCTCATTGTCGCAACCGGCACCGTGGCGCAGCAGTTCTCGTTTGTCCTGCAAGGTATTTCCGTGGGAAAGCAAAATTTTCGATTGGTGGCCAAAGCATCAGCGTGGAGTTCATTCGCAACCATCATCGTGACCTTGGGATGCACGTGGTCATTTCCAGTGCTGAATGGCTATTTGCTCGGATTTGCTGGAAGTCTTGTATTCTCGACTGCAGGATGGATATGGGTTACATCCTCGGAATTCCGTGAGAGCGGCAGATTGATCTCGTCGTCTCCCGACGAACTGAAATCATTGCTTCATTTTGGAAAATGGCAAAGCCTCTCTCAGCTTGCCGGAATCTTTGGCAACCAGATTGACCGCTACGTTCTGGCTTCGCTCGCGCCGTCTGCCGTTGTCGGCCAATATAACGTGTGCAATCGCCTCCAGGAGGCCGCTTACATCGCGGTCATACGTATCTGTGAAGTCCAGTTTCCTCGATTTGGCAACATGTCGAACAGCCGCGAAGAGGAGCGGCGTGATTTCTTCATGCTCGCCTCATGGGGCAATTCGGCTTTCGGAGCCATCGTACTCTCGCCAATCGCGGTACTCTCTAGGCCGCTGTTGACGGTTTGGGTCGGCGAAGAAACCGCTGCAGGCGGCACGCATCTGCTCCAGATACTCATTCTCGGCGGCATCGTCGGGTGCGGGTCGAATGTATTCCAGTATTACGCCATGGGAATGGGCAGAAACGCACCGGCTGCATATACTTCGCTTGCCTATTCGGTGATGACGGTTGTTTTTTCTTTTGTTTCCATCTGGTTTTACGGTCCATACGCTGCCGGAGCAGGCTTGCTTGCTGCGAGCCTTGTAAGAGTGCCTCTCGCGCTTTTGGTGACTCGCAATTGCTTCTTTCGCACTTTCAGCGCGGAGCAAATGTTCGCCTGTACAGTTGCTCCTATCTTGGTTGGCATCTGCATAGTTGTCGGATCTTTAGGCCTGAATTTCACCTGGATCAATGGCTGGTTGTCCCTCGCTTTCGCGTATGTCTGTTCTGTCTGCGTTGTCTCCGCCGCGATCGCAGCCGTGGCGATGACGACGAAAACCGGGAGCATTATCTTGTCCCGTATCTATGGGTCCGTTAGAACGGCTTTGTCCGAGAGACGCCTGATTGGATGGAATAACCATCTTGTGAAACGCAAGAGAGGGTTTTGAGTGATCACTGTGGTAGACTATGGCGTCGGGAATATCGGCGCAATTACCAATATGGCGGAGTATCTGGGGATCGATGCTCGGCCAAGCGGTGATCCCAAGGAGATCGAAAGTGCTGCGAAGCTCATTCTTCCAGGGGTCGGTGCGTTTGACAAAGCAATGGCCACGTTGAGAAACAGAAAATTAGTCGATCCACTGAATCACGCTGTGCGCGATCGGAGGGTTCCTGTTCTCGGCATATGTCTCGGTATGCAGCTGTTGGCGCGATCCAGCGAGGAAGGCTCGGAACCGGGACTCGGCTGGATAAATGCGGATGTGAAGCGCATCAGGCTGCCGGCAACATCATCCCTTAAAGTTCCTCATATCGGCTGGCTTGAGATAAGGCCGTGCCGAGAAAGCGCCCTGTTCGACAGGTCCAACCGGAGGGAGCGCTTTTATTTCGACCACACGTATTTTGTCGATTGCGATGATCCGAATGACGTTACCGCCGTCATCGACTACGGCGAGGAGCTATGTTGCGCAATGAGTTCGAACAATGTCAGCGGCGTGCAATTTCATCCTGAAAAAAGCCACCGCTTCGGGATGCGAGTTCTTGAAGCATTCGGGAAGCTTTGATGAGAAAAAGGCTTATACCCGTCCTGCTGGTCGATCAGAAGCGTCGGCTGGTGAAAACGATAGAGTTTGGTGAGCGCACCTACGTCGGCGATCCCTTCAATGTTGTGCGCCTTTTCAACGAAAAGGAAGTCGACGAGATCTGCATTCTCGATATCGACGCCACGCGTACGGGCCGAGGTCCTGACCTCGGCTTCGTTCGCGAACTCGCAACCGAATGTTTCATGCCTTTGGCATATGGCGGCGGCATCACCGAGCTTAAGCAGTGCGAGGAACTTAACCGCTCCGGCGTCGAGAAGTTTGTACTCGGTCAAGGCGCGCGCAATTCGCAACTGGTGGGAGCGATCGCTGCCGATATGGGCAGCCAGGCTCTGGTTGCCTGTGTCGACGTTGAGGGTCGCGGTGCGGCGGCGAGCTGCTACGCTTCAAGCGGTGCGAGGCAAGAGCCGATAGAATTCTGCCTGAGGCTGCAGGATGCCGGCGTCGGTGAAATAATTCTTCAGTCGAAAACTCTCGACGGCACGCGCAACGGGTATGATCTTGAGTTGATCCAGTCGATTAGCCGAAAGCTGAGCATTCCGGTCGTTGCCTTGGGTGGCGCCGGAAACGTCGCCCACATGGAGGAGGGCCTTCATGCCGGCGCTTCCGCCGCGGCCTCGGGGAGCGCCTTCACCTTTATCGGCCGGCTAAGGGCAGTCCTTATAAGCTACCCTGCACCAGAAATTTTGGAGGAGGCGGAGCAAGGTGCTCATGGATAACGCGTCGCGAGTTTGCTCATTTTGCGCCATGGACAATTCCAACCCGTCGATCGTGTTTGACGCAAACGGCCAATGTAACTGCTGTCGGGATGCGCTGAATCGCAAGCCGCACGAGTGGTGGACTGGCCCGGAAGGCGATATTCGAATGCGGCGGTTGATCGCCACATTGAAGGAAGAAGGCGCAGGTAAGCCATATGACGCAATGGTCGGGCTTAGCGGTGGAATTGACAGCGCGTTTCTTGCGCATCTCGCCGCCCGAAAGCATGGTCTTCGTCTTCTGGCGGTCCATGTTGACGGCGGTTGGAATTCCGAGCCCGCCGTCCACAATATTGAAATTCTTGTCCGAAAACTCGATCTCGACCTTCACACGTATGTAATCGAGTGGCAGGAGATGCGCGATCTGCAGATTGCGTTTATGAAGGCTTCTGTCCTCAATCAGGACATCCCGCAAGATCATGCATTCTTTTCCACCCTCTATAGGACAGCAGCTAAATTCGGCATTCGTCACTTCCTCAGCGGCGTAAACTTCGCGTCAGAATCGGTGATACCCCGCGGCTTTGGCTATCCGTCGATTGACGGAACGCATGCAAGCGCGATTCAAAAACGCTTCGGCTCCTTGAAGCTCACGACCTATCCCTTCATGAGCCCTCTTGAGTATATTTGGCTTACCCGCGTCCGCCGGCAACTCACCATTCACCGTCCGCTCAATTACATCGACTACAATAAGGAAGAGGCGCGCACTGAGCTTCAGCGCGAATATGGGTGGCGTGACTACGGCGGCAAACACAGTGAATCCAGATTCACAAAATTCTACCAGGATATCTATCTTCCGAGAAAATTTAACTTTGACAAAAGACGGCTTCACCTTTCAAGTTTGATTGTTGCCGGACAAATGACACGGGAGGAGGCGCTGCGCGAAATTTCAAAGCCCATCATCTCCGTTCAGGATGCCCGCAGGGAAACAAAGTTCGTGGCCAAAAAACTGGGATTGAAGCCGGAAGAGCTCCAATCGTATATCGAGGCACCGCCAGTCCCGCACAGCAATTATCCGAACGGCATGTGGCTTCATAAAGCGCTATTGCGCCTGCGTAACATGACACGGACACTCCTGCCGACACGTAACGCAGCCGCAGAGGCAGCAGATGTCGACTAGCCTCGTCTTTGCCATGGCTGTTACATGGTCGGTGGCGTTCTACATCTGGAGGGTGGGGATCAATCTGACGCTTTCGTCAGTTTTTTTAGGTCTCATGCTCGCGCTTCATGGGCCCGTGTATCTCTATTACACTCGAATATGGGGTATCCAGACTAAGTTTTTTGAGACAATTTTGTCTTCTGCTCCGTATACTGATGCTATCGGCGCACTGGATCTCTCCCTTGCCCTTTCATTTGTTTGCATCACTATCGGCATAGCAGGAGCGGATTTCGCGTTCGGCGTTAACCATCAACAGATCCAGGCGGCACTGCATTCCTGGCGCACTCAGCCTGTCCGGATAGCCAGCGGTGTCGCTCAACGACTCAAAATAATCTCGACCATCGGCTTCTTTATCATTCTCGTCTTTATTATTGTTGAAAACAAAATCCCCCAAATTATTGTCTACTTCATTTCCGATGCAAGCGAAGTCGCGAAGATTGCGATGCGGCGTGAGTCGGGTGGAAGCCGCTTTTATCTTTTCAATCTCCTCGTCTCCAACCTATTTCCCTTCTCTGCTATTTGCTGTTTTATAGCTTTAAGACAGCGGTCAATGAAACTGCCAGCGATCGCGTGGGCTTTTATCGTTGCCGTCATGGTGGCCAAGGCCTCGACTTTGAGCAAGGCGCCATTGGCGATATTTGTACTGCAGTTGATAGTCGTGGAACATCTTCGCAAATCTTTGGATCTGCCATTGGGGATGGCGATTAAATTTATTTCCCTTTGTGTTCTTTTGTTTGGTGCGATGGTACTTGTTGCCATTCGTGAACTGCATGGTGTCGGCGACGCGCTCGATTTTCTATTTTATCGGATATTCATGATCGCAAACGAAAGTTTGCTTGAGTATTATGCCGCAATTCCAAGTGTTCTCCCCTATGGTTGGGGTAGTAAGTTCAGTTGGCTGGTAGGCTCTCTGACCGGTCAACCCAGTCAACCAACCTATGTACTGGTCGGCGCCGTCCATCGCGGCATGGAAGGTTCCACCTCGACAGCGATGTTTATCGCCGATGCCTGGGCCGACTTCTCTTGGGTGGGTGTGTTTCTATTTTCGCTATTCGCCGGATTTTTTATCCGCTTGCTAGATATCCAGCTAATAGTGAAACGAGGGAAGACCGTCGCAACGATTGCGGGGCTGGCTCTCGGCCACTATGGAATATTCGTGATGCTTTCGACCGCACTTCAAACTGCGATGATGACCGGCGGTTTGTTTTTGATTGTTCCATTCGTGCTGGCGCTGTCCAGTTCGCTGAAGTGGGTGTCAGATAAGAACGACGGTGGACAAGAGCATCTTGTCCAACTCGGACGGGTATAGAATCCAATATGCGCGTTTTTCAAAATTCCGGGGTATATGCTGCTTATATGCGGCGGCTTAATATACTCGCAGTTGATGCGAGAAGTTTTTCAGACAGATTATCTATTTTTCTGGATGATCGCTATGGCGCTTGCCACATACTGAACCCGGTGATGGAGGCCTCTCCAGACACCTTCTTTACGAACGGCGATGACGAGATACTTCAACGATACTGGGCGGTAGAAAATGGTTTGCCCGCCATCTCCGACATGGAGCAGATCCTGCTGAGCCAGATCGAACATCACCGCACCGAGATATTTTATAATTCGGATCCGATGCGATACGGGAACGATTTCGTCCGCAAACTTCCTGGTTGCGTGCGGAAGTCAATCATGTGGCGAGCGGCGCCTTCCGGCAATACCGACTTCGGCGCCTACGATTTGATCGTCTGCAACTTTCCTACCATATTGGAAGGTTATCGGAAGCTTGGCTGGCCCGCGGAATATCTTGCACCAGCCCATGATCCGGCAATGGATAGCTATGCCGAAAATCGAGACCGGCCAATCGATGTGCTTTTTGTCGGAGGCTATAGCCGTCACCATCGTCGGCGTGCAGAGATACTGCAAGCCGTGTCGGCAATTCGAAGGGATTTCAAAGTTTGCTACCACCTTGATCGGTCGCGATTGACTAGACTTGCTGAGAGCCCGATTGGCTGGCTTCTGCCGCTTGGGAAGCACAGACGTCCGAAGAATATTCGCGCAGTGTCCCGTACCCCTCTTTTCGGACGCGAGCTTTATGAAGCGATTTCGCAGGCGAAAATTGTTCTAAACGGCGCCGTGGATATGGCGGGAACGGACAGGGGAAATATGCGATGCTGGGAGGCGCTAGGATGCGGTGCGCTAATGGTCTCGGACTCCGGTGTTTATCCCGAGGGGATGGTCAATAATATCAGCATGGTAACATATGAAGATGCGGAATCCGCGGCGCGGACAATTGTAAATCTGCTTCGGGAACCGGGGCGCCTCCAGGCGTTAGCCAACGAGGGAACCCGTACTGTACGAACCGTGTACAACAAGCGTGCCCAATGGCTTAACTTCCAACGGCTGGCTGCAAGCGCATGAAGCTTAGCCTGACCACGATCGCAAACATGGCGGCGGGATGGTTGGCCCGCAAGCGGAGCAAATTTCTCGTCGGGAGTGGTAGCAATGTCCGTTGGCTGGCGTTGCGATCCATTCGCGGAGGCAATGTGAAGGTCGGCGAGAACTGTATCATCAATTGCAATATCAGCTTCGATGATCCCCGCGGCCGCATCAGCATTGGGCATCGCTGCTATATTGGTGCCAGTCACCTGGTATGCCATTCCGGAATTACGATTGGAAACGACGTCATCATCTCATGGGGAGTGACAATCGTCGATCATGATTCTCATTCTCTCGACTGGGAATTGCGCAAGAACGATGTGACCGATTGGGGCTTAGGAAAGAAGGATTGGACGGGGGTTTCCATCAAGCCAGTGTTTATTCAGGACAAGGTGTGGATTGGTTTTGGCGTGAGTATCCTGAAGGGGGTGACAGTCGGCGACGGGGCAGTTATTGGAGCCCATGCTGTTGTCACGCGCGATGTCCCCCCTTACACCGTCGTCGCCGGTAACCCCGCTCGCATAATTCGGAATCTCAAGCGGACGCAAAAAGAGACAGAAGGTCAACCATGACGGCAACAAAGTTGGACACGTGGGAAGCAGCCGTCCAGTGGCTTCGGCAACAGCCTGACCAGCAAAAGCTGGTGCTCGATGCCTATTACGACGATCCGATTCTGCAGGCAGCCGAGCGGTATTGGCGGAGCGGCGAATGGGGTGCCATTCGCGAATTTCTCCCGCGGGCGCCAGGAACTGCAGTCGATATCGGCGCCGGTCGTGGTATTGCCAGCTATGCTCTGGCGAAGGAAGGTTTTGAGGTAACGGCCCTGGAGCCCGACGCGAGCGACCTCGTGGGGGCTGGTGCAATTCGTGCCCTCTTCAATGAAGTTCATCTTCCCATTTCGATCGCCGAGGAGTTTTCCGAAAAGCTCCCATTCTCCGACAATGCCTTCGATGTGGTCTTTGCTAGAGCCGTTCTGCATCACACCTCCGATCTGTCAGCCGCGTGTCGCGAATTCTTTCGAGTGCTCAAGCCCGGCGGGCGCTTCATCGCAGTTCGCGAACATGTGATATCGAGCGAACGCGATTTGCCGATCTTTCTCGATCGCCATCCCCTGCACAAACTCTATGGAGGGGAAAACGCCTTTCTTCTGAAGGAGTATCAGAACTCTATTGTTTCGGCCGGTTTCAAGATGGAAAAGCTCCTTATGCCGCTGGAGAGCGAGATCAACTTCGCCCCCTACACTCCGGCGGAGTTGAAGGCGCAGATTGCCATGCGATTGCCGTTCTTCGCCAGAGCCGTTCCAGCGCTTTTGAATTCTCGGTCGGTCTGGACGATCTTCTCGCATATCGCAGCAAAGTTCGATCGGCGGCCGGGTCGGCTATATTCGTTCATCGCCACGCGGCCCCAATAAAGAAAAAGAATGGCTCGTATATTAATCACAGGCGCTCACGGATTTATCGGAAGATATCTGGCAAAGTCACTTGCACTTGCCGGGAACTCCGTATTCGGCCTTGGGCACGGTACCTGGTCACCGCTTCACGCCCAGCGCTGGGGGCTAGTCTCTTGGCATAACGGCGAGGTCGATATCCCCAATCTTCGGTTGATTCAACAGCAGTTTGGGACGGTGGACATTGTGTACCATCTTGCGGGGGGCTCGTCGGTCGGAGCAGCAATCGCAAATCCTCGCGAAGATTTCCACCGCACGGTCAGCTCGAGCATTGAACTCCTTGAATGGATGAGACTGGAGGCCCCTAAAAGCAGCTTAGTGGCGGTTTCTAGCGCTGCTGTTTACGGGGCAGGGCACACAGGTCAGATAGCTGAAACGGCGAAACCCAACCCCTTCTCTCCCTACGGTCATCACAAGCATATAATGGAATCTCTCTGCATCTCCTATTGTGAGAGTTACGAGTTAAAGGTCGTGATCGGTCGGCTGTTTTCAGTTTATGGGGAGGGATTACGCAAGCAATTGCTCTGGGACGTTTGCTCCCAGCTCGAGGTTCACCCTGAGCGACTCCTTCTCGGTGGCAGTGGCAACGAGCTTAGAGACTGGACGGCGGTGACCGACGTCGCGCGCGCGCTGTCGCTGATCCACACGGAGGCGAGCCCCTCGCCAAAAGTTATCAATATCGGCACCGGCCGCGGCACCAATGTTCGCGCGATCGTTGAAGGTATTGCCCAAGCATGGGCGGTCGATACTAATTTGGAAGCCAGGATTGAATTTTCGGGTAAAGCACGAGCTGGCGACCCTCAAAGCCTAATAGCCCAATCCGAGCAGCTCGCGGCCCTCGGGTTCGAGTGGCAACAGGATTTGATGGAAGGCCTCTCAGACTATGTCAGGTGGTTTCGATCGGAATCCGGTGTGAGATCATGACCCGTATTGCCTTTACGATGATCGGCGGGAAAGACTGGACCGGCGGTTATAACTATCTGATAAATCTCGCCAGGCTGCTGTCCGCTGATCAGAGCAGAGCTCTTACGCCTGTTATGTTCTTTGGAACCGACGTCGATGAAGAAGATATAACTCCATTTGCGGCTCTCAATTGCGTTGAGGTGGTCCGTAGCCCGCTCTTTAACAGATCCAGGAGCTTTAGATCTCTGCTCACCGGTCTTGTCACCGGCGCCGACTGGCGTGTGCGTAAGCTGTTTAGAACTCATCAGATAGATGTCGTATTTGAGGTGGCACAATTTTTTGGTTTCAATCTCGGCATCCCCGCTATTGCCTGGATCCCAGATTTCCAGCACCGCTTCCTCCCCCATCTCTTCAGTAAGCTTGGCTACTGGAAACGCGATATAGGGTTTAGAATTCAGGTCCTGGGAAAACGCGAGATCATGTTGAGCAGCGAAGACTCGCGCGTCTCGTGCGAAGTTTTCTATCCGTCCTCCCGGGGGCGCACACACGTCGTCAGGTTTGCGGTGCCGCCCAAGGTCGTGATTGTTCCTGCGGCTGCTCGTGCTCTTGCCGACAAATATGGACTGCCTGAGCGATATGTCTTCCTTCCCAACCAGTTCTGGCAGCACAAGAACCATCTTCTTGTCGTGGAGGCATTGACGATCCTCCGTGACCGCGGTCAAGACGTTACTATCGTGGCATGTGGCAGCCAGTCTGATCCGCGCGACCCCTCTTATTTTCCGCGTGTGAAGGCTGCTATCGACACTTCCGGTCTCTCCTCAAACTTCATTCTTCTCGGTCTTATCCCATATGGCGATCTTGCTCCACTCGCAACCGCTAGTATGGCCTTGCTGAATCCATCTCTCTTCGAAGGATGGAGCACGACAGTCGAAGAGGCTCTGTCGTGGGGCGTGCCGTTGATTTTGTCGGATTTGGACGTCAACAGGGAACAGGCGGGCGAAGTGGCCGTATTTTTCGATCGCCATGACGCGCAGGCGCTTGCAGACGCACTTGCTTCGGCAAATCTGTCTTCGCCTGATATTCTGTTCGAACGGGTGGCGAAGGCACAGGCCATCGCTAATGAACGCGTCAACCGCTTCATCACTGATTTCCATGCGCTTGTTCAACGGGCTGCCACCAAACGCCGGTAGCAAACCACGGACGAAGGCCGGGGGACCTCGCCTCTACCCACCAGCTATGAAAGTAAGTGTGAATGCGCGAACCGAAAATTTCAATCATCACCGTTGTCTTCAACAACGAAGCCACGATCGCTGAGACGATCGAATCCGTTCGCGCTCAAAACTATCCGAATATGGAGTATATCGTCGTCGACGGACTCTCAAAGGACCGCACGCTTGATCGGATCAACGAACGTCGCGAGGTTATTACGCGCCTAGTTTCCGAAGAGGACTTCGGCATCTATGATGCCATGAATAAAGGAATAAGTCTTGCGACCGGCGATGTTATCGGCTTCATCAATGGCGACGATTTTTACATGCCGGGCGCTCTAGCAAAGGTCGCGGAGGCGTTCCGGGATCCGGCCTTGGAAGCATGTTACGGGGATCTCTGCTATGTTCGGCAAGATGATACCTCAACGATCGTGCGCGACTGGCGCTCTTCGCCTTTTGTACCTCGGGCTTTCGAAAAGGGCTGGTGCCCGCCTCATCCAACCTTCTTTGTTCGGCGCGAGGTCTACAAGCGCCTTGGGTCGTTTGACCTCTGTTATAGGATTGCTGCTGATGTAGAATTAATGATGCGCTTTCTAGAACGCCACCGTATCAAGTCGAAATACCTGCCCGGCATTATGGTGAAGATGCGAATGGGCGGCACGACAAATCGCAGCTGGAAGAATATCCTGCAGCAAAACAAAGAAATTCTACTTGCGCTTGAAACTCACGGGTTGAGAGCCAGCCCAGTAAATTTCTTCTCTAAGAAGCTTGTATCGCGGGGCATGCAGGTAATTCGTGCGGCCTTGCTCAAGGTGCGCTAAACGCATTAGCCGTTCGACCGGCTACGGCGATTTCGCTGCATGAGGTATGCGCTTTTAAGGAGGTTGATTAGAAGTCCGATAACGAACCCGACAAAGAGACCTGCAGTCAGAATAGTTATCTTGGTCGGAGAGGCGGCATTTGATGGAGCGTAAATTGGGGAAAGCAGAGTTGCAGATTTGCTTAATTCAAGTTTACCCGTCAAGTCGGCAATGTCCTTACGCAATGCGATCGCATCGTCGCGTGTCGCGAGATATATTGCCTGCTGCCATCCGGAATCCTGCGCCTCCTTCAGGAGCTTCGAATTTTCCACGAGTTGATCCTGCAGTGACCTGATTTGAGATTTCAGATGTTCCGAGCCGGTGGACGCAACCAACGTCTGCTGTTCTTGAACCCCCCGCACGATCGCGGCGACGCACTGCCGCGCCAATTCAGCGGCTGGGGCGGTAAAGGAAATTTCGATGACGTCACTGGGAACTGATGGTGCCGTCACCCTCACGTTTTGCGAAATCTGTTCGGCGGTTACCGGGCCGCCGTCGGAGCACGCGGAGACGGTCTGCTGATCGAAAGCTGATGGAGATCGCAGACGAAAAGTAACATGTTCACGAGGCTCCACAAGAGCGACGGCATCAGGGTCGAGCTGTGTCGGAGCTGATGCGCTTGCAAGCACCAGTTGTGCGGAAGCTTGATAGTAAGGTTGGCTACGCCAGAGGAAAATGCCTGCTAGTGCAATTCCAATGAAGCAGCACACAATAATGATGGCCATGCCACGTCTTAGAAAGGAAACAACAGAGAATAGATTAATTTCCTCGTCAAATGATCTTTGTTCCATGACCGCAGCTTTCAGAATCCGTCATAGGCTCAAATTTAGCAAAGAATTTCATAACAGCTCGGAGCCTAATGACGCTTCAATCCTATCGGACCTTCAATGTCAATCATCAAAAGACCGCAACCTGGGCCTATCACGATGCCCCCGTTAACCGCGCGGCTATGCAGATCTTCGCCTGCCTCGTCGCGGTGATTTTACGGACGCTGCAGCCACGTTCACGCCGCCGTATTGGTTTCTACGCCGACCAAAGCCAGATCCGAGACCTCGCCCGTCGACGAGTAGCCGGAAACGAGCTCAGCCAATGTTGCACGGGCAGCGATCATATCGTTGCGATCCAATGCCGCATTGAGCGCGTTGAGCTTTTTCATAAGCTCCGGCCAGGACAGGAAATCCTCACGCGCCTTCATGATCCTGGGATGTTCCGTCGTTTCGGGATTGTCGCCGATCAGCAGTTCTTCATAGAGCTTCTCGCCGGGCCTGAGGCCGGTAACGGCAAGCTCGATATCCCCTTCGGGATTATCCTCGTGGCGCACTGTCAGGCCGGAAAGCTCCACCATCTTGCGGGCAAGATCGGCGATGCGGACAGGCTCTCCCATATCCAGCAGGAAAACATCCCCGCCATCCGCCATTGCGCCCGCCTGGATGACGAGCTGCGAGGCCTCCGAAATCGTCATGAAGTAGCGGGTGATATCGGGATGCGTCAGCGTCACCGGGCCGCCTTCCTTGATCTGCTGCCGGAACAGCGGCA